>JAZQJG010000050.1:0-33437 GCA_045541535.1 Eubacteriales bacterium
CGTTTTTAAGTGCCGAAGGCAGTTTTTGGATAGGAAATTTTGTTTGCGGCGAAGTCAAAAACGTAGGAATACTGACGTATTCCGAGGCTTTTGACGAGATGGCGGGGAAAATTTACAGGCAAAAACCGGTTGATCTCTGCGGAGCACCGCCCTTATTCCAATGCTTTTTTAAAGAGTGCCAGTTGGGCTTCGGTGGGGGCATAGTCCGGATGGGAGCAACAAGGCAGGGAGGGCGCACTGCCGTCCTCGCCGGGGAAGGGGGTCAGATGGTCCTCTGCATAGGCCGCCTGTCCTGCGGGGGTGGTCAGGTCGGGGACGTCATAGGGTTTGCCGCCCTCCAACGCCGAGCGGTGGGCCAAAATAGCCACCGAGGACATAGTAACGGCGCTGTAGATGTCAAAGGGGTGCTCGGGCTGTTTATTTTGTCGGATGCACTCCAGAAAGGTGCGGGCGGTGAGATAGTCGGCGCCGCCGTGGCCGCTGGATTCAATCAGCTTTTCATCGGGGTCGTTCCATTCGGGGAGGTACAGGTTGGTTTTTTCCATTCCCTCCGGCACCTGCCATTCGTTATAGCGGAGCATCACCTGTTCCTTCATACCCCTGAGATTCTCAATCTGGCCGTTGGTGCCGCAAATGCGATAGGCGTTATGATGGGCGCCGAAGGCGGCACAGCCGGTGATACGGAACACCGAGCCGTCGTCGTTTTGGGTGGTGATGATGGCGGCCTTGTCACCGTTATGGTTGGCGATGGGCACATCTTGCGTGGTGGGAGCAAAGATATAAAAGGCGGTGACCCGCCGGGGGGTGGCGCCGGTGGCCCACATCACTGGACCCAGGGAATGGGTGATATAGTAGGTACGGGGTAAAAAGTTGCGCCAATGCTCGGGATAATAATTATACCGTTTTTGAAAGGTGGTGTCGTGGGGATTGAAGGGATGGTTGTATTCTCCCTCGGCGTAGAGGATCTTGCCCAGAGTGCCGCCGCGCAAACCCGCTTCATTTCCCGATTAAAGCGCATCTGGGGATAATTCTCCGCCAGCATAAAAATGCTGTTGCTTTTTTCAAAGGCGCGGAGCAGTGCCACACCCTCGGCCATAGTACCGTTGCTGATGCATTCGCAAAAAACGTGCAGTCCCTTTTCAAAACAGCGGATGGCATAGGGGGCGTGCTGATGGAAATTGTTGGCCAAAATCACGGCGTCCATATCGTGATGGATAAATTGTTCAAAGTCATCGTATACCGCCACGCTGTTGCCCAGCTTTTTGGCAGGGGCACGCAGGCGTTCGGGACGGCAATCACACAGCGCCACGATATCACAGTTAAGCAGCATAAAGTTTTCGGCTATATCCATTCCTCGTCCGGTGCCGAATACACCGATCTTCAGTCGTTTCATAGGTAACTCCTTATACTTTGATCAAAAACAGGGCCAGCAGACCGATAAAGGCCAGCGCCACCGACCACAGCTCTCGTTTGGAAGGCTTGTTGGGGCCGAAATAACAGATCAGGGTGGAAACGATCATCACGCCGCCGGTGACCATGGGGTATTGCACCGAAGCGTCCACGTGGGCCAGGGCGATGACCAGCACGAAGTTGGCGATCCGGTTGGTAATACCGCTCAGCGAGCTGATGGCGGTGGAGGCAAGGGTGACGGGCGGGGTGTCCCCCTTTTTTCTGAAAAAGAGCAACAGCAACAGCGCGGCGATGATCACACTGCTCATAGCGCTCAAGATGGAATAGCCCGCCGAGCTGGTTTTGGGCAGGGGGGAGGAGGCGAAGATCTTGGCCAGCACGCCGGACAGACCGTTGAGCACGAAAATGCCGATATAATACACGGTGCCCTTCTTTTTCTCACCCTTTTCCACTGTCAGCGCCAGCGCTATGCAGATAAAGAAAAAGCAGACGAGCTTGGCCACGGTGAGCTTTTCCCCGTAAAAGAGGATGCCCTGCACAAAAGGCAGCACCATACCGCCCAGCATGGAAAAGAGGGAATAGAGGGACAGGTTGATCATCCCCAACGCCTTAAAGCCGAAGAAGGAAAAGGCAAATCCGTCCAGGGCGGTGAGCACCGCCATCAGCAGGGTAAACCAGGTGAATTCCAGACGGAAGCCATTGATAATCAGTAAGACTACCAGTCCCGCCAGCGAGCTGGAAAGGGAAAACTGCAGGCTGATCTTCAAACCGCTGCCCCGACGCTTTCTATATTGATCGTTCAGGGCAAAACAGCCGCCGAACATTACCACCGAAATCAGGATCAAAACGTAATACATAAATATGCCTCCTATTGTCTTGTGCCCAGTATAGCATTTTTTTCCGGCGGGGAAAATGGATAAAATCCATTTTCTTATTTAAAATAGTTAGTTTTTAAGGCAGACTGCCGAAAAGGAAGTTGCATTTCGCCGATGGGGTCTCGTCGGCGCACATGGTAGAGGGGACAGCGGCGGAAAAGGGTGGCTCCCTTGCGGTGCAAGGGAAGTGAAAAAACACCTTTGTAAGGTTTGATTATTAAAAATGGTTTGTGCTCTTTATATTCGCACAAACCATTTTTTTATTTTTTTACTGTGGTGAAAAGATTTTTTAACAGTCTATTTTACAAAAAATTGGGGCTGCTTGGCCCGACAGGCGCGCTCCATTTCCTTCAGCAGCCATTTGCCTTCCTCCTCGGAGGGCACCAGACATTTGAGCTGTACACCCCGGGGGTCCAGCATTTCGCTTAAAGGTACCAGATCGTCGGGCTCACAATAGAGCTGGATCCGTTTGCCTGCGGCTTGGATCTTTTGCAACACCTCGCCCCAATGGCGGGCGGAGGGTTGACCGGCGCCGTAGACCCACTGGATGCCGTCCAGCTCCTTGATCTGCAACAAACGGTCCAGATGGCGCAGGGCGCCGGGGCCGTCCAGATGGTAGATGCTGTGGGGCAACCATTGAATTTCCTTTTCAATTTCGGGAATAAAAAATTCCTCAAAGGCATCCCCGGAGATCATACAGGAAAAGTCACAGCAGGGGGGATACCAAAGCTCGTCGGGATGGGCCAGCGTCATCCAGTTGACGCTGGCTGTTTGCTTTTGGGAGATAAGGCTGTGCAGGCGGCCTGCCATTTCCTGAAAGACCTCCAAAAATTCCCACACCAGCTTTTGCACGCCCTCGGGATCGTCGTAGAGATCCATGGCGGTGTTTTCGGGCCCTCTGAGGGAGACCACCGCATCGGCGCCGGGGTGCAGATCGGTGATACCCACCAGATAATCGCCGTGGCTGTCCTCCAGAGCGGCCTTGGTGATCTCCACGATCTTTTGCCACCAAAAGCTGTTTTCATCAAATTGCAGGGGCGGGACGTCATAATCCTCCAGACAAGGCTCCGCCCAGGCGGTGCGGTCGCCGAAAACGATGTTCAGTTCCTTACAAACGGCGGCGGCCAAAACGTCGGGGCCCAGATTGGGGTTGAGCATAGGATATCCTTCGCCCAGATAAAAGGTTTTGTCCATCCGCTGACGATGCAGTTTGATCACGTGCTCGGTGTCCAACCACGCCTCTTTAAAATCGGCGTGCCCGGGCCCTTTTTCCATACAGCTATAGCCTTTGGGGCCGTACATATAGACCAGAGGACGGTCCTCGTTGCTCATTTCCCAAAATTGACCGTAACGGGATAATACCTTGTCAAAATCAACGCTCATATCAATGCTCCTATTCAAACATCATATGTTCAATATACAATTCGTTAAAGAGGGGATCGCCGCCCAGAGCCACCTGCCGCGCCTTGGCGGCCAGGGTACGGACGGTTTTTATATGCTCCGGAAGATGCAACTTTGCCGCGCCGGCCAGCGCCGCATTACCGATGGGACGGAGCTTTTGTTCCAAAACAGGGGGCAACAGACCGATGGCGCACACACTGCTCGGTTGCAGATGCTTGCCGAAACCGCCGGCAATGATACAGCATGCAAGCTGTTCTGCCTGCAGGCCTGCGTGATGGAGCAGGGCGTCGATGCCGGCGGCAATGGCCGCCTTGGCCAGTTGTACGTTGCGCACGTCCTCACCGTACAGGGCGACGGTGTCGCACAGGGGCAGGGGATCTTCTTCCATATATCCCGTCTCGTCAATGGCGCCGATGGCCAGTCCGGCGGCCACGGCGTCCATCAGACCCGAGCCGCACAGCCCCTTGGGTGTGATTTGATCAATCACACTACAGCGCAGGACGCCCTTTTCCACCCATACCCGATCAATGGCGCCGCTTTCCGCCAGCATTCCCTGACGGATGCCCGCCCCTTCAAAGGCGGGACCGGCGGCGGTGGAGGTGACAAACAGCTCACTTCCCGTCCATAGGGCGATCTCACCGTTGGTGCCGATATCGCAGAGCAGGGTGGGGGCGCTGTGACTGCAAAGCTCGCTTTCCAACAAAGCGCAGGTGATGTCAGCACCCACGAAGGCGCTGATACAGGGAGGATAGTATACGGGAATGCCCCAAAGCTCGCTTAACTCATCAAAGAGATGATCCGCCGCAAAGGGGGCGGTGGCAAGGCTGTGGGGATCACGGCCGGTAAGCAGATACAGCATCGCCGTGTTGCCCGTAATCACCATTTTTTCAATGCGGGACAGTTCTCCGGCCGCTTCGGTCAGCAGGGTCTGCAGGGTTTGCAGGATCTGCTGTTGTAATTTGTTTCTGCCCTCCGGTTGCAGGGCGGCGTCAATGCGGCCCATCACGTCGGAGGCGATGGCGGTTTGTGGATTCAGGGCGGCGGCAGTACCGCAGGGGACACCCTTTGCATCGTATAACCGTACCACCACGGTGGTGGTACCGATATCCACTGCCGCCAACAAGGCGCCCTCTGCCGTCGCAGCCTTTTGCGCCTCGGCACCTTCAATGCGCAGAGCGCCGCCTTGCGTTGTGACCAGCGTGGCATCACCCAGCACCACCGTCTGGCAGGACAGACGGGTGCCTGCCTTGACCTCGGCAGGGGTGAGGGGAGAAAGCTCGCCCTCAATGGTAACGGCGCAGTTGCCGCAGACGCCTCTGCCGCCGCAGGGATGCACCGCCGTCAAGCCTGCCTGCTCCATCAGCGCCGAAAGCGCCATGGGCGGGGTGAAGTTCAATATTTGATTGTTAATTTTCAGTTGAGCCATAAAAATCCTTTAGCCAAATAAAATGGCACCGAAATAGGTGACGGTGTTGACACCGTTGATGTATTTCATACCTGCGGCGGCGGCCAATTTGGACACGTTGACACCGTAAGCCTCCAAGCTCGGTATGGCAAGGTGAGACGCTTTACAGGGTTGATCGTCCAATTTACTGCAACGCTCGCATACGCCGCAACCACCGGCACCAAGCAACAGGCAATCCCTTGTCCCGTCTGCGATCAGGCGATCCCGCAGGGTAAAGGTGATGGCCCGCAGTTTGTCCTTGGCCTCCTTCATTCCTTCAATGTCAAAGCTGTCCTCCAACCGGCCGATATACTGAAAGACCAGAGCGTTGCGGTAGCCTTTAGCTTCGGCAATCAGGTCGTTGATATCGCCCACGTCGGGGGGACACATATGACATTTTCCGTATACGCCGCAGGCATTGGCGGCGCACATATCGCGAAAGGCGGTGTCAAACACCATATCCTTCACTGCAATCACAGCGGTGTTACAGGCTCCCGCCTCCAGCGCGGCGGTCATCCATTTTTTAGTATCCATAATATTCACGCACCGTTTCAAAAAAAGCGTCGATATTTTCCCAAGGAGTCATGGGGGGAATATCGCAACCGGAGGAGACCACAAAGCCGGGCTCTGCAGCGCAGGCGGTAAGCAGTTCCAGGGTTTTTTCCTTTACGGTTTCGGGAGTGCCCATCCGCAATACGCCGGCAGGATCCACGTTGCCCATTACAATACTGTCGGGCATTTTTTGGATCATAGTTTTGAGTTCCACGGCGTTGCCGAAATGATAGGCGGCGGCGCCGGTGGACAGCATAGATTCGGTCATCAGAGGGGTGTTATCCCCGCAATTATGGTAAATGAGAACAAAGTCGTCACTTTGGACGGCGTCCACGATCTTTTTGACGTAGGGGGCGGCAAATTCTTCCTCCAGAGAGGGGGAAAGGAGACCCGCCACCGGCTCGGCCATCATCACGCCGTCAGCCCCCGCTTCTTTATAGGCAAGGGCGTAGTTGATCAAAAATTCCGTGCATTTTTCCAACACGGTGTGCACCATATCGGGATCGTCATAGCAATCCATCATGATCTCGGATACGTCCAGCAGACGGGCGGCCAGCGAAAAGGGGCCGATGATGCCCGCCAGCACGGGGCGGTCGGTGATCAGCCCCGTGGCCTTGGCAATGGCATCTACGTAC
Source organism: Eubacteriales bacterium (assembly GCA_045541535.1). Lineage (GTDB taxonomy): Bacteria > Bacillota > Clostridia > Oscillospirales > QAKW01 > Firm-08. Next base: position 6,318 of record JAZQJG010000050.1, read on the forward strand.
AGCCCACTGCGGCAGGAGCCCACGGCGGGTACGGCCAAGGCTTCAGCCTCCTCCATATCGTTGATCAGACGACCGGTAACGGTGGGCACCTCTTCATCGGAAAAGCGTACCGTGGCGCCAAAGCATTCCGCCTCCACCGACAGATCCATCAGGCTGACGGAGGCGGCGCTGTCCACACGGTCGGCCACCATTTTCATTCCCTTTGCCTGTAGCTCGGCATCGGAGATCAGTTCCCTTACGGTGCATCCCAACAGAGATACACAGGGAAAGGATAAAATAGGAAGCGCTTTTTTACTGCCCGGTAGGGCGGCAAGCCATTCTTTGGTTGAAATACTCATAGCAGAAGCTTCCTTTCTCAATTTATTTGCCGTAATAATGATCCAATACGTCAGAGACGGTTTCGGTCCAGAGAATCAAATTTTCAGGGCGGCCCGAAACGGTGCTGATATCCTTGAGCACAAACTCCACGGGACAGCCGTGGGCCTGACAAAGGCGCACGGTTTTTTCCGTTTCTTTGGCAATGACGTCTGCATCGGTTTCAATGGCCACGTAGGCGGGATTGGGCTTACGGGCGTAAACGTAGTTGCCCGCCAGATGCTCGGCCATTACTTCCTCCTTGGCCCAGGGGGACACACCCACCTTGCGCAGATTGGGAATCTTAAAAAGAACGTCCAATTTGTTGTCCAAGGGTTCACAGCAACCGTAGTAGGTATAGGCAAAACGGTCGGCAATTTTCATAGAATACTGCACGTCGAATTCATCGTGCATAGCGGGGGACACCTCGGAAAAGCCCTGGGCCATAGAACGGTACCAGGTGGCCTTCAATCCCTTTTCTCCCAAGCCGCTGACGGCGGCGGGCGTGCAATGGAGCACGGGGGCAGTGGGATCTACGGGAATATTTTCCTCAATAAAATCCAGCTCCGCAATCAAAATGTCCAAAAAACGCTGACGGATAGCGTGGAGGTATTCGGGGCGGTCGTAAAAATCAAAGAGCACCGCCTCCATCCCCCGATAGCGCATAATCTTGTCCCAAGCGGCGTCGTAGATATAACCTCTGCCGCACAGCTTGACGGGCATGGTGTCTCCCAACAGTTCGGAGTAATATTCCACTGCCGCCGCATCCTTGTCGGGACGGGCGGTAAAGGTGGGGATGAGGATCTTCTCCAGATTATCCTCGTCTTCCAACAGATCTTCATAGGCGTGGGCCACGATGTTGTTGGTGTCGTCGGTACGGCGTACTTCTTCCTGCACCTGCAGGCCAAGCCCGGAGGAATCGTAGAAAATGGGAATGCGATAAAAGGGCTCCAACAACGTATCGGCCTTCCAATACTTTCTGCGATAGATGCCCCGCCGCAAAAACTCTTCCAGTTTTTTGGCGCGGGGATCCTCACACCGACAGATAAGATCTCCGTCAATATCGATCTGGTACCACGGAATCTCGTCCAACAATACCGGAGGGCGCACGATTTTAAGGTCGTTGGTGGCCTGAAAGCGTGCGTTCATCCGTTGCTGTTGTTCATCGGTGGCAAGGGCCATATACCGGCGGGCCAGTTCTCGGATGATTCGTTGATCGTTTGTCATTTGCAGTTCTCCTTATTTGCAGAGCTCCACGGCGGCGTTGGCGGCGGAAGCGGCATCGCTGGTATAGCAGTCGGCGCCGATCTTTTGGCAGAATTCCTCGTTGATGGGGGCGCCGCCGATCATAATTTTTACCTTGTCACGGATGCCGGCGGCATCGGCGGCCTTTACGACCTCGGCCATAATATCCATGGTGGTGGTCAGCAATGCGGAACAGCAGATGACCTGACAGCCCTGCTCAATGGCCGTGTTTACAAAGGTTTCGGGGGCAACGTCAACGCCCAGATCCACAACCTCCAGACCCTTGCCTTCCATCATCATCTTCACCAGATTTTTGCCGATGTCGTGGAGGTCACCCTGTACAGTGCCGATGCATACCTTACCGTTGGCCTTTACACCGGCGGCGTTGAGATGGGGCTTCAGGAGCTCGGTACCCATTTTCATGGCGCGGGCGGCCACCAGGACCTCGGGAACGAATACTTCGTTGTTGCGGAATTTTTCGCCGATGACGTTCATGCCGTTCAGCAATCCTTCGTCCAGAATATCGGCGGGGGCGCAACCCTCGTCCAGCGCTTTCTGCACCAGTTCTTTAACGATCTTGCTTTTGCCCTTTTGCAGGTTTTCGGAAATTTCGTTTAAAATGCTCATGATCTTTTCTCCTTCTTTTGAATGATGCGTTATGTGATAATGAATCCGATATTGATGAGGGGTCATCCCCGTGTGCTCGTGAAAGCTGTGGTAAAAGGAGGGAACGTCCCGTAGACCGCACTGATGGACGATCCGATCCACGGTGTGATCGGTCTCACCCAACAGACGGCAGGCGTGCTGCAGACGGATCTGCCGCAAATAATGGGAAAAATGCTCGCCGGTGAATTGCTTGAACAACCGGCTGAGATGAGATTTGCTGACAAACAGGGTGTCGGCAATGGTCTCCAGGGTCAGATCACTCTCGGTAAAATGCTCCGCCACCATACGCAGGGTGGGGGAGATCAGCCGCCATTCCTTGGGGGAAAGGTCGGGCAGATTTTGTATGGCGCTGCTGACGTAGCGCCCCAGGGTGATCAGCAGTAAGGACAGATAGGCGCGGGTAGCGTCCTGCCAGTCCGGTCGTTTGAGGGTGGTCTCTCTGATGATGGCGTCCATCAGATGGGTCACCTTTTGACGGGTATAGCCGTTGAGCAGGGCGTAGGACACGCCGCCGCCCTCCCGAAAGGCGCCGTAGCAATAGTGGGGGGAGTCCGGATCGGACAACTCTCCCTCCACCCAATCCTTCAGGTCAAAAAACAGGCGGCGCACCTGCAACATTTCTCCTTCAGCGGTAAAAAAACCGTGGGCAAGGTCGGGGGGCAACAAATAGATGTCCCCCTCTTTGCAGGGGAGGGCCTGAGTCAGTACCTGATGAATGCCGCCCCCCTGTTCCACCAGCGCGATCTCCATTACGTCGGCGCTGCTCAGGTGTAACACGGCGTCCTCGTCGTGGCGGGGATGTTCTCGTAAAATGTCGGTGAAAAAGGGGCCGTCCTGTAACAACTCCTCCTTGGTCCACCGATGTTGATGGTGTTGCATCATTTATTCATCCTTTGTAAAAGGTTTTAATTTTTTGACCTCGTCGGCGTAATATTGCACCAACTCAAATTTGCTTCCCGGCATAATGCGGTGATCGGGGCAGGGGATGAAACCACCCAAGGACACCAGCGTTTGCATTCTTTTCAGTTCTTCGTCCACGGCAGCCTTGTCCTTGCGCAGGCAGGTTTTGTCCATACCGCCCACACCTAATTGGCGCTTTCCAAAGCGTTCTCTGGCAGGGGCGAATTGATCCCCCCACACACCAACCTCTATGGGAAACAGGACGTTAACGCCGTTCTCGATCCAGGTTTGCTGTATTTTTTCGGTAACACCATCGCAGTCCAGCGATACGATGTCGATGCCGTGTTTGGCGGCAAGAGCGGTGCGCTTTTTGTAGTGCTCGGCGGCCAATTCATTGAAAAGGTCGGGAGAGAGCAGTGGCCCGTTTTTAAAGCAAATGTCCTCCCAAAAATGGATAAAGTCAAACTTGGCGCCCGTTTCCAGAATAGCCTCCACGCATTTGTACTGCATATCGGCATAGGTATTGACAATGTCGGCAAAGAGCTCTTCGTCCTCGTCGTACATCAGATAACTCATACCCAACACGGTGGTGTAGTTGCGGATCTCTCCCAACACACTGCCCACGTGCAATCCCACGGGAATGTCCCAACGGCGCTCCTCGTTGAAGTTTTTATATTGCTCGGGGTTAATACGGGCAAGATCAAACTGCATCCGGGGCAAAAACAACTCTTCAAAGGCCACTCTGTCCTTGAGCAGATAATCATCCTCCGAGGGAATGGAGCTCAGTCCGGGCTTGATACGCTCAATGGTACCGTTGGTGGTCTGGATACGGCGGGTGCCGTCAGGCAGCGTTTCCAGCACCTTTTCCTCAAAGGCGGGGAACAGTCGCATATTTGCTTTTCTTCCGGCGCCGCCGGCCGCCCAGTTAAAGTCCCAGCCCAGGATCTTGTCCAGCTCTTCATCGGCGGGGGCGCGGTCACGCCAACCGTCCACCAGATCACGGGAGATGTGGCCCTGTTCGGCCCATTCGGCAAGCAGCTCTTTCCAATAACCAAAATGCACCGCCGGCACACGGTCTACGTTTTCATAGTGTAAAATATTGAGCGCGCGTTCCCGATTGTTCATTGCATACGCCTCCATAATAGTATTGTTATTTACATTTTAGCAAACAAAGGCGGTGGAGTAAATAGGGATTTCGTGATTTGTCACCCGCCCCCTGCAACAAAACCATAGAATTTTTTCAAAACCTCTCTTTATATTAAGGGCGGTGCTCTGCAGAGATCAACCGGTTTTTGCCTGTAAATTTTCCCCGCCATCTCGTCAAAAGCCTCGGAATACGTCAGTATTCCTACGTTTTTGACTTCGCCGCAAACAAAATTTCCTATCCAAAAACTGCCTTCGGCACTTAAAAACGAGATATTTTTGTCATAGACAAGAAAAAACACCGCAATAATGCTAACGCATATTGCGGTGTTTTGACGTAGTATAGGGCGAAAATAGCCGTTTTTAAGCGGATTTATCTCTGTGGAGCACCGCCCCAACCAAGTCGAGGTTTTTCGGTATTTTTGTTTTAATATCCGTTTTGAGAGTGTAGGTCGGCAAGATAGGCTTTGGGGGAGCGCCCCATCTCACCGGAGAAGACCTTGGAAAAATACAGCGGATCGGAAAAACCGGACAAAAAGGCCACGTTTTTCACCGAGGTGACCCCGTTTTCCATCAACAGGGCGGCGTGCTTGATGCGCATCAGCCGCAGATAGGCGGAAAAGTTCATACCGAATTGCCGTTTAAAGGCGTGGGAAAGGTATTTTTCATTATAGCCCAACGCTTGGGCCACCTGCCCCAGACTGACCTCCTGTTCGGTAAAATGTTGCTCCAGATAGCCCAGCACTCGGGCGGTAAAATCGTCGGCGGCGGGACGGCTGCTTTTCAGCTTGGAGAGGGAGTAGAGCACCAGACTTTCGCTGAGCAGATCCACGTTTTCCTCGTCTGCCCGCATCAGGGAATCCTGCCACAGGGGCAGCAGATGGCCCATCCCCTCCCACAGACATTGGGCGGGGGAGATGCCGAAACGGCGAAACAGTTCTTCACTGCGCCCGCCCTCAAAGGTGATGTACAGATATTGCAGTCCCTCGGTATTTTCAATGGAAAAGGGGGAGCCGGCAAAGGTGAAAAACAGATTTCCCGCCCCAAGGGACAGGACAGTCTCCCCCTGTAACAGTCGCCCTTCCCCTTGGGCCACCAGATAGACGGCGTTGAGCCCCAAGGTGTGTCGGGGGGCGGAGGGGGGCGCCTTTTGTTCAAATACAAAGTCACGGGTGGTCAGGGTCTCCGCCCGTGGGTTGGTGATAAATTTACAGATATTGTCGCTAAACATTTGCCTTTTTCCTCCTTTTGTCCTCATTGTAGCATATTTTGAAAAAAAGACAACTTATTTTTATATTTTTATGGAATTTTTCCACCGACAGGGCGGCGGTTTTACTTGCCAAAAAAGACCGAAAAGTGTATGATATAAGGAGAAATCAGGAAAGGGCGAGGGAAATGAAGGCAAGAGAGATCATGGAGGGCTTGTTCGCACTGGCAGAGCCCGGCGATTATACGGATAGCTGTGACACCTGCAAGGCGGGAGACCCCGACAGAGAGGTCAGCCGCGTGGCGGTGGCTATGTTCGGCACCCCCGAGGTATTAAAGGCGGCCGCCCGTTGGGGAGCAGAGTTGCTCATCCTTCACGAACCCCTTTACTATAATCATATGGATCATCATTCCGAAGAAGCCGTTGAGAGGGAAAAGCGGGCATTGGTGGAGCAAACGGGGCTGACCCTTTGGCGCTATCACGATCACACCCACGCCACCCGTCCCGATATCATTGCCGCAGGGCAACTGCGGGCCTTGGATCTGGCGGGGGAGATGGTGCTTACGGGGGACTTTGATCGGGTGGAATTTATCCTGAAAGAGGCGATGACCCCCTTGGAGCTGAAAGCCCGTATGGAAGAAAAATGGGGACTGCAAAATATTCGTTTGTGTGGCACGCGGGAGACGCCCTGTCGGCGCATTTCCTGTATGTTCGGCGCCCCCGGCAAGGCGGCCTTTGCCCGCTTGCAGGAGCCGGATTGTGAGATGATGCTCATCGGTGAGGCCACCGAGTGGTCCATGGCCGAATATGCCAGAGACGCCCATCAGTTGGGACATACCAAAGCCCTTTTTATTCTGGGCCACGAGGGCAGTGAGCGGGAAGGAATGGTTTATACCGCGCAACTGTTGCGGGAGATGTATCCCGAGCTGAGGGTGGAATATTTTGAAAGCGGAGAAGTGTATTGAAGTGAGTTTTGTTGATCTGCATATTCATACGCCCCATTCCGACGGCACCCTGTCGGTGGCCGGGGTGTTACAAGCGGCCCAGGAGCTGGGGCTGTCCCACCTTGCCATCAGTGATCACAATACGGTGAGCGCCTATGGAGAGCTGGCGGCCTGCCGCCATCTTTTTTCCGGCGCCGTGATCCCCGCCGTGGAGCTGACCACCACCTATCAAGGGGAGGTGGTGGAGGTGCTGGGCTATGGCATTGATCCGGGGATCATCGCCCCCTTTACCACCACCGCCTATATGGACAACAATACCCGCCGTATTTATGAGGCGGGGCAGATCACCCGGGCTTTGCTTGCCAAGGGCGTGCGGCTGGGGGAGGAACTGGTACGGCAGATGTGTGAGGATCCGGAGAACTTGGATCCCGGGTTTCATCACGTCGGCTGTCGTCCCTTTTTGCTGGCGGAAATGCGCAAATACCCCGAAAACGCCGCCTTTTTTAAAGATAAAAAAGAGTATGCGGAAATGAGTGCCGCCGTTTTTGCCCGTAACTATCTGTTCAACCCCGCCACGGCGCTCTACGTGGATACTTCTTCCCTTTATCCTTCTATGGAATCGGTAATAGAACGGATTCACGGGGCAGGGGGACTGGCCTTTCTCGCCCATCCCTTCGTCTATTCCCCTTCGGTGGTGGCCGCCTTGGATGAACTGGTGGCCGAATACGGGCCCGATGGGCTGGAGTGCCACTACGGCACCTTTACCGAGGAACAAAAAGAATTTTTGAGTACGTACTGTGATGGGCAGGGTCTGTACAAAAGCGGGGGCAGTGACTTCCACGGATTGGACGCCCGTCCCGGCAATCCCATGGGACAGTCGGCGGGAGCGCCCATCCCCGCCTCCCTTATGGAGCCTTGGCTCAGAAAGGTAAAAACTCTATGAAATATATTGATCTTCATTCTCATACCAACCATTCCGACGGCGTTTGCTCCGTGTCGGAGGTACTACAAACGGCGCAAGCGGCGGCATTGGATCTTTTGGCCCTTTCCGACCACAATTCGGTGGAGGCGTATAAGGAGCTTGCTTCTTGCCGTCATCTGTTTTCCGGCGCTATCCTGCCTGCCACCGAGCTGAGCGTAAGCTACCGCGGAGAACTGGTCGAGGTGCTGGGCTATGGCATCGATCTGAAGGCTATGGACGCCTATATCAGCGCCCATTATATGTCCCTTTTGGAGAAAAAAATTGCGGAGGCAAAGCTGCTTGCCAAGGAATTGCCCCGTAAAGGGGTCAAGCTGTCTTCGGAGTTTGTGGAAATGATGACCAACCGTCCCACGGAAATGCCTCAGTTTTCCACCTACGGCTCCAGGCCCGCGTTTTTGGACGAGTTGCGCCGATTCCCCGAAAACGCGCGCTTCTTTGCAAGTGCAGAGGAGTTTTACGGGATGGACCGTCACCGTTGGTTCCGCCATTACCTTGCCAATCCCAAAAGCGAGCTTTACGTGGATCAAACGATATTTTTCCCCACACTGGCGCAGGCGACGGAGGAGATTCACCGTCAGGGAGGTCTGGCCTTTTTAGCACATATTTTTGTTTATTCGCCCGGTATTGTGGAGATGCTGGACGATCTGAGAGAAAATCACGGATTGGACGGATTGGAGTGTCATTACGGTACCTTTACCAAAGAACAAAAGCAGTTTTTATGCGACTACTGCGATCAAAACGGGTTGTTTAAAAGCGGCGGCAGTGACTATCACGGGCTGTCCTTCCGCCCCAACAATCATATGGGGCGTTCGGCAGGGGAGAAAATCAAGTTTTCCCTCATCGCCCCTTGGTTTGAAAAGGTGGAGGATCAACTGATATGAAAACCTATTTGTTTGATTTTGACGGCACCCTGATGGATTCTATGGAGCGTTGGGGGGATACCGTTTTGCAGGTACTCCGAGAGCAAGGTCTGCAAGAGGAGGAGGGGATCTTGCGCACCCTTACCCCCTTGGGCTATGTGGGCTCCGCCCGTCTGTACAAGGAGATGGGCGCCGCCGATTCGGTGGAGCAAATGGTGGAGCGAATGAGGGAACTGGCCGCCTATGAATATGCCCACAACGTCTACGTTAAGGCAGGGGTAAAGGACTACCTGCAACGCTTAAAGGCCGAGGGCGCCTCTCTCAACATTCTCACCGCCTCTCCCCACACCTCGGTGGATCCATGCTTAAAGCACAACGGTATTTTTGACCTGTTTGAAAACATTTGGACGGTGGATGATTTTGCTTTAACCAAGTCCCAACCCGAAATTTATCATGCCGCCGCAGAGCGGCTGGGCTGTGGGGTGGAGGAGATCCTCTTTTTTGACGACAATATCATCGCCCTGCAAACCGCCCAAAAAGCGGGCTGTGTTACGGTGGGGGTCTACGACGCCTCCTCCGCAGGGGACACCCCCGCCATCCGTGAGACGGTGGACACCTATATTCAAAGCTTTGAAGAATTGTTATAAAGGAGAACGGCTATGATCTTTCCCAAGGTACAACAAGAGCGACTGACCGGTAATTTTTTCCCCGTAGGAGCCATCACCCTGTGGGCAGGGGAGGATCTTTACCAAAGTTTTAGCGTGGCATCGGTATTGAGATTGTTGATGCCGGAGTGTGACGCCCGGCCCGAATCGGAGGATGCGCTGATCTGCTGCACGGTGGAAGAAAGTCTGCCCGAGGAGGGCTATACCCTGCGTCTGACCGACGGTCGGGTACGCCTGCAGTATAAGACCTATCGGGGGCTGGTACGGGCATTGGCCACTTTGTCCCTGCTGTTTTGCAAGAGGGAAGACGGTTTTTATCTGCCGGAGGGGGAGATCGTGGATGCCCCCGCCTTTTCCCACCGTGGGGTGATGATCGATCCCGCCCGTGGGGTATTGCCCTTTGAAAAACTGAAACAATATATCATTCTGGCCGCCAAGGCGCGGATGAACGTGATCCATCTGCACCTGACCGATTCTCCCGGTGTGGCGGTACGGTTGGACAGTTATCCGAAGGAGATGATCCTGCCCGGCGCCTATACCAAGGCCCAGATGGCCGAGGTGACGGCCCTGTGCAGGGTGCTGGGGCTGGAACTGATTCCCGAGCTGGATATGCCCGCCCACGGCAAAACGCTGTTGCAGGTGTTGCCCGAGCTGCATTGTCAGGTGGAGGCGGAAATGCCGTGGTGCGTTTGCGCCGGAAATGAAGAAACCTACGCCTTTTACGAGCGGGCCATTCGGGAGATCTGTGAGATCTTTCCCGGCGGCAAATATTTCCACATCGGCGGGGACGAGTTGGAGTTTTCCGATCTCACGCCGCCCCGCTTGTGCCATTGGGAGCGTTGCCCCCGTTGCAAGGAGAAAATGGAACGGGAAGGCATTGCCGATCTGCGGGAATTTTATTATTATTTCGTCAATCGGATCAACGGCATCGTCCGTTCGCTGGGACGGCAAACGGTGATGTGGAGTGAGCAGATCGATTGCACCCGTCCCGTGGGCATCGACACCGACGTGTTGATGCAGTTTTGGCGGGTGGCCTATCCCGGCAGAGGGCCCATTGAGGGTTGCTCTATGCAGCGGCAATTGGAGATGGGCTATACCGTGATCAATTCCCACTATCCCGAGGCCTACGTGGATCTGGAAAAATATATGAATACTACCGATCTTGCCACCTGGCGACCCGACGAGCGCCCCGAATGCAGAGAAGAACTGCGGGCCGGGGTCATCGGTAGCGAGGTATGCGCCTGGGAGTGCGGCAATGAAAAGAGCTTCGGCCACTACGAGCACTCTCTGCCCTCCGCCATTTTGCTGATGGCAGATAAACTGTGGAGCGGCCGTAAGGAGCCCTACGGTACGGCCGAGGGGCAGGCGATGACCCGCGCCCTGTTGGGGGCCGCCACCCCCGCCGAGTGCAACGTGTTTGCGGCGGTGGGCGACGTGTTGCCGCCCCGGAGTGAGGCGAGATGCTATCCCGATAAGATCACCGCCGGCAAAGCGGAACTGGAAAAATTGGAGGAACTGCTCTCTCGGCCCGGGCGTTTTGCGGGCTACGAGCATTTTGCCGCCGTTTATCTTGCCTGCGTCAGGGAGGCCAAGGAGAATCAATGACCAAGGAAAAAGGCTTTTATAAAAATTTCTTTTCGCTGTGGTACGTGCTGGTGCTCAACAACGTGATCATTCTGGGCGTCAATCTGGCGGATAATATTATGCTGGGCAATTTCAGCGAGCCCGCTCTGGCGGGCGCCGCCGCCTGCAATCAGTTGCAGTTCGTCTTTCAGCAGATCATTCTGGGATTGGGCAATACCGTGGTGATTCTGGGCAGTCAGCATTGGGGACAGCGCAACACCGCCGCCATCAAGCGTATCGGCTCGGTGGCAATGCTTTGCGCCTTGGCGGTGGGCGGCCTGCTCTTTTTGGCGGCGGCCTTCTTTCCCGAGGGGATGCTGCGCATCTTCACCGATTCCCCCGCCATCATAGAGCAGGGCGCGGCCTATCTGCGGGTGATCAAATACACCTATCCCGTCTTTGCCCTGACCAACGTGCTGTTGCCCACCCTGCGGGCGGTGGAGAGTGTTAAGATCGGCTTTTACGTTTCCCTGTGTACGCTGGTCACCAATATTTCTCTCAACTATTTGCTGATTTTCGGCAAGCTGGGTCTGCCCGCGCTGGGCGCCACCGGCGCCGCTCTGGCCACCCTGATTTCCCGCGTGGCGGAGCTGTTGGTGGTGGTGCTTTACGTTTTATTCGCCGACCGCAAGCTCAACTGGAGAACACAGCGGGCGACACCGGATCGGGGGACCTTCCGTCTTTTTGCCGTTACCTGTCTGCCCGTGGTGCTCACCGACGGTCTGTTCGGCGTGTCCACCGCCCTGCAAACGGTGATCTTGGGGCATATGAACGACGCCGCCATCTCTGCCAATTCCATTGCTACCACCCTGTATCAGGTGCTCAAGGTGGCCTCGGTGGGCTCGGCGGGCGCCGCCGGCGTGCTCATCGGTAAAACCATCGGCGAGGGCAAGTTGGACAAGATCAAGGAATACGCCAAAACCCTGCAATGTATCTTTCTCGGCATCGGCGCCCTGACGGCGATCTTTCTTTTTTTGCTCAAGGGACCCATCGTTTCCGCCTATCAGGTCAGCGCCGAAACGGCAAAGCTTGCCGACGGCTTTTTGCTGGTGCTCTGCGTAGCGGGGGCGGGGATGGCCTATCAGATGCCCGTCAACACCGGCATCGTCCGTGGCGGCGGCGACACCAAATACGTATTGCGGATGGACCTTGTCAGCATCTGGTGTATCGTGTTGCCCCTCTCCGCCTTGGCGGCCTTTGTCTTCCGGTGGCACCCCGTGGCGGTGATCGCCTGCCTCAATGCCGATCAGGTGTTCAAATGTATCCCCGCCTGTATCAAGGTCAACCGCTATCACTGGATGAAAAAACTGACGTAAAACTATGCACCGATCCGTGTCGTAAGATAACAAAAGAAAGCAGAATGACCTCCCTTTTGCGTACCCGGGGTGGTCTCTCTTGGCGCTAAAAAGCCGGGAGCACCGTCCCCTATGCTTTTATTTAGATGGATAGGTGGAACAGCGAAGCAGGAAGGTGCCTTCCTCCAACTGCAATACAAAGGTGCTTTCGGCATCGTTTGCTGTTAAATCCACGATATGCAGACGATCGTCTTCATTAATTATATCAAAGAGCAAATCTTTAAACTCGTTGAGTCCCATCGTATCCCCCCTCTCGTTATGTATTGTGCGTATACGCACAATACTATTGTACTCTCTTTTCGGTTAAAATACAAGAGAGGTGGGATAAATGATCAGCTATGCGCCCTTATGGGAAACGTTGAAGAAAAAGAAGATCAGCCAGTATCAGCTGATCAAAGAGCACGGCGTGGATCCGGCGCAGTTGCATCGACTGCGGAACAATCAGGTCATCAAGACGGTCACGGTGGACCGCTTGTGCGAGATTTTGGATTGCCGTGTTGAAGATATTATGGAATACGTTAAAAAATAATCGGTATTGTTTGTAAAAGACAATACCGATTATTTTTTGAAACAAAACCGCAGGGACAGAGGGGAATGTAGAATAAGAAACTCCCCTTATGCACAAACCAATGGGCTACCGGTGCCAAAAGGCCGGCATACGCTGTTTGGTCTGTTCAAATTTTTCGGGATTCATGGCGTTCTCCTTTATTTTTTTGAATTTATATGATAAAATGCAGTAAAGGCGGTGAAACGATGAATTTTAAAACCTCGGTGATCCCGTTGGATCCCGCCCTTGCACTTTTTCCGTAAATTCTTGTACTATTTTCAGGTGACGGTATGACGGTAAACGAAGCGTTGGAGCGGCTGGGCCGCTCGGCTTTTCGGTCAAAATTTCATTTAAGCCAAGAAGACAGGGCCTACGTGGCGGAAAAGGGGATGGATACCATCCGCGCCCATGCCGCCGATTTTGTTCGTACCCGTTTGGCTCCGGCGGTGATTGCCAATGACGGCAAACAAACGCCTATGAGAGGCCATCCGGTATTCAAGGCCCAACACGCTTGCGCCTGTTGCTGTCGGGGTTGCTTGCACAAATGGTATAGGGTGCCCCAGGGGGTGGCCCTCACCGAGGAGCAACAGAAGCGCATCGTGGGCCTGCTGATGGCTTGGATCGGGCGGGAAATGTCTTGCAGGTCCGATATTGACGGTGTATAATAAAGATATCAAATAGCAGAGGTGACTTATGATTTTAGAAAATTTGCAACCCCAACGGGTGTTTTATTATTTTGAACAGCTTTGCGCCATCCCCCACGGCAGTGGCAATACCAAGGCCATCAGCGATTGGTGTATGGCCTTTGCCGCCGCAAAGGGGCTGGAAGCGGAGCAGGACGGGCTGAACAACGTGATCATCCGTAAGCCGGCTTCACGCGGCAAAGAACACAACGCCCCGGTGATCCTTCAGGGCCATCTGGATATGGTGTGTGAAAAGGAGGAGGGCGTGGCCTTCGACTTTACCAAGGACGGCCTGCGGCTACAGGTGGAAGGAGATCTGATCTCTGCCGAGGGTACCACTTTGGGTGGGGACGACGGCATTGCCGTGGCCATGGCTCTGGCCATTCTGGAGGACGATACCTTGATCCATCCGCCGCTGGAGGTGCTGTTCACCGTGGACGAGGAAACGGGGATGTACGGCGCCGATGCGCTGGACGGCAGTCGTCTGCAGGGGCGCACCTTGATTAATATTGATTCCGAGGAGGAGGGGGTGCTCACCGCCGGTTGCGCCGGTGGCCTGCGGGCGGATATTTCCCTGGAAATGATCCCTGCCGCGCTGTGCGCCCCCTGTTATCGCATTGAGATCGACGGTCTGGCCGGCGGCCACAGCGGTGTGATGATCCACACCGGCCGCCACAACGCCAACAAACTGATGGGCCAGCTTCTCTCCCGTTTGGAGGATTGTATGCTCGTTTCTCTGTCCGGCGGCGAAAAGGATAACGTGATCTGTAACAGCGCCGTGGCGGTGGTCAGTACCCCTGCCGCCGTGGCCGCCGTGGCCGCCGCCTTTGAGGCAGAGATGCGCATTCCCGCCGATCCCGACGGACGGGTCACCGTCACCCCCGTGGCCGACGCCGTGGTGGGCTGTGACAGTATTTCCACCGCCGCCGCTTTGACCATGCTCTGCGAGTTGCCCAACGGCGTACAGCAGATGAGTCAGGACGTGCCCGGTCTGGTGCAGACCTCCCTCAATCTGGGCGTGGCCCGTCTGGAAGAGGATATCCTGCGGCTGTCCTTTTCTCTGCGTTCCTCGCTGGCGGCGGAAAAGGAGGGGTTGTTGCAACGGCTGATCGCCATCGCCGGCAAGCACGGCGCCACCGTTACCACCCGTGGCGATTATCCCGCCTGGGAGTTCCGCAAGGATTCCCCCCTGCGGGACAAAATGACCGAGATCTATACCCGTCTCTACGGCAAGGCCCCCAAGGTGGAGATCATCCACGCCGGTCTGGAATGCGGCCTGCTGGGGCAAAAGCTGCCCGGTATGGACGCCGTGTCCATCGGTCCCGACCTGTGGGACATCCATTCCCCCCGAGAGCGGCTGAGCATTGCCTCCACCGCCCGTACCTATACCTATCTTTGTGAAATTTTAAAGGAGTTGTAAGCCATGTTTGCCAAAAGAATCGTTCAATTGCAGGAAAAACTGAATGTAAAGGAAGCTCTGCTGGTCATCAGCGAGCCCAACCGTTTTTATCTCACCGGCTTTCATTCCAGCGCCGGCAGTGTGTTGGTCACCAAAGAAAAGGCATATTTTCTCATTGATTTCCGCTATGTGGAAAAGGCAAAGAGCGTGGTGGACAGTTGCGAGGTATTGCTCTCCAATCGCAGTGAGGGCGAGCTGCAGGCGCTGTTGGAGCGCCACGGCGTTCACCGCTTGTACGTGGAGACCCGTACCTTTAGTCTGGCAGACAAGCAGGCCTATACCGCCGCTCTGCCGGGGATTGAGATCTTGGAGGAGGACGTGATGGATCGGGCGCTGGAAGAACTTCGCGCCGTCAAGAGTGAGCAGGAGCTTTCCCACATCCGCGCCGCTCAAAAGATCACCGACGAGACCTTTACCTATATTCTGGAGCATATTGAGCCCGGTCGCAGTGAGATCGAGGTAATGCTGGATATGGAATTTTATATGAGAAAGCTGGGTAGCCAAGGTGTGTCCTTTGATTTTATCGTGGTCAGCGGCAAAAATTCCTCCTTGCCCCACGGCGTTCCCTCGGACAAGCGCATTGAGGTGGGGGACTTCGTTACCATGGACTTCGGCGCCGTGGTGGAGGGCTATCGCAGTGATATGACCCGTACTGTGGCGGTGGGGTGCGTCAGCGCCGAACAGCGCAAGGTATACGACACCGTGCTTTCCGCGCAAAAGGCCGCCATTGCCGCCGTCCGTCCGGGGTTGGTCTGTAAGGAGATCGACAAGGTGGCCCGTGATCTGATCTACGGCGCCGGCTACGAGGGCTGCTTCGGCCACGGGCTGGGCCACAGCGTGGGCATTGAGATCCACGAAAACCCCAACTTCAACAAGCGGTGCGAAACCGTCCTCAAGCCCGGCACGGTGATGACGGTGGAGCCGGGCATCTATCTGGAGAATAAATTCGGCGTGCGCATTGAGGATATGGTCTACGTTACCGATGACGGTTGCATCGATATTACCGAGAGCGAGCGGGAGCTGATCATCCTTTAGTGCCGTCTTTTGTGGTCAAATGTTCATCATTGGTGAACAAAATGGCGTGTTTTGCTTGACTTTGATGTCATTTCGTGATATCATATTAAACTGAAAAAGAGCCATTATGTCGCAAAACACAAGATCGAAACAGCGTTTTAAACACCCAAAAAAGGTCTTGTCCCGCGCAAGACCTTTTTTCATTATAATGAATCAAACACCGTCCAAAGCAGCGGCTTTGCTTTGCGGACAAACTTCGTTTGTCCGCAAGATTGGTACATCGTTCATTATTACTATTAAAAATTTTTGAGGGGTTGAGTTTTTTGGATCAGAAACTGGCATTTTATATCCTGAAACGTCTGGCGCTTGCCGTCGTTACGATATTTCTTGTCATTACCATCACGTTTTTCGTTATGAAGGCGATCCCCGGCGGTCCCTTCCTTTCGGAAAAATCTCCCAGCGCCGCCGTTACCGCCGCGCTGGAGGCCAAGTACGGGCTGGATAAGCCCATTATGGAGCAGTACACCACCTATCTGGGGGACGTGCTGAAGCTGGACTTCGGTCCCTCCATCAAAAATCGCGGTCGTGACGTTATGGACCTGATCGGCGAGGGCTTTGCCGTCAGCGCCAAGATCGGTCTCATTGCCGCCGCCATCGCCGTATTTTTCGGCCTCATTCTGGGCTCCGTTGCCGCCATTTTCCACAACCGATTGGGGGACCGTCTGATCATGGTTACCTCCACGGCCTGCGTGGCAATGCCCAGCTTCGTTATTGCGACGCTGTTGCTATGGGCGTTCTGTGTACAGATCAAGGTATTCCCGGCCAACGGCTCCACTGCCGCCGGTCTGGTGTTGCCCGTCATTTCTCTGTGCCTGTATCCCATGGCCTACATCACCCGTCTCACCCGTTCCAGTATGCTGGACGTTTTGGGGCAGGACTATATCCGCACCGCCAGAGCTAAGGGTGTTTCTCCGGCCAAGGTGCTCTTTAAGCATTCGCTGAAAAACGCCGTTACTCCGGTCATCACCTACGTCGGTCCTATGATCGCCGGTATTCTGACCGGCTCGCTGGTGGTTGAGAAGATCTTTGCCGTACCCGGTCTGGGCAAGTATTTCTTCTCCAGCATCATCAACCGTGACTATCCTATGATTATGGGTACCACCATCTTTTTGGGCGTGCTCATCGTCATTATGACCCTGCTCTCGGATATCGCATACAAAGTGTTCGATCCCCGGATCGACTTGTCTTAAGAAAGGGGGCGTTTTACTGTGAGCAAAAAAGATATTAACAAAATGCCGAAGAAAAACCCCCTGAGCCTGCAGCTGGACCTGCAGAGCTTTGAGAAGGCGACCGACGAGGAGAAGCATCTGCAGGAGCGTATGCGGGAATCCACCACCTTCTTTAAGGACGGTATGCGTCGTTTGACCCGCAATCCCGTGGCTATGACCTGCCTGATCATTATGTTGGTCATCATTCTGGCCGTTTCCTTCGTTCCCATGTTTTATCCCTACAGCTACGATGCGCAGTTGGGCGTTATCCCCGGTCAGCCGGTAGATAACAGCTATAACAATCTGGCGCCCTTTGAATACGGCGCCACCGAGCAGGCCCGTATCGACGCCGGTGAGAAGGTATTTCCCCATCTCTTCGGTACCGACGCCCACGGCCGTGACTATTTCATCCGTGTGGTCTACGGCGCCCGTATCTCTTTGATCGTCGGCCTGTTTGCCAGCATCATCGTGCTGATCATCGGCACCATTTACGGCTCCGTTTCCGGCTTCTACGGCGGTAAGGTGGACCTGATTATGATGCGTCTGGTAGATATCATTTATTCTCTGCCGGATCTTCTGATGATCATTCTGCTCTCCGTTGTATTCAAGCAAACGTTGGATCCCATCATCGAGGGTACCTTCCTTGCCAAGCTGGGTACCGGTATGATCTCCATTTTCATCGTATTCGCGCTGCTGTACTGGGTATCTATGGCCCGTCTGATCCGTGGTCAGATCCTCTCCATCAAACAGCAGGACTACGTATTGGCCGCCCGCTCCACGGGTGCCAAGGGCTCTCACATCATCCGCCGTCATATGATCCCCAACTGCATCAGCGTGCTGATCATTTCCACGGCTCTGCAGATCCCTTCCGCCATTTTTACCGAAAGCTATCTGTCCTTTTTGGGTCTGGGCGTTTCCATTCCCATGCCGTCTCTGGGCTCTTTGGCCAGTGATGCGCTGGACGGTATCTATACCTATCCCCATCGTCTGATCATCCCCGCTCTGGCCATCTGCCTGATCGTACTGTCCCTCAACCTGTTGGGTGACGGTCTGCGGGATGCATTCGATCCCAAACTGAAGAAATAGAGGTGTTGATATGGAAATTTTAAAAGTAACCGATCTGCGCACCTCCTTCTTCACACCCGCCGGTGAAGTCAAGGCGGTCAACGGCGTTTCCTTTTCTCTGGACGCCGGCAAGGTGCTGGGCATCGTTGGTGAGTCCGGCTCCGGTAAGAGCGTTACCGCCTACTCCATCCTGCAGATTCTGGCCAACCCCGGTAAGATCATCGGCGGCTCGGTACAACTGCACGGGCAGGAGCTGGTAGGCGCCTCCAAGGAGGAAATGGGTAAGATCCGCGGTAATAAGATCAGCATCATCTTTCAGGATCCCATGACCTCTCTCAATCCCGTTTATACCGTCGGCAATCAGCTGATGGAAGCCATTATGTTGCACACCGACCGCAACAAGGAGCAGGCCAAAGCCCGCGCCATTGAAATGCTGGAGCTGGTTGGTGTGAACGAGCCCGAAAAGCGTATCAAGCAATATCCCCACGAATTCTCCGGCGGTATGCGTCAGAGAGTTATGATCGCCATGGCCTTGGCCTGCGAGCCGGATATTCTGATCGCTGACGAGCCCACCACCGCTTTGGACGTTACCATTCAGGCCCAGATTCTGGACCTGATGAAGGATCTGCAGAAAAAGCTGGGAATGGCCATTATTATGATCACCCACGATCTGGGCGTTGTGGCGGAAATGTGTGACGAGGTGATCGTTATGTACGCCGGTGAGATCTGTGAGCGGGGCACCGCAGACGAGATCTTCTACAACCCCAAGCACGAATATACCAAGGGACTGATGCGTTCCATCCCCACCGTTTCCGACGACGACAATCGGTTGGAGCCCATCGGCGGTACCCCCGTGGACCTGCTGAATATGCCCGACGGCTGTCCCTTTGCCCCCCGTTGTGAAAACTGTATGAAGGTTTGCCTGACCCACAAGGCCAAGGAGATCGTCATCAACGAGGAGCATCTGTCCACCTGCTGGCATAACCTCAAGGATGCCATTGCGGAAGGCAGAATGACCAAAGAACAGGTAGAGGAGATGTATAAAGATGAATGACAAAAATCTTCTCGTTGTAAAAAACTTAAAAGAGTATTTTGACATCCCCACCGGATTTCTCCGTTCCCTCAAGCTCAAGGCGGTAGACGACGTCTCCTTTGAGATCAAGGAGGGAGAGACTTTGGGTCTGGTTGGTGAATCCGGCTGCGGTAAGACCACCGTCGGCCGCACCATTCTCCATCTGTACAAGCCCACGGCCGGTGAGATCTGGTTTGACGGACAGCAGATCAAGAGTCCCAAGTCCGTTCACGAATTCCGCAAGCAGGCCGCTATGGTATTCCAGGATCCCTATTCCTCTCTCGACCCCCGTATGACGGTGGCGGATATCATCGGCGAGCCCCTGGACGTACACAAGATGTACGGCAACCGTGCCGAGCGTGAGGAGAGAATCAAGGAGCTGATGAGTCTGGTCGGACTCACCGGTGACCACGCCTCCCGTTACGCCCACGAATTCTCCGGCGGTCAGCGCCAGCGTATCGGCATTGCCCGTTCTCTGGCGGTGGATCCCAAGTTCATCATTTGCGATGAGCCTGTTTCCGCTCTGGACGTTTCCATTCAGGCCCAGGTGGTCAATATGTTTGAGGACCTGCAGGCAAAGCTGGGACTGACCTATCTGTTCATTGCCCACGATCTGCTGGTGGTTAAGCATATTTCCACCCGTATCGCCGTAATGTATTTGGGTAAACTCATTGAGATCGGACCCTCCAACGAGCTGTATCATCATCCCGTTCACCCCTATACCATCTCTCTCTTGTCTGCGGTACCGGTACCCGATCCCAAGGTTGCCCGCGCCAATCAGCGCATCCATCTGGAGGGTGACGTACCCAGCCCCCTGCATATGCCCAGCGGTTGCCCCTTCCGCACCCGTTGTCCCCGCGCCACCGCCGAGTGCGCCGAGTGTATGCCCGAGCTCAAAGAGGTGGCACCCGGTCACAGCGTAGCCTGTCACCATATTTAACGGAATTTTCCGGTGTTGTCTGCCGGATAATTTATAAAATTTAAGGAGGAAAATCACATGAAAAAGACATTGAGTATGTTACTCGTAGTAGTAATGATCCTCAGCTGCATGGTGTCTATGACAGCATGTAACAAAGCGGATACTGCAATGACGCTCAACGTCGGTGCATATCCCGACACCATCGACCCCGCTCTGAACTCTGCGGTAGATGGCGCTACATACATCATCCATACCTTCTGCGGTCTGGTTGGTTATGAGCAAATTGATGGCAAGCTGGAGCTGGTTCCCCAGTGCGCCGAGGCCCTGCCCGAGGCTGTTAAAGAGGCCGATGGCAAAGTTTCCTACACCTTCAAGCTGCGTGACGGCCTGAAGTGGAGCGACGGTAGCGATCTGACCGCCCAGGATTTCGTTTATGCCTGGAACAGAGCTGCTGCTCCCGCCACCGGTGCCGACTACGGCTATATGTTCGAAGGTATCGACGGTTATGCCGACGTTGCTGAAGAAAAAGAGGGTGCCAAGCTGAACGTCACCGCTTCCGAGGACGGCAAGGAGCTGAAGGTTGTTCTGACCGTTGACCTGCCCTACTTCCATGAGCTGTGCGCATTCCCCACCTATATGCCCGTTAAAGAGTCCGTTATCACCGAGCACGGTGATGCCTGGGCCACTGCCGCCGAGTCCTACATCGGTAACGGTGCTTACAAGGTAACCGAGTTCTCCCAGACCCAGATGGTTCTGGAGAAGAACGAGAACTACTTCGATGCTGACAAGGTTGTTTCCGACAAGCTGATCTTCGCCTTCAACGACGACGATACTTCTCTGCTTGCCAACTACAAGAACGGCGACTACCTGTTCATCGATTCCGTTCCCAACAACGAAATCGCTACTCTGCAGGAAGAGTACAAGGATGAGTTCTTTGTTGAGGGTCAGCTGGGTACCTACTATGTATCCATGAACGTCAACGACGAGGCCTTCAAGGACTTCACCGAAGAAGAGAGAGTTAAGATTCGTCAGGCCCTGGGTCTGATGATCGACCGTAACTACGTTGTAACCGATATCGGCCAGGCCGGTCAGGTTCCCGCCGCCGGTTTCGTAGCTATGGGTCTGACCGAGCCCGACGGTTCTGAGTTTATCTCCAAGAACGGTCCTAAGGGTGACGGTACCGGCTACTTCTCCGTTAAGAGCGAGGATTACAAGGCCAACTGTGACGAAGCTGTCAAGCTGCTCACTGAGGTTGCCACCTCCTCCAAGAAGTTTGAGATGAAGGACGGCAAGGCTGTGGGCTTCCCCGCCTTGACCTACATCACCAACGAAGGTACCGCCCATCAGGCTCTTGCTGAGTATCTGCAGCAGACCTGGGGTAACTACGGTATCACCACCACCGTTGAGGTTCAGGAGTGGGCTACCTTCCTGAACACCAGAAAGAACGGCGACTACTCCGTTGCCCGTAACGGTTGGTTGGGCGACTACAACGACCCCATCTCCTTCCTGGATATGTGGATCACCAGCTCCGGCAACAACGATTGCCAGTTTGGTAAGGGCGCTCACAAGGATTATAAGGGTTACTCCTACAACGGTAAGGACGGCCTGACCTGGGCTGAGTCCTACGATGCTTGCATCGCCGCCGTTAAGGCCGAGACCGATCCTGTCAAGAGATTTGCTCTGATGCATGAGGCTGAGAATATCCTGATGACCACCGGTGCTATCTGCCCCGTTTACTACTACACTGACATTTATATGTGCAGCCAGGATATCGAAGGCTTCTTCTCCAGCCCCTTGGGCTACAAGTTCTTTATGTACGCTTCCGTTAAGGACGCCAAATAAGGAACTGCCTTTGATTTCTTAAAATCATAACAAAAGCCCCCGCACGGCCAAGGCCGCGCGGGGGTTTTTCTGCTGTTTGCAATGGTACGGTTTGGGGACGTCTCCATCCACAAAACCCTCCATGGGTCGCCGCAAACGCGGCGAGTGATATTTTTGCACCTTCGGCGCAAAAGTGATATACCGACTTCGTCGGCGTGAAGTTCTGCTTTTTACGTCGTTGACACAAAAAGCAGAGTGATGTGATTTCGCCACCGGAGCGGCTCAATCGTTAAGGAAAGTTTACGGCTGTGAATCGTCCGAATTTTTGCGCGGAACAAAGGGAATGATACGGGGTGAAAAATCTTCTGCCTCAATATAGAGTTCTTCGCATTTTCGTTGCGCATCAATTAAAACGTTGATGGCTTGCTCGCTGGCTTGTACCATAATCGCATACATTTTTTGATAGTCCGGTAACATAAAAATCCTTCTTTATGGTATGTAAACATTATATAATGAAAAGATTAGTTCGTCAACCAAAAAATCCCCGAAGCAACGCTTCGGGGATCGGATCAATTGCGGTCATAGTCAATCATAAATAATTCGTTGGGAGTGCAGTTTAATAATTGGCACATTGCTTCAATGTTTTCATACCGAATGGAACGAGTTTGATTGTTGACCATCTTGTTAAAGTTTTGATAACTCATATTCAGTTGCTTGAATAACCAGTATTTCGTATGGCCCTGTTCTTCCAGTAATTTCAAAACGTTTAATTGAATCATATCGTATGCCCTCATTATATAATTTTATGA
The DNA here is from genome assembly GCA_045541535.1 of Eubacteriales bacterium. GTDB lineage: Bacteria > Bacillota > Clostridia > Oscillospirales > QAKW01 > Firm-08. Next base: position 28,919 of record JAZQJG010000050.1, read on the forward strand.
TTATATAATAAAATCATACGTCACTTGAACTATAGACTTTTGCATTAGGTATCTCAAAATAAATTTTACACAAACCGTTTGGGGACTGTCCCCAAACGGTTAGGAACTGCCTTTGATTTCTTAAAATCATAACAAAAGCCCAAGCACCCCCCCCGCCGCCGCGCGGGGGTTTTTCTGCTGTTTGCAATGGTTCGGTTTGGGGACGTGTCCATCCACAAACCCCTCCACCGCAAGCGGTCCCCCTCCCCTTTGCTTCGCAAAAGGGAGGTCATTCTGCTTTCTTTTATTATTTTACGGCACAAGAATTTAGAGAGGTGTGGATTTATTGATTTCTATGTGTTATAATGAAAAAAAGGTGAGCTTATGAGTAAAAAGAATCTTTTTTTATATGCAAACGCCAGAACGTTGCGAAAGCGAATGACCCCTGAAGAACGAAAATTGTGGTATGATTTCTTGAGATATCATCCCTTTAAATTCCGCCGCCAAAAGGTAATTGGCAGGTATATTGTGGATTTTTATTGTGCCAAAATCAAACTGGTGATTGAAGTGGATGGAGATCAGCATTTTACCGAAAAAGGGGTACAACAAGATCAAATCCGTACGGAGGAGCTGAATCGTTGCGGACTGTATGTTTTACGTATTTCCAATGAAGACATACAACGTGATTTTGACGGCATTTGCCGGCATATAGAAGAAACTATAAATACGTTTAGACCCCGTGCGGAAAAACAGAAAAAGAAAGCAGAATGACCTCCCTTTTGCGAAGCAAAGGGGAGGGGGACCGCTTGCGGAGGAGCCGAATCGTTGCGGACTGTATGTTTTACGTATTTCCAATGAAGACATACAGCGTGATTTTGACGACATTTGTCGGCATATAGAAGAAACCATAAATACATTTAGACCCCGTGCGGAAAAACAGAAAAAGAAAGCAGAATGACCTCCCTTTTGCGAAGCAAAGGGGAGGGGGACCGCTTGCGGTGGAGGGGTTTGTAGATAAACCCCCCTTAAAAACGAAACTATAAAAGGAGACACACACCATGACCGTAACCGAAAGATTTTTGAAATACGTATCCTTTGAAACCACCTCGGATGAGCATTCCGACACGGTGCCCTCCACCCCTTGTCAAAAGGTGCTGGGGGCGGCGCTTGCCGAAGAAATGCGTGATATGGGGCTGGAAAACGTCCATATGGACGAGCTGGGCTACGTCTACGGCTGGCTCCCCGCCACGCCCGGCTGTGAGGATCGGCCCACCATCGGCCTGATCGCCCATATGGACACCTCGCCGGCGGTCAGCGGTAAGGATATTCATCCCCGCATCCACCACTATGAGGGCGGGGACGTGGTGCTGAGCGATACCCAGCGGATTTCCCTTGCCTCCTATCCCTTTTTGACCAGATACGTGGGGCAGGATCTGATCGTGACCGACGGCACCACCTTGCTGGGGGCCGACGATAAGGCAGGCGTGGCGGAGATCCTTACGGTGGCCGAGCAATTGTTGGCCCATCCCGAGATTCCCCACGGACGGATCGCCATCGGCTTTACCCCCGACGAGGAGATCGGCAGTGGCGCCGATCACTTTGATATTGCTGGGTTTGGGGCCGACTTTGCCTACACCGTGGACGGCGGCGAGTTGGGGGAGATCGAATACGAAAACTTTAACGGTGCTTCCGCCGATTTCATCATCCACGGTCTCAACATTCATCCCGGCTCCGCTAAAAACAAAATGAAGAATGCGGCGCTGATGATGAGCGAACTGATCGGCCTGTTCCCGCCCGCCGAAACCCCTGCCCATACCGAAGGGTACGAGGGCTTTTACCACGTGTGCGATCTGCAGGGGGACGAGAGCGAGGCTCGGATGCATATGATCATCCGTGATCACGATCGGGAAAAGTTTGAGGCGCGCAAGACCTTCGTGTGTCAGTTGGTGGACTATCTCAACACCCGTTGGGGCGAGGGCACGGTGGAGTTGGAGCTGCAGGACAGCTATTACAATATGCGGGAGAAGATCGAGCCTCATATGCACATCATCCACCGCGCCGAGGAGGCGATGCGTGCCTGCGGCGTAACCCCCCTGGTCTGCGCCATCCGTGGCGGTACCGATGGGGCCCGGCTGTCCTTTGAGGGCTTGCCCTGTCCCAATCTGTCCACCGGCGGCGCCAATTTCCACGGCATTCACGAGTTCATTCCCGTTCCCTCTATGGAAAAGATGGTGGCGGTTTTAATGGAAATTATTCAAAAATAAGGAGAAACAAAATGAGTAAATTGCAAGCGTATGCGTTGACCAAAGGTCTGATGAAAAAGAAAAACAAATATTTCGGCGCTTATAAGGGGTATATGCTGACCCTGTCGGAGAACTCCAAGGGCAAATTGCTCTACGTGGCCGCGCAGACCGTCAATGAGGAAGCGTTGGCCGAGGTGGAGCGCTTTGTGCTGATGCAGAAAAATCAGGGCATCGGCATCACCGCCTATGAGGTGAAAGCCAAGATGATCGGCGTATTTTTCGCCGCCGGTCGCAAGGATCTGGAGCAGTTGGATGGGTTTTTGGAGCAACTGTTGCAAAAGCTGACGGAACTGCAGGCATTGGGCACAGGCTATTGCGCCCATTGCGGGCAACCCATTGCCGAGAACGGCAGCTTGGTGCAGATCAACGGCGCCGCCTGCCAGATGCACGCCCCCTGCGTGGAGCGTCACAACGAACAATTGGCAGAGCAACAGCAGGAGGTACAACGGGAGGGCAGTCTGCTCACCGGTACCGTGGGTGCGCTGTTGGGTGGCATCGTGGGCTGTATTCCGTGGGCAATTGCCTATTATTTCGGCTGGTTTGTGGGTTGGCTGGGCTTTTTGATCGGTCTGGCCGCCAAAAAGGGCTATGAGATCTTGAAGGGCAAAACCTGCAAGGCCAAGGGCGTCGTAGTAATCCTTGCCACCGTGCTGGGCGTTTTGGTAGCGGAATTTGCCGCATTGGTCATTTCCCTGATGGCCGATCCCGAGATCGGTCTGGGTCTGGGCGAGGCCGTGCAGGCAGTGATCCAGCTCACCACGGAAAATGCCGAGGTACAGGGCATCGTCTTCAAAGAAATTTTGCTGGGTCTGGTATTTGCAGGATTGGGCATTTTCTCGCTGGCCAAGGACATTTTTGACGATACCTCCGCCCACAACGGTAAGGCTCTGCCGCTGTAATCTATGAATTTTGAACAAAAATTTTCCGTTTTCGCACTGAAACTGTCAAGAGTAACAAAAATGTTGACGGACAAGGATTTGCGGTTGATTTTTTGCAAAAAACAAGATATAATACAAGTATAGGTGAAAATTTGAATTTTTTTGAAGGAGGACTATGATCCAATGAGCAAATTGAATCTGGAAAAGTACGGTATTACCGGCGCGACCGAGATCGTGTACAATCCCTCTTATGAGGAACTGTTTGAGGCTGAGATGGACCCCGCCCTGGAGGGCTTTGAGAAGGGTCAGCTCACCGAGCTGGGTGCCGTTAACGTTATGACCGGTATCTCCACCGGCCGTTCCCCCAAAGATAAATACATCGTTATGGACGCCAACTCCAAGGACACCGTATGGTGGACCAGCGACGAGTTCAAAAACGATAACCACCCCATGAGTGAAGAGACCTGGGACGTTGTGAAGGATCTGGCCATCAAGCAGTTGTCCGGTAAGAAGCTGTACGTGGTAGATACCTACTGCGGCGCCAACCCCGACACTCGTATGTGCGTTCGCTTCATTATGGAAGTAGCCTGGCAGGCTCACTTCGTAAAGAATATGTTCATCATTCCCTCCGCCGAGGAGCTGGAGACCTACGAGCCTGATTTCGTATGCTACAACGCTTCCAAGGCTGAGATTGAAAACTATGCAGAGCTGGGCCTGAACTCCGCCACCTGCTCCGCCTTCAACATCTCCTCCCGTGAGCAGGTGATCCTCAACACCTGGTACGGCGGCGAAATGAAGAAGGGTATCTTCTCCATGATGAACTACTACCTGCCTCTGAAGGGTATTGCCGCTATGCACTGCTCCGCCAACACCGATATGAACGGTGAGAACACCGCTCTCTTCTTCGGTCTGTCCGGCACCGGTAAGACCACTCTGTCCACCGATCCCAAGAGATTGCTCATCGGTGACGACGAGCACGGCTGGGACGACAACGGCGTGTTCAACTTTGAAGGCGGCTGCTATGCTAAGGTTATCAACCTGGACAAAGAGTCCGAGCCCGACATCTACAACGCCATCAAGAGAAACGCTCTGTTGGAGAACGTTACTGTGGACGAAAACGGCAAGTGCGACTTCGCTGATAAGTCCGTCACCGAGAACACCCGTGTGTCCTATCCCATCGATCACATCGAGAAGATCGTTCGTCCCGTGTCTGCCGGCCCCGACGCCAAGAACGTCATCTTCCTGTCTGCCGACGCTTTCGGCGTTCTGCCTCCCGTCTCTATCCTGACTCCCGAGCAGACCCAGTACTACTTCTTGTCCGGCTTCACCTCCAAGCTGGCCGGCACCGAGCGCGGCATC
>JAZQJG010000051.1:0-9711 GCA_045541535.1 Eubacteriales bacterium
AACCTTGCAGGATACTCCGAGTATAAGCAAAAGGTCAAATACCGTATTTTACCCTTTATTTGGTAATAAAACGGTCCGTTGTATTCACAACGGACCGTTTTTATACTCCTGCAGACGGGAGTTATTTCTTTTGGTTTTTCAGCAACTGCTCCAGCTGAGCGTTTTGCCGCTTGGTTTCAGCCAATTGGTCTTTGGCCAATTGGGAGCGGGCGGCGGATTCCTGCTCCATACGTTGGTTGTGGAGGCGTTCCTCTGCTGCCTGTCTGGCCATTATTTCCGTTTGATGCTCCAGCTCTCTGCGCTGTTGTTCACGGAACCGCCGTTCTCTTTCTTCGGCGATGGCAAGATTCAGGGCTTCCTTAAAGGTGTCGGCCCGCCCGTTTCGCAGGCAATCGGCGATCTCGCCGGCAATATCGTGATGCTCCGAGGCCAGCAAGGTGACCTGCTCTAGCTCTTGATTTACCTCTTCGTATTGTTGTTCCAAACGCTGTTGGCCGGCTGCTGATTCTGCCGCAAGCTCTTCTTGCTTGTGACGCAACAACTGCGTGTCGGCGTAATAGTCGTCCAACAACGCCGCAAAGGCCAGCTTTTCACCCTCGTAGGCGCCGGACAGAGCGGCCAAAAAGTCCTCTCTCTTTTTCACGGCGTTTTTGTGAGCGTTTAAATCAGCGGAATACTTGGAGTGGATGATCAGATAGGCAATGCCTACCACCGGCAACAGGGCGCCGATCTGGGGCACTTCACCGCCCAGAGAGCCCAACAGGGTGATGACGGCTACCGCCGCCAATGCAATGCCCACCACCTTGCGGATCAGTTTGAATTTGGACTGTACCTCGGCAGGGGGCTCGGGGGTAATCAGACGGAAGGTTTCGGGCGGGACGGGCAGGTTGGGGGCGTATTGATACCGCAGTTCGGCAAGCCCTCTTTCAAGCTCGGGCTCCACGTTACGCAGGCCGTTGTACAGCGACAAGCTCCGCTGACACAGTGCATTGATCCGATCCAGCTCCTTGATTACGTCATTTACGTTATCTTTCACGTTGCGTCCCCCCTTACTTCAAAATCTGCAAAAATTCTTCGCCGCCGATGATCCATACGATCTGGGCCAAGGTCTGCCGCAGTTCCTTTTTACCGGTATAATCCGTGGTAAACAGGGTGTGCAGATCCACGTCCTTTTCCAGGGCGATCACTTCGTAATCGCTGTCGGAAAAACCGTGCTTTTTCGTAGAATACAGCTCGGCCTCGCAGTCAAAGGAATCCACGGCCCCCGTCATAATGAGCAACAGCTCATAGCACAAATGTTTGCCGCCGACGGTTCGGGTCAGGGTCTTGATATAGGCGGCAAAGGGATTGGTCTTGGGGGAGAGCAGGCTCTCGCGGTCCTCGGTCTCCGACATGGAATCGGCCATAATGAAGGCCATTTTGTACAGATCCTCGTTTCCTACGGTTTCCTTTTGCCCCCGCAGGGCCAGAAGATATTCATAAAAAAAGTCGGTAAGCTCTGCCGTGGCGGTCAGCCCGTGCAGGGTCTCCTTTCCCGCCGGCGAATTGTACCAATCCTCTGAAAAAGAATATTTGGCCATTTTTTCTGCTCCTTGTGAACTTATTCCTTGGTGGCGGTAACGGTGGTGCTACCCATCTTGGAGGCGGTGCCGTCGTCACAGAAGTATTCCTTGACTGCCTGATCAACGGTTACGTTTTTCTTGATTTTGTAATCGGAGGGAGCGTTGGCAAAGCGGGTCTGATAGTGGGCCATCATGGTCTTTTCCATATCCTGCAACAGGAGATCGGCGTTCAAAGCGGATACGCCGATTTTCTTTTTGCCTTCTACTTTGATGGGGTTAAAAATATGATTGAAGGTCTTTTCGGTGCCGCATTCCTGACATTTGCAGGTGATGGTCATACCGACCTGCTCAAAGCCGCTGACGTAGATATCCATACCGGCTTTGGAATTCTGGGTCTTGTGCTGGGTGATGTTGAACTTTTGCAGATTGATCTTGTAGCTTACGTTGTTGTCGTACTTGATGATGTTCTTGCAGTTGGAGCATTCCAGATTTCCCAGCTTCTTTTTAAGCTGAAAGGCACGGAAGGCGCACCAGCCGAAGAAAAATACGCAAGCCATACAGAGATAACCGATGATATCAAAGACTATCTTGACGGGCTCGATGAGGTTGCCCAGCAGGATGAATACGACCACACCGCCGAAGCTGATGGCGAGATAGGGGATCAGCTCTTTGATACGGGCGCTTGCTTCCGAGGGCGTTTTGATGGGATCCAGCAGAAAGTGCTTGATAAAGTTTCCTGCTTGCTTTTTCTTGTCAGACATTGTTTTGTTCTCCTTTGTTTTGTTTATTTATCTTAAGTGAGAGGTCTGTCTCTCACCGCTGACCGTCAGTAATTTTTCACCGTTCCGTCGGTGAAGACCAATTTGGTAATTTTGATCTTGATTTTCAGATCCTCAAAATCAGTTTGCAGTAATGCGGAATTGTCGGTGGTAAGGGTCCATTGGAAGGTGGCGCTTTTGCCCGCCCGCACCACGGCGGCGTTGAATTTGTAGATATCCAATCGGGTGTCCACCAACACCTCGCCGCCTTTGGTTTCAAAGATCACGTTGCCCTCGATTTGGCTTACGTCCAGCAGACCTTTGTTTTTCACCTTGAGGTCATAGGTGAAAACGTAGTCGCCGTATTTTTGGGTGATATGATTTTCGGCGGCGGGGGAGATCTTAATTTTGATGTTTTGAGGGGAATAGAGCAGTAGGGATACCAACACGATCAATCCTGCCACCAGTCCCAGCACGGCCAATCGTCGCCGCTTTTTTGCCCGCCCACGCCGCTCTTCGGCGGCTTGCCGTCTGGCGTGATTGCCTCGGGCACGGGTCAGTTTTTCCTCACATTCGGTTCGCTTGCTTTCGCAATCCTTATAGTCACCCAAACGCTCCAAAATGGAGGCGGCCCGTTCCAGTTGCTCCGGCTCCTCACTTTGCAGATAGGCCAAAGCGCTCTGATAGCGGGATTCTTTTTGCAACATTTGGGCCCGTCCGTGACATTCTTCGGCCAGCGCCCCGGCGTTTAACACGTCGGGAATCTCTTCAAAGAGGCGGGCGGCGGCCGTATATCCGCCCTCGGAGGTGGCGGCGTTCATCATCTCCAGCGCCCTTTTGTAGGTTTTGAAATGGGACGAGTCTCCCTCGTAAAATCCTTCGTCCACGGGGGCCGATAGGTTGGCGGCAGAACCGCAGGAATCACAGATCAGTTGCCCCGTGGCTTGGTCAAAGGTGACGTTGCCGCCACAATTTTTGCATTGCAGAGAAGGCATAAAGGCAAAATCCCCTTTATTGTTTTAATAGTTTGCATTTGTCGTTGCGGTCTTTGATCAACAGCAACAGCTCCCGAGCCAGATTTTCTGCCCGTTCTTCTCCGGCCAGAGCCGCTCCTTCAAATTCTTTAAATTTCAGGTTGATCTGGGTTTCATAGGGGGCCAGAGCGTCACTGCTGACGGGATCGCTGTACCGCAACGCCTCGTATACCTTTTGGGCTGACAGGCGTTGGGCCGGATCGGAAATCCGTTCCGTCAGCGCTTTGGCGTCGGAGGTCAGCAGTCTGATAAATACGGTGTTTTCTTGCACCTGCCTGTCCCGTGTTTCCACCGCCTTTGCCGCCTCTCCGGTGCCGATCAGGGCCACGGCGGTTACGGCAAGGACGGCGGCGCACAGAATGACGCCGATCCAATAGGGAATGGCGGATACGGCCATGGTCAAGCCGCCCAACAGGAGCATGGCTCCCAATCCCAGCAAGCTGACGGTGGTCAGGGGCAGGGAATAAAACAGCTTTTGGGCGTTTTGCGCCTGAAAGGTCAGGCGGGCGCAATATAATTGCCCGCAAAAGGCGGCGGAAATAAAGAGCCAGCCGATCCAAAAATTGGTCCCAAATTCGTTGGGGGCGATAAAAGCGATGAGTTGAAACAGGGCAAAGCAGATGCCCCAGCAAAGGACGTAGGATGAAAAGGTCTTTTTCACGGTTTATCCCTCCCGTTTGGCGCCGCATTTGGGGCAGAATTTGCCCGGGCGCTCAAAGACGTGGCCGCAGGCGGCGCAACTGTTTTGGGCGATGGAGGCGCCGCAGTTGTCACAAAACCGCGCGCCCGTGGAAAGAGGTGTGCCGCATTGCTCGCAAAAGGCGGCGGGGGTGGGACTCTCGGCCGTTACCGTGCCCATGGCGTCCTGCATCACACCGCCTACCATACCGCCTACGGCGCCGCCCACACCGGCCATGGTGCCCAGCCCGACGCCCATATTGGTAAATTCGCCCACGGCTTCGTTTTGGGCGACCTGCTCGGCCACGTCAAAGCCACGCTCCTGCCCGTAGGTATAGCCCTCGGTGCGGCGCTTTTCTGCCAGAGCCTTGGACTCAATCAGGGTACGCTTGGCCTCGGTTTCCGCCTCAATGATATCCACCTGCTGGCGTAGCTTTGCCTCGGCAATGTCGGCGTATTGACGGAAATGCAGTTCCTTGAATTTTTCATATTGGCGCTCGCCCTCGGGACGGATGACGGTGGAAACGAAAAAACGCTCCAGCGCCACGCCGTACTCGGCAAAATCACTCACCAGCAATCCCTTGATGATCTCGGAAAAGCGCTCCAGATGTTGCTCAATTTCAAAGATGTTCAGTTTTTCTTCCCGCATCACACGGGCAATGTAGGTTTTGATCCGTGTTAAGAGGATCCCTCTGAAATAGCTCAGCAGGCGGCCCTGCCCCAGCTTTTCCTCGGTGCCCACCAATTTTAGCAGCAGCTTTCGGCTGTCCTCGGCCCGCAGGCTCATCTCGCCCGAAGCGCCGATGGAAATGGGAAAACCGTAGGTGGGCTCAATGTACTGCACTCTGGAATCGGTGCCCCATTTGATGGCCATCTGCTCGGTTTTGTTGATAAAATAAACCTCGCAGTGGAAGGGGGACTGATCTCCCGTGGTGCGATTGAGGGCCTTGCCCACCAGAGGAATGTTCTGGGTCTCCAGGGTATAGCGACCGGCGCCGAACAAGTCCAGCGCCTGACCGTTCATAAAGAAGACGGCCTCCTGACTTTCGTGAACGATCAACTGGGTCAGGCTGTTAAAGTCCTCGCAAGGGTGCTTCCAGATAAAGGTGGTGTTGTCACCCTCGTATTTGATTACGTCAGCAATTTTAGGCATCCTGATTCCTCCGGAGCTTCCTTGAAAAAAGTTAGTTATATATCACTAATTATACAACCGCTATCCCGATAAGTCAATAAAAAATTAGTGATAAATAACTAACATTTTGATTTGTAGTGATATATCATCTTTTTATAGAAATACTATGGTTGAAAGGTGATGAAAATGGGTATTTGTCAGTTTACGGTGGAGCGGATCTACGAGCTGTGTCGCCAGCGGAAGATCACGCCCAATGCTCTCAGCTATATGTGCGGTATTTCTCAGTCCACTATCAAAAGCATTTTGAACGGGGAGAGCAAAAACCCCGGCATCGTGACCTTAAAGAAGATCTGCGACGGGCTGGATATTTCCATTATGGAATTTTTCGATACGCCGGAATATGCAAAGTTGGAGCAGGAGCTTAAGTGAGCTCCTTGGAAAGCCCCGCCCCCAGCTTACAGGCGTAAAAGAAGGCGTCCTTTACCTCCAGAAAATGGATCTGGGAGGTCAGCTCCAACAATTCCTCAAAGCATTTGGTCTGCGTTTCATCCAACTGATCGCGCAGTTGCTTTTCCTGCCCCAGGGCCGCTTTGGCCAGAGTGGCGTATTCGGGTAAGGCGGCCACGTTGGTTTCGGAAAGATAGTCGCCAAAGAGCTTTTGGGTGATTTTTTCCATAGGGGATCCCTCCTTTTTTATTAAAGATAACCTACTTTTTACCAAAAGTCTTATGCTGTCAGCATAACGCCTGCCGACGACGATAATCCAAAAAGCACCGAAATTATGCACTTTCAGGCGTGTTCGGATGCTCCTCCACTGCTTAAGCATCAAAGGGCTACAAAAAAGATATAGCCACAGAAAAACTCTGATTTTATCAGGGTTTTTTCTGTTTTTATGGGTGAAATTTTACTTTTCGGTTTGCATGTACAAAAAAGATATTTTTCTCAACACAGACTCGAACTCTCACAAAGTCGTCATATTTAAGGAGCATAGAACTACCTATGCTCCTTTTTCTTTTTGAAAATTATTGACTTTCCTTCTAATATTTGATATCATTATATCAAGATATTATGATATCAAAATGGAGGTGGGATTGTGAACAAAACGAACATCCCGACATATGAAAAAATAATGATCCCTCTGCGCCTACCACCGGAAATTTACAACCGAATGATGGACGAAGTGCAAAAGAAAAAGAAGGACGAACGTGGTTATAGCGTCAATCAGTATTTAACAGAGATACTGACAAATGACTTGGAGGGAAAAGATAATGGCTAAAAAAGAAATCAAAACAGATTTGTGGGTTGCAAAGCAACTTGATGATTGCAAAATAGAATATGATGCACAGGGGAGCAATGTTAAAGAACTCAATGAAGCGTTACAAAGTGCATCAAAAAGGGGCACCGGTAACGCTGGATATCCTGAATATGTCGCCGTTGTCAAAGATTTCGTAATCGTAATTGAGGACAAAGCAGATCTTTCCAAACATCAAAAACTGACTGATACAGGGATTTTGTCTGTTGATCAGAAGGATATCGCTGACTATGCTGTCAATGGAGCATATTTTTATGCTAAGCACATTGCTCAAAACAGTACTTTTCACAAAGTTTTTTCAATCGGCGTTTCTGGCGATGAAAAACATCATAAAATCACACCGTTGTATGTAGATGACAGGGATGGGTATAAACAGCTCCCTGATATTGAATCCTTTACATCATTCACTGATGCAAATATTGACGAATATTATACTCGTTACGTTTTGGATGAAAAGACCGATGTTGAAAAGACTACCGAAGAGATTTTGAAGGATGCAGCGGAACTACACGAATACCTTCGCACCTACGGCTCTCTTAAGGATCAGGATAAACCATTAGTCGTTTCCGGCATTTTGTTGGCATTGGATGATAAATTCTTTAAACCCAGTGATTTGCTTGGTGATGAAACAACCACGGACGGTCAGTTAATTTATGATGCTATTCAGCGCCGCCTAAAAGCATCCAATGTTGGTCCTGATGCAAAGCGTGACAAGCTAATGAGTGAATTTTCTATCATCCGCACAAGTGCTCGCTTGAACGAGATTGATGTCAAGCTGGGTAAAACCCCGCTGAAATTCTACACTGAGTTCTTGAAGAAAAATGTCTTTGACAACATTAAGTACCGTAGCTCCAGCGAGGATTTTATCGGAAGATTTTATGGCGAATTTATGAGCTACTCCGGTGGCGATGGCCAAACGTTAGGAATTGTTCTCACTCCTCGTCATATCTGCGATCTATTCTGTGATCTTCTGGATATTCAGGCTACAGATATTGTCCTTGACCCTTGCTGTGGTACTGCTGGCTTCCTTGTTGCAGCCATGCACCATATGCTTGAAAAGGCAGGTGCTGATCAGAACAAGCGAAAAAACATCAAAAAGAAGCAGTTGCACGGATTTGAACTACAAAGCAATATGTTTGCCATTGCTGCAACCAATATGATTCTCCGTGAAGACGGCAACAGCAACATCAAGTGTGAAGATTTTCTCAGACAGAATCCTGCTCAGGTGCAGCTCAAAGGCGCAACTGTTGGTATGATGAATCCGCCCTATTCCCAGGGAACAAAAGCTGATCCGTCGCAGTATGAATTGTCTTTTGTGGAGCATTTACTCGATTCCTTAACCAAAGGATCAAAGGCCGCAGTAATTGTTCCACAGTCTTCAATGACTGGTAAAACAAAAGATGAGCAGGCTTTTAAGTCAAATATTCTCAGGCATCATACACTGGAAGGTGTTATTACTTGTAATACCGCTACATTCTATGGAGTAGGTACTAATCCTGTCATTGCAGTCTTTACAGCACATGAAGCGCATCCTGATGATAAGATTTGTAAATTTATTGATTTCCGAAATGATGGGTATGAAGTGCGTGCGCATGTTGGACTTGTCGAAGGCGATTCAGCTAAAGATAAACGTCAGCATTTACTGGATGTGTGGTTTGGGCGAACTGAGGCAGCCTCGAATTTTTGTGTTGAATCCACAGTAACAGCTGAAGATGAATGGTTACATTCGTTCTTCTATTTTAACGATGAGATCCCTTCGGATGAGGATTTTGAAAAAACTATTGGCGATTATCTAACATTTGAGTTTTCAATGATTATGCAAAACAGAGAATACTTGTTCGGTCAAGGCGGTGAATCAGATGAAAAGTCTTGAAGAATTAAATTGGGAACAATTCCATATTGGAGACATCTTCACGGTTGAACGACCAATTGCTCGCAATAAAGACAATTATGAACAGGGAGATGTTCCCTTCGTAGCGTCTGGTGCAGTAAACAACGGTGTGTTAAAATGCTGCCGCCCAAAGGATAACGAGACACTTGATAAACGAAATTGTATTACAGTCAGTCCTGTTGATGGAAGCGCGTTTTACCAGACATTTGACTTTTTGGGTCGTGGCGGTGCAGGATCTTCTGTGTTACTATTACGCAGTCCTCAAAATGAGCTTTTAAGCGGGCAATTTGTTTCAAACATGATTTCTCAAACGTGTTCAAAATATACATATGGACATATGGGAAGCAAGGAGAGCATAAAAAGAGAAATTATACAGTTGCCTACTTATCACGATCACAGCCCGGATTATCAGTATATGGCAGATTATGTTGAACGTAAGAGTAATGATCTGCGGGATAGATATTGTCTGTATGCTAAAAAACGCATCTCCGCGATAGGAAATCCTATTACAGTACCTTCGTTGAACGAAAAGGGCTGGCAAACATTCATTATTAAAGATATTGCGGATGTGTATTCAGGTCACGACATCTATGCTCAAGAACGCATCAATGGAAAGACACCGCTTGTTACAGCTGTGGGAACTAATAATGGCGTTGGCTATTTTGTTGGCAACGAGAACGATTCCAGAGCCGAGGAATCTATTTCGGTAGTACGCAATGGTGCAAGTGTAGGCAAAGCATTTTATCATAAATACTCTGCTCTGTACGGAAATGATTGTCGCAGGCTGAAGCTAAAACATTCACATTCAGAATTCGTCAATCTATTTATTACTCAGGTAATCGGAATGCAGAACAAAGCGTTTAGTTATAGCCGCAAACTGGGTACGGAACGATTGCAGAACTTGAGAATTATGCTTCCTATTACCGATGGCGGCGCTCCTGATTACGAATATATGGAGCAGTACGCTAAAAATCTGATGCTCAAGAAGTATAAACAATATCTTGCTTTCCTTGAAACAAAAGACAGAGGCGCGAGAGTTCAAACCCCATGAGTGCATTGTAGAAAATATCTTTTTTGTAGCCCATAGACACAAAAGGATAAGTTACGACGCCTTTTGTCCTTTTTTCCTTGACAGACAAACAAGCCATAGTTTGACACAAGTTGACAAACTATGGCTTGTTTATTATAATGAGGTTAAGCAGCGGAGGAGCATCCGAACACGCCTGAAAGTGCATAATTTCGGTGCTTTTTGGATTATCGTCGTCGGCAGGCGTCAGCCTTGCCTCCTCCTCTGCACCAAAAATCTCTTAAAATTCTGCGCTTTCAGGTCGCAGAATTTTGCCG
>JAZQJG010000052.1:0-35538 GCA_045541535.1 Eubacteriales bacterium
CTTGCAACGCAAGGGAAAGAAGGAATTGCTTTGATGACTTTCCATTATTAAAAACGACTTGTGTTTATTATGACTCCACAAACCATTTTTTCTTTTGATTCTCTTTTCACTGTGATGAAACGACTTTTTTGACAGTCTGAGGCCGGCAGAGCCGGCCTTGGTTTAAATTTTTATACACCCAAGAAAAAGTATGCTTCATAAAACAGGGAGAGAATGCGGGCGGCTTGGGCGCGGGTGGCGTTTTGCTTGGGGCAAAAGGCGCCGCCGGGCATACCGGCAACCAACTGACCTCCCACGCAGGCCGCCACACCTTCCTTGGCCCAGGAGGCGATGTCGGCAGTGTCGGTAAAGGTGAGCTCCGCCTTTGGCATCTTCACGTTATAATGCTCGGCAAAGCGCACCAGCATGGTGCACAGCTCCTGTCGGGTGATGGCCTGTTCGGGGGCAAAGGAGGTGTCGCTCACACCGGCCACCACGCCGTTGTGATAGCCCCAGGCCACGGCGGAATGATACCAGGCTTTGCGGGGGACGTCGGTAAATTTGCTGATGGTGTTGCCGGAAAAATCCTCGCCCGTCATACGGGCCAGCACCGACACCATCTGGGCGCGGGTGAGCTGTTGATTGGGCTGGAAGGAGCCGTCCTTCATACCGGCAAACAGACCGTACTCGGTGGCGCGGTTAACGTCCTCGTAAAACCAGTCCTTCTGATACACGTCGGTATAGGACAGACCGGCGTATACGGGGATGATAAAGGTCAGTTTGCTGTCCAACTTGCCCGCCGCCTTATAGGCTTCGTAGAGCTTTACGCTTTCCGTGCGGGGGGCGGACAGATCGCTCATATAAATGTGGTCATTGTCGTAGGGATAAAAACGGAAAAAATAGGGAGTATTCTGTCCCCGCTGAACGTATTGATCGTTGATCCAGTTGGCGCCTTCTACGATAGAGCGATAGGGGGTGTCCCAGCCCCGTCCCTGGGCGTAGGTGGTGCCGTTGGAGGGGTTGCTGTCATAGGCGCCGATGCCGTAGAAATTGTAATACAGCTTGCCGTCACTGCCCGGCTTGCCCTTGGAGAGATTGCTGGTGCCGTAGCCCGATTCAATGGCGGCGCGGGAAGCGATAAAATAACCGTTCATCCGCAGACTTTTGGCCGCATCCAGAAGGTACTTGGTGGCCTGGGCCTCGGTGCAGACGGCGTTGCTCTTGGAAACCCAGAGGTCCTGCACACCCGCCGTGGTATAGTCGCCGGCGGTATAATCGCTCAGATCCAGAAACATAAAGATGTTTTTCTCGTTAAAGAAGTTCTGGGGATTCATAAAGTTGGCGATCTGGGTCTTATCGGTGCCGGTGCCGGAGGTGTTGGCGATCGTTTGCTTTGCTACCGTATTGATGTAATCCTCCATAGATACGTTCATATAGCGGTATTCAAAGTTCCAGTTGGGATGGGCCTTCTTCAGGGCCTTCAGCATCACGTCATAGCTCTGGGGCGGGGTGATGATGGGGTATTCCTCCACCAGATCCGCCGTTTTTACCCAGCCGATCTTGCCGTGATGAGCGGTGCTGGAGGGGGGGATGACGATCTTGGTATAATTGCCGGAGGTACCGATGCACAGGGGCATGGAAGAAAAGGTGGTACCCAGTCTTAGGGTGGCCAGGGGCTTGGCCTCACTTGCCGTTTCGTACACGGTGGTGGGATTGTTGCGGAAATGGCGGTACCGATAGTTCTCCTGATGGGGGTCGGTGAGGGCGAAGAGATAACTCTTTTTGTTGTTGGCGTCTGCCTTGGAGGTGACGGTCAGGGTGACCCTTGCCCGGCCATAGCCCAGCTTCAGCACCTCGTCCTTATTATAGGTTACTCTGACGTCACAGTCACAGTACCGCTCCACCGAAATGGTGTAGGTGGAGGCCACGTTGGTCTTGATGCCGGTGAATTTGATATCATTAAAATCCGGGGGATAGCAAAGGTAATAGGTGGTGTCCGGCGAAAAATCGGGGATTTCAAAACCGCTGACGGTTACCGAGGTCAGCTTGATCTCCGCCTCTGCCGCGCTGGCCGCCGGCAACAGGGAAAGAAGCAACACCGCACACAGTAATAGGGATAATATTTTCGTATATTTTTTCATATTTCACCTCAAAAAACGTTGCATAAAAGGGCCGATACACATTCATTATATTATAAAAAGCGACGTTTTTCAATAACAGCGGCGGAATGTTTACAATTTTTACAAATGTTGGGGTGAGAGCGAGGGGATATTCCCCTCCGACGGGAAGTGAAGTTCTGCTTTTTACGCCGTCGGCACAAAAAGCAGAATGAAGAGATTTCGCCACCTTCGCCGGCTCAATCGTTGCTGATTTGAATGGCTTTTGGCGAAAGCCAAAAGGCTACCATAATTGTTCATTGTTCATTGTTCATTAATAAAAAAGGTGTTTGTCCTATCATAGGACAAACACCTTTTTTTGCTATTTAATATCAGGCACGACCTTCTCCGGCGGCTGGTCCAGCCGTTCGGGGTGGTTGAGCAGGATGCGGATCTGCTTGAGAGCGCTGGCGTAATAATAGCCGTCGCAGATGCGCTCATCCATCACCAGGGTAAAGTCGATGCAGGGTACCTCCCGCACACTGCCGTCCTTTTCCAGTTGCAGTTTTTTGTATTTGGAGCCGAAGGCTATGAAGAGGGGCAGGTTGCCGAAATCGTAGAGATGATGGTAGATAACGGGGATGCCCAGAGAGCCCATGGAGGTGATGAACAAACTGCCGTGGAAGGGGGACAGCTTGGTCAGAAACCGGGGCAGAAGCCCGAAGTAGTCCATTCCCTTCAGCAGGCCCACCACAAAGCGGAGCAACAGGGCGGGGATATAGTTGAGCACCTTGGCCACGCTGTCAAAACTGCTTTTGGGCTCGTTACGGTAGTTGTTGATTACCTTTTCAAAGGCGTAGTATACGTCCTCGGCGGTGCATTCGGGGGTCAGGGGAATCTTGACGCAGGTGTCGGGGGATTCCAGTTTCATTTCCTTTTTAATGGTGATGCAGATCTCAATGCCGTTACGGGCATAAATGCGCTGGCCCCGCACAAAGCGGTTGAGGGCGGGACGCTTGGCCACCACCCGCACGTAGGCGGCGATGATGACGTGCATAAAGTTAAAGTTTTTCAGGCCCTGCGCCTTTTTGGCGTTGATATATTCGTCGATGCGTTCGGTCTGAATGGTGTCGCGGATCCAGTTGCTGGCGCCGTTACGGGTGGGCATAATAAAGGGCTCCACACCCTGCATGGGCTCAATACCGCGGATGCGGCGGCCTTCCTTTTTGGCAAAATCGGGCATTGGGGGATACCTCCAAAGCGTAGAATGGACGTTGACAAAGCAACATTTATATCAGTATACCATATATCCTGACAGAAATCTACCGTTTTTGACAAATTTGTTCACACTTTATTAATATTTAATTTTTGTTTTGGGAAAAAATGGTTTTTCATTGACAAATATTTGGAAGGTAGGCTATAATTAGTGTATAATGGGGAAAAATTTGATTAGTAATTAATTTTAGTGAAAATATATGCAAAAAGGAGAGAGAAAAGCTATGAGTAAGGTACAAATTACCGAAACGGTTTTGAGAGATGCCAACCAGTCTCTCATTGCCACCCGCCTGCCTTTTGAGAAGTTTGCTCCCATTCTGGAGGAGATGGACAAGGCCGGTTATTATTCGGTGGAATGCTGGGGCGGCGCCACCTTTGACAGCTGCCTGCGCTTTTTGAACGAAGATCCCTGGGAGCGCCTGCGTAAAATTAAAAAGGCCATGCCCAATACCAAACTGCAGATGTTGCTCAGAGGTCAAAACCTCTTGGGCTACAAGCATTATCCCGACGACGTAGTGCGCAAATTCGTGCAGAAATCCGTGGAAAACGGGATTGATATCATCCGTATTTTCGACGCCCTTAACGATACCCGTAACATCCGCGTAGCGGTGGAGGCCTGCGTGGCCGCCGGCGCACACGCTTCCGGTACCATTTGCTATACCAATTCTCCCGTTCACTCTCTGGAGAATTACGTTAAGACCGCCAAGGAAATGAAGGAAATGGGCGTTTCCTCCATTTGTATCAAGGATATGGCCGGCATTATGGGCCCCAAGGAGGCCTACGATCTGGTCAAGGCCCTGAAGGAAAACGTGGATCTGCCCGTGGTGGTCCACACCCATTCCACCACCGGTCTTGCCTTTATGACCTATCTGAAGGCAGTGGAAGCCGGCGCCGACGTTATCGACACCGCCACCTCCTGCTTCTCCGGCGGTACCAGCCAGCCCGCCACCGAAACGCTGGTCTACACCCTGCGTCAGCTTGGTTACACCGTGGACGTAAACGACGAGGTATTGCAGAAGGTCAACGCCTTCTTCACCCCCATCCGTAACGAATATCTGGAAAACGGTACCCTGGATCCCCTGATGATGGGCACCGACACCGCCTGCCTGAACTATCAGGTGCCCGGCGGTATGCTGTCCAATCTGGTCAGCCAGCTTAAGATGCAGAACGCCATGGATAAATACGAGGCTGTATTGGCCGAGGTACCTGCCGTGCGTAAGGATCTGGGCTATCCTCCGCTGGTCACTCCCATGAGCCAGATGGTGGGCGTACAGGCCACCCAGAACGTGCTCTTGGGCGAGCGGTATAAGACCATTGGTAAAGAGGTCCGCGCCTACGTGCACGGCGATTACGGTAAGGCGCCCGGTGAGTTGAATCCGGAGCTGGTGGCCAAGGTATTGGGTGAGGAGAAGCCCATTGATTACCGTCCCGCCGATGATCTGGCCGACGAGTTTGACAAGATCAAGGCCGAGATCGGAGATCTGGCCGAGAGTGACGAGGACGTGCTGTCCTATATCGCTTTCCCCCAGGTAGCCGAGAAGTTTTTGGCCACCCGTAAGGAGCGCAAGACCAACGTGGTGTCCTATCGTATTGAAAAAATTGACTAAGGAGAAGGACGATGACAGAGTATTTGCATCCCTCCATCGGGGAAACGCTGTTGATCTCTCTGGTGGGCTTTACCGTGGTTTTCATGGTGTTGATCGTGCTGATGGGCCTGATCACCGTGATGAGCAAACTGATCGGCTCCACGGATAAAAAGGTGGGTCAGCCCGTTGCGGTCACCGCCGCTCCCGGCGCCGACGTATCGGCACCCGCCGCACCCGCCGCACCCGCCGGTCTGATTCTCGAAAACGTCAGCGAGAAGGAAGCGGCCATGATTATGGCCATCGTTGCCGACGAGTTGCAAAAGGATCCTGCAGAGCTTGCATTTATTTCCATCAAGGAGGTCAAGGAATAATGAAATATAAGGTTACTTTAAATGATAAGGTTTTTGAGGTGGAGGTAGAAGAGGGCCAGGCCGTGGTTTTGAGCCAAGGTGTGGCCACCGCTCCTGCCGCCCCCGTTGCCCCTGTTGCTCCCGCTACTCCCGCCGCCGCACCTGCTGCCCCTGCGGCTCCCGCCGGCAGTGGTGAGGCCGTCACCTCCCCCTTGCCCGGCGCTGTGCTGGAGATCAAGGTGGCCGCCGGTCAGACCGTTAAGAGCGGTGAGGTGCTGGTGGTGATTGAGGCTATGAAGATGGAAAACGAGATCATGGCTCCTAAGGATGGCACCGTAACCAGCGTTGCCACCACCAAGGGCGCTTCGGTGGAAAGCGGTACCGTCCTGCTGTATCTGGCATAGGAGGGATCCGATGAATATTATTATTGAATCCGTTCGCGGCATTTGGGAGAGCTCCGGCTTTGCAAAGCTGATCACGCAGTTGGATTGGCAGAGCGCCGTGATGATCGTGCTGGCCTGCGTGCTGTTGTATCTGGGCATTAAAAAGAAGTTTGAGCCGCTGTTGCTGGTGGGTATTGCCTTCGGTATGCTGCTCACCAATCTGCCCACCCCCGCCGGGGAGACCGCCATTTACAATCCCGATCTGTGGACCGCCTTTATGGATGAAAACAGCGAATTTTATCACAGTTACGGTCATATTTTGGCCAACGGCGGTTTTCTGGATATTCTCTACATCGGTGTCAAGGCGGGCGTGTATCCCTCTTTGATCTTTATGGGCGTGGGCGCTATGACCGACTTCGGTCCCATGCTCTCCAATCCCAAGAGCTTTTTGTTGGGCGCCGCCGCTCAGTTCGGCGTATACTGCGCCCTCATTATGGCCGTGGTGCTGGGCTTTACCGGCCCGCAGGCGGCTGCCATCGCCATCATCGGCGGTGCCGACGGCCCCACCGCCATCTTCCTCACCGGTCGTTTGGCTCCCGAGCTGTTGGGCGCCATCGCCATTGCGGCCTATTCCTATATGGCTCTCATTCCCCTCATTCAGCCGCCTTTGATGCGCCTGATTACCACCAAAAAGGAACGGGAGATCAAGATGGAGCAGCTGCGTGAGGTTTCCAAGACCGAGAAGATCATTTTCCCCATCGTGGTTACCATCTTCACCGTATTGCTGTTGCCCAGCGTGGCGCCTCTCTTGGGCTGTCTGATGCTCGGCAACCTGTTCCGTGAGAGCGGCGTATGCGACCGCCTCAGCGACACGGCGCAAAACGCCCTGATGAACATCGTCACCATCTTTTTGGGCATTTCCGTGGGCGCCACCACCGTGGGTAAAAACTTCCTCAGTCTGCAGACCATTTATATTATCGTGCTGGGCCTGATCGCCTTCGCCTTCTCCACCATCGGCGGCTTGCTGTTGGGTAAGGTGATGTGTTGGGCCACCGGCGGTAAGGTCAATCCCCTCATCGGCTCTGCCGGCGTTTCCGCCGTACCCATGGCGGCCCGTGTGGCGCAGGTGGAGGGACAAAAGGCCAATCCTGCCAACTTCCTGCTGATGCACGCTATGGGCCCCAACGTGGCCGGCGTGATCGGCTCGGCCGTAGCGGCGGGCTTTTTGCTCACTCTTTTCGGCTAAAAAGTGATAAAAAATACCACACCCCCTTGCGGAGTGTGGTATTTTTATATATAATTGAAGTAGCAAAAACGAAAAGAGCGAACAATGAAAAACAAATAAATCAAAGGAATTATCATTGCATAAGGAGAAAAAATTATGATCAAAGTAACGGTATGGAATGAGTATTCTCACGAAAATCCCAACTATAAGCATTACAAGGAAAAGGCATCTGACGTGCATCCCAAGGGCTTGCACGAAACGGTGGCTGACATCGTCAGAGAGCTGGGGGATGAGGTGGAAGTCCGCACCGCCCATCTCTGGCAGGAAGAACAGGGCCTGTCTCAGGCCTTGCTGGATGACACCGACGTTATGATCTGGTGGGGTCACGCCCTGCACCACAAGGTGGAGGACGAGGCTGTGGAGCGTGTGTATCAGCGGGTATTGGACGGTATGGGCCTGATCGTGCTTCATTCCGGCCATCATTCCAAGATCTTCAGAAAGCTCAACGGCACCACCTGCAACCTGAAATGGGTGGACAGCACCTACGAGCGGATCTTCAACATCAATCCCGCCCATCCCATCGCCGCCGGTATTCCCGAGCAGTTTGAGCTGGGTCTGGAGGAATGCTACGGTGAGCAGTTTGACATCGCCACCCCCGACGAGTTGCTGTTCCTGGGCTGGTTTGACATTGGCGAGGTGTTCCGCAGTGGCGCCACCTGGCACCGTGGCTATGGCAAGATCTTTTATTTCCAGCCCGGCCACGAAACCAATCAGGCTTTCTTCAATCCCTACTACCGTCGCATCGTGCAAAATGCGGTCAAGTGGGCTTATAACGAAAACCGTCGTCCCTACACCGATGCTCCTCAGATCATCACCACCCTGGAGGACATCCGCAAGGGGGCTGAGGGCGAATACCTTCGCCACAGATAAGCCGGAAAGATGCCGTATTTTACAAAATACGGCATCTTTTTGTTTTAATGAACAATGAACAACGAACAATGAACAATTATGGACGGGTTTTGCTCTGCAAAACCTCCATCTTGTGGCAAATTGCACACCAATTTGCGCACCGACCCGGTGCCGTAAAACGACAAAAGAAAGCAGAACGGGCTCCCTTTTGCGTAGCAAAGGGGAGCAGGCACGAAGTGCCTGAGGGGTTTGTAAATGGAAGCGTCCCTACCGCACTCACGCCTAAAAGAGCAAGTGCGACAAGCCGTTTAACACATAACACGAGAGAACCGTCCCTCTGTGTTCATAACACATAACACGAGAGAACCGTCCCTCTGTGTTCAATGAACAATGAACAACGAACAATGAACAATTATGGACGGGTTTTGCTCCGCAAAACCTCCATTTTGTGGCAAATTGCACACCAATTTGCGCACCGACCCGGTGCCGTAAGACGAGGGGAGGGTTCTGTTGTGTTGTTTCGGCATCTTTTTGCATTTTGGGTGAGAGGATTTTCTTTTTATAACGTATAAGAAGTGAAAGGTGGGAAGAAGAATGAAGAGATGGCTCTGTATATTGTGCGTGGTGTTGCTGGTCTGCACCGGTTGCGGGCGCATGGAAATTGATATTTCTTATGATTATCCCGACACCGATGAGTTGGTACGTGAGGCATCTCTCATCGTGTTGGGCCGGATCACCGAGAAAAAAGCGGGACATTACCGCTTTAAAAACGACACGGAAAAACCGGACGGTGAGTCGAATTTGTGGGTCACTCCCCACACCTTGCGGGTTACTCAGGTGTACAAGGGGGACCTGCGGCCCGACGTAAAAGAGATCTCAGTGGGAACTCTCAATTATTACAGCCCTGCCACCATGAAAACCCAAAATATTCGGGTGGACTTTTTTGAACTGAAGGTGGGGGAGCCCTATCTGTTTTTACTGGAATACAGCGGGATTGACAATTGTTATATTCCCGTGTCCATCCATCAGGGCTGGCTCTCCCGCACCAAGGATCCTGACGTTTACACAACCGGTAACGTCGTCCTCAAACTTTCCGAACTGCCCGCCCGTTTGCAACGTCTGGAGCAGGAGATCATTGCCTGCGAGTAAAGGAGGAAAACAAATGAAGAAACTGCTTTATTGGGTCGTTTTGTTTTAATGAACAACGAACAATGAACAATTATGGACGGGTTTTGCTCCGCAAAACCTCCATTTTGTGGCAAATTGCACACCAATTTGCGCACCGACCCGGTGCGGCAAGGTGCTGAATATATGGAAAAAAAGAATGTGAAGGGACATCAACTTCGGGAGGTGCGTTGATTTGAAAGCAAAAACAATTTGGATTGTGATGGTTGCAATATTTGTGATCGCCGCACTGTTTTTTGGCTGGCGTGTGATGCAAACACAAAAGGTGGAAGCGGAAAACAAGATATATACCTTTGATTTGTCGGATTACAGCCGACAGTTGGAGGATTGCCGCTATGAAAAGAACGTGGGCATGGTGGCTACGAAGGCTGAAGCGATTGAGAAAGCAAAAACGCTGTGGACAGAGTGCTATAGTGATCTCTATATAGAAAACTTTGGAAAACTATATGAGGATGACGGCCTCCCATTGGAGGTGGCGTATGATGCAAATAACGAGTGCTGGCGTGTCAACGGAACTTTGCAACAAGAAAACGATAATTTGGAAACCGCCGTTCCCCAGGCCTTGATCAAAAAGGATGGAACGGTGCTGGCATTGTGGATCGGATAAAACCTTTTAATAGGAGGAAAACAAATGAAGAAACTGCTTTGTTGGGTCGTCATACTTTGTTTGCTGGTTTGCCTTGCCGGTTGCGGGGCACCGGCGGAGGAGGAAGATATCGTGGTCGACGGGATTAAGGCCATGGTGACGCAGGAGATCTGGCTGGAGCAGGCCGATCTTGTGATGAAGGCGCAGGTGTTGGAGCGCCGCGCGGATTATCACACCGATCCCGAGGGTAAAAACGACGCCGTTGTCAGTGCCAGAGTTACCGAATACGTTTTGCGTGTTTTGGAGGTATATAAAGGCGAATATACCGAGGATACCATTTTGGTCAAAACCTATAACGACGTGTTTCTGACCGAGCAGGAAGCGGCAAAGGCAGAAAGTGAAATTTTACCCGTGGAAATGCAAACGGGGGAATGCGTGGTGGGACTCAGCCGCTTTGACGCCGCCGCCTTCGGTGAGGGAGAGTGCTATGAACTCACCTACGGACTTGCCGGCTATTTTCTTCCCACGGCGGATGGCGTTTATGAAAATCAGACCGATGGCAGCAATCATTTTTCCATCCGCGTGGATGAGTTAAAGAAATAAGGTAAAAAATAACAAAAGAGTGTCCCTTGGGACACTCTTTTGTTTTAATGAACAATGAACAACGAACAATGAACAATTATGGACGGGTTTTGCTCCGCAAAACCTCCATTTTGTGGTAAATTGCACACCAATTTGCGCACCGACCCGGTGCCGTAAAACAACAAAAGAAAGCAGAACGGGCTCCCTTTTGCGTAGCAAAGGGGAGCAGGCACGAAGTGCCTGAGGGGTTTGTAAATGGAAGCGTCCCTACCGCACTCACGCCTAAAAGAGTAAGTGCGACAAGCCGTTTAACACATAACACGAGAGAACCGTCCCCTTGTGTTACCCTTGTGTTACTCTGTCCTCTGCGTTTGTAATATCATCTTGGCATTAAATCTATATGTACTGTCACTTGAATAAAGCATAATAGTTCTCAAAACACTTACTGCTTCTAACAGGTGAACCCCCCATTCTAAGCAGGTGGCTGCTGCAGACATTCTGACTCTCTCGTGATCGTGATGTAGTAATTCAAGCAAGATATCCTGACACCCACTTTTTTGCATTTCTTTTTTCAGCAGAATCAATTTGTCCATTGCTCGGTTGTTTTTTCTGACTTTCTTCATACTTGAATAATCTTCTTTGGAACATAGTTGAGTAGTTAAATTTACAAATTCATCATAATAATTCCTCATTATTTTAACCTCACTTGAACATTTGAATTACATCAAGATCAAATTGATGTTGTTTTTCAAAGCTTTGGCCTGCTAACCAATTTCGAAATGTAAGCCCTCCTGTAAACTCAGGTTTGCTTGAGTAATAACCGCTTATTTTACGGTGAATGCTTTTCTGGACAGGTACCAGATTATAGGAATTATGTATCATTTGGGGGCTAAAACCGGACTTTTCGATTTGACATGGTTCTACCATATGATGCCATTCAAAACCTGTTTTTGTGTTCTCCCTTTGTGTCCAATAGAACCGTCCCCTTGTGTTAGGGTGTTTTGCTAACTTTTCCTTTGTTCTAATAATTCTTTTAAAACGGACTGATCAGATAAATCTTGATGCCACCAATGATTACAACCGTTTATGCAATGTTTTTTGAATCGTCTTTTATCAGCTATCGAAAGTGTTTCAAGCAAAAGATTAAAGCAATTAACCAAATCCGCCTCAGGCAAATGTATCAGTTCATATCCAAATTTTGAGTATGGTTTATTTTGATTCATTAATTTAATAGTTGCCGGCGAACGTTCGAGGTTTAATTGAATAGATGCGTTGGTAATTTCCTCATAAGTAGGGTGCGCTTGAATCATCATATTTAGCAAGTTATGCACGATCCTTTTCTTATCATGAATATCTTTTGAATTAAACCATCGATCCATTTTTTCTAAACCATGTATATGCTGTACATATTGATTAATAAAAATTTCTTCTGAAATCGTCAGACTATCTGTCATCAAAACCTCCTGTTATTGGAACACAAGGGGACGGTTTTCACGCTAACCGTCCCCTTGTGTTGATAGAACCCTTGTGTTGGGGGGCAGTCCCCAAGGCTTATCCGCTACGCTCTAAGCCCTTACGCCAAATTCGTGTCTGCGTGGAGCCCACAACAAGCGTTAGTTTCTGCTCCAAAATATATCAGCGGCGACCATTCTGCTCTCTTTTGTTATCCGGGCAATCAGAAAACAGCTCTCTGATCGGCCCACTCATTTTTATAAATATTGCAACAGTTCTTGGGGGTGGTGGATGACGGCGTTGGCGCCGTTGTCCCACAGCTCCTTTTCACTGCGGAAGCCCCAGGCGACCCCTACGGTGAACATTCCGGCGTTTTTGCCGGTCTGCATATCGCAGTCGGTGTCCCCCACGTAGAGGCACTCTGCGGCGGTGACGCCCAGAGCCTCCCACACCATTTTGGCGCCGATGATCTCCGGCTTACGGGGCACGCCTTCTTTTTGCCCCAAAATGAAGGCCGGTTTGTCCCCAAAGAGGTAGCGGCAAACGGGGACGGTGGCGGTGTGGGGCTTGTTGGAGAGTACGGCCCAGCGTACTCCCTTTGCCTGCAAGGCATCCAGCAGGGAGAGTACCCCCTCGTAGGCCCGCAGATCGTGGGTGGCGTGGGCGTCGTAGAGGGAGTTATAGAGGGCCAGGGCCCCTTCGGGTAATTCGGGCAGGCCCAGATGGGCAAAGGTGCGCTCCAAAAGTACCTTGGCGCCGTTGCCGACGAACACCTTGGTGCGCTCGGTGCTGATGGAGGAGAGACCGTAGGCGGCGGTGGTGCGGTTGACAAAATGGGTGATGCCGCTAAGGGTGTCGGCCAGGGTGCCGTCCAGATCAAAAATCACTGCTTTTATCATTTGGTATAGTTTACCTCCACGACGGTATCGGTGTCCATGGTGCCCGTTTCTTCTTTATAGTGTACGTTTTCTCTGTCGTAGATCTCAATTTTTGCGATCTTGCCCTCCCGCAGGGTGTAGACCCGCTTGTGGGAGGTGACGGTGCGGTTGAGCCCGTTTTCGCTTTGCACGGCGGTGCCCGTCAGCTTGTCCCCGTGGAAGGTGACGGTGATCAGCGTGTCACCGTCCGCCTCGGTCATCTCAATGGAGGCAATGGCGCTCTGCTGCAGGCGATAGCCCGCATCCATACGGAAGAGCTGGAGGGTGGAAATGGGGTTTTTGCTGTGGATGAGATAATTGCGGAACTGGTTGTTTTCCTCGCCCGTCAATTGATCCACCACCTTGCCCACGCCGTTTTCATCCACGGTTTTATAGTGGTCGGTCAGCGTGTCCTTTGCATCGTAGCAACGATAGTCAAAGTGCTCGTCGTTGCCGTTTTGCACGGTGTAGGTGTATTCATAGCGCTGGGTGGTGTCTGCCTTGCTGACCACCGTGTCCTTGCTGTGAATCCGGATGGAAATGGTGCCGGCGGTTTCCGCCTCGCTGGCCTTCACGGCGTTTAGATAGGTGGCCACGGCCGCCTCGGTGGCTTCGGTCTGCTCATAGCCCGGCCGATTACAGCCGGACAGCAACAATACCGCCGCCAATAGTAAAATACCAATCGTTTTTTTCATAGTTATCACCTCGTTTACCTCATTATATAAGAAAAAGAGTGAAAAGTCTATGAAAAAGGCTATGTTTTTTCAAAGTTTTGTAGTACAATAGAAAAGAGGTGAGTATTTTGAAAAGATTTTTAACGTTTTTTTGTCTGGCCCTGCTGGTCCTTTCCATGGGTCTGTGCGGCTGTGAATACGATAAGGACGGGGATGCGGGCTACGTGCCGCAGGATGAATACGTACTGCCCACCAGCGGCAACTCCCAAAAGGGGACGGTGCCCTACGTGGTGGCCAAGCTGATTGAGGCGGGGCAGGTGGTACGGGATTATAATCAGTTGACCCCCGACGCCATCGGCGCCGAGGAGGCCTACAGCATCCGTACCAACGGCATTACCATGGAACTGTATCGCTTCGCCGACGACAATCCCCTCTTTCTCAAAATCAAGGAACTGAACGCCTATCCCATTCTGGACGATCAGGGGGAGGTGCTGGCCACCAATCGGGCGGCCATCAACGGCAACGTGGTGCTGATGATTCCCACCAATATTAACGTCAGCGCCCAGGACGTAAGTGAAATGAATGATAAGCTGGTCAAACGGTTTATGGACATCAAGCTGTAAAAGAAATACAAAACGGAGCAGAGATTTCTCTGCTCCGTTTTCAGCGTGTCAAAGAGCCCTCTTTGACACGCTGTTGGGTGTCAAAAAAGGAAGTTGCATTTCGTCGAGGCGGTCTCGTCGGCGTACGTGGGTACGGTAGAGGACGCATCGGCGGAAAACAGAGAAAACCCTTGCAGCGCAAGGGTTCCCTATGTTTAGATATAAGAGATTTGTATTCTTTGCTAACGATTTGTATCTATTGTCAGACACAAATAAATATTTTTTGTTTTGGCGTTTCTCTGTGGTGAAACGACTTTTTGGACAGTCAAAACGGAGCAGAGATTTCTCTGCTCCGTTTTTTATGGTATTTAGCTGTGGCCGACCACACTGCGGGTGGCGGAACGGCGCCAGGAATTGTGATAGGTGTTGTGCTTGTCGGGGTTGCAGGAGGAGGGCAGATCGGGTTGCTCCAGTTCGGGCAGGCTCTCCACTTCCTCGTCCAGATATTGACGGATGCGCTCGGCGGCGGTGACCAGACGCTGCTTGAGGCCGCCCAGACGGATATCCTGAATTTCAAAGCCGAAGGGCTTGTTGACCCAATGCCATTGGAAACGGAAGGCATCCAAAAATTCGTCGATGAGATCGTAAATTTCGGGGATGGCTCTGTCCATAATGTCCTTCAGCGCTTTTTTGTCCTTGGACAGATATGCCTTTTTGATGTTGATGGACAGATTCATCTTTTTGTCCATCAGCTTGGCCAGACGGTACTGGGTGTCAAAGAGATAGGCAAAACGGCTGTTGCCGTTACGCTGTAATATATCCTCCAGTGTGGCGGCATCCTTGGCGTATTTGTCGCCGAAGTTACAGGCCTTAACGTCCCAATCCATCAGACCCAGCAGCGGATCGTTGTAGAGCACGTATTTTTCGCAAACGTAGGGATGCTGGGAATCGTCCTTATAGTCCCAACCGGTCTGACCCACCAGATCGATCTTTTTAAAGTCTTCAAAGGTCAGTCCAAAGCAATCCATACTTCTGGCTTCCATATTGGCCTCGCCGATGTCGGCGTAGTTGTACTCGGCGTATTGCAGCAGTGCGGGGAGCAGGTTGAAGATGGCGCATTCGGCACCGTCGTCACCCCAGCAGGTGGCAAACACGTTTTTAACGCCGTATTTTTCTGCCAGCTCCAGCTGGGCGGGGGTGACCCACAGGGAGAAGTGGTTTTTGGGGCACATACCGGACCAGCCCCAGGCGCCGCCGGCAAACCAGATCTCACGGTTGGCCTTCTGATGGCATTTGAACATATGATCGGTGGTGGGCACCTGCTTGGGATTGGTGTAATACTCCCAATAGCACAGGGCAACCTCCTCGGGGATCTTTTCCATAACCTCGGGGGACAGCTCACCCTCGGAGATACGGTACTGACCGCCGAACTGCATACGGAAGAACATATCGCTCCACATCACCGGCTCAAAGTCGTACTTTTTGCACAGCTCCACTACCTTGGCCAGATGACGGATCATAATGTCGGGCTTTTCCTCGGGACCGAAGCGGTCGGTGTGCTTGCCACGACCCAGATGATGGGCCTCGTCCATACCAATGTTGATGCGGTGGCTCTTAAAGCAGTTGCGCAGGGTCTTGAGCATAGCTTCAATGAGGGCGTAGGTGCGGTCATCGTCGGCCAGCAGAATATCGTCGATGTCGATATAGGGCTTAAAGCAGGCCCAGTCGGTGATGGCGTTGAGGTGGGCCAGGGTTTGGATGCAGGGAATAACCTCCATCCCCAGCTTTGCGCCGAAGTCGTCCAGTTCCTTCATTTCCTCCACGCTGAAGCGGCCGCGCATATGGCCGAAATAGGGATATTCGGGAATCTCGTAGGTATCCTCAGTGTAGAACATAATGGAGTTAAAGCCCATGACGGCCAACTGTACCATCAGTTCCTTGGCGGAATCCAGATTCAATACGGCGTTACGACTGCAGTCCACCATAATGGACAGCGTGTCAAACTTGGCCTTCTGGTTCACACCCTCGCCCGTTTCGGATACGCGCTTTACAAAGCTCATACCGCGCATGGCGTCGGTAATACTGCCATAGCCGATGGTGACGGTGCTCCCGTCCTTCTCTACACGCAGACCGTCGCCCTTGGCAAAGGTGATATTACCCTTCCAATCCTGCAGATCCAGCAATTCGGCCGCCTGATTGACGGCAAACTTCAATTCTGCCGGTGTACGAACAAATTTCATAAGAGGTTACCTCCGATTATGATATGATGCTTTTATCATAACAGAAAAAAATGGGTTTGTCACCCCCTATTGGGAAATAATTTCGGACAATTGTAAGCGGTGCTACATATAATGGCGTTGGGTGATAGAATATGAATTTAAGTAATTTGCGACCCGGTCAATGGGGACGGGTGTCCGCCGTGCGGGAGGACGGCGGGCGACGTTTGCAGGATCTGGGCTTTGTGGCGGGGGAGCGGGTGCGGTGCTTGTTCCGCAGTCCCTTGGGGGATCCCACCGCCTATGAAATTTGCGGCGTTGTGGTGGCGTTGCGGAAGGGAGATGCCCGTCGGATCGGGCTGAGGGAGATATGGGACTGACCCGTTTGTCCGTAGGAAAAAATGCGGGCCGCAGGCCCGTGGGCGGGGCGGATACCGTGGCCTTTGCCGGCAATCCAAACGTTGGCAAAAGTACCCTCTTCAACGCCCTGACCGGCCTCAAACAACATACCGGCAATTGGCCGGGGAAAACGGTGGAGCTGGCGGTGGGTCGGTGCAAGGGTACCGAGCTGACGCTGGTGGATCTGCCGGGCTGTTATTCTTTGCTGTCTGCCTCCCCCGAGGAAGAGGTGGCCAGGGACTTTTTGTGTTTTCAGCGCCCGCGGCTGTGCGTGGTGGTGTGTGACGCCACCGCGCCGGAGCGCAATCTGGGGCTGGTGTTACAGATCCTGGAGTTGGAGGTCCCCTGTATCGTCTGCGTCAATCTGATGGATGAGGCAGAGCGCAAGGGAATAGCGGTGGATCTGGAGCGACTGCAAGAGCTGTTGGGTGTGCCGGTGGTGGGCACCGGCGGCGGAAAAGGTCTGGGCCGCCTGCGACGGGCAATGGTGGAATTTACGGAAGAACAGCGACCGCTTCGGCTGGACTATGGCAAGGCCTGCGAGGAAAAGGTGGCGGCGCTGTTGCCCCGTCTGCGGGAGGCGTATCCCGATTTCCCCTCCCACCGTTGGCTGGCCCTGCGGCTGTTGGAGGGCAAGGCGCCGCCCCTGACCCCCGACCCGTCCATTGCGCCGGAGATCTCCTCGGCCCATTTGGCCACCTGCCTGCGGGGAGCGGCGGACTGGCTGGCCCAACGCTGTGTGAGCCGCCAAAGGGAAGGGGCGATCAGCCTCTGGGATCGGATACTTACCCATCGCTTTTGGGCCTTTCCGATTTTGCTGTTGCTGTTGGGCGGGGTGTTCTGGCTGACGGCCCAGGGGGCCAACTATCCCTCCGCATGGTTGCAAGAGGGTCTGTTTTGGCTGGAGGCGCAGTTGTATCGGGGCTCCCTTGCCATAGGGGCGCCGGTGTGGCTGTGCGAGCTGCTGTGGCACGGGGTCTATCGGGTCACCGCCTGGGTGGTGGGGGTGATGTTGCCGCCCATGGCCATCTTTTTCCCCTTGTTTACCCTGATGGAGGACGTGGGGCTGTTGCCCCGTGTGGCCTTCAATCTGGATCGGGGCTTTGCCAAGTGTCACGCCTGCGGCCGTCAGAGTCTGTGTATGATGATGGGGCTGGGCTGTAATGCCGCCGGCGTGGTGGGCTGTCGCATCATTCATTCCCCCAGAGAGCGGCTCATCGCCATCCTCACCAATTCCTTTATGCCCTGCAACGGTCGCCTGCCCATGCTTACCGCCCTGATCGCAATGTTTGCGGCGGGGGTGGGTCTGTTGGGCTCTTTGCAGGCGGCGGTCTGGATGGTGGGGTTGCTGTTGCTGTCGGTGGCGGTGACCTTCGGGGTGTCCCGTCTGCTCAGCGCCACCCTTCTGCGGGGGCAACCCTCCGCCTTTGCCTTGGAATTGCCGCCCTTCCGTCGGCCACGGGTGGGGCAGATTTTGGTGCGCTCCCTGCTGGACCGTACCCTTTTCGTGTTGGGACGGGCGTTGCGGGTAGCCGCGCCGGCGGGACTGATCATTTGGCTACTGGGCAATCTCACGGTGGGGGAGAGCACCCTGCTGACGTTGGCGGCCGATGCCCTGCATCCCTTGGCTCTGCCCTTTGGGATGGACGGCACCATATTGCTGGCCTTTATTTTGGGATTGCCGGCGGCGGAGATCGTATTGCCGCTGATTTTGATGGGATATACCGGCGGTAATCTGCTGACGGAGGCGGGGGAGCTGGCGGATCTGCAGGCCATTTTGACGGCAAACGGCTGGGATCTGAAGCGGGCGGTTTGCGTGATGATCTTCTGTCTGTTCCATTGGCCCTGCTCCACCACCCTGCAAACCATCGCCAAGGAAACGGGGCAAAAACGCTGGGCGGTGTTGGCCGCTCTGATCCCCACTGCCGTGGGGTTGCTCCTCTGTTGGTTGATCGAATTGATCTTTTAACAAATTTTAAGATTGTAAAATATTGGGAGATGTATTATACTAAAAACATATAGACGTAAGAAGGAGATCTCCCATGAAGCTTACCTGGAAAACCTGCCTGAAGGTGGGACTCAGCATTTTTCTGCTGTATTTGTGTATTCATTATTGGCCGGCGGTGTCGGGCCTGTTGGGCGCCCTGTTGGGGGCGGCCATGCCCTTGCTGGTGGGCTGTGTCGTGGCCTATATGGTCAACATTCTGATGAGCCTGTATGAAAAACACTATTTTCCCAAAACCCAAAAGCGGTGGTTGCAGCGTTCCCGCCGTCCGGTGTGTATGTTGCTTGCTTTCGTATCGGTGGCGGCCATCGTCACCCTGATCGTCTGGCTGATTTTGCCCCAATTGATCTCCTGCGTGGGTGTCATTATTGCCGAAACCCCCGGTGTGATCAAGAAAGTATTGGATTATCTGGCCCGTTGGGACATTTTGCCCGAGGACATTCTCTCCGCCCTTGCCGCCATTGATTGGCAGTCCAAGATCGGTCAGCTGGCGGGAATGCTTACCACGGGTCTTGGCAGTGTGATGGATATTCTGGTCAAAACGGTGAGCACCGTATTCTCCGGCGTGCTGACGGCAATGCTCAGCATTATGTTCTCCATCTATCTGCTGGGGAGTAAGGAAACCTTGGGCCGTCAGTGCAAAAAAATGCTGGCCCATTTCCTGCCCGCCAAATGGTATGAAAAACTGCAATACGTGGTGGGTGTACTCAACGAAAATTTCCATCGCTACATCGTGGGTCAATGCGTGGAGGCGGTGATCTTGGGTCTGCTGTGCACCGCAGGTATGTTTGCTCTGCGGTTGCCCTATGCCGCTATGGTGGGCGCCCTGATGGCCTTCACCGCCCTGATTCCCGTGGCCGGCGCCTATATCGGCGCCGGGGTGGGCGCCTTTATGATCCTCACCGTTTCCCCGATGAAGGCGCTGATCTTTTTGATCTTCGTGGTCATTCTGCAACAACTGGAAAACAATCTCATCTATCCCCGTGTGGTGGGCTCCTCCATGGGTCTGCCCGGCATCTGGGTGCTGGCGGCGGTAACGCTGGGCGGCGGTATGATGGGTGTGGCGGGGATGCTGTTGGGCGTGCCTTTGGCCGCTACCGCCTATCGCCTGTTGCAAAACGAGCTGAATAAGCCGAAAATTACCGAATCATTGTAATAAAAATCCCCGCTTGCGGGGATTTTTTTGTTGCGTTTGAAATAAGTATATGGTATATTTTAATTAGAAGTACACCTTGAAAGGAGTGTAGAAGATGAAAAAAAGATTGTTATGTTTGGTTTTGGCGGTGGTGATGCTTTTGAGCATTGCGCCCATCAGCGCCTTTGCTGTAGAGGATCCCTATTTGACCATTTTGTATGGAAGAGATTCCTTCACTCGGGTCGCCGTGGCCGAATACTACCTGGAATGGGATATTGTCAATGCACCGAGCGGTTTTTCGTGGAATGATGCCACGGCGGTATGGACCGTAGGAGACGAAAGTATTGCCCGTATTACCCAATTCGTTGGAGGCGGCAGTGACTATCTCCAGGGCCTGAAAGCCGGCAATACCACCCTGACCCTGACGGTTAACGACACCTATACCAAAACGATTCCCATCACCATCACCCCCATCACCTCCCGTTATTGGAAGGGTAATGAGGACGAGATGCTGTACTTTAATCAGGATAACGAGGGTATCGTGGTAGTGGAATACCGCGCTACGGCCAGTGGCTATTGCCACGTTGAAACCCACAATGAAACCGGTGGATGGGTCGATTTTGAATATTATGATCAAGAACTGGTGTATCAGAAATACTATGAAGGAGAGACTATAGACGCCGAGTTTTACGTTGAAAAAGGAGAATCCTACTATTTCATTTTTTACGGTGAATGTGACAATGCCTATCTGTCCGACGCTGTTCCCGTCACCGTCACGCTGACGGAAGCTCCGAAAAGGGACGGGTATGGTATCTTCTTTGAAAAAGAAGAAATTACGCTGGAAGTAGGGGAATCCTATTTCGTCGGCGGCGAATTGGGAGAAAACGAAGAAGATGCGCTGCCCTTTACTTCCGATAACACCGACGTTGCGATTATTGAGGACAGTTATATCGTTGTGGGCGTAGCCCCCGGCACCGCCGTTATCACCGGCACCTCCGTCCCCGGCGGCAGGACCGATACCTTGAAGGTGACCGTTGTGCCCGCCTCTGCTTCTGCGGCAACGCCCTCCCTCGTCCCCGGACAGAACTATACGGCTAAGATTGAAGAGGCGAATGAGGGCGCCCGGTATTCCTTCACGCCCACCGAAACGGCGAAGTATACCATTGCCTCCGCCGCAGAAAAAGACGTGATCGTATATCTGTATGATGCCGATATGGAAGAGCTTGATTATGACGACGATGACGGTTTTAGTACGAATTTTCGGCTGACGTATGAACTGACCGCCGGAAAGACCTACTACTATGAGGTATGGTTTTATAATGATACTCGCACCGGCGATATTCCCTTTGCCTTCGGTCAGGAAACGGACGCCACCGACATCGGGGTCTTTTTCTACGATGACGTAGAGAGACAGGAAAATACGCTGGTCACCTATTTCCCCGAAGAGGCGGTGGGCTACCTGAGCGGTTATATCGTCACCATACCCGGGTATGCCAACGCTGAGCGCATTGATACGGCTACCTCCTCCGACGAGGACGTGGTAGAAGTATCGTACGAAGACGACTGGATTGATCTGTATCCCGCCAAGGCCGGTACTGCTACCATCACCATTACCACCGAAAATGGTCTGACCGAAACCTTTACCGTTAAAGCGGTGGAGGCAAAGCAGTACGACTTCAATCAGGACCAAACGGTCAATCAGAAGGATATCGATCTGCTGCGTAAGGCCATCCGTAATGAGGCGGAGTTGGGCTTCCTGATGGGCATGGCAGAGCGTGACGGCAATCAGGTGGTCAACGAGGCGGATATCGCCGCCATCTGCGGTGAGCTGGGGCTGGACTATACCGCCCATTGGAAAAATCCCACCGCTATCTTTACCGACGTAAAGGCGAAGGATTGGTTTATTAAAAACGGCGCCGTGGAAGCGGCCTACAATTTCGGCTTATTTGCCGGCACCTCTGACACCACCTTCGGTCCCAATGAAAATATGACCCGCGGTATGTTCGTTACCGTCTTGGGACGGCTCCACGGCGTGTCCGTGAGCAAAAACGTCAAGACCGCCTTCTCCGACGTGGCAAAGGGTAAATTCTACACCGGCTACGTCAAGTGGGCCAACGACAACGGCATCGTCTCCGGCCTGAGCAAAACCGCCTTCGGCCCCGACGCCAACGTCAGCCGTGAACAGATCTGCGCCATTATGGTCAGATATTGCGACTTTGCGGGCATCACCCTGCAGCAGAAGAATGCGAAGCTGAACTTCACCGACGCTTCCTCCGTTTCCAAGTTCGCCCGTTCTGCCGTCACCGCCTGTCAGAGAGCGGGACTGGTCAACGGCGAAAAGGTGGCCGGCGGCTATCGCTTCCGTCCTCAGGGCAATGCCACCAGAGCGGAAGTAGCTACCATTCTGACAAACTTTATGGCAGATTATTTTAACAACTAACTTATAAAAAACAGCGCTGTGATCAAATCACAGCGCTGTTTTTTGCCACGCTTTTCTCGGCACTCCGCGCCGGCGGTAGACCGCAACCAATCGAGCGGCGCGCTCGTTCGCTTAAAGGAAAGGGATGAACGTTCGCGCTTGCTCTCTTGGGCGTTCTTCGCATGGCAACTTCTAAACTAAAATTGACACGCCTCTGCGAGGCATTTCAATTTTAAGAAGTTGCTCAAAGTTGCTACCATCCTGACAAACTTTATGGCAGATTATTTTAACAACTAACTTATCAAAAACAGCGCTGTGATCAAATCACAGCGCTGTTTTTAACGAACAAGAACAAAAAAGGTGTTTGTCCTATCATAGGACAAACACCTTTTTTAGTGAATAGTTATGGAAGATTGAACACGCATTTGTGCACATACCCGGTGCAGTGATCCGTTACCCGGATTTTGCGGTGGAAGGAGGGAGGATTGTTATTCCGTACATATAAAATTTACGGTTGGGTAGGATTCTTTTGTTTTTGTGGAAAAGGGGAAATTCGTGATCACACCGGTGAGTGCGGAAAAGTCACAGAGGGAATATTTGATTTTGTCTACCAGTTTGGTTTTGTCGGCCAGCAGATAGACTTCCTTGCTGTTTTTCAGCAGTACGCGGTAGAGAAGATAGGCGATATTGTTTTCTACCAATCCGTCCTTTGAGATGCATCTGGTGGAGAAAAACATTTTATCCACGTGAAAGCGCATGGCGTTTTCTACCGTCAGGTCGCTCATCAGGGCGTGGGGATGCAGCTTTACCTTGCCGCCAAGACAGATCACCTCAAAATCCGATTCGCCCAGCATCAGGCAAATGCGTGCACTGTTGGTAATAACAGTCAGATCCTTTTTCTTGGCAAGATAAGGGATCAGGTGCAGTACGGTGGTGGTACCTGCCAAAAAGATGGTGTCCCCATCGCAGATGCGCTCGGCGGCAGCCTTGGCGATCTTTTGTTTTTCGGATTTTTGATAAAACTCGCGGGTGGCGGGCGGGGGCAGAAAATTGGGATGCTCGTACAGCTCAACGCCGCCCCGACTCCGTTTGACCAACCGTTGCGATTGCAAGAAATTAAGGTCACGGTTGATGGTGGCGGTGCTGTACTGCAACACGTCCACCAGATATCGTACCGTTACAAACCTTTCATTTTTTAAGATTTGCATAATCTGATCCTGTCGAAGCTTTTGTGACATTTAAGGCCCCTCCAAAAATGAGAAAATTTGAGAAATTATCAAAAATATGAACGTCCTTGACACAAAATGAGAAACTATACATAATATAAATATACACTTTCACGTTGATTTTGTCAACAAAAGGGAGGACGATTATGAGAAGAAACAAGAACAGATTATTAAGCTTTCTATTGATCATTTGCTTGATGATCAATATGATGGCAGTGATGGCCGTCAGCGTCAGCGCGGCGACACTGCCCGAGGGCGGCAGGGCCTTTACCGCCGCAGATAATCTCGCGTTGGTGAAAGATCTTGATACGCAGCCGAAAACCTATGAGGCGGTCTTTTACGCCCCTTCGGACGTAAAAAGAACCGGCGTCTTTTTCGGCAACTTTTACGACACCAATACACCCTGTCTCAACTTTGAGATCCACAACAACGGACAGCCTGACGTCTATATCATAGACGGTGACGGCAACAAAATGAACGAGAAATTTGACGCCGACGTGAGAACGGATAGTTGGGTCCATCTTGTCATCACCCACGAGGTGACGTCCGGCGGCGCCACCTTTAACTGTTATATCAACGGAACATTGGCCGATACCGTCACTTCCACAAATTCTTTTGAGTTAGATATGGCGGCGTTACAGGATGCCTATGCTTTCCGACTGGGCGGCGACAGCCGTTCCGAAAACGCCCAGAACTTTAAGGGTAAGATCAAAAACGTGGCGCTGTATTCCGACGTTCTGACGGCGGATGAGATCAAGGCGTCTTACGAGAGCGGTGTTGACACCGAGGATGCTGCGCTGATGGCTTACTATCAGCTCGATAACACCGACGGCGCCATCTATATTCCCGATGCCACGGGCAACGGATATGATCTGGGCGTAAAAACGCTCGTGGGCGGCAGATCCTTTGACGGCGAGGACGATCTTGCGCTTGCAAAGGATTTTGAGGCACAGCCCAAAACCTATGAGGCGATGGTCTATGCGCCTTCCAACGTTGCAAGAACCGGCACGATCTTCGGTAATTTTTACAGTGACTCCAGTGCCTGTCTCAATTTTGAGATCCACAGTAACGGTTATCCTGCCTTATACATTGTGGACAGCAACGGCAATAAAATGAACACCAAGTTTGAAAAGGTGGATGCAAGAACGGATGACTGGGTCCATCTGGTCATCACCCATGAGGTGACGGCCGACGGTGCTACCTTTAACTGCTATATTAACGGCGTACTGGCCGACACCATCACCTCCGATCTTTCCTTTGAACAGGATATGGCGGCGGTGCAGTTTACCCACCCGCTCTCGCTGGGACGGGACAGCCGTGATGGAAATGCCCAGTATTTTAAGGGCAGAATCAAAAACGTGGCGCTGTATTCCGACGTTCTGACGGCGGATGAGATCAAGGCCTCCTACGAGAGCGGCGTTGATACCGAAAACACCGGACTGATGGCTTATTATCAGCTGGATAACACCGACGGAGCCGTATCCGTTCCGGATGCTACGGGTAACGGTTATGACCTTTGCTCCAGATTTGCGCCCAACAAAAATCCCATCTCCCCCGACGATTACGATTATTCCTTGGCCGTTGTCGGCGATATTCAGAAGATCGTTTACAACGATGTCTACGAGGGCACAAACTTCATTGACAACACCTTTGACTGGATCGTAGCCAATAAGGATGCAAAGAAGATCGGGTTTGTGATGGGCCTTGGCGATATTACCGACAAGAACGGTTCGGATAAAACACCGGACGACGGCATCAATCAAACCAATCTGGAATGGAATCTTGCGGCGGAGCAACATCAAAAGCTCACCGATGCGGGCTTGTCCTACAGTGTGATCCAGGGTAACCACGATACCGTAGCAAAGCTGGATCAGTTTTTTGCGGGCAACGAAAACTTTGCAGGTGCCGATATCGGTTACTACAGCGAAAACAGTCTGGGCAACTATTATATGAGATTTACCGCAGGCAGTGAAAAGTATATGGTGGTCTGCCTGCAGTACGGCCCCACCGATGAAATGGTGGAATGGGCAGGTCAGGTGATCGCGGCCAACCCCGACCGTAAGGTCATCATCACCACCCACGCCTATATGGCAAAAACGGCAACCACCATGGACTTTTTCTATACCGGCAACACCATACCGAGAAAGCCCACCGATAAAAACTATAATAAAAATAACGGTAACCGAATCTGGACCGAGCTTGCCTCTCAGTACGAGAACGTCGTTCTGGTTCTTTCGGGCCACGTTCCCTGCGCAGATATCAAAATGCGTCAGGATCAGGGTGTCCACGGCAACACCGTTACCCAGTTCCTCATCGATCCGCAGGGCATCGATCTGAATCTGGACTATCAGACGGGACTTGTCGCCATGTTCTATTTCTCCAACGGCGGCAAGGACGTGCAGGTAGAATATATTTCCACCTATCATTCCGTGAAAAACGGGGAGGATTATCTCTACGATCAAAACGATAACAAGTTCTCCTTCACCATTCCCGCAACCACAGAGACGGTCGCTGTTGAATGCGAGTACGGCACCATTCCCGGCTACTATTCCAACAAAGTGACCTACCCCTTTGTTGTATTTAAGAGTGACAAGACCTTTGTCGGCGGATACGGCGAGCTGAGTCAAGCCATCGCTGCCGTAGAGGCCGCAGGGGATGAGAGCGATTACGTCATCCTGATGCGTAAGGAAGCGGAGCTGAGAGATGCGACCGTAAATCTTGCTGAGTTTGAGGCGACCCTTACGCTGGATCTGGGCGGTAACACGCTGATCAAGGGTAACGACGGCTCGGTATTTACCCTCAAGGCCGATAACGATGTGGTGCAGGGCGGCAAATTCGTGACACAAAACGGTACCATTATCAAATACGGTGCCAACCCCATCGTTTCCGTTGATTACGGCACCAATCTGGCCAATAATTATAAGACCTCCTTTGAATTTGATGAGGTCACCTTCGTTGACAAAAACGGCGGCGCTTACAATATCCTGGGCTCTTTGGAGAGCGGATATGCCACGGGTGATACCTGCGTTTCCCCCTCCGCCGTCTTTAATAACTGTACCTTTGATTATGCCAATTCTTCCTCCAACGTTCCGATGATCAACCTCGCCAATTCCGACGGCGGTGACAGAACGGTCTGGGACGTAACGGTCAACGGTGGTAAAATCGTCGCCTCCAAGGCGATTAGCTACAACGATTTCGCCAGAACCGACAGCACCGAGGGCAGAGCGGACAGTCTGCTCTTCGGCAAGGATACCAACGGTAAGTACCTTGTTCTTGAATTGCCCGCCGATGTGGCGGCTCCCGGCGCTTTAAGTGTCTGGCCGTCCGGCGACGACAGTATGACCTTTGTCGGCAGTGAGGGCATTTATGAACTGCAACCGGTGGACGGTTACGTGACTAAGTACGGCATCGTTCCTAAAGGAAACGAAGATAAAAAGATCCTTCTGTTTGTAAACGGTGTATTCTCCAAGGGTTATGATGACTATATTACCAGTGACAGCAAAGGCGGCGCACTCTATGCGGCCAAGACCAAGATCGACGGTAATAACGACGGCGAGATCGGATCGACGGTGCAACTGTTGTTCCAGTCTGACGTGGAAGCCAAATATCATTATGCCGATCACGGGCAGAATCAGGGAACGATCATCATGGATCTGAACGGACACACGCTTACGCAGGCATACAACACCCAACCCATGTTCTTTACCCGCATGAAAGATTATAACGGTAACGGTATTGGGCCTGCCACGCTGAATATCTGCAACGGTGAACTGGTGTTGCAGACCCATCTTTTGATCTGCGGTGCTACCTCTTATAGCGATGGTGCCGCCGGCGAAGTTAAGATCTTCAACGTAAATCTTGATAACGTCAATATCAGCTATAAATCGGGCTCCACGGTCACCGATTTCCTTGCCAAATACAGCGACCATGCCAGCGTGACCAGTGGCAGAGAGATTGATTATAACGTAAACTTTACGGATTGCGTATTTGATCTGACCAATGCCACCTCCATGACCACTCTCTTTAATGCCAACGATAGTGATATCACGGCAGGCAATTCTGTTTTGAAGGTGAACGTCAACGGTTGTGAGATCGTTACCGGCAATCCTGCCGTCACCCTGTATGAGGAGCATGCCACCAACGGCTCCACCGTTACCTTTAACAAGAACCAAGACGAAGCGTATCTTAAGATGACGGTAAATGGCTCCACCGAGGCCCCCACCACCACCGCAAACGGCGGCAACTTGGAATTTCACAAGACCGCCGAGACGGAGGGAAGCATCACCTATCAGTTGGGTCCCAAGGGACTTACGACCAAGTATGGCTTTGTCCCCGCGGAATATGCGGAAAAGAAGATTCTTGTATTCAAGGATGGCAGTTTTCTCGCTGGATATGATATACTTTACACCACCAAGGCAGAAGCACTTTATAAAGCCAAATGCGCCATCGACGAAAACAAAGACGGTGAGGTGGGCAGTACGGTCCAGTTACTGTTCCAGGCGGATGCAGAGCTGCCTTCCTACGGTATCAGTTGTAACGTGGGTCAGATTCAGGGCACCATGGTGTTTGACCTGAACGGACATAAACTGACCCAAACCTTCAGCGACGATCCCTTCCTCTTTACCAGAGCTCACGATTGGAAGGGTGCCGAGGAAGGCACCATTGAGATCTGCAACGGCGATGTTGTTTTGAAGACGCCGCTTTTGTACTTCGGTGTATACAATACAGCCAAGACCTATCATCTGAATTTCAACAACGTCAACTTTAGCTTTTCCGAGGGTGCGACGGCTACTGCGTTCCTTGGTCAATACAAGGATACGGATGCCGCCTCCGGCACCAGCGGCAAGAAGATCAACTACGACGTAAACTTCACGGATTGTACGATTGATCTCACCAATGCCGCCTCCGTAACAAGCATTTTCAACGGCAGCGATGATAACATCACAAAGGGTAACTCCATTGTAAACGTCAACGTTAACGGCTGTGAGATCATTACGGACAAGCCGAATACTACCCTGTATGAGGAGCACGCCACCAACGGTTCCTCCGTTACCTTTAACAAGGATGAGGAGGGCAAGTATATTACGTTGATCACATCCGACGTTAACACGGCTCCTTCTGCCACCGCCAATGACGGCACTCTGAAGTTTGCGCTTGTCGCCAAGGATGACAGCAGCGCTACCTACCGTCTGGCATCGGCGAAAAGTGCCGCCATCGGCGAGATCGGCTACGCCACCCTGGAGGATGCCCTTGCCGCCGTAAAGGAAACCGAGACCATTGAGCTGCGTGCCGACGTCAGTGTGGATAAACTGATGGTCAATCCTGCCATTACCCTGGATCTCAATGGTCACAGCTTGACGGTAAACTATATGGTAGCCTTCAATGACACCGCCGTCATTGATTCCGCCGAGGACGGTAGCGGCAAGATCGTTGTCCCCCAAAACCGTATGGTCCTGTCCAAAGACAATCCTCAGATGCCCGTGTATGACGAGGAAAACGGTTGTTATCTTTTCACCCGCGTGAAGAACGACCGTTTTGAGCTGACCACCGAGGGGAACAGTCCCAAATATTCAACTTCCCCGATGTTTAAGGACTACGTCCATTCTCTGATGGACACCGAAGCCGAGGCGGAGGCCAGTGGGGTAGAGATTGTCATCCGTCTCACCTGGAGCGACAGCGACGGTCAGTATCGTGGTCAGCAGGATTATATCTATTATCACGATTCCGTGGCACAGGTGATGGCTTCTTACACCAACATTGCCGGTACCGTTAATTACGCAAATCAGTTCTACGGCATCTTCGTGGGTAGTGAAATTGAGAGCGGTGTCAACGTATCCGTTTCCACCGTGGTCAGATCCTCTGCCGGTGTGGAGATGGAGAGCGCCCATACGGCCCTCTTCACCGTCGAATAAGGAGGCAGAAATGAAAGATTATCTCACCCCCGAAATCACTCCCTTGGAGATCGTGGTGGAGCCCCGCACCGAGATCGGTGTAGGCTCTAATACGTTACCACCCGAAGACGAGGATTGGTAAATAAAAAAAGGTGTTTGTCCTATCATAGGACAAACACCTTTTTATTTTGCGCCATAGGCTTTGGTTTCCCGCCATTTTTCGGGGGAAATTCCGTTTTTGCGATAAAAACGTTTGTAAAAATTGGAATAGTTTTGAAAGCCGCATTGGGCGGCGATATTTTCAATGGGCTCCGAGGTAACCTCCAGCAGGTATTCCGCTCGTTCCAGACGAACCTGATTTGCATAAGCCAGGGGTGTCGTATGATAACTTCGCTTGAATAAATTGATGATATGGTTTTTACTGAAATGAAATTTATTGCACAGCATATCAAGGCTGAGGGGGTGCTGGCATTCTTTGGAAATAAAGTCGGCAATTTTCCGTGTAGTGGGATTGGCTGAATCGGTGGTGCGGTGTTGATACAGGAGGGAAAGCAAATGGTAAAATCGGGAGGCTTGTAAAACGTGAGGGGCTTTTGTATGAGAGAGGGTGTCCAGCGCTTCCATCGTCGTTTTCAGTTTGGTATAGTCAAAGCTTCCGCTACGGGGCAGAGAATCTTCACCCTCCGTCCACGTGCCGAAGAAATGGACGTATAGATATTTAGGGGAGTCGCTGACAAGCCTACCCTGATGCACGGCGCCTTTGCGTTGGATAAAGTATTGTCCCGGGTAAACTTCATAGTCTGTGCCGTCCTCGGTAAAGCGTAACACGCCGTCATACACCAACAGCAGGGCATTATAGAGGCTGGTTCTGGTAATATGTCGCTCACCTTCTTTAAAAAAACGCAGGGAAGCATAACGATACTGGATATTTTGATTCATATCAATTCCAATCATAACCTCACCTCTTTTGACAAAATCATATCAAAATAGTGTGATATTGTCAATATACATATTCATATTGAACATTTAAAACGGAAAAATTGAGTGATAAAATAAAAGAAAGAAGAAAATTCTTCGGATTGTCATACAACGGTCAAAGGAGGATCATTTGATGAAGCATAGTCTTAAAAGAGTCATTGCCTTGATATTGGTATCGGTACTGCTGTGCAGTTCGTTGCA
The DNA here is from genome assembly GCA_045541535.1 of Eubacteriales bacterium. Taxonomy (GTDB): domain Bacteria; phylum Bacillota; class Clostridia; order Oscillospirales; family QAKW01; genus Firm-08. Next base: position 30,272 of record JAZQJG010000052.1, read on the forward strand.
AACAGTGATTTTTGCCGAAACCGATGGCTCGGTGCCATATCTCAATAATCAGGGGGTGTTGGCTGAAACGGAGTTGTTACAGTTGCCCGTGGGCGCCGTTCGCGCAGAGGGATGGCTGGAAAATCAGATGCTGTTGATGAAAGAAAACATTACGGGTCTGATGAAAGAACATCGTTATTATAATGCCTCCACCAGTGCCTGGTTGGGGGCCGCAGACGGGGAAGCCTGGGAAAAAGGACCCTATTTTGCCCGCGGTTTGGTGGCAATGGCCTACGTGTTGGATGATGAAGAATTGCTTGAAGAGGCCTTGACTTGGGTGGCTGCTTTTATTGATTCGCAGGATGAAACCGGTTATTTCGGCCCGGCCAGCAACCCGGATTGGTGGTCGAGAATGCCCGTGCTCAACGCTCTTCGCGATTTTTATGAGGGTGCGGAGAACAAGGATCCTGCCGAGCGCATCACCAAAGAGCAGGAATATATGGACAAAGTGATTCCGTTCTTTGAGTCCTATTTTGCCTATCAGGCGGCAAACGTTCCATCCTCTTTTGCCGATGGTGATTATTATTGGGTCAGAAGCCGCATTGCCGATAATATTGAAATCATCTATTGGCTGTATAACCGGCAGTACGATGCCACTGCCCCGGAAAAAACGGCCTGGTTGCCGGAACTGGCGAAAAAATTGGATGCTATGTCTACTCAATGGGATGAATATGCCGCCACCACCACAGGAGGTGCCCATGTGGTCAATACCACGCAGGCCTACAAATATGCCCCTCTGTTGAGTTTGTACGAGCAGGATTCTCAACTGCTGAAAGACGGTCTGATGAACTTTATTGATAACGTAGGTCTGGATCATGGCAGAGTGGATGATATGCCCAATGCCGACGAGGGCGCCGCGGATAATCAGCCTTGGCACGGCACCGAACTGTGTGCTGTGACCGAGGGCATTATCTCCGCAGGTATTGCCATGGAGGTTTACGATGAGGCGTGGATCGGCGATTGGCTGGAAACCATCGCCTATAATTCCTTGCCGGCCGCCTTCCCCTCGGATTATTCCTCCCAAAGTTATTTTGTACAGCAAAATCAGCCTCTCACTACCGAGGGTATTCACGAATTTGATAACGATACTTATAACCGTACCGCCTACAGTGCGCCCTGCGGATACGAGTGTTGTTTTCCCAACTGTCATTCTGCCTGGCCGAAGTTCGTGCAGAATATGTGGATGGCTACCAATACGGGCGGACTGGCGCTGACCGCATACGGTCCCAATAGCGTTACCGCCAAGGTCAGCGGCGGCAAGACAGCCGTATTTAAACAGACCACCGATTATCCCTTTAAAAACACCGTTCGCCTTGACTATCTGGGAGAGGACGCCGCCTTTGATCTGCGTCTGCGCATACCCGAATGGGCAAAGGGCGTTCGTATTACCGTAAACGGCGTGACCTATACCGACGGCGTGGCCGGCGAGTTTTACACGTTGGATCGCAACTGGAAGGAAGGCGATAGTGTTTCGATCGCCTTTACGGCGGAGGTGGAGACAAGCCGTTGGTATAACAATTCCACCGCCGTGGAATACGGCGCCCTGATCTACACCCTGCAGATCAAAGAGGATTGGCGCAAATATCCCACCAAGGACATCAGCAACGTCTCCCCCACCGAGGAACAACCCAACTGGGAGGTTTATCCTGCTTCTCCTTGGAACTATGGTTTGGTGGTGGATGAAAACGCCGTATTTGAGGTGGTGGAAAAGGATGTGGGGCTTGCTCCTTACAGCAACAGTAATGCACCGACTCTTATCAAGGCCAAGGGCGTTTTGTTGGAGGATTGGGGACTGAATGGAAATAACGCATCCAATCCGCCCTACGGACCCATCCGTTATGAGGAAAGCAAGCTGTCGGACATCGTGCTGATTCCTTACGGTTGTCCCAATATCCGTATGACCCAACTCCCCACCATGAGCAACACCGAGGCCACAGACAAGGTGGTGCGCACCGACAGCCGTATCATAAAGCGGGGCGGCGTGACCTATCAGGAATTTGACAACGTGGTCGTACCTGCGGCCGATAACTATACCTTAAAAATCAATGCAACGGGCAGTGGTACTGTCATTGTCAACGGCAATTACACCCAAGCGGTCAGCGGCAATGCCGTGATTGAAAATCTCGGTGATTTGACCGCCGGCACCTTCGCCTTTAAAGAAAAACACTATAATAATATTCGTTTCACCGGTGATATTACGGTGTCCTCCATTGAGGTGGAGTTTACGGAGCGTGAAATCGCCTCTCCCCATATCATTTCCTCCAAGAGAAAAACTGACACTGCTCAGATTCAAACCAATCTGGATCCCCTGGAAATGCCTTATGAGATTCACTACGGTACTGTAAGTGGTGTTTACACCCACAGTGCCGCAGGCTTTGATTCCTCCGTGGCCACTCTGCAGTCTCTGGATGCGGACACTACCTACTATTTGGTGGCAGAGACCGTAATTGACGGCGAGAAGATGAAAACGGTTGAGCATGTACTGGCACCCTTTGCCGGAGAGGGCAATTTGGCGCCGAATTCCGGTGCCGTACAGTCCCAATACGACGGATTTGCCGATGCGGCGGATATTGAGAACAATTGGGACAAGATCGATCCCAATGGCGCCGTCTCCTCCGCAACGGAGGCGGGGGTCACTTCTATGGTCATCGGCGTCAGTACCGACGTCAAGGCGATGCTGGATCTGCCCAACAGCAAATATTGGACGGATTATGCCGTGGAGGCGGAGCTCACTTTGACCGGTGGCGGCAGTCAAAATGCGGGCATCATTTTCCGTTGTGCCGAGTATGCCGGCGGGTCCAACGGCTTTAAGGGCTATTATGCCGGTATCGGACAGACGGGTGTGACCATTATTTATGCCAACGGCACCGGTTGGACGTCCATTGCAACAGTGGCAAAAACCTTGCAACTGAATCAGGCCTACACCTTGCGGGTGGTGACGTATGACGATATGTTTGCGGTATATCTGGATGGTGAACTGATCAAGGTGGTAGAGAATTCTCTGTACCCGCAAGGTACCGTCGGGTTGCGCAGTTACAATCTGGCCTTTACCGTCAGCGACTTTACCGTCAGTCCTTTGACGGTGGCAGATCTGAGCGATTTACAGGCGTATGAGGATGCCAAAAATCAGGAAAACTCCATCGTTGTCCGTCCCGAAAATAACAAGGCCTCTTATGCGGGACTCGGCACCACCAAGGCCGAAACGGAGGCCGACTTTACCTTCTACGATCCTTCCGCTTTAATCAGCGCCAACGAGGATGGCTCTCTGTACGTGGGTCAAGGCACCCAGGTCAAGGCGGCGCTGAAGGTGGATAACGCCGAGGAATGGGTGGACTACGTGGTGGAGGCAAAGATCGCTTTCAGTACGGCCAACGGCAACAATGCGGGCGTTATGTTTCGTGTGGATCCCGACACCATCGGTACCGGTCCCAATGCATTGGACGGTTATTATGTCGGCATTAAAAATGTCGGCGTGGAGGTCGGATATTTCAATCAAAAGTGGAAAAAGATCACCACGGTTACCAAGACCCTTACGGCAGGGCAGATCTATGACCTGAAAATCGTGGTTTACGACAATATGTTTGCCGCATATCTTGACGGGGAACTTGTATATCAGTATACCGATGCGGACCGCATGTTTGCATTCGGTACCGTAGGTGTGCGCTCCTACAATCAGGCCTTTACCACCAGCGCTTTGAGTGTTCGCGGGGTACGGCCCGATGACCTGATGATCTTTGGCGGTGATCCTGCTATGGAGGAGGATTTCTCCGATGCAAACGCCGATCAAAGCTGGACTCTCTACGGCAATACCGACAGCATCACCTTCCAAAACGGTCAACTGGAATTTGCCCAAAATACCAACGTTAAGGCGGCGGCGGGCGATACCTCCTGGAGTGATTACGTGGTGGAGGCAGACATTACGCTGGGCACGTCGGATTATTACACCCGCAATGCCGGCATTATGTTCCGCGCCACCAACGTATCCGGCACCAACGCAGATGCGTACAACGGGTATTTCTTTGGCATTGCGCCCGATTGCTATTGCGCCGGAAAATCAGCCCAAAAATGGTCGGCCATCAACAACAACGTGCCCTATTCCTTTGGGAGCGGCACCCACAAAATGACCGTTGTGGCCGAGGGCAACGTTTTTCTTTGCTATGTGGACGGCGAGCTGATCACCGTTTTTGAGGATAGTGATTATGCGACGGGTCAGATCGGATTGCGCTGTTACAACCGTGCCTTTACGGCGGACAACGTTGTGGTGCGCGGTATGAATGCTACGGAAAAGGCGGATCTTGCCGCTTATCTGGCGAAAGGCAAGGATATCACGGTCAGTGCTACCACGGCCGCCAAAACCGTTCAACTGAAATATCCTGCGGTGGGCGAAGGCTTGCATTGCTTTATCGTCTACGGTACCGAAAGCGGGGTATATACCCATACTTACACCGACCTGCCCTGCGCTTCCGTCATTGGCAAAGTGGCCTTTTCCGTACCGAGTGATGGCACTTATTATGCCAAACTGTATATGTTCGACGGGAATGGGCTGGTAGCTCAATCGCAGGAGATCACCGTTACCACCGGATTTACCGATGATACGACGGAGGAAAAGGACGGCCTTGCGGCACAGCTTTCCATCGCCAAGGGATTGGATACTGCCGCCTTTACCGCAGACAGTCTGGCCCGTCTGCAGGTGGCCATTGCCGAGGCGGAAACGGTGAATGCCGCAGCTTCTGCCCATCAAATGGATTACCGTTTGGCAAAGGACGTGCTGACGGTCGCCATAAACAATCCCGATACGGTTTATCCCGTTGTCATCCAACCGGACGGTGTGGCCGTCATCGGTGACGATGTGTTTACCGATTTGCAGGAGGCACTGGAAAGCGCCACGGCAGGGCAGACTGTCAAGCTTTGCGCCAACGTTACCGAAACATACGTTACCGTCTATCCCGGCGTTTCTCTTGATCTGGGCGGCTATCTGCTGAGCGCCGATTACGTGGTCGTCTTCAACGACGCTTCTGTTGTAGACGGCGCCGAAAACGGCGAAGGAAAGGTCGTTGTCGCCAAGGCAAATATGATCTTACCTAAAAATAATCCTCAACTGCCTGTATATGACGAGGAAAACGGTTGTTATCTTTTCACCCGCGTGAAGAACGACCGTTTTGAGCTGACCACCGAGGGGAACAGTCCCAAATATTCAACTTCCCCGATGTTTAAGGACTACGTCCATT
>JAZQJG010000053.1:0-5706 GCA_045541535.1 Eubacteriales bacterium
TGTTAAAATACTCGCCAATACACAAAGTATTGGCTGCGTTTTATGCCTTGCCGATGCAAAAATCGGCTCCGGCAAAATTCTGCGACCTGAAAGCGCAGAATTTTAAGAGATTTTTGGTGCAGAGGAGGAGGCAAGGCTGACCGCCTGCCGACGACGATAAGCCGAAAAGCGCCGAAATTATGCACTTTCAGGCGTGTTCGGATGCTCCTCCACTGCTTAATTATACAATTGACAAATCCAAAAGGGAAATATATAATTATTATTGAAATAATAGGCTGTACCTATGAATGGAGGCCCCCCATGGACATACAAAAGTTAAAGTATTTTCATACCACCGCACAATTGGAACACATCACACGGTCGGCCGAGATCTTACATATCTCTCAGCCCTCCTTAACCCAAGCGATCCACACCCTGGAGGACGAGTTGGGCGTGCCGCTGTTTCAACGCCGAGGCAGAAAGGTTGCGTTGACGGAATTTGGTTGCTATCTAAAACAACGGCTGGACGTTTTGTTGCCGGAATTTGACCATCTGGCCGTGGAAATGGAAGAGCTGAAACAATCTGTCACCCAAACCGTAAAGCTCAATATTCTGGCGGCCTCCTCCTTTGTGATCAACACCATTATGGAATATAAGAAAATAAATCCGGACGTGATCTTTGAATTTGAGCAAAACGAATTGAAATATAACTGTGATATACTGATCACGACCAACGGTTTAAATATGAACAGCCAACACAAGTATTTACGCCGTTGTATAAAAAAAGAAAATATTTATTTAGCCGTTCCAAAGGACTCCAAATATGCCGACGCTTCTGCCATAGCCTTAAAGACCGTGCGGGACGAAAGCTTCATTATGCTCTCCAACACCCGCCTTTTCGGCGTGATCTGTAACAAATTTTGCTCCATTGCGGGATTCTATCCCAAAATACTGTTTGAATCCGATTCCCCCACCGCTGTGCAGAATATCATCAGTATGGGTGCCGGCATTGCCTTTTGGCCCGAATATTCCTGGGGCAAGCTGCAAAACGAAAATCTTATGCTACTGCCCATTTCCGATCCGCTGTGCCAGCGTGATCTGATCATTGAACTGCATCAACGGCAACCACGATCTGCCTATGCGGAGGATTTTTACAATTTCCTGCTGGAAAAATTATAAAAGGTGTTTGTCCCTTGTGGGACAAACACCTTTCTATTATAAGAATTCTCTGGTGGTTTTCAATTCAAACAAGGCCGCCTCTCCAATGGCCCTGACCTGAAATTCCTTTCCCGCCGCATCGGTAATTTCCACAGAGGACGTCTGCCGGGTGGAAAAGTCATATAGTATTTTGTAATTCTCATCCAGCAAAACAATCCGCAGATTGCCCTGTTGCAACTCCGGCTCCACGGTAAAGCGGATGGTATCCGTTTTGCCGTAGGTGATCTGTTGGATCAAAATCCCGGAGGCGGGAGTGGAGGCAGAGGAAGTAATCATATCATAATCGTGATAAAAGTCCTCGTCCTCAAAACTGGTTTCTCCACTGCGCTCCATACCGTATGCCACACAATAGTTTTCCATTTTCGGGGAACAAATATCCTCCTCAGTAAACACAGCAAGGGAGGTATCCTCTGCGCCGTTGGTGTCCTCGGTGTCCACGAAAAACTTGCCGTATATCAATTGGCAACCGCTACACAAGCAAAGGAACAGACACAAAATAATACCGACCGAAAAATATCGTAACCGTTTCCTCATATTTAAAACTCCATAAACAGAAATTCACCGGGGGGGAGGATGGCCTGCCAACGGCCGCCTTTTTGCTCCAGTGTGCCGCCGCCCTCCAGCTTGTGAAGGGCGCCCGCTTTGGGGGTGATCTCTACGGTGACGGTGGCCTCGGGCAGGCTGTATTCGCCCTCGGCTATGGTGCGCATGATACCGTTGTGATTGAAGAGGGTGAGATAGCGCTTGCCGTCGGCCCGCTGATTGACCATACAGTGGCACTCGCCCTCCACCTTGACCGGTAACAGCTCACAGAGCTTTTCGCCCACCTTATGGGCAGGGATGATATGATCGTGACGGGCGGCAAAATCGGGATTGCCGGTCAGGTCAACGATATAGGCGTATTTGTCCAGGGCGGCCTCTTCCTTCTCGGTGAGCATATCTACCGCATCGGGCAGGCGGAGGTTGCACAAGCCACGGCGCTCGTTGCCCACCATGGGGTAGGTGTCGCGGAAAATGCTGTCCACGGTATCCCGAATGTGATCCCAACGCTTGCCCTTTTCCTCCTCCAGAGGACATTGATACATATGCCCCGGCAGGTCACCGGTGTGGCTCTCGCCAGCCCGCTGTACCACGTAGGTGGGCAGATCACCGGGCAGGACCACCGCAATGGGCGCCATCTTTTCGCCGATATCGGGATATTTACGGGTAAACTCAATAAATTCTTTTTTTACCTTGCCGTACTCGGACAGGACAGTGCAATCCTTATCGCAGAAGGTGTTATAGGCGCCCCATTCCTCGGACATATATTCTGCGCCCGAAAGATACGCATAGAGATAAATACGCCGCTGGTTGGAACGGGAGGAACCGCCGTTTTCCCCACCGGTTTTATAGGGGAAGGCGCCCTCCGTACTCAAAAACCACTCGTTGTCGTTTTCAGGATTATACACACAGCAAGAGAAGGGATCGCTACCCCAAGGCTCGTAGTAGGCGCCGAATTTTACCCCGTTGGCCTTGGTAATGGCACGGGAATAACTCATCAGCAAAATAATGTCCCGATAGCCCTGGGCGCCGATCTCGGGCATAATGAGATTGACACCGTTTTCAATTTCAAAGGGATACATAATATAGCCCGAATCCACCGCCACGAAGTCCTTGTATTTTTCCAGTTTCCTTTTGTAGTGGGCGGTCATATTGTTATAAAACTGCTCCGCCGTTTGCACCTTACCGCCGGCCACGAATTCCTCCAGCCCCATGGACTCCAAAAACAGCGGGGGCGGGCTGAATTTATAGATGGCCTCTTTGATATGCTCCTCGTCCCAATTTTCCGCCGAAACCTCAGCGCATTTGTTGAGATCGGAACGGTAATTGCTCATCCATTCGTGCATCTGAAAGCCCAAAAATTTATCCCCCAGTTGCTGCCGGTATTCCTCCAACAGCTCTTGATCAAAGGGATATTCATAATAGTGACAGCCGCCCTGCAGACGGTCAATGTACAAGGGACGGTTTTCCTCGGTAACCAATTTCCAAAGCTGGCCGCCCTTGGCCGCCACAGCGTTAAAGCCGTGCTCCTCGGGGGTGAAAATATTTTGTACGAAACGGACGCCATCCCCTTCACTGACCAGCCCGTTTTGAACGTATCCGGCCCACAGCTTGGGGGAATAGCCGTGCAAAAAATGAAACATATCCATAGCCTCCTCTTGGTTGTCTGTATCATTGCAATCATCGTCGCAGGGTAGCAACCGTACGAAAAGTACTGTTGCTGCCTTCTACAATCGTATCATATCATTTTACAAGGAAAATGCAATACATTTTCGGGAAATATTTTAACGTTTTTGGTCACAGCGCTCCCCTTCCCGCAACAATACCACATTGCAATTTTTCCCCTTTTTTGCTATACTGAAAAAGTACCGAAGGGAAACAGGTGCAATTCCTGTACGGGCCCGCCGCCGTGAGGTGCCGCAAACTTCTGCCCCCTCCTACCCGTGCCGCAAACGGGGACACGCCATTGGACAGCGTCCGAGAAGGTGGAGAGGACAGGGCGCCGCAGTCGAAATACCCGAGGACAATACAAAAAACGCCACCGTCATTGCGAGAGCCGATGCGGCGTTTAACAAAAGAAAAAACAAAGGAGAAAAACGTATGAAAACAATGAGATCTACCAGATGGTTGTCCCTCATCCTTTGCGTGGTGCTGATTGCGGCAATGGCACTGTGTATGACAGGTTGTAACAAGGACACCGAAGCCCCGACACCCGACACCGAGCAATCTGCTCCTATTGAAAAGGGTACCGGCAAGACCACCTTTGCCTTTTCCGTCACCGACGTAGATGGCAAGGTAACCAACTTTACAGTGCACACCGACAAGACCGTCGTAGGTGACGCCCTGCAGGAGGTGGGTCTGATCGCCGGCGAGGAGGGTGAATTCGGCCTGTACGTAAAAACGGTGAACGGCGTCACGCTGGATTATAACAAGGACGGCAAATATTGGGCCTTTTACGTGGACGACGCCTACGCCCCCAAGGGTGTGGACGCCACCGAGATCACACCTGACACCGCCTACGCCTTCAAAGCCGAATGAAATCAAGGCTGAGTGTGCGGGAAATTGCCATTTTCGGTATGCTGGGGGCCCTGATGTACGCCTCCAAGGTGTTGATGGATCTCCTCCCCAACATCCATCTGATCGGCGTGTTCGTGGTAGCCGTCACAGTGGTATATCGGAAAAAGGCGCTCTTTCCCATCTATCTTTTCGTGTTGCTGACCGGTCTGTTCGGCGGCTTTGCCACTTGGTGGGTGCCCCACCTGTATCTGTGGACTCTGCTGTGGGGGGCGGTGATGCTGTTGCCCCGCAAGCTCCCCGCAAAGTTGGCGCCGCTGCTCTATATGACAGTCTGCTCTCTCCACGGCTTTTTGTATGGGACGCTGTATGCACCGGCCCAAGCCCTGCTCTTCGGGCTGGATTTTAAGGGAATGATCGCCTGGATCATCACGGGATTTCCCTTTGACATAGTGCACGGTATCAGTAACTTTTTCTGCGGCATACTGATCTGGCCGCTGATCTTAATTTTGCGCCGTGCCGACGCCGGCAAACTGAACAACTGAAAAACGGGGGAGACACTTCGTAAAGAAGTCGTCTCCCTCGGTTTTTTATTCTATTTGAAGCAGAGGAAGAAGGCGCTCCCCTGTCCCTCTTTGGATTCCACGGTGATGCGGGCGCCCATCAGATCCGCCAGTTTGGCGGCAATGGAAAGGCCCAGACCGTGCCCCTTTTCCCCACGGGCGGGGTCCGCCTTATAAAAACGGTCAAAAATTTTGTCCAGCTTATGGGCGGGGATGCCGATGCCGTTATCCCGCACACCCACACGGACCTCCCCGTCAACTTCATTGGCAAAGACGGTGATCTCCCCGTGCTCCGCCGTAAACTTGACGGCGTTGTCCAAAAAGATGACCAGCACCTGTCGCAACAGAGCGGCGTCGCAATGCAGCCGCAGGGCTTTGGGTGCCTCCATCTGCAGGGCTCTGCCGCCGGACAGCAGAGAAAAGTCACGGGTCAGCTCCTGCAGCAACGGATATAGCTCCTGCTCCTCAGCCTTCAGCTCCGGCAGAGCGTGATCCATACGGGAAAGGGTGAGCAGACGTTCCATCAGTTCGTTCATCTGGCGGCATTGCTCGGAAATGGAGCCGATGGCTTCCTCCAATACGGAGGGATCCTCCTTGCCCCACCGCTCCAATATATCCGCATAGCCGGAGATGACCGACAAAGGAGTTCGCAGTTCGTGGGAGGCGTCGCTGACGAATCGGGACTGGGCGGCATAGCTGGCCTCCAGACGGTCCATCATCTGATTATAGTGGGTGGCAACGTCCCGCAGTTCGGTGTGGATCCGTCGGGTATCCAGACGGGCAGACAGATCGGACACGTTCATTTCCTTCATAAGTCGGCTCATGGAATGAATGGGGCGCAGACAGCTCTGGGACACGCTGATACCCACCACGCCGCTGGCAATGGCGGCGA
>JAZQJG010000054.1:0-19095 GCA_045541535.1 Eubacteriales bacterium
ACTGCCTTATTTGTCTTCCTAAGACCGCTTGGCCTCCGACTTCAAATACAACAAGAAAAGCGAAAAGAGGTTGGAAATTGTCAGCATTGCGGTGCATCTTTTAAAGGCATCTTTAATAAAGTATGTTCTAAATGTGGCAAACCTAAGGATTATTAATGGAGGAAGAAAATATGTCAGCATTAACTTGTGATATTTGCGGTGGCAACTTAGCAATGAACGAAAGCGGCGAATTTGCCGTTTGTGAAAGTTGCGGTATGAAACACACAAAAGAAAGAGTAAAAGTTAAAGTACAGGAAGTTAGAGGCACAATCCAAATAGAAGGTGATGTAAAAATTAAGCAGTCTGATTTTGACATAAGAGCTGGTGTTTTAGAAAAGTATCACGGAGAAGCTGTCAATGTCATTATACCAGATACAGTAACTCACATTGGAAACTATTCTTTTCAAGGATGTTTGGGTTTATCAAGCATTGTCATGCCTAACGGTGTTGTATCTATTGAATATGCTGCATTTCGAGGTTGTAAATTTTTATCTAAAATCACTTTTTCTGATAACTTAAGAAAAATATCCGAAGGGGCTTTTGAGGACTGTGAAAACTTAGAGGAGTTAGTGTTACCAGAAGGCCTTGAATGCATTGATATGCATGCATTTAGAAATTGCAAAAAAATCAAAAGGATTAAATTTCCATCTACTCTATCATCCATTGGACTTTCGGCTTTTCGTGAATGTATATCTTTAGAAGATGTAGAATTGCCGGAGGGACTAAAAACACTTGACGGCGGAACTTTTGAGGATTGCACTAATTTGAAAAGTATATTCATCCCTTATAGTTTAACTACGCCCATATCTAGCACGATCTTTTCCAGGTGTCCTAATGTAACTCACATTAAGGGTAATTCACAAATAATTCGAGAGTCACATCGCAATACCTTGTATGGTCTTCAAGGAACGCCTTTTTTTAAGGACTATTATAAAAAGCTTAATCGTTGTCAGTACTGTGGGGAATACTTTGAAGGGTTGTTTTCTAAAAAATGTTCTAAATGTGGCAAACCCAAAGATTATTAATGGAGGAAGACAAAATGAAAATAGTAGATATTATAAAATATGAGGGCGACTATAATACGTTTGTATGGAAACATCCGGCGGAAGATTTTAATACCCTTTCCCAACTTATCGTTCACGAATCTCAAGAAGCAATCTTATTCCGTGATGGACAAGCATTAGATTTGTTTGGGCCGGGTCGATACACCTTACATACTCAGAACATTCCGTTATTGCGTAAGATTGTCAATATCCCGACAGATGGAGAGTCCCCTTTCCACTGTGAGGTTTATTTTATCAATAAGACTATGCCCTTGGATATGAAGTGGGGTACTCGTAGCCAAGTTGTTGTTCAGGATCCTAAGTTTAACATTTTGCTTCATGCCGGTGCTAACGGCGGCATGGGAGTTCAGATTGACGATGCCCGCAGTTTCTTGACCAAATTTGTTGGCACTACACAATCGTTTGATAAGGATGCATTAATTGATTATTTCAGAGAAATGATCGTAACGCACGTGAAAACTTATTTGACAAATGTAATGTCGCAGGTGAGTTTTGTTACTGTAAATGCCAAACTAGATGAAATGTCTGCGGCTATGCACACAGCCTTAGCGGAAGAAGTAAAGAAATTCGGTGTTAAACTTATCAAGTTCTTTGTATCTTCCATTCAGCTTGATAAGGATGATTATGAAAAGATTCAAATCGCCTTGGCAAACGCCGGTGCTATGGGTATTACTGCTACTGCTGAAAAAAATCGAATGGATACATTGGGTTACACTTGGGCGGATCAAGAAATGTCGGAAATTTTGAAGACTTATGCGGCAAACGAAGGCGCCGCAGGAAATATCGGCGGCATGGTGGCTCAAATGCCTATGGCTATGGCGTTTGGTCAAATGATTCGTGACAATACACAGACTGCTTTTTCTAACCCGGCAAAAGTTTTTTCGTCTGATGACACCAAAGAAACCACTGCAAAATTCTGCTCTAATTGCGGTAAACAGCTTGATCCTGATGCAAAGTTCTGTTCTGGCTGCGGCAAAGCGCTTGGCACCGAAAACACATGCAGCAAATGTGGCCGTGTTCTAAAAGATGATGATAACTTCTGCCCGAACTGCGGAACAAAAAAGAAGTAAGCTTATGAAAGTAAATAAAATATTGTTCGAGGTAATTGAAGCAATTATTTTTGCGGTCTATAACTTAATTGTTTTTATCTCAAGCCCTAACATGACTGCTACATTTTGGGTAGCGTATACGTTTACCGTATTATCGTTTGTTTCTCTGGCTTGTGTCATAGTGTTCAACAACAATAACAAGGATAATGTTATATATGGGTTTTCAATTTACGCCGTTAATATTGCTTACTTAGTCTTACAGATTGTTGCTGGCAGTATATTTGTCATTTTTTCTGCAATTTCGGTCAAGATAACTATTGTAACAGAAGTCGTATTGTTATCGGTGTTTTTAGTAATAGCTCTGTTTTTGTTGCTTGGAAAAGGCAATGGGCAGAAATTAGACGCTGATACTAAAGACAAAGTGCTATTTATGAAGTTATTAAGTAATGACGTTGCGGTACTGATGGATAAGACGACGGATACCACCATATTGTCAAGGCTTGAAGATCTAAAAGACGCCATCGAATCAAGTGATCCAATGAGCCATACTTCACTCGCACTTGTGGATCAGAAAATCTCTAATAAAATAGCCAATCTTTCTGATATCGTTTCAGCTAATGATGCCGTAAAGGTTGGAGAAGTGATTGATGAAATAGAGCAAATGTTAGCTGAACGGAACAGAAAATGCAAGATATTGAAATAAAATTATGAAAATGTAGAGGGAACACTAATGGCACAAGAAACACTCATACGCTTTAAAGAAAAAGTATTAGAATTGGATAATACTGCAACTGCTGAGACAACATCTAATGTATCATCTATTATTAAAGAGATTTCTAAATATATATCCATTCACATAAAGCCCTCTACCCTAAAAAATGAAGGATATGAAAAATTGCAAATTCTTCACAATTATATAACTACAATGGCCAAAGACGGAAATGATACAGCTATGATCGTTCTTAAAGAAAACATTTGTGCGGTTATAGATTCATTCTTGGAACAAGGTGAAGTTTCTTCGACAAAAGAAAAATACGATGTTTTTATATCTCATGCTTCGAAAGACAAAATTGGTTATGTAAATGCTTTGCGTTCGGAAATTAAGAAGTTGGGAATAAATATATTCTACGATATAGATGTCATAGAATGGGGCAATAATTGGAAGGAGACAATACTAGATGGTACTGCACAATGCGAATTTGCAATAGTGGTCATATCAGAGAACTTTTTTGGAAGAGAATGGACCGAACGAGAATTAACTGAATTTTTGCATAGACAAAATGATACTAACCAAGAGATTGTATTGCCGTTATTATATAACGTCTCTCCAAAAGAAGTAATTAAACGTTATCCGTTTTTAGAGGATATACAATATATTGAAACCGCAAAATATACAAAAAAGGAAATAGCAATCCTATTTGCAAAAAAATATATAAAACGTATTAAAGGTAAGATATAAAATTTATATTGATAGGGAGAAAACAATGACAGGTGTAATTTATGCACGATATTCAAGCGAAAATCAGCGTGAAGAGTCTATTGAAGGTCAGCTGCGTGAATGTAAGGAATTTGCACAGAAAAATGATATTCAAATTGTCGGCTCGTACATTGACCGTGCATTATCTGCAAAGACTGACAATCGCCCTGACTTTCAGCGTATGATTAAGGATAGTGCAAACGGTCTGTTTGATACTGTCATTGTATGGAAACTTGACCGCTTTGCTCGTAACCGTTATGACTCTGCACACTATAAAGCAATGTTGCGTAAAAACGGTGTAAAAGTAATATCGGCAACCGAAGTTATTTCCGATACTGCAGAGGGTATCTTGCTTGAATCATTGCTTGAAGGTATGGCGGAATATTACTCTGCTGACCTTGCAGAAAAGGTTATCAGAGGTCTAACAGAAAACGCTCTTAAATGTAAATATAACGGCGGTACACTTCCTATTGGTTATACTATTGACTCCGAGCAGTTCTTCCAAGTGGATCCGCTGACTGCACCTGCTGTATTGCAAGCCTTTAAGTCTTATGCCGAAGGTGCAAGTATGCAAGAGGTAACTGAGCAACTAAATATCAAAGGTATCCGTACCAAACGCGGCGGTAAAATCAGCATAAACAGCGTAACCCGTATGTTACATAATCGCAAATATATCGGTGAATACAAATACCGTGATATTGTGCAGCCGGGCGGTATTCCTGCTATTGTTCCGCAAGACTTATTTGACCGAGTTCAAGAGCGTATGATTGCAAATAAAAAAGCTCCGGCTAAACATAAAGCCGAAGACGAATATTTGCTTACTACTAAACTTTTCTGCGGAAAGTGTCAATGTCTGATGGTTGGCGAAAGCGGTACAAGCCACATAAAGAAAAAGGTGCACCGCTATTACAAATGCGTTAGTGTTAAAAATCATAAAGGCTGCGATAAGAAAACCGTCAGAAAAGAATGGATTGAAGATGCAACTATTGCCTTCATCCGCAAAATCGTATTTGACGATGATTTGGTGACTATGCTCTGTGAGACAGCAACCAAGGTGCAAAACCAAGCAAACACCACTTTGCCGTTACTAAAAAAGCAATACGGTGATACGCTTAAAAGCATAGAGAATCTTCTTAATGCTATTCAGCAAGGCATTCTAACTCCATCTACAAAACAGCGTATGGAAGAATTGGAACAACAAAAAACGGAACTGTCAATTCAAATTATAAAAGAAGAAATGACAAAACCTATAATTTCTGCTGGGGATATCGAAGCCTATTTCAACAGACTTCGCAAGCTGAATTTCAAAAAAATTGAGCATCGCAGAAGATTAATTGATACTTTTATAAATAAAATTGTTCTTTGGGATGACGGCAGAATCTATTTCGGCTGTAATTACAAAGACTGTTCAAGGGAAATGACCTTTGCCGAGCTTGAAGAAGCAGGCATTTTAGGTTCGGATATCAATGCACTCGATGCACCAAAAATCCGTCGACATTTGTCGGCGGATTTTTTATTCAAGCCGATAGGCTTGGCATATCATCGCCGCACAAAGTGCGGTGCATATCATCCATCGCTTTGCGATGGTATATCATCACGGCATAGCCGTGCATAAAACCTCCTGCGGCTTGATGAGATACAATGGCTTCGCCACTGATGATATGCAAAACTAACGTTTTGATGATATACAAGGCTTCGCCTTGATTAAAGCCCGGTATTTATGCAGGTTTACGGTTGCCGCACCAAAATAAAAAGCACCCTTCGGGGTGCTTTTGATTTTGCAGAATCGATTCAAATTACGGTTTTGAAACGGTACGGATCGCCGCAAGCATACCCCGCAGGTAACCGAAGGCGTTGGCACGAGCGGTGTGACCCCAACGGGTGTCCCCCGTCAGGAAGGGCACGTGGTCATCCAACATCAGGCCGTCGTAGCCGTGATCCACAAGGGATTTCATCACACGGGCGGGGTTCATTCTGCCGTCGCCCAAGAAGCACTCGGTGAAGTTGTCCACCGTGCCGATGACGTCACGGAAATGAATCATATTCACCTTGCCTCGGACAACAAATTTTTCAATCATTTCCATCACCTTTTCTTCGCCGCCCAGTTGGGAGAAGGTGCCGATGCAGAAGTTGATGCCGAAAGCGGAGCTATTGGCGATTTTTTCTGCTTTTTCAAAATCCTCTACAGAAATAAAGATACGGTCCACACCTGCCACTTGTTTCAGCGGCGGATCGGAGGGGTGAACGATCAGTTTGATGCCCGCCTTTTCAGCCTCGGGCATTACAGCTCGAGCAAAGTACTCGTAGTTTTTCCACAATTCCTCGGCAGTCGGCAGGACACCTGCGGTTTTCAGATCCACCATATGCTTTGCGCTGACGGCATAGGCATTCACACCATTTTCGGCAAGCGCAGCATCAAAGGACGAAGCGGTGGCGCCGCCGCGAACAGGCGTGATGATACTCGTTCTCCACGCCCAGGTGGGGCAAAAATGATGACCCAGAATGGGAATCCCCACCTTACCCATATTGTGTATGGTCTTTATATAGTTTTCGATCTGCTCGTCACGGCCGGACGTACCCAACATAATTTTATCAAAAAATCTGACAGGAACGTTTTCAATCATTTCCAGCTTCAAGTCAAATTTTTCGGTGTATTCTTTGAGCCACGTAAGGGCTCGTTCCGTCCAAAAATTTTCCTCCTCAGTGGCGATCGGCGGTGTGTTGAAATGAAATCCCTCGGCGCCCAGCTGCCGCGCCATAAGCAGCGCATCGTCATTAAATTCTTTGATGGCACCCAAAATGATTTTCATATCAATAGCCCCCACTGATGGCCGAGTCCATACCACCATCCACGACCATTACCGAACCGGTCATATTTTGGGATGCATCACTTGCCAAAAAGAATGCGATCTCCCCCATATTCTCCTTTGTGGTAATGGATTTCAGCGGCACCGCCTGACGGCGGGCTTCCGCTTCGGCAGGATCCATTTCATCATAACGGGTTGTCCAAATGGGGCCCGGAGCGATGCAGTTGACACGGATACCGTAGCCGCCAAGATCCAGGGCCAGTGCCTTGGTCATGGAGCGGATGGCCCCCTTACTTGCCACGTATGCACTACGCTCGGGCAGCGCATCTTTATAGTTGATGGAGCCGATAAAGATAACGGTGCCGCCTTTGGCCTTGCCGCTTTGGATCATTTGGCGAGCGGCCATACGGGCGGGAGCAAAGTAGCCCACGACGTTGGTATGCAATACGCCTGCCCAGTCGTCCACATCCACCGTGAGCGGATCCATCCATCGACCCAGATCTGCGGCATTACAGATCACCGAATCCAAGGCAAGACCCGCTTTTTCAATTTTTTCAAAAAGGATCTCCACTTCCTCTTTTGCCTTTGCAGGCACGTAGCCAAAGCCATAACAAGGGATGCCGAATTCTTGTTGCAGCTCGTTTGCAACCTGCTTTGCATCGGCTTCCACACGGCTGGTAATGATGGTCGTCCAACCTTCACTCAAAAATTTGCGTGCCATTCCAAGGCCGGAATTGCGCACCGCTCCGGTAATTAAAACACATTTGCTCATACGATTTCCTCCCTATATTTGTAGACGGTGGCCCCACGGGCGCCCGTCTTGATTTTGTAGGTTTTGCCCGCCGATTCGTTTTGTTCGTTGCCGAAAGCGGCAGTGGTAATAAACAGTTCCTCCCCATGGTCGCCCCCAAAGGCGGGGCAAGAGGCGCGAGGGCAAGGAAGATCAATTCGGTTGATAACTTGTTTGGTGTTTTTATCAATTTGAATCACGCTGCCGCCGTCCCAAAGGGCTACCCACAGATTATCATCGCTGTCCAAGGTCATACCGTCGGGAAGTCCCCATGTTTTGGGGATGTCCATAAATTTTCGACGGTTGGAAAGAGTGCCGCAGGCGACGTCAAAATCAAACATCTCAATCATTTGCCGCGGAGTGTCGATATAATACATCCGTGTCCCATCCTCCGTCCAGTCCAGACCATTGGAACAGGTGACGCCGTCAAACAGCTCGGTGAGCACCCCGTTTTTAAGGCGATAAAAAGCACCCTTACCGTCAGAGGCAGAGGTCCCCAAATAAAAGGCGCCGTCGGGACCTATTTTGCCGTCATTAAAACGGTCTCCTTTGATTTTCACGGGCAAGTGGGCAAGGGAGAGCGTATTGTCTTCATTTATAAAATAGACCCCGTCGGTCAGTCCTGCGATCAAACCGCCTTTTTCGCAAAGGGCAAAGCAACCGATCCTTTGGGGCAGATGAATCGTTTCTTCCTTACCGCTCGGAAGTTCAACGCTGATGATCTTCTGTCCCCGAATATCCAAAAATAACATTCTGTTCTTTTCGGCATCCCACACCGGACCCTCGCCGACGATACACCCAATGTTGTTAAAAAGTTCTGCCTGCATCATACGTTCCCCCATTGATCCACCGACAGCACTTTGTATTGCAGCTTTTTGTCGGTGATGGGCAGATCGGTGGCAACGGTGGAGGCGATCTGATTTTCGCGGCTCGGCACAAAATTTGCATTTGGATGAGCGTACACACGATAATAGCAATGGTTGGGATCTTTGATCTCTTTCCAGACCAACCTATCCCCTTTCTTTTTCAGCCCTTTTGCCGCAACGGTTTTTGCCTTTTCTTTGTAATCGGTGGTAAAGAAAGTGACACTCAGCGGCGGGAGGGTAATGGCAGGATCGTCTTTATTAAGCACCGTAAAATCTTGTATATCGGCAAAATCGTTTACGGGAACGTGTAGGCAGTCATATTCGTAAACACGAATATTTTGGTGGAAGAGGGCGCTGTCCAGTGTGATCGGACAGGGATCGGTATGGCGATTGACAATACCGACACTCACACTGCCGTCACGGTTTATCAAACCGCAAGCGCGCAACAGCGGATCCTCTGTTTGAATCTCCAACACCTTTGCATTGCGCTTGAACAGCTTGACCATCGGCGCCAGGCACCAATAAATCTCACGGGCAGAATAATCCCCGTTATCCTCCCAACGGAGCATACCCCATTTATTGTAACGGACGTCAGTGGTGCCGCCGGCAATGTATTTTTCGCACTCGCCCCACGCCTTGGCATATCCCTCTTTTTCGGAATAGGCGCAAGAATAGGGGTCGGGCAGATCGGCGTAGCTCCAAAAGGCCAGCGCAAAAACGCCCGCATTAATAGCGGAAAATACCATTTCTGCCAGCATAATGCCGCTTTTGGCGCATTCCACGGGATCATTAAAATAGTGGCAGGCATCCACCACCGCCCCATTGCCATAGAGCAGGTGTTCCGGCTTTTGTACACCAAATTCCCCCAAAATAAACCGTTTGCCGTCGGCGGCAATCGTTTTTTTGACCATTTCATTACATTTTTCGTAAAAGAAGTCGTAAAAGGCAAGATCGTCGAGTCCATGATGACGCTCATAGATGTGAGCGCAGTAGTCCTCGGTGATTTTATTCATATTTCCAATGGCCCAGTCGATCGTTTCCCATCCCTTATATTCGGAGGCATCGGTTGCAAGAAGACCAATGTCCAGATCACGGTTTTGGAAGGCTCGGTAAAGCATTTCGTGATACCGCTTAAAAAGCGGCAGATCTTTGAGCAACGCTCCCCACACCACCTGTGACATTTCGTTGGAAAAGCAGTAATAGCGCAGGTGCTTCATACCCTTTTCTTTTTTGAGATACGCCAGATTGTCAGCCACCCGTCGGCAATACGCTTCCATTTCTTCCTCGCTGAAATGCAATTTACCACGGCCCCCCGCAAGATAGATGGGGGTGTCGGTCACCTTTTGCATTTGACTGTAGTACTCATAAAAGGCATCCATCGACTCCTTTGACCAATCGTCATAGCCGCCAAAGGTACGCATAAATCCCGGTGCCATCTCACGGTAACATTTGCAAAGGATCTGACGAAAATGTTCTTGTTCGGTAACGGGATACAACAGCGCTTCGGCATTGTGAAAGCCCAATCCGCCGAAAATCTGCGGATATTGCGGCCTGATAACGGAAATTTTTTTCATAGAATACCTCCTTTTTGATGATATAATTTTATCAATTTATGTTTTTAAAAACAAGGGAATATATCGCCTAAAAATATAAGAATATTGACTTTTTGGGGGGTTTGTGATATTTTAAAAGAAAAAGGGTGAGGATATGAACGTAAAAATACTGGAATGCAGAGAATTTTGTTCCACAACCGCACTATCCTCCAAACTCCGTGTTGTAAAGGATTATGAAATCGACGTGGAGACGGGGAAAGAACGCACCGTGATCATTGACGGCATAGAACACAAAATAAAGCGAGGGGACGTTTGTATCCGCAAACCGGGACAAACGGTGTATGGCCGTGGTATTCAAAACTCGATCTTATTAACCCTTGATTTTTCGGGAAAGCAATCCCGTGAGCATTACAGCCGGAACATTGAAGGCCCCATTCAGACAAGTATTTCTGACACTTTGCTGGATAATTTAAGCGGAATCATCACACCCTTTTCCGAATACACCTTTATCCCCATTTATTCGGAATTGCTCAAAACCGCCTTTACCGATGCGGCGGCCGCACAGGATTTGATTTTGGAGTTGCTCTACAAGCTCAATGCCGAAATCTGCCGACAAAACTATGCAAAACGCAAACCCAAAAGCACGGTGTGTGATCCCGTGCTGGAATATATGAAAAGCAACGCACAACAGCAAATATCTCTGGAACAGCTTGCCGCCATGGCGGGTCTGGACAAAAATTATTTTGTAAGACTGTTTAAACGCACCTACGGCAAAACGCCCGTCAGCGTTCTCATTGATTTGAGAATGGAGCGGGCCAGCGACCTGATCGCCAACACCGATCTATCGGTAACCGATATTGCCCGGCGGTGCGGATATAATTCGGTTTCGTATTTTATTGCGGAATACAAAAAACATTTTGGGCTGACACCGCTGAATCAAAGAAAAATCAAGGTGTGAAAATGAAAGTTACGATTGCCTGTCTAAATTCAAAATACATTCATATGTCCTCTGCGCCCTGGTGTTTGGCGGCGGGGGTGGCGGCCTTTGCCGAAACCGCAGTGACGGCAAAGGTGATGGAAAGCACCATCAACGCCGATCTTGACGCCTTTGCAGAGGAAATCATTGCCCAAAAGCCGGACGTGCTGTCCTTTTGCTGTTATATCTGGAACGTCACCCAAACCCTCGGGGTGGCAAAAGCGGTGAAAACGGCCATCGGATGCACCGTGGTGCTGGGCGGGCCGGAGGTGGCCTATCGCCCCCGGGACGTATTGGATCGATATCCCTTTGTGGACTACGTGTTGGCCGGTGAGGGAGAATTTTCCTTCCCCGCTTTTCTGGATATGCTGAACACTCACGGCGACAAAGAAGCGGTGAAGGGATTGAGCTATCGTCGGGACGGCGAAGTGATCACCCTGCCCGAAGCCTGTTACTGCCAGACCCCGCCCTCCCCCTTTACCGAGGCGTATTTTAACGCATTGGGCGGGCGCATTTGTTATATTGAATCCTCCCGTGGGTGTCCCTACCGTTGCGCCTTTTGTCTGTCGGGCAGAGTATCACCCCTGCGATTTTTTGATATAAAACAAGTAAAAGCGGATTTACTGAAGCTGGCAAACAGCGGCACCCGGACGGTAAAATTCGTGGATCGCACCTTTAACGCCAAGGAAAGTCATTGCAACGAAATCCTATCCTTTATAAAAGAAAACTACGGCAGGGCCATTCCCGCAGGGGTGTGCTTTCACTTTGAAATGGCGGGAGACATATTAAAAGAAAGTACCCTTTCCCTGTTGTCCCAAATGCCCAAGGGGGCGGTGCAGTTGGAGATCGGGATGCAGTCCTTTAACGAGCAAACGCTGGCGGCGGTCAACCGCAAAACCGATACCCAAAAGCTGCAAGAAAATATCCGAAAACTCCTCTCCTTTGGCAATATGCACGTGCACATCGACCTGATCGCCGGACTGACGGGTGAGGATCTGGCAAGCTTTGAAAAAAGTTTTGATACCGGATATTCCTTGGGGGCGCATATGCTGCAAATGGGCTTTTTAAAGTTGTTGCACGGCGCCGATATGCGGGAAAAGGGGGAAGAATATCCCTGCGCCTTTTCCGACGAGCCGCCCTATGAGGTAACCTCCACCCCTTGGCTGACGGAAGAAGAGATCCGGGCCCTGAAAAACTGTGAGGCGGCGCTGGACAGAATGTACAACAGCGGTCGGTTTTTGCTGACGCTGGAATATTTAATAAAAGAAGTGGGACTGTCCCCCTTCCGTTTATTTTTCAAGTTTGGGGGCGCCTGCCCCGAGGCTGACAAGCACCCCGGGCGGTATGCCGAGGAAATATACCGATATTTTGCACCCTTGTGCGACCGGGAAATTTTGAGGGAAACGCTGGTAAGCGATTTGCTGTATTGCGGCTCGGCGGTGCAGATGCCCGACAGTTTAAAGCTCCGCGATCCCCTGTACAAGCGGGCCAAGGCACGCCTCTGCCACGGCAAAAACGTGAAGGTTGCCATCCTACGCCACAGCGGCAAAATTCTGGCAGTGGATTATCACGGCGCCAAGGACTTTTTCGGGCGGCTGGAGGGCGCCTATTATGACATTTCCCTCTTTGAAAACGACAACTCAACCAACGGTATGTAGACTTTTGCCCCACCAAAAGCTATACTGACGGTGAAAGGAGACCGAATATGGATCAAATCAAAATCGGAAAATTTATCGCCGAACGCAGAAAGGCGGCAGGGCTGACCCAGATGCAGTTGGCGGAAAAGCTGGACATCACCGACAGAGCCGTATCCAAATGGGAAACGGGACGGGCCATGCCTGATTCCTCCCTTATGCTGGACCTCTGCGATCTGTTGAATATCACCGTAAACGATTTATTAAGTGGGGAGATTGTTACTATGGAAAACTACACCCGAGAAATGGAAAAGAAACTATTGGAGTTGGTACAGGAAAAAGAACACAAGGACCGACAGATGTTGACGCTGGAATGGGTGATCGGCATACTGTCCGTGATCATTTTGCTCGTTCCCGCCGGCATTGCGGCCTATTTGCCCATGGCGGAGTGGAAGGCCACCCTGCTGGTATTTGCCGGCCTGATCCCTTGTCTGATCGGCCTGCACTTTGCCATAAAGATTGAGCAAACGGCGGGCTATTACGTCTGCAAGCATTGCGGCCACCGATACGTGCCCACCCTTTCGGCGGTATATGCGGCGCCCCACTTTGGCAGAACCAGATATATGCGTTGCCCCGCGTGCCAAAAAAAGTCCTGGCAGAAAAAAGTGATCAGCAAAAACGACTAATAAAACAAAACAGAGCAGGAGTTTTCTCCTGCTCTGTTTTTTATAGACCGTCAGAAATGATCGTAGCAAACGATTTCGTCCAGGGGGCGGAACTGTTGATGCAAGGGTAACGGTGCCGCATCCTCGGCAGGATAGCCCATAACCAACAGCGCCAGGGGCTCGATCCCCTCGGGGATGGCAAAGCGCTCCCGCAGAGCCGCAGGATCAAAGTGCATCACCCAGCAAACACCCACTCCCAGATCGTGGGCGGCCAGCATCATATGGGTGGCCACGATGGCGGCGTCCACGGGGGCAGACAGTGCGCCATCGTATTTCCGCACCCAGCTCTCTTCTTTATGATAACACACCAGCATAGCGCAGGGTGCGCCGAAATGACATTTGGTGCAATCCCGCAATTTTGCAACGGCCTCATCGGTGTTCAGCACCAAAATCCGCTGGGGCTGATAGTTACAGCCGGTGGGTGCCTTGTGCCCTGCCGCAAGGATGGCCGCCACCACCTCATCCGGCAGATGCTCCGGTTTAAAATTTCGTACCGAATAGCGCTCGGTGATCAGTCGATTAAATTCCATTGTTGTATCCCTCCTATAAGTAATTATACAATTATTCAAAACGTTTTACAAGTCCGATCACAACTCAAAAAATAATTTACAAAATCGCGGTTCTGTGATATATTGATTGTATAAAGAAAAAAGGAGAGTTAACCAATGATTATTCCAATACTGATGCTCATCGTCGGCTTTGTCCTGCTGATCAAGGGTGGAGATTGGTTTGTAGACGGTGCCTCCGGCATCGCACGCCGTTTCCATCTGCCCGAAATTCTGATCGGCGCCACCGTCGTTTCCATCGGCACCACCCTACCCGAGGTTATGGTTTCCGCCGGTGCGGCCATGCAGGGCAGCGGCTCCATCGCCTATGGTAACGCCATCGGCAGTATTATCTGCAACACCGCCCTGATTGCGGCCCTGACCATCGCCATCAAGCCTGCCAAGGCCGCCAGAAAGAGCCTGATTCTTCCCGTCAGCTTTTTCTTCATTGCCGCCGCCGTATATTGTGCGGTCGCCTATTTCTTCGGATTTTTCTACCGTTGGATCGGCGTTTTACTGCTGGTTATCTTCGCCACCTATATGGTGCTGACCGTATTGAAAATGAAGAAAAGCGCCGCAGACGGCAGTGAAATTGAAGAAGGCGATGCCGAGGCTATGGAACAGGCGCTGGAAGCCAAAAGCGGTGAGGATCACACGGTGGAGAGCGAGAAAAAAGGCACCAAGGATTCTTTGCTGAAGGATATCATTTTGCTGGTTGTGGGTGCCATCGCCATTGCCATCGGCGCCGATCTGCTGGTAGACAATGCCATTATCATTGCCGAAAAGTTCGGCGTATCCCAAAAGGTGATCGGCCTGACCATCGTAGCGCTGGGTACTTCCCTGCCCGAATTCGTAACCGCCGTCACCTCGCTCATCAAGGGTCACGGTTCCCTGTCCCTGGGCAACATCATCGGCGCCAACCTGTTTAATCTGGTGTTAGTCAGTGGTACTGCCATCGCCATCAATCCCTTTGAGGTACCCGTTGCCGGTCAGTTGTTCGGCATCAATGCCTCGCTGGTGCTGGATATTCCCCTGATGCTGGCGGTTATGCTGTTGCTGACCCTGCCGCCGCTCCTCAAGCAAAAACTCTACCGCGCGCAAGGCATTGCAATGTTGTGCATCTACGTAGCTTTCTGCGTATTGCAATTTATAATCTAAGGAGGATTTACCGATGAAAAAAATGAACATCATTGTTTTCCAGCTCATCGCCGCCATCGTGGCGCTGATCGGCTCGGGCATCAATCTGGCGGGCCTGTTTATCTCCATCCCCTCTTGGCTGTCCATCGTGTGCGCCGCCGTGTTGCTGTTGGATGCCGCCGCCTGGCTGATCATCTATCTGCTCAATACAAAGAAATAGATTCCGAAAATAAAAAAATGCAGAGAAGAAAATTCTTCTCTGCATTTTTATTTTGCTTATAAAACCTCTTTGGTGGCGACGATGTCGGTGCCGCAAAGATCCTTGAGGAGAATGTCACCGATATGAACGGGGGCATCCACGCCGGCGGCACGGACGGTTTCCATCAGTTCAAAGATCTGCTCCTTGGGAATGGGATGGGCCGTTTTGACGCTGACCATGGTGTCCTTCCGATTGTTGACACGGATGATGGAAGTGACCATACGGGTGGGATGGGTGCACTCGTCAATGGCGTATTGCTCGCCCTTGGGGCAGGCATTGCCGGTGACGGTAACTTTCTCGCCGTTAATTTCCGCCTGCATAGAACAGCCGCGGGGACATACGATACAAATCAAATCTCTTTTCATTTTACTTCCTCCAGCTCCACGGTGATCTGATCTACGGCCTTTGCCAGTTTGTCTGCCTTAACGGTGATCTTTTCCATCTCACCGGGGGCCGCCTTGATACGAACGGCGGTGGCCAAAACCTCCTCGCCGGAGCGAACGGTAAATCTTACCTTACCGTAAGGCTTGACAACACGCATAAACAGATCTACGTTATCCTCACCGGGGCAAACCCGCTGGGGCAGTACGTAGCGCACGCCGTTACCGGGGACGGTGGTCAGCAGATCGCCGCTCTTCAGCTCGCCTCTGACAAAAGCGGCCGCGCCCTTACCGGCGATCTCCGCCTCGTCGGAAACGTAGTCCACCAGATCGTGCACCTGCAATACGTTACCGCAGGCAAAGATGCCGGGTACGTCGGTCTGACGGTTCTGGTCCACCACGGCGCCGGAGGTGACACGGTCCAAAGAGATCCCCGCCTCTCTTGTCAGCTCGTTTTCGGGAATCAGACCGCAGGAAAGCAACAGGGTATCACATTCAATATAACGCTTGGTGGATTCGATAGGTACGCGGTTTTCATCCACCTGCGCAATGGTAACGCCCTCCAGCCGCTTTCTGCCGTGGATCTCGGCCACGGTGGTGCTGAGATAGAGGGGAATATCATAGTCTTCCAGACATTGTACGATGTTACGGGTCAGGCCGCCGGAATAGGGCATCAGTTCACATACTGCCTCTACCTTGGCGCCCTGCAGGCTCATTCTTCTGGCCATGATCAGGCCGATATCGCCACTGCCGAGAATGACCGCCTTTTTACCTACCATATAGCCCTTGCAATTGATGAGTTTCTGGGCGGTACCGGCGCTGTAAATGCCGGAAGGACGGGTGCCGGGAATCTTGAGGGCGCCGCGACTGCGCTCTCTGCAACCCATGGCCAATACCACGGCCCCGGCCTCAATTTTCAAAATACCCTCGCGGTTGGTGGCGGTGACCAGACGGTCGGCAGAAACCTTGAGCACGGTGGTCTCGGTATATACCTTAATACCACGCTCTGCCACCATATCGGCGTATACCGCCGCATATTCGGGACCGGTAAGCTCCTGTCCCAGCTTGTGCAAGCCAAAGCCGTTGTGCACACATTGGCGGAGAATGCCGCCGGGCTCTTCCTCACGGTCAAGAATGACAACGTCCTTGATGCCGCTGTCAAAGGCCGCCACAGCCGCCGCCATACCGGCAGGGCCGCCGGCGACGATTACAATATCGTGCTTTACGTTCATCTTTACATTCTCTCCTTCACCATTGTGGAATTATAGCCCTTTTTGCTAATCTTCTCCATAGGAATACCGGACTCCTCGGCAATCAGTTCCATAACGTAGGGACCGCAGAAGCCGCCCTGACAGCGTCCCATACCCGAGCGGGTACGACGCTTAACACCGTCCACGTCCACAGCGGGCGGATTGCGGCGAATGGCATCTCTGATCTCGCCCTCGGTGATGGTCTCACAACGGCAAACGATCTTGCCGTATTCGGGATGCTCCTTGATATATGCATCCTTTTCCTCATCGGTCATCTTACGGAAGAATTCGGTGTCCTGACGGCAACCGTTCCAATCCGCCTTGGGCTCGGTGGCCAGTCCAATATCCCGCAGAATGTCCACCACGTATTCGGCGATGGCAACGCAGGAGGTAAGGCCGGGAGAATCAATGGCAGCCACGTGGACCAGACCCTCCACCTTATCGGAGGCACGGATGATGAAATCTCCGCCCTTAACAGAGGAACGGATACCGGAGAAATTGGTGATGGTCTGGCTGAAATCCACACCGGGAATACTCTTTTTGGAGAGGTTGATAACCGTTTGCAGACCCTCGTAGGTGTTTTCCTTATTCTCGGGGCTGGCAACGGCCAATGCGGTGGGACCCGCCATCAGATTACCGTCCACGGTGGGGGTGACCAGAATACCCTTACCTTCATTGGAGGGCACCTGGAAAATGGTGTGCTTGAGGGTACCGCCCTGGGTCTTATCCAACAGCAGATACTCGCCGGATCTGGGAATGATCTTAAAGTCGCAATCCCCTGCGATCTCGGCCACACGGTCGCTGTAGCAACCGGCGCAGTTGATAAAGTAACGGCCGGTCACGGCGCGGCCCTGGGGATTGGTGATGATAAAATCCCCATCCTTCTTTTCAATATGAGCCACCTCGTAGTTGCGCAAAAAGTCAACGCCGTTGTCCATAGCGTTGCCCACGGCGGCAACGGTGAGCTTGTAGGGGCAGATGATACCGGCAGAGGGAACGTGGAGCACCAGCGTCACCTCTTCGGACAGGGCGGGCTCAATGGCGCGGGCCTCGTCACCGGTGAGGATCTTCATATCAGGGGTCTGATTGATCAGACCGCGTTCATACAGATTATAGATCTCCGGCTCCTCATCCTTACCGAAGGCGCAGATCATAGAACCGTTTTGCTTGTAGGGGACGCCCAGCATTTCCGCCGTTTTGTACAAGAGCGGGGTGCCCAGGGTGTTCATCTTTGCCTTCAGGGTGCCGGGCACGGGGTCATAGCCGCCGTGGATGATACCCGTATTGGCCTTGGAAGCGCCGCCGCTGACGTCGCTCTTCTTCTCCAACAGGCAAACGGACAGGTTGTACTTTGAGAGTTCTCTGGCCAGCATACCGCCGATTACGCCGGCGCCGGCGATCACTACATCATACCGCATTTGTGTTCTCCTTTGTGTTAAAAATAAAACAAAGAAATAAGGAGAGATCTCCTTATTTCTCAGAGGCATAAAAATAAATAAGGTGTTTTGTGGACTTGGGAGCAAAAACACCACCAATGTCGCAAAATCACCACATATTTTTGCACAAATTCCACATTTTTTGTGCGCTCTGCTTTATTGTACCACAAAAGGCATCTCCCGTCAATACTTGTCACTCACAAACTCCACACAAAATCAAGATTGCGGCATGGCGAGATATATGATATAATTATATTGATTCGCTCCCGATTTTATCGACTCATTTTTGGAACAAAGGGCGAATCGCGCGTTTCGACAGACTTTGACCCATCCATCGGCGTATACTGCCGGCGGAGCTTTATCATACTAAGGAGAAATCAATGAACAGCATTTTGCATTATTTACGGGGAATGCTCCCCTTTATGCTGTCGGTACTGGGGCCGCTGATCCTTTGGCGGCTGTGGCGCAGCAAAAAAATCAAAACCAAACCATTACACGAGATCGGGCTGACCCTGCTGGTACTGTTTACTGTGGGGCTGGCCTCCCAGACTGTACTGCCCAAGCTGACCCAACAGACCCCCGGCGGCTGGGACGGCATCAACCTGATCCCCTTCCACATCCTCAGGGAAACCTATATTGAGGTTACCCGTTACGGCAACGTGGAATATTTTCTCATCAACTTTTTGGGCAATATCGGCATCTTTATGCCGTTGGGCTTTTTGCCGCCCCTGCTGTGGCGGCTGAGAAACGGGCAGGTCTTGCTGTTGGGCTTTTCCGTCTCCCTGACCATTGAGCTGATGCAGTTGTTTTTGCCCCGCAGTACCGACGTGGACGATCTGTTGCTCAACACCCTGGGCACCCTGCTGGGCCTGCTGTTGTACCGATGGTTGGAGAAACGTTTCCCCGCCTTTTGCAAGAAATTTAAAAACTAAAAACAGGGCAGAAAACTGCCCTGTTTTTAATTTAGAAAGGTGAGTTATACTATCAAGTGCAACACTTTAGCGAAATAAAATAGAAGTTCATACGAATCTCTGGTAGAATAAA
The DNA here is from genome assembly GCA_045541535.1 of Eubacteriales bacterium. Classification (GTDB taxonomy): domain Bacteria; phylum Bacillota; class Clostridia; order Oscillospirales; family QAKW01; genus Firm-08. The sequence continues at coordinate 19,032 of JAZQJG010000054.1, forward strand.
GTTACCACACAATAAACACCAAAGGAGGATTCGTATGAACTATCATCATCTTACCATAGAAGAG
>JAZQJG010000055.1:0-19265 GCA_045541535.1 Eubacteriales bacterium
AACACCGCCACCATCGGTGAAGGCACCAATACCGACTCCAACCGTCGGTCTGCCGGCCTTGTGGGCAATAATTCCTACTCCGGTATCATCCGAAATTGTTATAATGCCGGCACCGTCATCGCCAGTTGTACCGACCCTTCCGCCTCCTACACGGGACGGTCTCGGGACTCCTATGCCGGCGGCATTGCGGCCAGCAACAGCGGCAGTATTTTGGACTGTTACAATCTCGGAAAGGTATACGCCGAGGTGTTATACGGTTACGGCGCCGTTTCTGTTTGCGCCGGCGGCATGGTCGGTTATGACGATACCAGCAGTGGTAAGATCACGGGTTGCCGCAATCAGGGCGAGATTGAAGGAAAAGTGGTAGACGCTTACGGCGATTCCTACACGTATGTCGGCGGCATTGCGGCCTCCACCGGCAATTCCACCAGTATACAAGACTGCCACAATGCGGGAAAGGTTTGTGCCTCCGGCGGTCTTTACGGTTATGCGGGCGGCATTTTGGGCACGCATCAAAGCAACAATCTTTTAAAGAATTGTTACAATATCGGAGAAATTTCCTCTACCTACGACGTAGGGAGAGCCTATATCGGTGGCATTACGGGCAACACCGCCGGTAACGGCATCATCGAAAAATGCTATAATGCCGGCAAAGTCTTCGGCAAGGCGCACGGCGTTTGTTACGTAGGCGGCATCACCGGATCTTGTCTCAGTCGAATTTCGTATTGTTATAACAACGCAGATATTACCGCCGAAACGGAATCCATCTATGACAGTTCCGCCTACGTAGGGGGCATTGCCGGCATAGTAAGCGGTCCCTACGTTCGTACACTGGACTGCTATAACACGGGAAACGTTTCGGGAAGTGCCGTATATCAAGCCTTCGTCGGCGGCATTGCGGGATATATTAAACACTCTTCTTCCGGTTCCCTGGGCACCGACACCACCTACGTTTGTTACACCACCGGTACCGTCTCCAAATCCAACCCCACCAAAGGCACGGCCTATCTGGGTGCCGTTGCCGGCAAAGGGGACGAGCTGGTCCAATCGTCGCAAAACGTATTTTACTACGTCCCCGGCGGCATTTCCGCCTGCGGTAACGGCGTTGTTTATAACTGTTACAACCGTTCCGCCTATCAAATGACCAACCGCTCATATCTGTCCTATATGAACTTTGATACCGTTTGGTATTTTGACAAAAGCTTTGGCTTTGAATACCCCCAACTGCAAAGCAATCCCCAGGCAAAGCCCCGGACGATTCTGCTGAACTCCATCCCTCAAACCATCGAATTTGCCGAAGGGCAGACACCGGATCTGTCGGGACTGCAAATCACCGTAATTTATGAAAATTCCCTGCAATCCGTGGTAGATATCACCCTTTCCATGTTGCCCGAATTACGTCTTACCACCCCCGGGGCGCAAAACGTGCGGGTGAAATACGGCAACGTTTATTCCGAGGCCACCCTGCCCTTTTTGTGCATTGCCAAGGTTTTAACCGCCATTGAGATCCAAACGCCGCCCACCAAAACCACCTATCATCAGGGGGAGGTCGCCGATTGGTCGGGATTGACGGTATACGGCGTCTACAGCAATCAGCAAAAATTGCTCCTGTCCGATTATGAGATTACTGATTTTACCGCCGACACCCCCGGTCAGTACCAAATCACCGTATCCAAGGACGGCTTTGTGGATTCTTTTGCCGTCACCGTTTCCGCCCACGAATATAAGAACACCTATTCCACCACCGAGCACTGGCAACAGTGCGAGATTTGCGGCAACGAAATTTCAAAAGGCGTCCATCACTTTGAAAACGATTGCGACGCCGCTTGCGATTGCGGCTTTACAAGGATGACCGAGCACCGTTACGACAACGACTGTGACGAGTACTGCAACGTGTGCAACGCCCCAAGAACGGTGTCCCACTCCTACACTCCCTCCTTTGACCAACAGCATCATTTTGAAAAATGTATTTTCTGTGATGACGTGATCAACCTGCAACCCCACGCATTTGACCAAAGCAGATGGCTGCGGGACGACCGTGGTCATTGGCGCGCCTGCCTGCAGAGCACCTGCGGCGCCACAAGCGAATACGCTGACCACACCGAAGGTGAAATTATAATCAACCAAGCCGCCACCTGCACCGCAACGGGCTTGGGTCACACCGAATGCACCGTTTGCGCCATGCCCATCCGGCACGCGATCGTATTACCCGTCACCGATCATACGGCGGGCGATTGGATCACCGTCAAAGAAGCAACTACCGCCGCAACGGGGTTGAAAGAACAGCGGTGTGCCAACTGTAACACCCTGCTGGCCTCCGAAACCATTGCAAAATTGGTTTCCAACCCCTTCACCGACGTAAAGAAAAGCGATTATTATTACAAAGCCGTATTATGGGCGGTGGAGAACAATATTACCTCGGGTGTTACCAAAACCACCTTCGGCCCCAATGAGCCCTGCACCCGTGGGCAGATCGCCACCTTCCTGTGGCGGGCCGCCGGCTGTCCCACGCCAAAATCAAGTAAAAATCCCTTTACCGACGTAAAGAAGAGCGACTATTATTACAAGGCCGTCCTGTGGGCGGTGGAGAACAATACCACCGCCGGCGCCACCAAAACCACCTTCGCCCCCAAGGACGCCTGCACCCGGGGTCAGATCGCCGCCTTTTTGTGGCGGGCCGCCGGCTCCCCCAAGCCCACCACCACTAAAAATCCCTTTACCGACGTGGGCAAAAAGGCGTTCTATTATAAGGCCGTGTTGTGGGCGGTGGAAAACGGCATCACCGCCGGCACCACCAAAACCACCTTCGGGCCAAACGAATCCTGCACCCGCGGCCAGATCGTCACCTTCTTATATCGGAACTATAACTAATGCAAACCCACCTGCGGCAAAGTGTGTTGTTCTTATCGGAGAAAATAGAATTCTTTTCAATTCAGCTAAGAGCCAGCATCGCATTTGTAAGTACAAATGCGCTTGGGCAGTAGCCCAAACCCACAGAGCAACAGAAAAGAGAAGATTCGTATCATAACGAGTCTTCTCTTTCTTTTTTGTCTGTAAAGTGATATGCTGACTATCGTCAGCGTGATATTTTCTTTTGAAAAAACCTCGCCTGTGGCGAGATATTTCCAAAAGAAAGTGATATTGAAGCCTTGCGGCTTCAGTGATATTCTATTCGCCATAAACTGTCCGCAGGACAATATCACTATGCGTAGCATAATATCACTGCGAAGCAATAGAACTCGCCGTCAGGCGAATAGAGTTGCGTGATACTCCGCTTGGAGTATCACGCTAATGCCGCAGGTGGGTTTTTTGCTGTTTTTTATGGAATATTTCCATTGACGGTATCCCAAAATTGCAGTAAACTGGAGCCAAGAGGTGATTTTTTATGGATCAATATGCAACGCAAGCATTACAAGAATACGCCACTCTCGGCGCCCATCCCGGCGGTGTGGAGGGCAGACTGTTCTGGAATATCAATTCCACCCAGTTTACCTTTGCCCCCGCCTTTCAGTTCCCCCGAATCCCATCCTGCAAAACCTATCGGTTTACCGCCACCGACTGTCACGGCGGCACCCATACCTTCGATGCGGACGTACCCACCGCATCCCTGTCCCCCATCTGGGGGGAGATCCCCACGGGCTTTGTGAGCCTGACGGTGGAGTCCATCGGTAAATACTCAGGCCAGGTGCGCCATCTCATCGGCGCCCGCACCTTTTTTAAGTGCGACCCCTTCCCCGGACGCTCCGCCCTGCCGAAGCGGGCCCGTTCCTATCGGGAAGCGGCGCTGAATTCCTACCGTTATATTTATAATAATGAAATTTTGCAATATTGGCTGGAGCACGGTCTGCCCAAGCCCGACTATGCCCACAACGTCTACCCCGCCAAAATGAATTCCAGCGTCATTCTGGCCATGGTGGATTATGCCGTCTCCTACCCCGAAAACCGTGAAACCGCCCTGCAGGTGGCCCGGAATGCGGCGGATTATATGATCTCCATCTCCTTCCCCGCCGGCCACCCCTTGGAGGGCTTGCCTCCCACCTATTCCTTCGACGGATTGGTGGAGGAGGTGGTAAACGAGGTAGCCCCCGCCGCCAAGGAGTGTAAGGACACCACCATGATGATCTATCCCGTGGCGGCGGGCAATGCCTATCTGGCCCTCTTTACCGCCACCAAGGAGCAGAAATATCTGGATGCCGCCCTGGCCATCGCCCGTTTTTACAAAGCCAATCTGCATCCTGCGGGCAGTTGGTATCTGCTCTACGATTGCAACACCGGCAAGCCGTTGAAGGACAATTTGTGCATTGAATTCCGCTTTGTGGAATTCTTTGCCGAGCTGCACCGAATCACCGGCGAGGAATGCTGGCGCGCCCTGTCCCGGGCCCATTATCAGTACATTTGCAAAACCTGTTTGGAAAACTACAACTGGGAGGGACAGTTTGAGGACATCCCCGTTACGGGCAACTACCGCAATCTCACCCATTTTGCCGCCAACAAAATGATCGCCCACATTGCCGAAAACGAAGCAAACGATCCCGAAAAGGTCGAAGTTGCCAAAGACCTGATGCGCTTTGTGGAGGATCAGTTCGTGGTATGGGGCGAGATTCCCAACTGGTCGGAACGCACCCCCGATAACGTAAGCCACACACCGGCGGGTCTGGAGCAATATCTCTGCTACTGGCCCATTGATTCCAGCACCGCCACCATCATCGGCGGCTTTATGAATCTGTATCGTCTGACGAAAGATCGCCTGTATCTGGAAAAGGCCATGGCCCTGGCCGACGCCATCACCCGCCATCAGGAGGAAAACGGTATGATCCCCACTTTCTTTATGGGGGAAAACTGTTCCTACGGTCACTTTAACTACTGGATCAACTGCCAGATCTGGACCACCGGCATCCTGCAAAAGCTGGCCGACCTCACCGAATCCGAGGGTATAGAGTAACCAAAGACCACAAAAAATCGACCCTGTTTAGGGTCGATTTTTTTGACTTTAATTGTAGGCACGGTAAAGAAAGGTTGCGATTTGGCCGCGGGTGCAGGATTCGGTTGGCCCGAAAGTGGTTTTGGTGGTGCCGGCGGTGATGCCGTTTTCCACCGCCCACAATACGGCCTTGTAATAAAAATCTTTTGTCTTTACGTCGGTAAAGGGATTTTTCGTGGTGGTGGGCTTGGGGGAACCGGCGGCCCGCCACAAAAAGGTGGCAATCTGACCGCGGGTGCAGGCCTCATTGGGGCCGAAGGTGGTTTTGCTCGTTCCCGAGGTAATTCCTTCACCTACCGCCCACAGGACGGCCTTGTAGTAGTAATCGCTCTTCTTTACATCGGTGAAGGGGTTCTTACTGGTTTTGGGAGCCGGACAGCCGGCAGCTCTCCACAAAAACGTTGCGATCTGACCACGGGTACAAGCCTCGTTGGGGCTGAAAGCAGTTTTGCTGGTGCCGGAAGTGATGCCGTTACTTACTGCCCAAAGAACAGGCTCATAATAGAAATCAGATTTCTTTACATCGGTGAAGGGGTTTTTCCACATAGTGCCTGTTGCAATGATCGTTTCCGTATCACCACAAACCGAACAAGTGCGGGTCTTTGTACCATCTTTCTTAGTAGTGGCATCGTTGTTGTAAACATACTTGCCATAACTATGGGTGATGGTTCTTTCGTAACCGCAATCGCAAGTGGTATCGCAGGTGTTTTCAAACTCATGAGCATTCACATTGATTACATCACCACAGACAGAACACTTATCAAAGTGGTTTTCGGTATCAAATTTTGCTTTGTAGTCATGAGTGATTGTTCTTACGTAACCGCAGTTACAAGTCATATCACAATCATTCTCAAAGCTGTGTGACGTGATATTTATTTTATCCCCACAAACAGTACACTCTTTATAGTGCTTATCTGGGTTAAAGTTCGGCTGATAATCATGGGTGATTTCACGGACATAGCCGCACCCGTCGTTGCAGGTGGCATCACAGGCATTGTCATATGAATGATCTGCAAAACCGATCTCCTTTCCGCAAGCAGAACATTTTTGGTAATGCTGTCGGTCATTGTATTGTCCTTGATAGTTATGGGGCGGCACACGGACCCACAGACAATTTTCGCAAGTGGTGTCGCAGACAGAAAGGTAGACATGGCTTTTTGAGGGGCAGGTGTTATAATGCCAGGTGGCATTGGTTAAAGTAGAATTACAAGAGCCGATGGTAATGTTGTTGCGATCAGCAGAGCTTCCGCCGTACCAAACATTGTGCAAGCTGCTGCAATCGTAAAAAGCGGAGAAACCAATGGAGGTAACGCTGCCCGGAATGGTGACAGAGGTAATATTTTTACAACTAAAAGCATACGACGGAATAGCGGTCACACCATCCGGAATTACAAGATGGGTAATTAACTCTCCATTCAGATACAAATTATCTGCATAGAATAAAGGATTAGAATATGCGTTATCGAAATCAATCGCGCACCATTTGGCAATATCGGTAATATATACGTTTTCAAGGCTGCTGCAATCATCAAAAGCATAATAACCAATGGAGGTAACGCTGTCGGGAATGGTGACCGAGGTCAAACTGCTGCAATCGGAAAAAGCATAAGAACCAATGGAGGTAACGCTGTCGGGAATGGTGACCGAGGTCAAACTGCTGCAATCCTCAAAAGCATAAGAACCGATGGAGGTGACGCTGTCGGGAATGGTGACAGAGGTAATACTTTTACAACTAAAAGCATACCACGGAATAGCGGTCACGCCATCCGGAATTACAAGATGGGTAATTAACTCTCCATTCAGATACAAATTATCTGCATATCTCAAAGGATTAGAAGCAGAGCTATCAAAATCAATCGCGCACCATTTGGCAACATCGGTAATATATACGTTTTCAAGGCTGCTGCAATCGTAAAAAGCATAATAACCAATGAAGGTAACGCTGTCGGGAATGGTGACCGAGGTCAAACTGCTGCAATCCTCAAAAGCATAAGAACCGATGGAGGTGACGCTGTCGGGAATGGTGACCGAGGTCAACTTGCTGCAACCGGAAAAAGCAGAAGAACCAATGGAGGTAACGGTGTCCGGAATAGTAATGGAAATCAGGTCATCACATTTATAAAAGGCATACTTGCCGATGGTGGTGACACCGTTTTCTATCACCACTGATTCGATCCCTGATCCCCACGGCAAAGTATCACCCCAAGAATAATCCGCCATCGCGCCGTTGCCGGAAATGGTCAGTTCGGTGCCGTTGAGGGTCCAGGTGCAATCACCTGTGGTACCGCTGGTGGCGGCGCTGGCGGTCAAGCTGATGGGCACTGCAGAGATCAGCAAAACGAAGATCAGTAGCGTGGACAAAATTCTTTTCATTTTTTGTCTCCTTCAAATAATGATATAGACCGATATTGGTTAATATGATTATATACCAAATTCGGTTAATAGGTCAATAGGAAGCGAGGTTGATTTCATAATTTCCTATGACAAGTTGTGGAAAACGATGAAAGAAAAAGAGATCACACAATATACCCTGATCAAAAAATATAACATCAGCCCTGCACAGATCACCCGGCTTAAGCGCAATGAAAGCGTCAGCACCCATACCATTGAGATGTTTTGCCGGATTTTAAAATGCAATGTGGAAGACGTTATGCAGTATATAGAGGACGAAAACACAAAAAGGTGAGCAGAAATTTCTGCTCACCTTTTATTTTTAATACGACAGAACCGTTTTTGTCCCGCTCTCCGGCTTTCACGCCGTATTACTTCTCACGGCTGAGGTAATTATCCAGTTCGTTAATTTTCGCCTTGGTGATAATACGGGCGCGAACGGTTTCGGAGGTGATCTCGCCGGATTGCAAGACGTCGGCGGGGACACGGGCAAACAAAATCTCTTTGGCCGATTCCGAAAGGCCGGTGACCCAGCTTTTATTGATCTTATTATTCCGTTCCCGATCGTAGGTCACATACATGGTCCCATCGGGATCCCACACAAATTCGGGATAAGAGATTCTGGCGCGATCGTCCAGAATCAAGCGATCCTCAAATTCCAGCCCGTCGGCAGAATACATCAGCCGCAAACCGTTACGGTTGTTGGGGTGAATGCTGGGAATCAACCAAACGCCGCCCTCATGGTCATTGCCGGAGCAAGGCCGTTGAGAAGCCACTTCCATAAAGAATTCCGGTTCACTCCAGGTGAGGCCTTCGTCAGAAGAAAACATCCGAAGCATCCCCTCATGGGTGGTGCGCATCAAGGCGGCGATCCGCCCGTCCTTCATTTGATAAAAGCTCGGCTCATCATAGTTGCGCCCGCCGGGTCTGCCGCTGCGGGGCTCGGTTTTCTTTATGGTTTTGCCGCCGTCATCGGAATAATAAAACTGATAATAATCCCGCGGAGAAGCAAGATAGGTGGGAAACAACCAGCGACCGCTTTTCGTTACTAAGGGATGATTGCGATTTACAGCATTAAACAACCACCGCGGTTCACCGAACACCAATTCTTGTGCATCGGGATCCTCACAAACGGCGCACCGGGTTTGTACCTGCGCCTCCAGCCGATGGTATTCGGAATCGTTTTCCATATCGATCTTCTGGGTATAATCGGGCAGCGCCAGCCCTGCTTCATAGGGAGTTTCTGCCCAAAAGAGCCACAGCGCCCCATTGGGTGCGATCCACAGTTCAATCTCAAAGACCCGTTGCCGCACGTCCGGGCGGCTTTCAATCGCCAACACCGGCGCGGACCAACTTTCCCCTTGATCGTCACTATAAACCAAGAGACAACAGTTTCGGGGATCGGGCTCATAGATGCCTCCGCTCATAAATCCCACCAACAGGCGGCCGCCCTTGGTACGAACGATGGAAGGTGCGCCCTGCCAAGCCCGTTTTTCTTCGGCATATTTTTCTGCCGGTTCCACGTTCATATTTGCCGCAAACTGATTGATTTTCATGGTTCTTCTCCTTCCATTTTGTGGCACTATCATTTCATTCGCCGCAACACAGCAGAACCTGTGTTGTTTCTTCTATAATTTATTTTGAAAAAAGGTCTGATGGGTATCATCATAGACAAAGGCTGCCACAGATGACCAGGCCTGCAACAAAGAACCGTCCTTGCAATACGGTGAAAAATATTCAATCGGGGTAAAGTTTCCACGATCCAAATTATAGAAAAACCAGTTTTTAAGCGGGAATTCATAGGCAAAGCCATACTTCTTCAATGCATAGGCAAGCAAAGCAGACCAATAGGGCCACTCGGCTCCATTGTGATAGTCAAAGGGCCGGGCGGACTTGTTGACCGTGGCGTGAATATCTTTATATAAAGGATACACGCTCAACGTCCCGAAGGGTTCCATAGCGGCATGGTTACGGCTGTCCAATTGTCTCATGCAATTTTCCAACAGACGAACAGATTGTTCAGCATCGGTAATTTCAAAAATAACCGCCAATACTGTGTCAATGGACAAATTGTCTTCTACGAAATTTCCGTCCGTGTAGTTGACGTAGTATCCCTTGTCCTCCATCCACAAATATCGATGAATGCTTTGTTTCACCTTCAAAAATTGCTGATCGTAATGCACGGCCTGCTGCGTCTCACCCGCCGCCGTCAACAATCTTGCAAAGCCATACAAAGCACGCGCATATAAAATTTCGTCGTAGGTAACGTAACCGTAACGATTGACTTCATCCGCCCAGTCGCGACGATTATATGGCCCCTGTTTTACCAAAAGGCCTGTTTCGTCACAAAAACGACTTAATTGATCCAACACTCGCTCCATCAACTCTAAAACGGTATACGCTCCCACCTTTTCGGACAAAACCGAAAGGTCACCGGTATTGTTGACGTAGTCATAGACCATCAGGATATACAGCGACGGGCTGTCAAAATGACGCCCCCAAAAAGACGAAAAATCGTATTTGACGGCAGAAGGACAGTTGCCATCCTCATCAATGCCGCGGCTCAGGGTCAAAATCTCATTTCTGACCTTATCCTGATGTCCGTTGTACATACTCAGCACCGTAAAATAAGCATCTCTGAAATAGGTTCTTGCCGGAATAACGTATTTGCATCCCGCCATAAATCCCTTGAAGGCCCCAATTTCCTTGTAATTTTGCAATGCGCAAAAATGCGCCGCATAATATAGCGCCCGATCCCGTTCGGTGACAACGTCGGGCGGAAGCTTGATGGCATCAATCTCATAAAACGCTTGCTGAATATATCTGTCGGCATTTTGCAAAACAGCGAGGAGATTGTCCGCAGAAAACCCGTATACAATATGGAAACTTTGGGTCTTGTCAAAGGGATCCATATGATAGAACAACGCGTCGTTTTCCGCTTCGCAGACAAAGTCTGCATCCGATGCAAAAGAAAAACCGGTATCCCCATAATAAAAACTGCCATCTTCTCTGCGTTCGCATTTTTTTGAAACGGCGCTCCACATAACAATCGCCAGTTCTAACGAGATGCGCTCCGTGGGGCGGACCTCCAACTTGGTAATCACCGCCTGTGCCCTTTGATCCAATACGGAAACCGTTTTAATTTCCGCAATGGCGGTATGGTAAACGACTGTTTGTGTTCTGCCTATATTCTCCACACTTTTCGGCGTGTCAAAGGAAATTTCATGATCATTTATGAAAAACTTAAAGGTTGAAAGACCCTCAAATGCCACCAAATCATTAATTTTTTGGTAAAAATTGATGCCGCTTTGACCGTTGAATTGCACACTGATGGCATTATTGGAAACATCATAAGGTATTTCGTCACATAAAATACACTCCGTTACAACTCTTCCGTTTTTAAAATCAACGTTCATATCCGGTTTCTCCTTCCCTTTCTTTTATTTTTTCAAGAAAATGGTTTCGTTTTTGGCGATGGAGAAGGAGTTATAGTCTAAGTCTATGCGGGTCATTGGATGATCGACGTCGATTTTATAAGCTTGAAAGCCGGGTTCCAAATCCGTTGTGATGGTGCAATCTTCTCCGATATTTGTGATCAACACGCCTTTTTCCGTGCCATTGGTTGCGGCAAGGGCGTATACGTCCCCCTCTGCGCCGTCAACGTATACCTCCTGTCCGAGACGGTACAGGTGTCCGAACGCAATAAAAGAATACATCGTGCAAAACGGTGCGCACAGCAAGGGATTAAACAAACCGCCGTACACGCTGGTACCGAGGCGGGCATCATAATAACACATCATTTCCATTTTGGTGTGTTGCATTGACATCATCATCGCAGCAACGTTGGCCGATGCCTGTGACGTGCCTCTGGTTTCTGCGGTGCGGTCGGTGTTCCACTCGTTGAGATGGATTTCCACGTCCCCCAGACCGTATTCTTCCAAAATCTGCTCTGCATACTGCTGTATCTTCAAGGTTTTTGCAACCGACAAATAGCTATGATGGGAAATAAAATCAATGGGAAGATGATCCTTTACGACTTTTTCAAGAAAACCTTTGAAAAATTCCGTATGATAAATGGCTCGCTCTTCCCATTGGGTTTTCTGATGCGGCAGGCGATATTTGTCTTCCCATTGCATATATCCAAGGTACAATCCGGTGGAAGCGTATCCGCCGATTTTGATGGTATCGCCAAAGCATTTTTTCAGATGTGTGGCTGTAACGGCATATAAATCATAATATTGCTCTGCCGTTCCTTTCCACATATTATTCAGTTCAATGCTTTCTTCATTATCCGGCTCATTCCATATCTCCCAATACCGGATGCCCATATGAAAACCGTTGGCCCAGCCCTCGTTATAATGACGTATAATATGCTCACAGATTCTTGCCCATTTTGCAAAATCCTTCGGCGGGAAGATACGATATGCCTTAATTTGATGTGCGTTTTCAATCGTCACACCCAGTCGGAAATAGGGCTCCAGGCCATATTCGGCCATTGCCAGAAACAGGGCGTCCGTAAAAGCAAAGTCATACGACTCCGGGTCCCTTTCATCGGCGTCAAAATCTCTGAAAAGATTGGGAATGTCAACGTACACGTTTCCACCGTACGATCCGCCAACGTCGTGCATCCGCGCATAAGGGATGTTTGCATCCTTCAAATATTGCCACAGCTCCGTATCAATTCCCTCACTACCGGCGCTGATCGGCGGTTGACCCACTGCGTGCATGGGCTTGATCCGGCCGACTGTCTTATTAAAGTCAACTCGTAGTTTCATATAAACCCTTCCCCTTTCAATAACGGCTCTGTAAATCACCTAAGATCCGTATATCCACCTTTTTTTGCAAATATCCAGATTGTTTCCTTTATAAGACAACAGTCTGCACCTTGCGGCACAGACTGTTGTCGGTTTATAAATTACTTGGAAGCTTCTTCTACAGCAACGGCGCAAGCGACGGTCATACCAACCATGGGGTTGTTACCTGCACCGATCAGACCCATCATTTCTACGTGGGCGGGAACGGAGGAGGAACCTGCGAACTGTGCGTCACCGTGCATACGGCCGAGGGTATCGGTCATACCGTAGGAAGCGGGGCCTGCAGCCATATTGTCAGGATGCAGGGTGCGGCCGGTACCGCCGCCGGAGGCAACGGAGAAATAACCTCTGCCGTTTTCGTTACACCACTTTTTGTAGGTGCCGGCAACGGGATGCTGGAAGCGGGTGGGGTTGGTGGAGTTACCGGTGATGGAAACGCCAACCTTCTCCAGCTTCATAATGGCAACGCCTTCGGGAACACTGTCGGAGCCGTAGCACTTAACGTCGGCACGGGGGCCCTTGGAGAAGGGCTTCTCCTCGATCACCTTTACCTCTTCGGTGTAGGGATCGAACTCGGTTTCAACGTAGGTAAAGCCGTTGATTCTGGAAATAATATAAGCGGCGTCCTTACCCAGACCGTTGAGGATAACTCTCAAGGGCTTGGTACGAACTTTGTTAGCGTTCAGAGCGATCTTGATGGCGCCCTCTGCGGCGGCAAAGGACTCGTGGCCTGCCAAGAAGCAGAAGCAGTCGGTCTCTTCGCTGAGCAGCATTTTGCCCAGATTACCGTGGCCCAGACCTACCTGACGGTTGGCGGCAACGGAGCCGGGGATACAGAAAGCCTGCAGGCCCTCGCCGATGGCGGCGGCGGCGTCAGCAGCCTTGGTACAGCCCTTTTTGATGGCGATGGCGGTACCCATGGTGTAAGCCCAAACGGCGTTTTCAAAGCAGATGGGCTGGGTGGAACGGATGATGTTATCTACATCAATGCCCTTTGCCAGGGTGATCTCTTTACATTCCTCAATGGAGGCAATGCCGTACTGCTCCAGAACAGGCTTGATCTGGTTAATACGTCTCTCATATCCTTCAAATAATGCCATAGTATTTTACCTCCTTATTCTTTGCGGGGGTCAATGTACTTGACCGCATCTTCGAATCTGCCGTAGGAACCGATGGACTTCTGATAGGCTTCGTTGGGCTCCATACCCTTCTTGATGAAGTCGGTCATTTTGCCCAGAGAAACGAACTCATAACCGATCACCTCGTCGTTCTCGTCCAGAGCCATACGGGTGCAATAGCCCTCGGTCATTTCCAGATATCTTACGCCCTTGGCCTTGGTGCCGTACATGGTACCGACCATGGAACGCTCGCCCTTACCCAGATCCTCCATACCGGCGCCGATGACCAGACCGTCCTCGGAGAAGGCAGACTGGCTGCGACCGTAAACGATCTGCAAAAACAGCTCTCTCATAGCGGTGTTGATGGCATCACACACCAGGTCGGTGTTCAGAGCCTCCAAAAGGGTCTTGCCGGGCAGGATCTCCGCAGCCATAGCGGCGGAATGGGTCATACCGGAACAGCCGATGGTCTCTACCAAGGCTTCCTCGATGATGCCGTCCTTCACGTTCAAGGAGAGCTTGCAGGCGCCCTGTTGGGGTGCACACCAGCCCACACCGTGAGTGTATGCGGAAATATCTTTGATTTCTTTGGCCTGTACCCATTTGCCTTCCTCCGGAATGGGGGCAGGACCGTGATGGGGGCCTTTGGCCACGCAGCACATATTTTGTACTTCAAGGGAATAATTCATTGATGTTGCTCCTTTCTTTTAATAGCTCATACGAATACATTATATATTTAATTCCGCAAACTTGCAATAGAATTTTCGTTTTTTGTCAAAGAAAAATTTTTGTCCCACAGCAAATGGCCAAAAGCGGTGACCACGTTGAAGCCCAAATGGCTGATGGCCAACAGCATCGGTGTGGCGGCGAAGGACAAATAGGGGCTCATCCCCACCGCCAAGGGCAGGGCCCAGAGATTGCCCAACAAATTAAACCGCAGATGATAGAGGGCACAGGCGCGGGCATCGGCATCCGCCCGCAGGGTGGCCAACAAGGCGGTGACGGTGGTGCCGATATTCTGCCCCAAGAGAAAGGGCAGGGCGATGGCCATAGGCAGGGGTGCGGTGAGGGCGTAGACCTGCAACAGCCCCACAGTGAGGGAGGAGCTCTGCAGCAGGGCGGTCACCGTCAATCCCAGTGCCCACGCTCCCAAGGGATGGGCGATCATTTTACCCCAGGTCTCGTTTTGGGCCAAGGTCATAAAAAAAGCGGGCTCCCCCGCCATGGTCATCATCCCCCACATCAACAGGCAAAAGCCTGCCGTGGGAACGCAGAGCTTGGGGTAACGGCCCTGCCACAACAACGCCAACAGGCCAAGGAGGGCAAAAAAGATGCCCCCATCCCCCGTTTTCAGCCCCAGTGCGGTGAGCAAGGGCGTGATACAGGTGCCCACGTTACAGCCCACCAGCAAAGAACAGGCGGCGGCTCGCTCCAGCTTGCCCGCCTGTCGGAGGGCGCAGACCGAGCAGGACACCGCCGAACTGCTTTGGAGCACGGCGGTCACCCCACAGCCCATCGCCGCCCCCTGCCATTTGTTACGGATCCGAAGCGCCGGCAATTGCTCCGCCGCATTCATCAAAATCATCATTCCGCAAAACATACAAAACAAGCCGCCCAGCCACAAGCTCATAATAACACCTCTCTCCAAATGTATGCCCCGCCCTCCTGTTTCATACCGCCTTGACCGCAGGGGGTGGCCTGTGCTATACTAAATAAAAAAGGAAAGGGCTTGAGTGTTATGATCGGAATTATCGGAGCAATGCACGCCGAGGTGGCGGCGCTGATCGACCAAATGGAAAACAAACGGGAGGAACAGATCAGCGACATCACCTTTTATCGGGGTACCCTGCAGGGCAAAGAAGTGGTATTGGCCGCCTGCGGCGTGGGCAAGGTGTTTGCCGCCCTCTGCGCCCAGACGATGATTTTGCGCTATCAGCCCCATCAGATCATTCACACCGGTGTGGCCGGCGCCACCACCGAGGTGTTGCCCATCGGCGGCATTGCAGTGGCAAGCGGACTGATCCAGCACGATATGGACACCTCCCCTCTGGGAGATCCCAAAGGGCTCATCAGCGGCATCAATATCGTTGAGTTTCCCACCGACGCCACTCTGGCCGACGCCTTTATGACCTTGGCCGAAGACCACGGCTTTGCCTGCGCCAAGGGCATCATCGCCACGGGTGACCAATTCGTGGCCACCGCCGCCGACAAGAGAGCGCTGGCCGAGGAATTCGGCGCCATCGCCTGCGAAATGGAGGGCGGCGCCATTGCTCAGGTGTGCTACGTCAACCGCACTCCCCTGTGCGTATTACGCTCCATCTCCGACTCCCTGACGGGGGATGCGGCCATGGAATACCCCGCCTTTCTGGCCTTGGCGGCAAAGCAAGCGGTCACGCTGATTTTGGCCCACCTGAAATAATGTAACAGCCGAGAAGCAAACGCTTCTCGGCTGTTTTACATAATAAAAATTCAATCAATAAACACGATTCCTTTCCCCTTGCGCTGTGCATATTCTGCCAAATTACGGGAGTTCCCGGTAATATCGTGCAGATAACACGCCACGACTTGCGCCTGCTGAATCATCCACTTATTTCTATAAATGATGCGAAATAATAGCGGGTACCGTGATCTTATACGTAATCATGCTCCCTTCACGATTTGATTTCATGATCTAAACCGCCCCGTCTTCTGTCAATAAAAAAGACAAATAAAGGATTGACTTGTCCTTGTGGCTCGTTGTAAAATAGAATTGTAAAATCCGGGGCCTGACCCCGATAAAAAACGGAGGAATTACCTATGGCAAGATTTGTACTCAACGAAACCAGCTATCACGGCAAGGGCGCCATCGCCGAGATCGCCACCGAGATCAAGGCAAGAGCTTTTAAGAAAGCTTTTGTTTGCTCCGACCCCGATCTCTTGAAATTCGGTGTCACCAAAAAGGTGACCGACATTTTGGACGGCGCCGACATCGCTTATGAAATTTACAGCAACATCAAGCCCAACCCCACCATTGAAAACGTACAGACCGGCGTGGAGGCCTTTAAGGCCAGCGGCGCCGACTGCATCGTAGCCATCGGCGGCGGCAGCTCCATGGACACTGCCAAGGCCATCGGCATCATCATCACCAACCCCGAGTTTGCCGACGTGCGTTCTCTGGAGGGTGTGGCTCCCACCAAGAATAAATGCGTTCCCATCATCGCCGTACCGACTTCCGCCGGTCCCGCCGCTGAGGTTACCATCAACTACGTTATCACCGATGCCGAAAACAACCGCAAGATGGTATGTGTAGACGTGCACGACATTCCCGTAGTTGCCGTGGTTGACCCCGATATGATGGCCACCATGCCCAAGGGGCTCACCGCCGCCACCGGTATGGACGCCCTGACCCACGCCATTGAGGGTTATATCACCGCCGGTGCTTGGGAAATGAGCGATATGTTCCACATCAAGGCCATTGAGCTGATCGCAAAGAGCCTGCGCGGCGCCGTTGCCGGCACCGACGAGGGCCGCGACGGTATGGCTCTGGGTCAATACATCGCCGGCATGGGCTTTTCCAACGTTGGTTTGGGCATCGTTCACTCCATGGCTCACCCCCTGGGCGCTCTGTATGACACTCCCCACGGTGTTGCCAACGCCATCATCCTGCCCACCGTTATGGAATACAATGCTCCCGCCACCGGCGAGAAGTACAGAGACATTGCCAAGGCTATGGGCGTGGAAGGTGTTGACGCTATGAGCCTGGAGGATGCCAGAGCCGCCGCCATCGACGCTGTAAAACAGCTCTCCATCGACGTAGGCATCCCCGCCGATCTCAAAGAGATCGTTAAGGCCGAGGACGTGGACTTCCTCAGCCAGTCTGCCTACGACGACGCCTGCCGTCCCGGCAACCCCAGAGAGACTTCCGTAGAAGAGATCAAAGCCCTCTACCTCTCCCTGCTGTAAACCGAATTTTACACAAGACAAAAACGCGTTGCGAATTTCGCAACGCGTTTTTTGTTGTAGGAGGACAGAGGGCGGTGCGCAGACCGGTGCGCACTTTGATTCGGAATTCCCCATTGCATTCTCCCGATTTGTGTGGTAAAATGAAGCGTATTATTATAATTTTTGGAGTGATAAGCAATGTCCGGACACAGTAAATGGAAAAACATTATGCACAAAAAGGGAAAGACCGACGCACAGCGTGCCAAGGTATTTACCAAAATGGCCAAGGAGATTATGGTCGTGGTGAAAGAGGGCGGCCCCGATCCCGCCTCCAACTCCCGTTTGGCTGACGTTATTGCCAAGGCCAAGGCCGCCAACGTTCCCAACGACAACATTGAGCGCGCCATCAAAAAGGGTGCCGGTGCCGAGGGCGGCGCTGATTACGAGACCCTGACCTATGAAGGCTACGGCCCCGGCGGTGTAGCCGTGGTGGTGGAATGTCTGACCGATAACAAAAACCGTACCGCCGGCAACGTGCGCCACTTTTTCTCCAAATTCGGCGGCTCCCTGGGTGCCACCGGCAGTGTGGCCTGGCAGTTTAAGACCTACGGTCAGCTGATCATTGAGAAAAAGGACGGCTTGGACGAGGACGAGTTGATGATGCTGGCATTGGACAACGGTGCCGACGATTTCAACGCCGAGGACGAGGCCTTTGAGATCATCTGCGCCCCCGAGGCCTTCCGTGATCTGCGTCTGGCGCTGGAGGCGGAGGGGCTGGAATTCGTTTCCGCCGAGATCACCCGCATTCCCGACAACGAGGTCACCCTCACCGACGAGAAGGATCTGAAATTTATGGGTCTGCTTCTGGAAAATCTGGAAGAGGACGACGACGTACAAAACGTTTACCACAACGCGGCAAACGAGGAGTTTTAAATGAAAAAATATCTTTTGCCCAAGGGCCATCACTATAAGGCCAATCTTCACGCCCATTCCAACGTCTCCGACGGCAAGCTGTCGGTGGAGGAGGTAGCCAAGGCCTATAAGGCGGCGGGCTACAGCGTGCTGGCCATGACCGATCACGAATTGCTTCGGGATCACAGTCACCTTTCCGACAAGGATTTTTTGATGATCACCGCCTATGAAATGACGGTGAGAGAGGAGCCCAAGACCACCAATACCAACAAGGTCTGCCACCTCAATCTCTACGCCCGGGATCCCCACAACGTGCGGCAGGTACAGTTTGACAAAGAGCTGTGTATGCGCTATGCCGCCTATGGGGACGTGATCCCCTTTGATCCCGACACTCTGGAGGGCGCCACCCCGTCAGATAAACGCACCCACACCGTGGAATACGTCAACAAGTTGATCGGTGAGGCCAAGGAACACGGCTTTATCGTTTGCTACAACCACCCCACCTGGTCCAACGAAGAAAAAGCGGATTTTGTGGATCTGGAGGGGCTGTGCGCTATGGAGATCGTCAACTACAGCGCTCTGGTAGAGGGCTTGTGGGAGTACAACGTCCACGAGTATGACCAAATGCTCCGGGCGGGCAAACGAGTAGCCTGCTTTGCCACCGACGACAACCATAACTTCAGACCCTTCGGCCACCCCCTGTGCGATTCCTTCGGCGGCTGGACGGTGCTGAGTATGCAAGAACTGACCTATGACAACGTGATCAAGGCCATGGAGCAGGGCGACTGCTATGCTTCCACCGGCCCCGCCATTGAAGAGATCTATTACGATACCGAGGACGGGCTGGTCCACATCAAGACCTCCCCCGCCGCACAGATCACCCTGAACTCTCAGGGTCGTCGCCGTACCACCGCCACCGGCGAGGACGGCGCTCCCATCACCGAGGCGGCGCTGGCCATCGTGGCCGACACCCCTTACGTGCGTGTCACCGTCAACGACGGTAAGGGCGGCTACGCCTTCTCCAGAGCCTATTTTCTGGACGAATTTATAGACTAAACCCGTAAATGAAAAGTCACCTTCCGTGGGACCCACGGAAAGGGACATTTTTGTTGGCAAAATGGCAGTTTT
>JAZQJG010000056.1:0-14059 GCA_045541535.1 Eubacteriales bacterium
CACTCCCCGATCCGCCACCGAAGCCAAAAGCTGACAGTAAATCTCCTCGGGCAGGCCGCCGGGCACACTGCCCGCCAGCACCAAGGTGTCCTCCCGCCCCAGCTTTGACAGCCGCTCCAAGAGTGCCTCCAACGCCTCGGGTGGGACGGCGGGGCCGACGGCGTTGATCTCGGTAATTTCCTGCCCCTTGAGTTTTACGTTGATACGGGTGTTGCCCTCGGGCAGGGAGATAAAATCGGTGGTGATGCCCTGCCGTTGCAGGCGGCGCGCCAACTCCTGCCCCACAAAGCCGGCCACAAAGCCGGTGGCAACGCTCTCCTCCCCCAAATTGGCCAGCATCAGGGAGACGTTGATGCCCTTGCCCCCCACCTGCAAATAACTGTGGGCGGCGCGGTTGACCAGACCCGCCTCCAGGGCGGGTATCTCCATATAATAATCCAGCGCGGGGCTGAGGGTTACGGTGTAGATCATAGCGGTTATCCTTTCGGTTGATTGATTATAGTTTACCACAGAACGGGGGAAAATAACAGCATTATTTCACTTATTGCAAAACGCAATAAAAGAGTATATAATAGATAGGAAAGCGAGTGATCCTTATGATTTATACAACCCTGTCCCAACTGGTGGGCGGCACCCCGCTGTTGCGGCTGGAACGGCTGACAACCCACTTGGGTCTGCAGACGGCGCCGCTGGCAAAGCTGGAGCGCTGTAATCCCGCCGGCTCGGTGAAGGATCGGGTGGCGCTGGAAATGATCCGCTCTTCCCAAAAAGAGGGACGACTCTCCCCCGGCGGCACCATCATTGAGCCCACCAGCGGCAACACCGGCATCGGTCTGGCGGCGTTGGCCGCCGCCGAAGGCTATCAAATGATCTTGGTTATGCCCGACACCATGAGTGTGGAACGGCGGCGTCTGGCCGCCGCCTACGGCGCTCGGGTGGTTTTGAGCGAGGGCGCCCAAGGAATGAGCGGCGCCATTAAGCTGGCAGAAGAACTGCAACGGCAAACGCCCAACAGCATCATTGCCGGCCAATTTGAAAATCCCGCCAACCCCGCCGCCCATTACGCCACCACCGGACCCGAGATCCTGTCGGATACCGAGGGCAAGGTGGATATCTTCGTGGCCGGTGTGGGTACCGGCGGCACCGTGACCGGCGTGGGCCAATACCTGAAGGAGCATTGCCCCCACGCGCATATCGTGGCAGTGGAGCCGGCGGGCTCCCCCGTATTATCCGGCGGTAAGGCCGGTCCCCACGGTCTGCAGGGCATCGGCGCCAACTTCATCCCCCCGGTGCTGGACACCGAGGTTATTGACGAGATCTTTCCGGTGACGGAGCAACAGGCCTATGCCGCCGCCCGTCTGTTGGCCAAAAAAGAGGGCGTGTTGGCAGGCATTTCCTCCGGCGCGGCGCTTCACGCCGCCATCACTCTGGCCGCCAAAGAAGAAAACAAGGGGAAAAACATCGTGGTACTGCTCCCTGACACCGGCGAGCGCTACCTTTCCACCCCTTTGTTTGAAGAATAAGCAGTGGAGGAGCATTCTATGAAGATTATTATTGCCGGCTGTGGTAAGGTGGGCATCTCTATGCTCACCAGTCTTTTGGACGAGGGCCACGACGTGGTGGTGATCGACAACGACGATGCCGCCATTGCGGAAATGACCAACGTATACGACGCTATGTGCGTTTGCGGCAACGGCGCCGACAGCGACACGCTGAAGGAGGCGGGCATCAGGGACTGTGATCTCTTTGCCGCCGTGACCCACAGCGACGAGCTGAATATGCTGGCCTGCTTTATGGCCAAAAAGTTGGGAGCAAACAACACCATCGCCCGCATCCGCAACCCCGAATACAACGACAAAAGCCTGGCCTTTATGCGCCAGCATCTGGAGCTGAACGTTTCCATCAATCCCGAACTGCTCAACGCGCGGGAGCTCTTTAACCGCTTGCGGATGCCGGGTGCGGTGAACATTGAGACCTTTTCGGGCCGAAGTCTGGAGATGGTGGAGCTGTTGCTCAAGGACGGCTCTCCCATGATCGGCCTCTCCCTCAGCGAATTGCGCCAGAAATACAAGGCCAAGTTCCTCATCTGCATCGTGCGCAGAGGGGACGAGGTGTATATTCCCGACGGTAATTTCGTGTTGCAGGCGGGGGATCATATTGCTATAACCGCCGCCCCCAGTGAGAGCCACAAGCTCTTTAAAACCTTGGGAATGTTGCAAAAGCAGAGTCGTAACATGATGATTCTGGGCGCCAGCCGCACCGCCTATTATCTGACGAAAATGCTGTTGAGTATGGGCGTCTCGGTCACCGTTATTGAGAAAAATCACAAGCGGTGCAAGGAGTTCAGCGAGGTACTGCCCGGCGCCGTGGTCATTGAAGGAGACGGCGCCGCCCAGGAGGTGTTGCTGGAGGAAGGACTTCGCTCCATGGACGCCTTCGTGGCATTGACGGGAATGGACGAGGAGAACATTCTGATCTCCATTTTTGCCGCCTCCCAAAACGTACCTCAGGTCATCTCCAAGATCAATCGGCCGGAGCTGGTTTCTCTGGCCAAGCGATTGGGGCTGGACAACGTGGTAGCCCCCCGCAAGATCGTTTCCAACTATCTCTGCCGTTACGCCCGCGCGCTGGAAAACTCCAAGGACAGCGAAATGGAGACCCTGTACAAGCTGATGGACGAAAAGGCGGAAGCCTTGGAATTTGCCGTGCGGGACGGCTTTGAATGGCTGGACGTACCCCTCAAGGAGCTCTCCCTGCGCGCCGGCATCCTCATCGCCGGTATCATCCGAGGACGGAAAACCATCCTTCCCACCGGTGACGACCGCATTCTGGCAGGGGATCACGTGATCGTGATCGCCAAAGGGCAGCGGGTCAGCGCCCTGAGTGATATTGTGAAATAAGAGGCTTGTATGAATCGTTCATTGATTTTATATTTTACCGGGCGGTTGATCTGTATTGAGGCGCTGTTGATGCTCCTCCCCGCCGCCGTGGCGGCGCTGTATCGGGAGGACTGCGTGTGGGCTTTTGTGGCCGTGATCATCCCCGCCCTGCTCTTCGGCGGCAGCATTTCCACCGCCTTTCAGCCGAAGAATAAGACCATCTACGCCAGAGAGGGCTTTGTCATCGTGGCGCTGAGCTGGCTGGTCTTTTCCGCCATCGGCGCCCTGCCCTTCGTGATCAGCGGGCAGATCCCCTCCTATATCGACGCCTTTTTTGAAACGGTCAGCGGCTTTACCACCACCGGCGCCTCCATCCTCACCAACGTGGAGGCGATGAGCCACGGCCTGCTCTTCTGGCGCAGCTTTACCCATTGGATCGGCGGTATGGGGATATTGGTCTTTATCGTGGCCCTGCTCCCCGGCGTGTCCGACCGTTCCATTCATATTCTCAAGGCGGAAATGCCCGGCCCCATTATGGGTAAGCTGGTGCCCCGACTCAAGGACACCGCCAGAGTGCTCTATCTGATTTACATTGCCCTGACCCTGGTGCAGATCGTTCTGCTGTTGGCGGGAGGGATGCCGCTGTTTGACAGCGTGGTCCACACCTTCGGCACCGCCGGTACCGGCGGCTTTGGCGTCAAGGCAGACTCTATGGCCTCCTATTCCCCCTATCTGCAATGGGTGGTCACCGTCTTTATGCTGATCTTCAGTGTGAATTTCAATCTGTATTTTCTCTTACTGCGGCGGCGCCTGCGGGACGTCTGGCGCAGTCAGGAGCTGTGGGCGTATCTGGGCATCGTGGCAGTTGCCATCACGCTGATCGCACTCAATATCGCCCCTATGTTCAACAGCTTCGCAGACACCCTGCGCTACAGCGCCTTTCAGGTGTCCACCGTCATCACCACCACCGGCTACGCCACCACCGATTTCAACCTCTGGCCCACCTTTTCCAAGGTGATCTTGCTGATTTTGATGTTTATCGGCGGCTGTGCCGGCTCCACCGCCGGCGGCCTGAAGGTCAGCCGTGTGGTCATCCTCTTTCAGTCCATTAAACAAGAACTGCGTCGCCTGCTCCATCCCCGCTCCGTCAGTTCTGTCAGCTTTGAAGGCAAGGCGCTGGACAGAGGTACCTTGAGCAGTGTGAAAAACTATTTTGCCCTGTATATGATCTGCTTTTTCGCCATATTTCTGGCCATTAGCTGGGAGCCGATGGATCTGGAGACCCATTTTTCCGCCGCCGCGGCCTGCTTTAATAACGTAGGTCCCGGTCTCGGCGCCGTGGGCCCTGCGGCCAACTACGCCGCCTACTCCCCCTTCAGTAAATTGATACTGAGTCTGGCCATGCTGCTGGGACGTTTGGAAATCTTCCCCCTGCTGTTGGCCGCCGCCCCCTCCTCTTGGCTGAAAAATAAATAAGAAATGGCTTGCGATAAATCGCAAGCCATTTTTAAATCATTTTTACTGAATCACAACTTTATCCATTTTGATCACGTGGGCGCCGGCCGTAAGAATCAAGGTCTTGCCGTTGCCGCTGACCGTGTACTGTTGCTCCGGCTCCGCCTCGTCGGCAAAGGTCAGGGTCAACAGATCTTCGGTAAGGGTGTAGGTAAAGGGCAGGGAAAGCGCCTGGCCGTCGGACAGCCCCTTGGTGACCTTGCTCCCCTTGCCATCCTCGCCGAAGGTCCATACCTGCTCCACCGGCTCGGTCTGATTGGTGGCCTTGTCCAGCTCCATCACGGTGAGCGTCCACTCCCCCGTCACGTTCACACTGCCGCTACAGGCGGTAAACAGCATTAAAATCAGCAACACCGTCGCTATGATATGAATTTTTTTCATTTTACCGCCTCTTTTCGACAAATTTTATAATTTTATTATACACAACTTGCCGTCTTTCGTCAACCGTCACCTTTTTGGCAATGAACCGTTGGGGATGAATTGCACACAAGTTTGTCCACAGACCCCGTGCGAATTATTTAAATGAGCTTTTGGCTTTGCCAAAAGGTTTCCTTCGTTATTCGTTATTCGTTATTCGTTATTCGTTTTTACAAAATCTTTACCTTTTCCCTTCCCCTTTTTTAGATTGATTTGATTTAATGGAAGAAAGGACGTGATGATATGAAAAAACGAATGCTACTCCCTTTGGCGGCCGTTGTGATACTGCTGGGGCTGCTCTTTTTGTTCCCACCCCGACGACCGCTCCCCGAAAAATATTACGGCGGCAGTCATTTTGGCATAGAGCGCTATTTCAGCGCCACCGACAAGGACGGCGACGGGGTGGACGATCAGAGCGATCTGTACAACGCCGCCGTGGCCTATCTCCAAACCGCTCCCAAATACAAAAGCAAATACTATGAAGGCGGCTATCCCAACGACGAATACGGCGTTTGCACCGACGTGGTGGCCATCGGCCTCTATCACGCCGGCTATGATCTGCAAAAGCTGGTGGATGCCGACATTGCCACCGCCCCCGACGCCTATCCCGCCGTGGACAAGGCCGACCCCAACATTGACTTCCGACGGGTGCGCAATCTCTCGGTCTACTTTTCCCGCCACGCCATCACCCTGACCACCGATCTTGCCGCCATTGATGCGTGGCAACCGGGGGACGTGGTGGTGTTTGAAAAGCACATCGGCATTGTCTCGGAAAAACGGGACGCCGACGGCGTTCCCTACCTCTGGCATCACGCCAACCCCCGTCAAACCCACTATGAGGAGCCGCTGGCCGGCTATCATCTGCCCATCGTCGGCCACTATCGCATTTCCTGATCGATCGGTCAACCTGTGTCAATATTGCCTAAAAATGATTGATGTTTGATTGTTTGTTGCTATATATCTACAAAAAATGATTGATTTGTCATTTTATTGTTGCACTATTTGCTCGTTTGTGGTACGATAAGATCACTACAGTGATTGGAGAAAAAAGCAATGAACGAACAAACCTTGAAATTTTTGTCCCAGGAAGATATCCTTGCGCTGAACATTCCCTATGAAGAGGTGGTACAGGTGGTGGAAAACGCCATGGCCGCTTTTGGTAAAGGGGATGGACAGAATCCCGCCAAAATTCACGTCAATACCCGTCCCCAGACCTACATCAACGCCATGCCTTCCTACGTGAAGGAGCCCACCAAGGAATACTGCGGTATGAAATGGATCGGCGGCTATCCCGAAAACAGAGGCAAGGGTCTGCCCGTTACCTGGGGTCTGATGGTGATGAACGATCCCGAAACCGGCGCCCCCATCGCCGTGATGGACGCCCGTTGGATCACCGCCATTCGCACCGCCGTTGTGGCCGCGCTCACCGCCAAATACTGCAAGATCAAGGACACCCACACCTTAACCATCATTGGGGCCGGTGAACAGGGCCGCTGGAACGCCCGTATTATGAAGATCGTGGTGCCCGAGATCAAAAAGATCTATATCGGCGATCTC
Organism: Eubacteriales bacterium; assembly: GCA_045541535.1. Taxonomy (GTDB): domain Bacteria; phylum Bacillota; class Clostridia; order Oscillospirales; family QAKW01; genus Firm-08. The sequence goes on from JAZQJG010000056.1 coordinate 6,369, forward strand.
TATCCCGCCGCCATCGACGCCTATATGAAGAAGATGCAACCCCTGCTGCCCGACGTTGAGATCGTCCCCATCCATACCGACGAAGAGCGGCAGGCCGCCATTGACGACTCCCAGATCCTCATCACCGCCACCCAGCGCTCCGACAAACCCTTTATTTACAAGGAAATGCTGCACAAGGGGATGCTGGGCATTCCGCTGGAAAGCACCGCTTGGGAAGGCCAGACCTACACCTGGGCCGATCGCTTTGTCTGCGACGATTGGGAGCTGGTGCAGAGCTATAACCGGGAGGGCAAATACACCGACGGTCTGCCCGAGGAATACCAGATTTTGGGCAAGATCATCAACGGCGACAACGTGGGCCGCGCCAACGAAGAAGAGTTTGTTATTTCTTCCTCCCACGGCATCGCCATCTCCGACGTGGCTCTGGGCAACCTGATCCTGGAGTACGCCGAAAAGAAAAACGTGGGCGCCACCCTGCCCTTTATGAAGGAAGCGGACATTATTTTCTAAACGGCGTCGAGGCAACCCTGCTGTCAGGACCGGCCATCGCCCAACCGCAGATCGAGAAATGTACGTGCGGGAACCTATCATCGGTACGCGAACATAAAGCAAATAAAAAAGACACCCGAGGGGGTGTCTTTTTTATTTATAATTTGATGATTCTTTATGAAGGAGACGGTGGCGGCGTTTTCTTTGTACTACGTTGCTTTGCAATGCCGGATATGCTATGACGTGGATAACCAAATAGACCACCAACGTCCACCAGCATACTGACGAGGTTTCTTCCGCAGGCGGAAAGATAAAGAGGATAAACAGCAAGTCAAGCGCCGCAAAAACCCCGTTAAACAACCGAGAAAAGCGACGGTTGTGCAAATAAGTTGCCACCGTAAAACAGGGTAACGCCGGAAGCGCCTTACTTAGTGTCAAACTGCGACTGCTGTTTAAAAAGTTTGGATCAAGCCACAACTTATACAAAAGTATGCTTATAGAATAGGAAATCGTTACCACACCCAAAAATTCCAAAAACATCACGGCCGGTTTAACGCCGGACAATGTGCGTACATTATACCAAAAATAATACCACACGATTATTAAGGGAACCGAAACGATTACCGCCACCATTCCATTCCATCTGATCAAGCAAAAGTCAGTAACGGAAAGAATCAACCATAAGCAACCAATTAACTGCCATACTCGGCCGGGAAAGCGTACGTCACGCCCCTGCTTTTGGGTGGCAGATCTCTTTTTCTGTCCCTCGTTTATAATCTTCTCAAAATACGAAAATTTTGTTGATGATGACTCTTTATTCTGCGAAAGGATGTTATTTTTGCTCCTCGTATTCTCGGTATCTTTTTGCTTTGCACGCCATTCTTGCAACAATTCGCCAAAGGAAACGCCGGGAAGTGTTGACCCGGCAGTCGGTTTTTTGCAGTTTTTTAATATTTTCGATTCCCACAGTTCCGCAATCATCGTGTCCATCGATGGTTGCTTATAACAACATACGTATTGACTGGAGCTAAGTTGCAATTCCATACCGTAATTATAATGCACCGATTCGTCCAGCTGGGCTGCCAGAATTTTTTTATAGTGCTTAATGGCCAGGTTAACCTCTTTTCGACAAAATTCGGAATTGATCATATCATCCGACAAAAACACGATCATGCTATCGCAGGCCAGCACGTTCTCCTCGATATAGGCGGGCCATTCGCTGCCCACGGCAATGTCCCGGTCGTACCACACACGAAAACCCCGCTGTTCCATAGCGGTAATAATGGGCTTAACACGGTAGTCGTCCTTATGGGCATAGCTGATAAATATAAAGGGTTTATTTTGCAGATGTGCTTCCATACGTTTCTCCTAAGTTTAGATTACGTTTATTATACTACAATCTGGTGCCCCTTGCAAGCCAAATATAAAACCGACCCTCTGGGTCGGTTTTATTTTTGGTTTATATTTATTCCCCTTTCAACTGTGCCTTTTCAATGCGTTGGCGCACGGCGTCCATACGGGCGTCCAGCTCGGCGCTGAGCTCGGCGCATTCCTTGAGCTCTCGGGAAATGGCCTCCATTTCGGGCAGGCCCTTTTTGTAATAAAGCTTGTGCTCCAGCGAGGCCCACCAATCCATGGCCATGGTGCGAAGCTGGACCTCCACCTTCATCTTCTTTTTCTCCTTATGCAGGAAAATGGGAATCTCAATGATCAGGTGCAGGGAGCGGTACCCGCTTTCCTTGGGATGGGCGATATAATCCTTGCGCTCAATGAGGCGCACGTCGTCCTGCCGCAACAGGGCCATGGCCAGCATATAAATATCCTCGGGGAAGGCGCAGATGACCCGAATGCCGGCAATATCGAAGATATTTTCCTCAATGCTTTCCAGCGACAGGGGCAGATTGCGGCGCCGCAGTTTACCCAAAATGCTACGGGGCTTTTTCAGCCGCACCTTGATGGTCTCAATGGGATTGCGATCGTACTGCAGGGAAAGTTCTTCGTTGAGCACGTTGAATTTGGTCTGGATCTCCATCATTGCGCAACGGGAATAGGCCATCAGCTCCCGAAAGGCCAACTCGTTTTCCTGCAACCAGTCCAGCTCTCTGTCGGAAAACTCCATCTGCTTGTCTGCAAAATGCTCGCTCATTCCTTGTTCCTCCACGTAAATTTTGCTTCAAATACCGCCGTTTGCTCCCGCAGAATGCGGCAATAACTGATATTTCCTTCATCCCGTCGCCACAGGGTCAGGGTCTCCCCCTCCCGACATTCCTTGAGATGATGGGTCTCCATTTCGGCCACCTCTCTGGTGGCGGTGAAATCAGCGGCAAAGCAATCCATTGCCAGCTTGACGTATTCCACGTTGTTCAGGTGGCCCGACATATCGATCATATGGGGCAACACCGCCTGGGTGTGGCACAGGGTCATTTCCCCCTCTGCAAACCGCTCGTATTCCCCTGCCGGCAGTGGCGACAGATCGGGCTGCAGGATCCCCTCCCATTTTTGGGGACGGTGGCGGGCAAAGTCCAGAATACAGTATTCCTGCCGCACCTCCACGGCCACCCCCATCTCGTCGCTGATCTCCACCAGATACTCCAGACGGATCCGTCCGGCGGGGGCAAAGCCGTGGCGGATCTCCACCTCACTGTCCCAGACGGGGTAACGGTGGAAGATCGCCTTACTTTTCGTCACCACCCAAAACAGGCCCCGATCCCGTATCTCGCAATTGCCGCACAGATGGTCCCGTTGCCAACGGCTGAGGGAATCCTGTGTCAGAGCCATAGTATGGGGTACACCCAGACGCACGGTGGCGTCGGTATAAGCTGCATATAATTTTCGTTTCATTTGAATCACCGATTTCTATTGTACAGCAAAAATATGGAAAACTCTTCAATAATTTGTAAACTTATATAAATTATACAGGACGGTGGCCACCTCGGCACGGGTGGCTTTACCCCGGGGGTCAAAATAGTTTGCTCCCTTACCGTGAAGCAGACCCGCCGCCCGACAGCGATACACCGCCTCGGCGGCCCAACGGGCAATGAGCGTGTCATCGGCAAAGGGCGTTTCCGAGGGCTCGGCCAACGGGATCGTCATACCGTCGGCAAAGCGCACCAACATACAGGCAAGCTGTTCTCGGGTGATATACTCCTCGGGAGCAAATCGGGTGGCAGAGATACCGCTGACCACGCCCAATTGCTCCGCCCAGCCCACAAAGCCGGCATAATAGGCGCCCTTGGGCACGTCGGCAAAGGTGCTCTCCACAGGGGCGGCGCCCGCCAGACGGCCCAAGACGGTAACAAACATTCCCCGGGTCATGGTCTCCTCCGGGCCGAAGGCGGTATTACTGACGCCGTAAAACAGTCGGCGGCCCAAGGTATATTCCACTGCCGTGGTATACCAGCTCCGTTGCAAATCGCCAAAGGCCGCGCTTTTGGCCCGACCACGGTTGATAAAGCGATTTTGAAAATAATTCTGGGCGCGGCGATACACACCGGGATCGTATTCGTGGCCCGCTTGTTCAATTTGGTCGCACAGGGGCAGATCCCAGGTGATATCCAGCATCTGCCATTTGCCCTCCAGATACACGGCGTTCCACATATGCAGGTCGTTGACCAACGCCAGACAGGGAATCTCCAATTGTCGGCAAAGCTCCATAAAGGCGCGGGAATACCCCATACACACCGCCCGTTTTTCCACCAAGGCCAAAAAACTGCCGGAGGTGTCTATGGTGCCTTCGTCATAGGCGATCTCCCCATGCAGGCTTTGGCGCATGGCTTCCACCTGTTCTCTCGGGGTCATTCCCGCCACCGAGGCCAGCAGGCGGTCCATCTCTGCCCGCAGGGGGAGTGAGGAGTGCACGGTGAGCTCCACCGTATAATAATATTGTTTGATCTGACCCTGCCCGCTCACCATCCCATAGGAGGTGCGCACGGTGATATGGTCCCGCCCCTTCATATCCGCCGCAAACAGGGCGGTCATCAGGGGATGGAGCACGGCGCTCTTCTGGGCCTTAAAATCCTCCAGATCGGCATAGTCCTCCACCGTAAAGGGGAAATGCAGGGTATGGCGACTGCCGGTCAGGTCATAGATCTCGGCAATTTTATTTTCCACCGCCCCCACGATCATCTGGGGCGAGGCATCCAACAACGGCTCCGCCGTGGGCAACGCCGCCAGACAGCTCCCCTGCAACAGACCCGTCAACAGGCACAGCGCCAGCGCCAAACTCAGCCACCGTTTCATTTTCCCGCCCCCTTTGCAATTCTTTCCTATATATAATAACACAATCCCTACTAAAAGTAAAGGCGAGTGAAATATTGCCTGCGACAACGTGAAGCAGAATCAAAAGGGGACAGTCCCCAATCGGTTTAAAATAAACCAAAAGGGGACTGTCCCCTTTTGGTTTATTTTTGCCGTTTTGTGGATGGTGTTATTTGTTTTTCTGTTTCTGTCCGTTTTATGTCCCACTTGTTCTGATAAAATCAAATCATCAAAACAAAGGAGGACAAAGAAATGAGTATTTGGGCACCGATCGGATTTTACGTTTGTATGGGAATTTTTGTTCTCTACGGACTCTGGCAGGACGAGCGGCGGGAAAAGAAAGCGCTCCAGCGTCGTCTGGAGCGGAGCCGCCGTCACACCGATGAAAACTGCCAACCACTGACAAAAGCGGCGTAAATCTCTCCCCTTGATTTCGCCCTTTTTCCGGTGCGCCTACGGGCGCACCCTTTTTTTACCGAAAATTTACAATTTTTTAAAAAAATTGCCGAAAAGGCTTGCTTTTAGCAGAAAAGGGTGGTATACTTTTTTCATTGTTTTTCCAATCGGAAAAGCTGTATAACAGAATATTTCTAAATGATGTTTGCAGGAAAGGGTAGTCTTGCCGCCGAAGGAGTAACACTCTCAGGTGTCCCCAAAGGGATAGAGACTGCAAACGGATAGAACTTTGGAGAACCCCACTTCGGGTGGGTGCCGAAGGTGCAAAGCGTGCAAACGCTAATCTCTCAGGCAAAAGGACAAAGATATTCCCCATACGGGGCGTACTATGTAAATTTGTTATTTTTTGAGCAGATTGTGTTTCCACCGCAATCTGCTTTTTATTTTTAAGGAGTTGATCAATCGTGGAATTTTTGAAATGGTTGGAGTCGTTTAACGGCGACATCAACGGCGTGGTCTGGGGTATGCCCGGCCTGATTTTGCTGATCGGTACGGGTATTTTGATGACCTGTGTAACCAAGGTGTTCCAGATTTCTCATCTGGGTCATTGGTGGAAAAAGACCATCGGCTCTCTCTTTCACAAGGACGTAATCTCCCACAGCAAGGAAAAGGGATCTATTTCCGCTTTCCAAGCGCTGTGTACGGCTTTGGCCGCCACCGTGGGTACCGGTAACATTGCCGGTGTTGCCGCCGCTATTTACGTGGGCGGTGCCGGTGCGGTGTTCTGGATGTGGGTCGCCGCCTTCTTCGGCATGATGACCAACTTCTCTGAAAACGTGCTGGGTATGTATTATCGCCGCAAGAATAAAGACGGCGAGTGGTCCGGCGGCGCTATGTATTATCTGGCAGAAGGTCTGGGCGGTAAAAAGGGTTGCAAATGGATCGGCAAGGTGCTGGCCATTCTCTTCTCCTTCTTTACCATGCTGGCCGCCTTCGGTATCGGCTCCATGGGTCAGGTCAACAAGATCGTGGCCAACGTTGCCGCCGCCTTTGACGTAAAGGCTCTGTCCTCCATCCCCGCCTTCGGTGACGTTTCTTTGTACAACGTTTTGCTGGGTGTGGTGGTAATGGTCCTCACTGCTCTGATCACTCTGGGCGGTCTGAAGAGAATTGCAAGCGTTGCCGAGAAGATCGTTCCCTTTATGGTCGTTCTCTTCGTTGCCGGCAGCCTTGTCATCATCGGTGTACATTATGACGCTATTATTCCCGCCTTTAAGGCTATCTTCGTGAACGCCTTCTGTCCCGAAGCATTCGTCGGCGGCGGTATCGGTGTGGTCATCAGCAAGGTTATGACCCAAGGCTTTAAGCGTGGTGTGTTCTCCAACGAGGCCGGTCTCGGTTCCTCCGTTATGGTACACTCCAACTCCAACGTTAAGGAGCCCGTAAAGCAGGGTATGTGGGGTATCTTCGAAGTATTTGCCGACACCATGGTAGTCTGCACCATGACCGCACTGGTAGTGCTGACCTCCGGCGGTCTCAACGGCGGTGTATTTAACGCCACCACCGGTGAAATCGCCGCCGGCTATACCGACGCCACGCTGGTGGGCGGCGCCTTTAACGAGGTGTTCCCCTGGTTCGGCATCGGCGGTAAGTTTATCGCCATCGCCATGTTCCTCTTTGCCTTTACCACCGTGTTGGGCTGGTCCCACTACGGCAGTAAGGCCTGGGAGTACGTATTCGGTACCAAGAGCGTTGTGGTCTTTAAGATCATTCACGTTTGCACCATCATCTTCGGCGCCGTGCTGACCTCTTCTCTGGCCTGGGATATCTCCGATACCTTCAACGGTCTGATGATGATCCCCAACCTGATCGGTGTGGTCGTCCTCTTCCCGCTGGTTATGAAGATCACCAAAAACTACGTGGACCGTAACGTAAAGCACAAGGATGTAAAACCCATCCTCTCCTATGATGAAAACCTGCAGGCTGAAGCCGCCGCAGCCATCAAGGAAGAAAAGTAAAACTTAAAAAAAGACACCCGTAGGCGTTGTACCCGTAAGGATACAACGCAACGAAATAAATCCCTTGCGGGATTTGTGAAATACGCTTTGCGCGTGAAATATTGCTCCGCAATGTGAAATGCGCTGCGGCGCATAGGGATTTATTTCATTTCACATCGAGCAAAGCGAGATTTTTCACAATATGTCTTGACACATTATTTCACGTTTTGCAACAGCAAAACATTTCACTAAATATATTTCTTTTAAAGATAGTAAAAAGGATGTGTAGAAATTCTACACATCCTTTTAATTTTGTCTCATACCGTAGCAAGCAGGGAAAATGTATATCATATTTCCACTTGTTAGGCGAACCTAAAACCCTTTTACAAACAAATATCATCTGTTCGATAAATTGGAATTTGTTTGATTATTTGTTGCTAACAATGATATATGCATTGTCTGTTTCAAAAACATTTGCAACATTCATAGACGATGCATCTATAAGAGAAATAATGTTGTCAGGTGTATCAGGGTATATTTTAACTTTGCGAG
>JAZQJG010000057.1:0-4328 GCA_045541535.1 Eubacteriales bacterium
TCCCGCTTACGGGGCAAACGACGTCCTTTCCGCCGAGGCGGCCAATCTTTGTAACCTCGGCTTCCAGCAACTGGAGTTGGGTGATTTTGAAAAGGCCGAGGAATATTTTGAAAAGGCCACTGAGAAAAAGGCAGACACCGCCCTGGCCCATTGGGGCCTGCTGTTGGCGATCCAGGAAGCGGAAAACGACGAGGCACTGGCGGCACAGCAGGTGGATATTAAATCCCATCCCCGCTACAAGATGGCCATGCAGTATGCCACGGCGGAGGAGAGAATGCGCTTTGAACGCATCGACAGTCTGATGAACGCCGCACTGATGAAGGAGGCTGAGGTCTATTGCAATCAAGGGTTTGCGGCGCTCTCGGAGGGTGACTTTGAAAAGGCAGAGGAGCTCTTTGACAAGGCCATCGAGATTAAAGAGGATATGAGTCTTGCCAACTGGGGTCTGCTGCAGGCGTGCCTTGAGGTACGAAACGACGAGGAAATGGGTCAGCTTTCCTACTTTGCCTGTCACGGGGAGCTTTTTGACGATGCGATGCGCTCGGCAAACGATGCCGAAAGAGCGCGCTATCTGGCGGTGGTGGAGCAGAACAAGGCCGCCGTTGCCGTGGAGGCAGAAGAAGCGCTGGAGTACGTGGACGCGGTGCTGTCGGGGGAGGAGCCCGGAAATCTCAAAGACGTGGCCACCAATATTATCTACGCCATCAAGCTGATGGGCGGCGACGTGGCCGCTAAGTACTACTGGGCTTGGCTGCGTCTGTTTATGGGTGCCGTGAGCGATGAGGGTATGGCGGACAAGGCCTATCCCATCAAGGACGACATCTTCTATAAGAGAGCCATGGAGCGCGCCGACGAGCGGGAAAGAGCGCGTTACGAGCGCATTGCCGACCGCTGCCAACGTCTCTATGACATTCGCCAAAGCAGTGGCCGTCATTATATGTATCTGGTGCCCGAAAGCTCGCAACTGCAAGTTTACAAGAGAGGCCCCCTTTCCGAGGAGGAGGCACGTGTTGCCGAGGGCGGCGGTGAGGTACTGATCAGCACAATGGATCGCGCCGTCACCAACAGCGAAATGGCGTTGGACGAATATATGCAAAAATATCTGCTGGATATCATTCCCGACCCCTACGAGGACAACGTGGAGGGGGCGGACGACTTCGGCCGATACAAGTACCTCAAAAGGGATACCGTCAGTGTATATCTGAAGCGCAGCGGCTCCCGCGGCGCCACGATCAGATCCACGGTGGCGGAAAAGCTGGGCATTGTCTCAAGGGAGGCTCTGGATGCCGCCACCACCGATCCCTGCTATATCGGGCACGATATTCCCATGGCGACGGCTCTGGAACTGCTCACCGCTATCAATGCCTTCGGCCATGCCGATTCTTTTATTCACAGTCAGCCGCTAAACGATATTATTACCGCGTATGAGCCCGCCTTGCCTAAGGAGAACGAGCGGGTGGCTGTTTATATTACCAATTGTACGTTGCTGAACGGTGACATTATCAAGTACCTCAGAAAGCATCACAACGTAGATAAGAAGGAAGCCAAGGCGGCGGCCGCTGGGCTGGCCACCACCTTTGACGATAAGCGCATTCCTTACTGTCTCGGACAGGGCCTGCCGCTGAGTGAGGCGAGAGTGCTCCTTGAGGACGTTTATGAGAACCTGCAAAAAGGCGTAGCGGAATACCGCTGGGAATAAAAAATTGAAAGAGCAAGTCGCAGGACTTGCTCTTTTTTTACAAAAACTACGGTGGCGGTCAACACAGAGGGACGGTTCTCTCGTGTTATCTGAATTTTCTCACAACATTAACAACACAACAGAACCGTCCCCTTGTGTTCCGAACCGTCCCCTTGTGTTCCTGTGCGGTTTATTGTATTTTTATATTGCAATATACGGCAAAATATGGTAAACTAAAATCACAGAATAACGAAAGAGGTGAGCCCCATGGCAATAGATTGTTCTTTTAAAAGCTACAGTTCTTTGCGTGCGGCTCATTTTCCTTTGAATCAGTAGTACAAAAACATTAAAGCGCAAGGGAACGAGCCAACCCTTGCGCTTTTTATTTATGTCAATCAGGGAACTGTCCCCTGATTGACATTGAAAAAGTATGATGCCCAAACAGGAGTTGATATCACGCTGTGTAATGATCTTCCAATTGATCCAAATTATCCAGCCGACGACATTGTATAAAGGAGCAAAACAGCGATGATAAAGAAAAGAATACTGACGATATTTTTCTTGATTTTAACAATAATGGTGTTGTTCTTTTGGGTTGACTATAAAACAAGCTATTTTGCAGGGGAGTTTTCCGTTCAAAAGTATCAATGGGCAATTGAAAAATATCCATCCGATCAAACTGTGGGAGCTATCAATAATGCAAAAGAAGCGAAAGAAAAAGCGGTGCTTCTTTGGCGCAAAGAGTTTAATACGGCGCCCGACGGAAGCCCGCAGGACCCAATGGAAAATATAGAACAAATCCACGCCTGGTTTGATGCAGAAAACGATTGTTGGCTTGTGAGAGGAGATCTGCCGGACAATATGGTTGGCTGGGTCCCTGCGTTAATTGTAAAATCAAACGGAGATGTGTTAGCTCTTTTTCATTGGTGAACGAGGACAGCACAATCAGGGGCCGGCACACAGTATGAACACAAGGGAACACAACAGAACCGTCCCCTTGTGTTCCGGGAACTGTCCCCTGATTGACGCGCAGTCTTTATTAACAAAGGAGATATTGCTATGATAAAAAAACGTCTGGTTTGCATATGTACTATTGTGTTGCTATTGTTTTCTTCTTGTAGAAACACAAATATAGTAGATCGTTTTGCAGAAACGAGACTGACAGAAGAAATCGCACAAACCATTGTACATTCCTTTAATTCTGCTCAGATTGATCAACCATTTTCAATATCAGATGTTGTCCCCTATGAAATGGCATTTAAGTATTTTCGTTATTTTGGATTTTATAATGAAAAGGGCGAAATGCGCTCACAAGTGGTTTCATATCAGGATGGCTTGCAATATAAAGTGCCATGCGAAGTGGTGGACACCTATTTGAGTTCAAAGTTTAATACGACTCCAAGCGCCAAAAGCATTTCATGCTATGATGCACAGAGCAACGCTTATGTGATCGCACCCGTAGACAGTTATGCCGGAAAAATAACGATTGATTCCATTGATGAGCTGGATAACGACCAATATCAAATCCACGCAACTGTGCAAGAGGAACCGACAGAAACTCTCTTTTCTTTTGAGCAAACGTTTACAATTGAGTATAACGGGTCATTTAAGTTTTTATCCTTTGAAGAAAAAGAGAAGGCGTTTCAAGAGTTGACGGCAGAGGAACAAAAGCTTTTGTCGTATATTAACGATTATTATTTCTTTGATACACGTCAGTATTATAACGAAGAGAATAAGCTTCCTTATGACGTTGCTTTTAAGTGTTTTGCCATCTACGGTTTTTGGGATAACAATGGGGCTCTGCGCAAGGAATTAAAACAGTATGCTACCGGAAATGAATACGAAGAGCCATACAATATTCCGGCAAAAATAGTTGACGACTTTGTCACTTCAAAATTTGACGTGAAGATAGATCGATCCAATATTGAAGCTTACAATAAAGAAAGCGACGCATATCTCATTTTGCCGAGCGCTACCGATGGGCACGATTTTGCGGAATTGATAAGTTATGAACGTTCCGGAAACATCTATACGATTATTGTAAATCAACGGAATTGGTTAGATCCGAATTTGGTTGAAAAGCAAATGTTTCGCCTCGAAATAAATGGCGAGAATTGCAAATACCTTGCTTTTACCAAACTTTAACACAAGGGGACGGTTTTCACGCTAACCGTCCCCGTGTGTTCTGTGTTCTTAAATTAATGATAGGTGGTAATGATGAAGAATACTAAAAAAATCATTTTCGTAGTTTTACTCTTGTTCGTTCTGTGTATGGCGATTGTTTTTACGGCAACTTTTCTACTATATCACCATATTCGTTACAATCCCATAGACACCGCATCAATTTCATATTTGCGACAAACTCTTGACACTGAAGAATACATTGCGGAGTACGGTACCATTAAAAGCATTAACCGTTGTATCGTCCCGGCAAAAGAACAAACCGAAATAACCGTACGCGCCCCTTATGCGGTTACCACTTCCAAATATCGGTTTGATTATATGGTAACACTTGTCAAAAAAGACGGTGAATGGGTGGGAGAATCCTTTGAAATTTTTAAAGCCTATAAAATTAAGAACAAAAAACTCTTAAACGGTAACACAAAACAAATGCAAGAACCGATTTCTATTGAACAGTTTCGCTAGGCCA
>JAZQJG010000058.1:0-16160 GCA_045541535.1 Eubacteriales bacterium
TTCGAGGGTCAGTCCTGCAACGCTAAAAAAGAACCTGGCGTTGATTAACGCCAGGCCCAAAAAAGTTTTAGGGTTTCAAAAACCAATTGATTTGTTTGAATCTTCAATCAAAAACTGTTGCACTTAGTTTGACAATTCATCCACAAGATATGCCTAAAATTTGACAATTATCCGATAATATAGTACAATATAGAGTACATTTTCGAAACGGAGGCCACCATGGCAAAAAAGAACGATTACAACAACGAATCGATTACACAACTTAAAGGCGCCGACCGGGTCAGAGTCCGCCCTGCAGTCATCCTCGGATCGGACACTCTGGACGGTTGTAAGCACACCAGTTTTGAGATTTTGGCCAACTCCATTGACGAGGCCAAGGAAGGCTACGGCAAAGAAATCATCGTCACCTTATTCAAGGACCATTCCATTGAGGTAGAGGATTTTGGCCGCGGTGTTCCCGTAGATTATAATCCCAAGGAAAAGCGTTTTAACTGGGAGCTGGTATACTGCGAACTATACGCCGGCGGCAAAATTGAAGGCGACAGTTATGGTTATTCTCTGGGTCTGAATGGTCTGGGCGCCTGCGCCACTCAATATTCCTCCCGCTATATGGACGTTACCGTTTACAGAGACGGCAACAAGTATTCTCTGCACTTTGAGCGGGGCGAAAACGTTGGCGGTTTGAAAACCGAAAAATGGAATCACAAACGTACCGGCACCATCACTCGTTGGTTACCGGACGACACCGTTTTTACCGATATCAATATTGAAAAAGAATATTTTGAAGACCTGCTGTACCGTCAGTCCATCGTAAATGCCGGCATTAAGCTGATCTTCCGGTATGAGACCGACAATGGCTTTGAAACCTCGGAGCATTATTACGAGCGAGGAATCGTGGACTATATTCAGGAAATCGTCGGAGAAACTGCCCTTTGCCAGCCGGTATATTGGGAAGACGAAAAGGTTGTCCCCGCCAAAGCAAACGAAAAGCAGAACAAAGTAAAAATGACCTGTTGCTTTGCTTTTTCCAACCACGCAACCATTTTGGAATATTATCACAATTCCAGTTACCTCAAAGACGGCGGCTCCCCCGACCAGGCCCTACGGACCGCTTTCGTAGCAGAATTTGATGCTTATCTTAAGACCAACGGCAAATACAACAAAGGCGAATCCAAGATCACCTTTTCCGATATTGCCGATTGTCTGGCATACGTTTCCAACTGCTTCTCTTTACACGCCTCTTTTAAAGGGCAAACTAAGGAAGCATTGACCGATGACGTCGTCCGCCAATACACCACGCAATTCTTGCGGGATCAGCTCAAAACCTATCTGATTGAAAATCCGATGGACGCTCAGAAGATCGCCGGTCAGATCCTGATCAACAAGCGTGCCAGAGAGCGTTCCGAAAAAGAAAAGCTCAACATTAAAAAGACCCTGTCCGGTTCCATTGATATTAACAACCGTATTCAGAAATTTGTAGATTGTCAGACCAAAGACATCTCTCGAAGAGAAGTCTATATTGTGGAGGGCGACTCTGCATTGGGTGCTTGTAAACAAGGACGTGACTCGGAATTTCAAGCCATCATCCCCGTAAGAGGTAAAATTCTCAATTGTCTGAAAGCAGATTACAGCCGTATTTTCAAAAGTGAAATTATCGTAGATTTGTTGAAAGTACTGGGTTGCGGCGTGGAGATCCCGGCAAAGAATTCCAAGAATTTCCAGACCTTTAATTTGGAAAACCTACGTTGGAACAAGATCATTATCTGTACCGATGCTGATGTGGACGGATTTCAGATTCGCACCCTGATCCTCACCATGATCTACCGTCTGGCACCCACACTCATCAAAGAAGGTTACGTGTATATTGCCGAATCCCCCCTGTTTGAAATCATCAACAAGACCAAAAAGGAAACCTATTTTGCCTATACCGATGCCGAACGGGACGCCTATATGAAAAAATTTGAAAGCGACAAGTTGACCATCAAGCGGTCCAAAGGTCTTGGTGAAAATGAGCCCGACATGATGTGGCATACCACTATGAACCCCGAAACCCGCCGTTTGGTCAAGATTTTACCCGATGATGCGGAAGCCACGGCACAGATGTTTGATATTCTGCTGGGTGACAATCTGGAAGGCAGAAAAGAATACATCGCTGAAAACGGATACAAATATCTGGATGAAGTAGACTTGTCGTAAGGAGAGATCGTTTTGAAACAGAGTAAAAAGAAAAAGAACGTACGCAAGGAGTACGTAGAGTCTCCCCCGATTTTGCAAAACATCATCACCACCTTGGAAGACAACTATATGCCCTATGCGCTCAGCGTTATTTTATCCCGAGCCATCCCCGAAATCGACGGTCTCAAGCCGTCTCACAGAAAACTGTTATACACTATGTATCTCAAGGGTTTGCTCACCGGTGAAACCACCAAATCCGCCAATATTGTCGGCGAAACTATGAAGCTCAACCCTCACGGTGATGCTGCCATTTATGAAACCATGGTCCGTTTGACCAGAGGTCATCAAGCCCTGTTGCATCCCTTGGTAGAATCCAAAGGTAACTTCGGCAAGCATTACTCCAGAGATACCGCCTATGCCGCCGCCCGTTATACCGAGGCTAAGCTCGCACCGATTTGTAAAGAACTGTTTGACGATATCAACAAGGAAACGGTGGAGTTTGTCCCCAACTACGACAACACTATGCAAGAGCCCACCCTCTTTCCGGTATCTTTTCCCAGTATTTTGATCACGCCCAATCAAGGCATTGCCGTCGGTATGGCTTCCAACATTTGTTCCTTCAACCTAGGAGAAGTGTGTGATTCGGTAATTGAATATATCAAAAATCCCGATCACGATTTCAAATTGACCATGCCCGCCCCCGATTTTTCCACCGGTGCTCAGATTGTATACGCTCAATCCCAGATTGATCAGGTATACAACACCGGTAAGGGCTCCATTCGTCTGCGCGCCAAATATCATATGGACGAAAAGGCTAATGCCATTATTATTGACGAGATTCCCTATACCACCACGGTTGAAGCCATCAACGACAAGATCGTTGAATTGGTCAAGGGTGGTAAACTCAAGGAAATTTCCGATGTAAAGGACTTGTCCGACAAACACGGCCTGAAGCTTTATATTGAGCTCAAACGCGGCACCAAGCAAGAAGTCGTAATGGCAAAGTTGTTCAAGTCCACTCCCCTGGAGGACAATTTCGGCTGTAACTTCAACATTCTGATTGCAGGCACCCCCAGAGTTATGGGTGTGCGGGAAATCATTGACGAATGGCTCGGTTTCCGCAGAGAGTGTATCAAAAACCGCACCTATTTCCTGCTGGAAAAAGCTAAAAGTCGCCTGCATTTATTGCTGGGTATGAAAAAAATTCTGTTGGATATTGATAAGGCTGTAAAAATCGTACGGGAAACCGAGCACGAAGAAGAGGTTGTCCCCAACCTGATGATCGGTTTTGGCATTGATAAAACTCAGGCCGAATACATTGCCGAAATCAAACTGCGTCATTTGAACCGCGAATATATTCTCAAGCGGTTGGAAGACATCACCAATCTGCAGGAAGAGATTGAAACTTTGGACGGCATCTTAAAGAGTCGTGCAAAAATCGATCGCCTGATCATTGATGATATGAAGCGCATCAAGAAGCAACACGGTCAACCCCGCAAAACCGAGATCATCTATGAGGATGAGGTTGTGGAAATTGATACTGAGGATCACATTGAAGATTATCCCGTTTCCCTGTTCCTTTCTAAGGAAAGCTATTTCAAAAAGATCACGCCCAATTCCCTGAGAATGTACAGCGAGCAAAAATTCAAAGACGGTGACGAGCTTGCACAGGTGATTGAAACAACCAACAAGGAAGAGATCCTGTTCTTCACCAACCAGCAAAACTGCTACAAAGCAAAAGTGTATGATTTTGCCGACACCAAAGCCAGTGCCATGGGCGATTACCTCCCCGCCAAGCTGTCTATGGAAAACGGTGAAAACGTGGTCTATATGGCTATTGCCGGAGATTACAGCGGTTATATGCTGTTCTGCTATGAAAACGGCAAGGCGGCAAAAATCGCCTTTGACGCCTATAAGACGTTGACCAACCGCAAGCGTCTGATCAACGCTTACTCCGACAAAATCCCGTTGGCAGCTGCCATCTATTTGCCGGAGGATATTGACATTGCCCTGACCTCCACCAACAACAAGGTGCTGATCGTTAACACCGCCCTCATCGCCCCCAAGAGCACCAAAAACAGCATCGGCGTAAACGTAATGACCCAAAAAGGCCGTCACAAGCTGTATAAAGTTGAATTCTTGAAAGATACGGGTATCAAAAACGTTTCCTACTATCGCACCAAAAACATTCCCGCTGTAGGCCATCTGCTCAAAGAGCAGGACAGCGGCGAACAACAACTGGATCTATTTGAAGAAGAATAAAAAATCACCGCCGGTGCTTGGGCACCGGCGGTGATTTTTTTCAGCAGCAGTGATCGTGGCCGCCGCAACCGTTGCAGATCATAAGGATCGCAAGAATCAGAACGATGACGGTCAGGGTATCACAATCAAAGAGATTTCTCAGACAGTTACACATAATTTTCGCTCCTCCCAAATGTAAGATTAGTACATTTTATGAGAATCCGAAAAAGATGTTACTGCATTAAAAACGTATACATAATTCACGCAAATAATGTAAAGGAAATTGCTTTATTCACATTTTCCACAGAGTTTTCCACAGACATCAAAGTCAAGCGGTTCAATGGTTTTGGAATAATTTGTCAATTTTTGCACAATCCGCAAACGATAGTTTTAATTTTTCGTTTTTTGCCAAATAGTTTACATAAAGTTCAAATCAATGGACATAGACGGCTTGGCATTTTGCGAAAGCTTGCCGACATGTCCTTTCTGCCACTCAAAAAACGCCTGAGAAGCAATCATTGCGGCGTTGTCACCGCAGAGGGACAAGGGCGGAACAAACAGTTTCTTCCCATTCTTTTCTGACATTCCCTCTAACTTGTTACGAAGCATAGAATTGGCGCTCACGCCGCCGGCTACTACCAACGTTTGGTAGTCAAATTCCCGTGCAGCGTTTTCAAACTTTTCACACAACACCTCGGTAATGGCGTGCATATAACCGGCCGCAACGTCTGCGGCATTAAATTCTTCACCCTTCATCGTGCGCTGATGTACGTAATTCACAATAGATGTTTTTACACCGGAAAAACTGAAATCATAGGGTGCATCGGAAAATGAAACCTTGGGAAAAGAAATTGCTTCCCTATCCCCCGTTTGCGCCAGACGATCCATATGAACGCCGCCGGGATACGGCAATCCCAATACACGTGCGCCCTTATCAAACGCCTCACCCGCCGCATCGTCTCTCGTTTTACCGATCACGCGAAATGAGGTATAATCATCCACCGCCACAATATGACTATGACCGCCGGATACCACCAACGCCAAAAACGGAGGATTAAGATCCGTATGTGCCAGATAATTTGCTGCAATATGCCCCCTCAAGTGGTGTACGGGAATAAACGGCTTATTGTGGCTGAATGCCAGTGATTTGGCAAAATTCAAGCCCACCAACAAAGCACCGATCAACCCCGGCGCCGTGGTGGCGGCAACGGCATCAATGTCCGCCATAGTGCAAGCGCTTTCCTTTAAGGCCGCATCGACGATTCCGGAAATTTTTTCAATATGATAACGGGAAGCGATTTCCGGCACCACGCCGCCATACTCCTTATGTACCTCAATTTGAGTATAGACCACGTTGCTTAAAATTCGTCTTCCATCCTCCACCACAGCCGCCGCCGTTTCATCGCAGGAAGTTTCTATCGCTAAAATTTTCACAGTTTTATCTCCTTTTGCAGTATCAACGCATCCTCCACAGGATCTTTATAGTAGCGTTTTCGTCTGCTGATCTCACAGTATCCACAGCGCTCGTACAAAGTACGTGCCGCCGCATTGCTCTCCCGCACTTCCAAAAAGATTTTATCAACACTCTTATCTCTTGCTTCCGCTTCCAGAAACGCAAGCAAGGCACGGGCGATTCCCTGACGGCGAAATTCTTGAGCAACACATACTGTCAAAATATCCATCGTCTCAAAAGAATGCGTTCTGCTGATATAGCCCACCGGTTGATCACCGATGAACGCAATCCAAAACACCGTGGTCTCATCCTGCAATGTTTTTTGTAGCTCACTTTCCGACCACGGAGTGGAAAAATGCTGTTCCTCCAGGGTTGCTACCACAGAAATTTCTCCCTCACCCATACGGCGAAATAGCAAATTATTTGCAGTCATACCAGCTCTCCCCGCAATGAACGTCCGCAACCAGTTGCACCTTTAACTGTGCCGCGTTTTCCATTTCCTCTGCCAGCAACTTACACACCGCCTCCTGCTCCGAACGGGGCGCTTCAATGATCAATTCGTCATGCACCTGGAGAATCAATTTTGCCTGCAGACCCTCCGCCTTCAAGCGACGGAATGTATTGACCATAGCAATTTTGATGATATCCGCCGCGCTTCCTTGAATGGGAGTATTCATTGCCACACGCTCTCCAAAAGAACGCATAATAAAGTTTCCGGAGGAAAGTTCCGGCAGTTCTCTTCTTCTGCCGAAAATAGTGCCGACGTAGCCGTGTTCCTTACCGAAGGCAACCGTTTCAGCCATATAACGCTTTACGCCGCTGTACTCCTCCAGATAGCTCTCAATATATGCCTTAGCTTCCTTTTTGCTGACGTGAATATCCTGTGCAAGAGAAAAGTCGGAAATGCCGTATACGATGCCGAAATTAACGGCCTTAGCGGCACGACGCATATCACTCGTAACCTCTTCAATGGGCACTCGGAAAACACGGGATGCCGTCGCCGTATGAATATCCGCACCTTGCACAAAACCGCGGATCATACTTTCATCATCCGCAATATGGGCAAGCACACGCAGTTCAATCTGAGAATAATCGGCATCCACCAAAATTTTATCTGCATCGGAGGCCACAAACATGGCGCGAAGTTCTCTGCCGATTTCCGTTCTGACAGGAATATTTTGCAGATTAGGTTCAACGGATGAAATCCGACCGGTATGGGTAACCGTTTGCTGAAAAGAAGTATGGATTTTATTCTGATCATCCAGCAAAGCAAGCAAGCCGTCACAATAGGTTGACTTGAGTTTTGCATACTTGCGATATTCCAGTACCAATTCCACAATAGGATGGGCTTGACGCACTTTTTCAAGAGCATCGGCATTGGTGGAATAACCACTCTTGGTTTTCTTCGCAGGTTTGAGCTCCAGTTTTTCAAACAGCACGTGACCCAGTTGTTTGGGAGAGTTAATGTTAAATGCCTCTCCCGCCATCTCGTGAATTTGGGACTCTAAAAGCTGTGTCATTGCGGCGATTTTATCGCTGTATGCCAGCAGTTTTTCTCGGTCCACCGTAAATCCGACGCGTTCCATATCCGCCAATACCATTGTAAGCGGCAATTCAATATCATACAGCAGTTCTCTTTGTTTCCGTTCGTCCAGTTTTTGTTGTTGTAGACGGTACATTTCCGGCATTGAAGCCACAAATTCGTCCTCAGAATCCGTTTCAAGCTGTAAAACGCGCATCAAAACGCTTTTTTGCGTGTAACCGGACATGGTGCTGTCTAACACGTATTGAGCCACCATAACGTCATAAAACGGCTCGCCGGGCGCCAAATTTTTAGCTAAAAGAAAAGCGTACAACGGTTTTGCATCAAAAACAATTTTACGAATCCATTCATCCTGTACCAAAGGAAACAGATCAGACAAATGACACACGCCATCCTTATAAGCAACCGTACCGCTCATGATGTTTCCTTCTAAACGGTAGGTAAAATACATCCCGTTTTCACGGCAGTATACCGCGCAATCTTCCAACGTAACGTCATAAACCTTCGTTTCAGGACGTTTAACTTCAGCGGAAACTCCCAGCGTCTTCAACAAGCTGGCCAGTTCATATTGTAACAGCAGCGCCGACAGTTCATTTGCGTCGTAAGCTTTGTTCAACAAAAGTTCATCGCTCAAATCCAAAGGAACCTGACAGCAAATTTCAGCCAATTGCCGGGACAAATAGGCCATATCTTTACCGGCCGCCAATTTTTCTCTCGTCCCCTTTTTGATCCGTTCATCCTCCAGATTAGCATACACGCCATCCAAGGAACCGAATTTTTGAATCAGGTCCAGCGCGCCCTTTTCACCGATGCCGGGCACGCCCTTAATGTTGTCCGAGGTATCCCCCATAATAGATTTAAGTTCGATCATCTGACGGGGCTGTAGGCCATATTTTTCTAAGATATAGGCCGGAGTAACCGTAACCGTTTCACTGCCCCCCTTTTGCGTCACGGGCAACAACAGGGTCGTATATTCGTTTACTAACTGAAAATCGTCCCGATCACCGGAAACGATAAAGCATTCGTATTTTTTCTGTGTGGCATAAGCTGACAGCGTTCCGATCAAATCGTCTGCCTCATACCCTTCTTTTTCCAGAATGCAAACGTTCATTGCCCGCAAAATTTCTTTGAGAGGCTCCATTTGTGCCGCCAAGTCGTCAGGCATCCCTTTTCGTTGGGCCTTATATTCGTCGTATATTTGATGACGGAAAGTTTTGGCGCGCAAATCAAAGGTGACCGCCACCATATCCGGCGATACCATTTCAAAATACTTTTCATACAGTTTCAGAAATCCGTAAATACCGTTGGTTGCAAAACCATCTTTGGTGTTCAGCCCGCGAATGGCATAATACGCCCGATTGATAATAGAATTTCCGTCAAAAACCAATAACTTCATACTCAGCCCTCCAGCAAGTCCTCTGCCAATTTTATATACCGTTGCATATCTTTAGGCAGAGACGCCGTGAATTTCATCATTTCACCGCTCAACGGATGTTGAAAAGAAACGTCATAGGAGTGTAGCGCCGGACGCTTTGTCAGCCCATTTTCTTGCCCATACAGCCAATCGCCGCACAAAGGATGACCAATGGCGGACATATGGACACGAATCTGATGCGTCCTGCCGGTTTCCAGTTGCAGAAGTACCACGGAATATGCCTCGCCACTTTCCAAAACACGGTAGTGGGTCACTGCGCGGGTCTGGTCATTCTCTTCCGCAGGGCTTCCGACTCTGCGTTTGATAATGGAATCCTCGCACCGCAAAATCGGAAGCGACACCGTCCCCTCTCCTTGCAAGAAGCCGCTAACAAGTGCAATATATCTGCGTTTGATCTCTTTTGCCTTCAGAGCATTGCCAAGTTTTCCGGCGGCGTGCGCATTTTTTGCGATCAGCAACACGCCCGTCGTATCCTTATCCAAACGGCTGATCGGGCGATATATATAACGCTTGTTTTGCTGTTGCCAATGAAACGCCATCGCATTACCGAGGGTACGGTCGTGATTGTTTTGCGCCGCATGAGTGGGCAGATCTGCCGGCTTATTCACCACCGCCACATCTTCATCCTCATACAACACCTCAACGGGAATATCCGCCGGCAAAATACGATCGGCCGCCTCATCCTCCGGACGATTACGCACACGAATAATCAGCGTGTCTCCCGTATGCAACACCTTAAGCACCGTAACCTTCTTGTTGCCAATGCAAATGCCCTTGGGATTCTTTTTCAGTCCGCTAATCACTCTGGACGAAAAACCTTCGTGTTGCAGTAAAGCTTTAACCGTTTTGCCGTCCCATGTTTCATCAATTTTATATTCAAGCTTACGAACCTGATACATTGCCACTCTCCGAAATTAGGATATCTCTATTTTATAATATTATAAAAACAATGTCAACCACAGTAAAAAAGCATCCAAAAGGGATGCTTTTATTTGATTTCCGTTACGGTCAGCAACGTATCATTCACGGTAAAACGGATGGTTTTTTCTTTGTAACGCATAGAATACATCCGTGTCGGATCCGATTGATATCCCGGCCTCGGGTCCTGGGATAACAGTTCCAGCACCGTGCCCCTATCCTCAATCGGAAGCATATCAAGCAATTCGGGAGAGATCTCAACAGTAAGAGAATACTGCAATCGCTGCCCTGCAAAGCCGGCGGCCGCATCAGGCACCGAATCCGCATAAGGCAGATAAGGCTTGATATCAAAAATCGGAGTACCGTCTAAAAGATCCGCTCCCGTCACCGTTATTCTCGGCCCCTGCGGGGAGGAAAGTTCAATTTTCTCGATCTTCACGACGGATAAACCAATGGGATTGGGACGATTTGGTGAGCGGGTTGCAAACACACCCATTCGCTTGTTGCCGCCCAAACGCGGCGGACGAACGGTAGGCGCCCATCCTTCCCTGTCAAACTCCGAAAAATACCAAACCAGCCACAAATGACTGTAATCTTCCAGCCCGCGAAGCGCATCGGCGTTTCGATATTCTGGTTCAAATACAATCACCGATTCCGCGTCGGTCAGACCGCTTTGTCGGGGAATACCAAACTTTTCGGAAAAACCGTTATGAATTTTTGCAATAACTTTCATGTCCATCATCGTTTCATTCTTTCCATCAAGCGAAACACCTGCTCCGCCGTACGTTCTAGATTTTGGCGAGTCACCTCTCCACTCATCGCTCTCTCAAGGCTTGTAACCTCTCCCAAAATAGGAAAATACGCATCAATTCCGTGTTGGTTACAAACCCCGGCGCCAGGCGTCACACACCCTGAAAAAGCAACAACGGGCTTATTATATTTTTGCCCTAAAGCAGCAACTCCGACAGGGGTTTTTCCCATCACGCTCTGTTCATCCAATCGGCCCTCGCCGGTTACCACCACGTCGCAAGATTGAATAGCCGCTTCTATTCCGATCTCTTCCAAAACAATTTTGATTCCCGGTTGCAATTTCGCTCCTAAATAAGCCGAGCAAGCAAACCCCATACCGCCTGCGGCTCCAACACCGGGTGCAGTAGGATCAGCCTTATCGAACAACGCTTTTGTTTTATTCGCATAATTTAAAAGCCAGTCGTCCATTGCGCGCACCGTAGCGTCGTCAGCCCCTTTTTGGGGTCCGAATACTGCGCTGGCGCCTAATTCACCGCACAACGGATTGGCTACGTCAACCGCGACCTTAAACTTGCATTCCGAAAGACGGGGATCAACATTTTCAACACTAACAGTTGCAAGCCTTTCCAGCCCTTTCCCGCAGTGCTCAATTTCTTTTCCGGAATCATCGGCAAACCGATATCCCAACGCTTGCAGCATTCCGACGCCGCCGTCGTTGGTAGCGCTACCGCCCAAGCCCAGCAAAAACTTTCTGCACCCCAGATCCAGAGCATCCAAGATCATTTCTCCCACGCCAAAGGTAGTGGTATACAGCGGATTACGTTCCGAAAGATCCAGTAACGGCAAACCGGCGGCAGATGCCATTTCAATGATTGCCGTACTTCCGTCTGCCGAAATAATATAATCGGCGTCTATTTTCCGCCCCAAAGGATCACTGACTGTGATCGTGCGCATCCAGCCGGCCTTTGCTTGCTTTAGAGCTTCCATAGTCCCTTCGCCTCCGTCAGCCACCGCAAAGACCTGCACCTGAGCTTTGGGATCCGCTTTCAGTATTCCGTTTTTTGCGGCTTGCCCCGCATCGGAAGAGGTAAGACTCCCTTTAAAAGAATCAATAGCGATAACAACTCTCATATTTTCACTCCTTACGTAGCAGCCTATTCTGCCATACTTTCAAAGCAACAGCTTCATCGTAACGCATCACTCCGAACCATCACCCTTTAAAAACTATCTTTTTCTAATCGGATGCCGAATCACCGTTTTCCATTTTTCGGGCGGCACCCGCCTGGCGTCGGTAAGATAAATCTCATGATGCATCCGTTGCGCGCCAAAATCATTAATATATCCTTGTTGGCACAAGAATTCATCCATTTTTTCTACACTGACAGGCTCATCATCAAACGAGCCCGTATGCAATATTTGTACACAAAGCCCCTCGTCAATGCACAAAAATTCTGCAGAGGAGCAATCAATTTTCTTTTTAGCAGAAGCCGTTTGTACCGCCCATTCAAAATCCTGACGGGTCACAAAATCCGGCAAACGAAGCAAAGAAATCCAGCAAAAGGAAGATTTGTCTGTATAGTCTACACCATCAACGTTTTCCTGCCACCAAAAGCCTTCTAACGGCGGAACAACGTATTCGTAAAATCCCTTGATTTTATAATCAGTTTTATAACTCATTCGAAGCGTATAGGCCACGGCATACAAAACGGTTATTGCCTGCTGATATGCGCCGTCGGGTTTGTTTGGATCCCCCATTCCTCGCACGGCAATAAAATTTGCCGCAGGAACCTGTACGATTTCCGGTTTGTTTTTCGGAGCATACAGTTCTTTATATTCTTTTTTAAAATCAAAAGCCATACTCTTCCCTTCTTTCTCATAAGTACAGTATATCTTATTTTATCAAAAATTTCTACCCCACAAGAAAACTCCGGCAAAATATTTGTCGGAGTTTGAAATATGTTTAATATTTGCCGGCACGCTTTGCCGCTTCCACGATTCGCTTCATATTCTCAAGACTGACGTCGTTGGGGATAGAATGATCGGATGAAAAAATATATCCGCCGTTTTTCTTAAGATAAGGCACCTTATCCTCAATCTCAGAAATAATCCGCTCCTCGTCCTTCCAATAAAGCGCATTGATGCCACCGTGAAGCACCAAGCGATCACCGTATTCATCTTTCAGTTTTTTGGCATCGACCCCTGCCTTGACCTCCAAGGGATTCAGTGCATCCAATCCTGCCGCCAGAATATCCGGTACCAGCGACGTAACGTCACCGCAAGAATGCAACCTTGCATAAATGCCCCGATCGTGGGCCCAGCTTGCCGCTCTGACGTGAAATGGCTGTACCAATTCGCGATACATTGCGGGAGAGAAAAATGTCGTCCCTTTATACCCCATATCGTCCGGCCAGTAAATCTCATCAAAATGATAGCCGGCATCCCAAATCTGGCCAAACAAATCTTCACATCTTCCGAGATAGGTATCAAACATATCCTTTACAAGTTCCGGTTCTTCCATCATCGCAATGAGCATATTTTCCGTGCCCATCATCCAGGAATGCGTCACGTCAAAACCAAACCAAAATTGCGCCGTAATCCATTGTCCCTCCCGGCGCCAACGCTCCCAGTTGTCTTTGATATGATCCCAGGGAATACGATTCTCACCCGACAGCATCCTTACCTTTGCCTCTTCCCAGGAAGCCTCGTCTACCACCTTAAAATCAAGCATCTCCGGAGTGGAATCCTCTTCTTTAAAGTGTTTCATGGTTACTCCCCATGAAGATGTTTCAATATAGTAGCGTTCAGTTTCTTCAAGAATCTTCTTTTCAAAGCGAGGGGTAATATCTATGCGTAGTTTAGCGACCTTATCAATATCAAAATAATCCTCCCACGCTACGTTCTCCGGCAACCCCTCTCGTCGCCAACGACGCAGCGTACCCTTCCACGGGCTGTCAATAATCGGGATACGATCCGCCTCCTGATGCTGATACATTCTCATAAATCTTTCTCTGGTAGTCATGATACTCACTCCTTTCTTCCATTTTACCAAAATGTTCTGTTTTTGCAATAAATCACATTGCTTTAGCTTGTTTTTTGTTATATAATATCAATAATATGATATTGGAGTGATTGGATGTATAGTAAAAACGGTTCTTTTGGACAGGTACGTCTTGCGACAAACCCGCAGCGCGAAAATAAATTATTTTCGTTTTCCGTATGTGGCTGGCACAAATGCAATGATCTGTACCGAATTGAGAGAAGTTCAAATGCAGCAGCTCTATTTTTTTATACAGTAAGCGGGTGCGGTGAAATGTACGTAGATGGAGAAAAACTCCAACTGACGGAAGGAACGATCGGATATATACCCGCCAATATGTCAGGACGGTATTATACGCCCAAAAACGGCATATGGGAATTCTATTGGATCCATCCAACAGGCGAATCAGTCAATCTGCTTTTGCAACACCTTCCTCGTCCCTGTGTCGCCAGAACGAACCATTTAAACGATTTGACAAGCTTAATTGAAGAAACTATGACAAACGTCTCACTCCAGGAACATCCCATACCTTGGAGTATTTCTTCAAGCATCAGTAGTTTATTACATCTTTCGGCGCTGGATCTTTCCGAAGAATTCAGAAAGCAGCCAACCCTTTCTGAACGCACCGTTCAATATTTTAATGCTCATCTAAAAGATCAAATTAACGTTCGTTCCGCAGCCGATGCGCTGTACGTCTCTCCCGCCCATTTGATCCGTGTGTTTAAAAAAGAACAGGGACTCACACCACACGCTTACCTTTTGCAAAGGCGATTGCAATGCGCCAAAGAACTTCTTCTCCTTCAAATGCCTGTAAACGAAACGGCTCGGGCGTTGGGATTTTGCTCTGCAAGTCATTTTATCAGCGCATTCCGAAAAACTTACGGAATAACGCCCACGCAGTTTCAAGGCAAATAAAAGAAGACCCTGCAGGGTCTTCTTTTATTTTTTTAAAACCATCAAAAAGCAATCCTCGGCATGACCGTTAATAACGCCCATGGCCTGCAGATAAGAATAAATCACAGTAGAGCCCACGAAGCGCATCCCACGCTTTTTCAAATCTTTTGAAACAGCATCTGACAGTGGAGACGTCGTTCGCTCGGTAAACGGCTCTACAATTGTCTTTCCGTTGGTAAATGACCAGATATACCGATCAAAGCTTCCCCATTCTTTTTGTATTTCTTTAAATACAATTCCGTTTTGTACGGCCGCCTCAATCTTTAAACGATTACGAATAATCCCCGGATTCTTCATCAATTCCCGTATTTTCGCCTCGTCATACAGTACGATAGCATCCAAATTAAAACCATCAAAAGCCAGCCGGAAATTTTCACGCTTATTCAAGACACACTCCCACGACAATCCAGCCTGAAAGCACTCCAGTATCAACAGCTCGTACAGTTTTTGATCATCATGTAAAGGGCGTCCCCATTCTTCGTCGTGGTATCTGATATAATTGTCGTTTTTGAGATTTACCCAAGAACATCTGGTTTTCATACTTCCTCCGCTCAAGATTTTACATCAATGGTAATATCCCCGGTGGAGGTTATAATCTCACATCGGCCACCCGTCACCGTTTTGGGAACGCTCACTCGCCCGGTAGAGCTATCCGCAATAAATACTTTTTCCGAGAGTAGCGTACCTCTCACGTCACCGGTGCTTGTCTCTATAAAAAGATCTGCGGCATCACAGTTTTCCAAGATCACGTCACCCGTATCCGTTTCAATTTCAATATCATTATCAACCGTAACAGATTGCAGCCGCATGTCTCCGGTAGAGGTGGACAAAAGCAATTGATCCATTGCAATTCCGTCCAATTCAATGTTTCCGGTGCTTAGCGCAATACTGATCGTACCGGAAATCGATGCATTGCAATATACGTCGGACGTATCCCCTGCAATTGTCACATCTTTAAAAGCAAATTCTTTGGGGAGATTTACGTCACCTGTATCCGTTTCAATGCACAGGGAATCATATTTTTTGTTTGGCACGTAAAGAGTAATTTTCGGCGTTCCAAAAGAAATACCGACAAACTCATACCATTTCCGAGAATCGTGCACCTTGATTTCCAAGGCGCCATCATTTACTGCCACGGTATGTCTGATTTTTTCCGTCTCATAACAAACAACCTTGCAGTCTTCATTCTCCGAAGGAACAAATTCAACCTGCGCCGTATCTACGTTGATATTAATTTTGTCAAAATCCATGGACACCTCTTGGGTATTGGTGACGTAAGTAACGCTACCGAATTTTGCAAAATCCCAGTTTTGTGCTACCATTACACCAACAAACATAAATAGTCCCAACACAATCAATACCGTAGCTGTGATCAGCCAAATTTTTGCGCCTTTACTCATGATTTCTCCCCCTTCCCACAAACAGCATTTTGATACCAACCGCCACTTTCTTTGTCAGCAACACAATTCCTTTTGTGGCAACATTACATCCGTAACACCAAAAGATGGACAATCCTCCGCAACAAATACCGGCACCAAGCATGGCGACCCCCGTAAGCAAGCTTCCTTGCAGACTGAATGCCACCAACGAAGCAATTCCTCCCAGAAAACACCCTGCCAGTGCCACCAAGTCGGATCGTAGCCATGTCGTTCTG
>JAZQJG010000059.1:0-12887 GCA_045541535.1 Eubacteriales bacterium
GGGCATTTTTCCCACCCCCCCGGGGGGAGCGGAAAAACCGTCCGGGGCGCTTTGCCCCCCCCGCGGCCAGGGGCCAGGCGCCACCCGAAGGCGTATTTTGTATACGCCGAGCGGCGAAAGAAAAGAGAAATCGGGCATTTTTACATCACCCCCGGGGGATCGGAAAAACCGTTCGAGGCGCTTTTGTCCCGCCGTGGCCAACGGCCACGGGCTACCCGAAGGCGTATTTTGTATACGCCGAGCGGCGGGACAGAAGGGAAATCGGACGGTTTTTACATCCCCCGGCCCAGTTGCCAGAAAGCGAGGGCACTAGCCCCTGCCACGTTGAGGGAGTCTACGTTGTGGGCCATGGGGATCATAACGGTGTGATCGCAGGCGGCAATGGTGCCCTCGGTGAGCCCCTCCCCCTCGGAGCCCATCACGATGGCAAGACGGGGAATTTGTTGCAGACGCTGATCCCGCAGGGAAAGAGAATCCTCCCTGAGGGCCATAGCCACCGACTGAAAGCCCAAGGAACGAAGCCGTTCAATATTTTTATAGGGCTCGCCTTTGTCAAAATAGGCCCAAGGAATCTGAAACACCGTGCCCATACTCACCCGACTTGCCCGCCGATATAAGGGATCGGCGCAATCGTCGCTGAGCAACACGGCGTCCATCCCCAAGGCGGCGGCACTGCGCATAATGGCGCCCACGTTGGTGGGATTCATCACGTGCTCCAGCACCGCCACCCGCTGCGCCCCATTGCAAACACTCTCCACCGTGCGGGGTGTGGGACGACGCATGGCGCACAACAGCCCCAAGGTCAGCTTAAATCCGGTGAGTTGTTGCAAGAGAGTGCTGTCTGCAGTGTAAACGGGAACGCCTTTACACTTTTGCAACACCGGATGCTCCAGCATCCCCCGTTCTGCCAGCACACTGAGGGGCTGACAGCCCGCCTGCAGGGCCAGATCAATGACGTAGGGGCTCTCGGCAATGAACACACCCTCCGCCGGATTCAGGCGATTGAGCAGTTGATTTTCGGTGGTACGGGCATAAACGTCCAGGGCGGGATCCAAAAAATCGGTAATCTGTATAATATTCATCGGCCGCCTCCTTTTTCTTTTGTTTCCATTATACCCTCTTCCCCCCGCCATTGCAAGAGGGTGGAATTAACAAAGACTACCGTTGCAACGGCGGAGGGATTGTGATATATTGGTATCATAAAGTATCAAAGGAGAATTTTGATGAAAAAAGTAAAAATCTTTTTGGCCTCCTCCATTGAAGATCTGAAGCTGGATCGGCTGGAGATCGGAGATTTTTTCCGTCAATTGAATGAAATATACGTGGACAGCGGCGTGCATTTTTCCCTGATCAAATGTGAGGACTATAACGATGCCATAGCCGCCGACGGCAAGCAATCGGAATACGATGCCCGGATTCGGGAGAGCGAGCTGTGCTTTTTCCTGTTTTTCCGCAAGGTGGGAGAGTATACCCGTCACGAATTTGACGTGGCGCTGGACGCCTTCCGCAAGGCGGGCACCCCCAAGGTGATCACCTATTTCCGTACCGTGGCCGACGCCGAGGAGGCGATGGCAGAGGTGCGTGCCTTTATGCAGATGCTGAGTGATGAATTGCAACATTATTATAATACTTATCACCACGTGGATTCCCTGAAGCTGGGAATGCTGATGCAGATCAAGGAGCTGGGGCTGGATGCCCCCGGTCCCGCCCTGCAGGCGGGGATGGTGACGGTGGACGGCAAGCCCCTGTTTGCCGCCGACAACGTCCCGCTGTTGCGCAACAACCAAGGCTTGCAACAGCTCTACCGTCAAAAGGAAGCACTAAAACAGCAATACGATACCTGCCGGGCCGCCTTTTTGGCGGAGGATTCCACCGCCAACGCCGACGCCCTGTCGGCGGCCGCCACGGCGCTGGACGAAGTGTCCAAGGAACTGACGAAGGTGGAGCAGGCCACGCTGGAGCTGGCAAGCACCATTGCCAAAATGACCTCCGACGGACGGGTGCTCACCCACCGCCAACGGACGGCACTGGATTATTATAATCAAGGTAACTATCCCGCCGCCCGACTGATCTTAGAGGACAAGGAGCGGGAAAACGAGCTGGAACGGGCTCAAAACGCCGCCGATGCGGGCAAGGAAATGATCTGCGGCTATATTGAAGAGGACAAGCTGTGGATCAAGGCCCGAATGGCCGAGGGTCTGACTGCCGAAAGTGTAACGGCCATCGACGCCAAATATCGGCGCATTGCAGAGCTTGCCGAACAGTACGATCTGGATCCGGCCATTCTTTACGATTACGCCTCTTTTTTGGAAACCCAAAACGATTTTTCCCGGGCCATCCAAATGGCCGAGACTCTGCAATGGCATTACAACAAACCGGGCGCGGCAGTTTCCGAGGAGCGACTGGGAGATTTGCTGAATCTGCTGGGTATTTTATACAGCGAAACCACCGATTACGGCAAAGCGGAGCAAGTCTTTCTCCGTGCAAAGGAACTCAAAGAGGCATTATATATAAAGAATCCCGAGCCCTGCGCCGCCGACCTTGCCGGTGCCTATAACAATCTGGGCAATTTGTATCGTCAAATCGGCAATTATACCCTTGCAGAGCAAAACCTGCTCCGGGCAAAGAAGCTCCATGAGGATTTGTATGCCAAAAATCCGGACGCCTTTGCTCCCGAACTTGCCGGCACCCTCAACAATCTGGGCGGGACGTATGCCGACAACACAGGCTATGACAAAGCAGAGCAAATATATCTTCGGGCCAAGGAACTTTATGAGAGCTTGTATGCCAAACATCCCGACACCTTTGCCCCCGATCTTACCATGACCCTCAACAATCTTGCCGGTTTATATCGTAATATCAAAGAATACGATCAGGCGGAACAACACCTTCTCCGAGCAAGGGCGCTGAATGAAGGTTTGTATGAACAAAACCCTGAGGCCTATGCCCCCGGTCTTGCCGACACCCTCGACAGCTTGGGCAACCTGTATCGTAATACGAACAGCTATGAGAAAGCAGAGCAAGCGTTTCTCCGGGCAAAAGAACTGCGGGAGGGCTTGTATGCCAAACATCCCGAGGCCTTTGCCTCCGCCCTTGCCGGCACCCTCAACAATCTGGGCGCATTATATGCCAATATTGCAGACTATGGTAAAGCGGAGCAAGCCTATCTCCGGGCAAAGGAACTGCTGGAAGGATCATACGCCAAGCATCCCCACGTCTTTGCCCCGGAGCTTGCCGCCGCCCTCAACAACCTGGGTATCATGTACTGTGAAATCAACGATCCTACCAAAGCCGAGCCAGCCTATCTCCGGGCAAAGGAACTCTATGAAGGCTTATATGCCAAGAATCCCGATGCCGCTGCCCCCGCCCTTGCCGGCACCCTGAACAATCTGGGCAATTTGTATAGCCATATCAAAGCCTATGATCAAGGGAAGCAAGCCTATCTCCGAGCAAAGGAGCTGCGGGAAGCCTTGTATGCCAAGCATCCCGATGCCTTTGCCGCTGACCTTGCCGGCACCCTCAACAATCTGAGCGTGATATACTGCGAAACCGACGATTATGCCCAAGCAGAACAAGCCTATCTGCGCGCAATGGAGCTCTATGAGGACTTGTATGCCAAGCATCCCGAGGTCTTTACCGCTGACCTTGCCGGTATCCTCAACAATTTGGGGGCGATGTACCGTAACATCGGCGATTATGCCCAAGCGGAGCAAGCCTATCTGCGGGCAAAGGCACTCTATGAATGCTTGTATGTCAAAAATCCCGATGCCGTTGCCCCTGTCCTTGTCACCACCCTAAACAATCTGGGGATGATGTACCGACGGAATGAAAATTATACCAAAGCCGAGCAAAACCTTCTGCGGGCAAAGGAGTTGTGTGAGGACTTATATGCCAAAAATCCCGACGCCTTTGGAGAAAAGCTTGCCAAAACGACCTTCAGTCTGGCGGCGCTGTATGCCGCAACGGAACAACTTGCCTTGGAAAAATCCGCCCTGTTCAGAACACTGCAGTTGTATACTGATCTGGCGGAGCGCTATCCGGAAGTTTATACCAAAGACGTTAAAAACGTTCAAAAAATAATGGATATGCTCAACCTCATATAACACCCTCTCCCCTGCAAGGATCTCCTTGCAGGGAATTTTTTGCAAAAAAAGAAAAAAGATTGTCACCTTTTTATTTACAACGTCCTCCATATATGGTATACTGGAAAAAGCGAAACACAAAATATTATATAATGGGGGAAACATTATGGAAAAGAAACTCGTCTATGACATCCACGACCGCCCGGCCTTCGGCCAGCTGCTGGTATTTGCACTGCAGCAGGTATTGGCCATTCTGGCGGCCACCATCGCAGTACCGACCATCATCGGTCTGCCCACTCAGATCCCTGCCGCCATCCTGGGCGCAGGTATCGGTACGCTGGTATACCAGTTGTTCACCAAATTTAAGAGCCCCGTATTTCTGGGCAGCTCCTTCGCCTTTCTGAGCTCTCTGAGCATGGCCGTTGCCTACGGCTATTGCGGCATCATTTTGGGCTCCGTCGTGGCCGGTCTGGTATACGTGGTGATCGCGCTGATCATTCACTTCGTCGGCACCAACTGGGTTGACAAGCTGATGCCTCCCGTCATCATCGGTCCCACCGTTGCGCTGATCGGTCTGTCTCTGGCCGGCGCCGCCATGGGCGACATCGTTAAGGCCAACGCCTCCGCCACCTACGGCTCCTACAATCTGGTAGCCCTGCTGTGCGGTCTGATCGCCTTTGGTACCATCGTCGTATGCTCCACGCAGAAGAAATACAAGATGGCCCGTCTGATTCCTTTTATCATCGGCATTGCCGCCGGTTATCTGGCCGCCACCATCTTTACCGTGATCGGTATGCTCACCGGTAGCGACTATCTGATGATCGTCAACTTCCAGCCCCTGGTGGACAACTTCGTTACCGCCGACGGCGCTTTCAAGGGTATTACCGCTATCATCGACTATCCCCGCTTTGCCCTGCTGGAGGCTGTAAAAGAGCTGACCAGCGGCAACCTGTCCGCCGAGATTCTGGTCGCCAATTCCGGCGCCACTCTGCTGAAGGGTATGGGCGCTGTGGTAGAGGTTATCATTGCTTTCCTGCCCGTTGCTCTGGTTGTATTTG
Source organism: Eubacteriales bacterium (assembly GCA_045541535.1). Classification (GTDB taxonomy): domain Bacteria; phylum Bacillota; class Clostridia; order Oscillospirales; family QAKW01; genus Firm-08. Next base: position 5,141 of record JAZQJG010000059.1, read on the forward strand.
CCGAGCATATTGCCGACCACAAAAACCTGTCTTCCATCATTGACCGTGACCTGATCAAGGATCCCGGTCTGAAGCGCACCCTGCTGGGTGACGGTGTGGGTTCTATGGCCGGTACCATCTTCGGCATCTGCCCCAACACCACCTACGGTGAGTCCGTTGGTTGCGTGGCCATCACCCGTAACGCATCGGTGTCCACCATCACCACCACCGCCTTTATGTGCATCATTCTCTCCTTTATCCGTCCCGTTATGGTACTGCTCCAGACCATTCCTTCCTGCGTAATGGGCGGCGTTTGCCTGACCCTGTACGGCTTTATCGCCGTTTCCGGTCTGAAGATGTTTAAGAATCTGGATCTGGGAGAAAATAAAAACCTGTTTGTTGTTGCGTCTATCCTGATCTCCGGTATCGGCGGTCTGACCATTCAGATCCCCTATGCTCTGGATGCCGCCACCGGCGCCGTTGCCGCCACCATCAACATCACTTCCATCGCCACCGCTCTGATCATCGGTATCATCACCAACGCCGTATTGACCAAGGTAGAGAAAAGCAAGCTGGGTAAGGACCCGGAGGAAAAATAATGAAAGCTTTTGACAACGTAACCATTTTTGACCATCCGCTGATCAATCATAAGGTCGCCATCCTGCGGGATGAAAAGACCAGTATGAAGGAATTCAGAGAGCTCATTGAAGAGATCACCACCCTGATGACCTTTGAATGTCTGAAGGAAGGGGTTCCCACCACCGAGGTACAGGTAAAGACCCCTCTGGAGGTCTGCACCCAGAAGGTGGTCACCGACAATTCCATCGTCATCATCCCCATTCTGCGGGCGGGCCTTGGTATGGTCAATGGTGTACACGTGCTCTTCCCCTCTGCCAGAGTCGGTCATATCGGTCTCTGCCGCAATGAGGAAACCCTGGAGCCCTATGAATACTACTGCAAGTTGCCCGACGGTATTGAGGAAAAACTGGTGCTGGTGGTAGATCCTATGCTGGCCACCGGCGGCAGTGCCTGCGACGCCATTCAGCGGTTGAAGGATCGGGGATGTAAGACCATTAAATTTATGGCAGTCATCGGCGCTCCCGAGGGTGTGGAGCGTGTAGCGGAGACCCACCCCGACGTGCAGGTCTTCGTTTCCACGCTGGACCGTTGTCTCAACGAAAACGGCTATATTCTGCCCGGTCTGGGCGATGCCGGTGACCGTCTGTTCGGCACCAAATAAGATCTGTTTAGGAGGAAATCACGATGAAAGAAAATTATACGGTATGTAATTGTATGGGCGTCAGCTATGCTGACATTGTGAAAGCACTCCACGAACACGAACGGTTTGAAAGCGTATTGGAAGCCTTTGAAGACGTACAAAAGATCACCCATTGTTCCACCGGTTGCGGCGGTTGTCACGACAAGGTTCTGGGGATCATCTCCGAATTTATGGGCTAAATGATAAAGTAAAAAAGGCGCTGTAAAAACAAACGTTTTTACTGCTCCTTTTTTGTTGACGCACTTGCAAAGAAAGCGACGACGTGCTATAATAAATTTGTATGATTTGTTCTGCTATGGAGGAACGCTTATGAACTATGACGTTATTATTATCGGAGCCGGCCCCGGCGGTATCTTTTCCGCATACGAATTAACCCGACTCAATCCGGAATTGAAGGTGGCCGTGTTTGAGGCCGGCCACGCTCTGGGCCAACGCCATTGTCCCATTGACGGCGACAAGATAAAGAGCTGTATCGGCTGTAAGAGCTGCTCGATTATGAGCGGTTTTGGCGGCGCAGGCGCCTTTTCCGACGGTAAATATAACATTACCAATGATTTCGGCGGCACGCTGTACGAATACATCGGCAAGCAAAAGGCGCTGGAATTGATGCGCTATGTGGATCAGATCAATATGAGCCACGGCGGCGAAGGCTGTAAGCTCTATTCCTCCGCCGGCAGTAAGTTTAAAAAAGAGTGTATCCGCCACGATCTTCACCTGTTGGACGCTTCGGTGCGTCATCTGGGTACCGACATCAACTACGTGGTGCTGGAAAACCTGTACAACGAGTTGAAGGATCGGGTGACCTTCTTCTTCGATACCCCCGTGGAATCGGTGAAATTTACCGACCCCGGCTATGAGATCTATTGCAAGCAGGGCAATTATACCTGTTCCCATTGCATCATCTCCGTGGGCCGCAGCGGCAGTAAATGGATGGAGCAAGTATGCCGCGATATGGACATTCCCACCAAGAGTAACCGTGTAGACATCGGTGTGCGGGTGGAGCTTCCTGCCGAGGTATTTACCCATCTCACCGACGAACTGTATGAAAGCAAGATCGTCTACCGCACCGAAAAATACGGTGACAAGGTGCGCACCTTCTGTATGAATCCCAAGGGCGCCGTGGTAAACGAGAATACCAACGGTATTATCACCGTCAACGGCCACAGCTATGAGGATCCTGCCAAGCAGACGGAAAACACCAACTTTGCCCTTCTGGTGGCCAAGCATTTTTCCGAGCCCTTTAAGGATTCCCACGGCTATGGCGAATCCATTGCCCGATTGAGCAATATGCTGGGCGGCGGCGTCATCGTGCAACGCTTCGGCGATCTGATCCGTGGTCGCAGATCCAATGCCGAGCGCATTGAGGAAGCCTTTATCACCCCCACCCTGCAGGCCACTCCCGGTGATTTAAGTCTGGTACTTCCCAAACGAATTCTGGACGGTATCATTGAAATGATCTACGCCTTGGACGAGGTGGCCCCCGGCACCGCCAATGACGATACCCTGCTGTACGGCGTGGAGGTCAAATTCTACAATATGGAGGTTGCGGTTTCCGACAAACTGGAATCCCGTTATCCCGGCCTCTACATCATCGGTGATGGTAGCGGCATCACCCATTCCCTTTCACACGCCTCCGCCAGCGGCGTCTACGTTGCGCGGAATATTACCGAAGCATAAAAAAAGAGCCCGATGGGCTCTTTTTTATTTGACGATAAACGATGCACAATAATGGAAGGATTTTGACGTTGTCTGAAATCTCCACTAAAGAGTTCCTGACGCAATTTTGCATTCGTGTACTTTTGATGGGTACCCGCTCTTACAATCGGATCGTCAGCGGGAACTGCCCGCATCCACACGGTTGCGGAGCCCGCCGGCGAAAAAACTGCGGGCATTTTCCGCCATTTCCCGTACACAACGGCAACGGGCCTCGTAGGAGCCCCAGGCGGTGTGCGGCGTAAAACAAACGTTGTCCCGATTCAAAATACGGTGATAGGGATGATCTGCCGGCAGGGGCTCGGCAGAAAACACGTCGATACCGACCCCGCCCAGATGCCCGCTTTCCAGGGCACAGGTCAGCGCCTCCTCGTCGGTGACGGCCCCGCGGGCCACGTTGATAAGGATCGCTCCCGGCTTCATCAAGGAAAGACGGTGGGCGTCGATCATCCCACGGGTTTCGTCATTGAGGGGAATATGCAGAGAAATAATATCTGCCCGACGGCATAGGGTGTCAATATCCACCGTTTCATAAACGGGGTCCTGCCGGCGACGGCAGACGAGGACCTTGCAACCGAAAGCCTCGGCCACCCGTGCCACCTGTGCGCCGATGTTGCCGCCGCCCACGATGCCCCAGGTTTGTCCCTGGAGTTCGTGCCATACGGGGGTCAGCCGATTCGCCACCGGTTGGGCGCTGTAGGCCCCCGAATGAACAAAATCACGGTAGACGGGCAAGTGGTTTACCAAGGATAACACCATGGCCACCGTGAGCTGCGCCACCGAATGGGTGGAATACCCCGGTACGTTGCACACGGCGATCCCCGCCCTGCGGCAATAGGCCAGGTCAATATTGTCATAACCGGTGGCAGCCTCACAGATCAGACGCAGACCGGTCCCTGCCAGATTGCTCTCATTAAGTTTCAATTTGTTTACTACACAGACGTCCGCTCCCGTCAGACGGGCGGCGATGGCCTCGGGAGGCGTGGTTTCGTGGGCCACCACCTCCCCCAAAGCGTACAACGGGCTCAGATCCACGTCGCGCCCCAGCGTGCCTGCATCAAGAATTACAATTTTCATAGTTCTACCCTCTTTTTAAAAAGTCTTCCCACGGGAAGACTTTTTAAATTATGACATTTTTACCGGATGCATCTTGCCATCGTAGATGGGCAATTTATCAATACACAATTTACGGTGATGACCGTTGGTATCCCCGATCTCACGACGGTGATAGGCCACGTAATGCTCCCCTTTAAAGAAGAAAGCGGAGTTGTGCCCGGGGCCGTCGGCCAATTCATCGGCCTTTAAGATATCATCGTAATACTTATATTCGGTCAAAGGATCGTCGGTCACACCTGCCTTGACGGCGTAGGTACCGTTATGCCATTTGCCGGTGGAATACATCAGATGATATTTGCCGTCGATCTTCATCACGTAGGGCGCTTCCACGTAATCGGCGGGGGTGATCTCACGGAAGTAACCGTCAATGTTGGGCTGGGGAATGGGTTTGAAACCGTCCATAGTGTCGTTCATCACACAGACCATCATATGCTTCCAACCACCGTAATACAGATAGATCTCCCCATCCTCGTCCTTGAAGAGATGGGCGTCGATGGGCTGAGCCTTGTTGTAGATACGATTGATGAGGGGTCTGCCGTCGGCAAACACGTTTTTGAAAGGACCGTGGGGATCCTCGCTTACACCGATGTACAAGCCGCCCACTTCCTCCTCGGAATGGATATCGTTGGCGGCAAAGATGAGGTAATATTTGCCGTCCTTGTCAATCACGGTGGGGGCCCAAACGGCCTTGTAAGCGCCCTTGAAAGTGGGCATATCCAAAATATCGCGGTAAACGGTGAAGTTCTCAAGATCGTCGGTGGTTACCAGATCCAGATTCAACTGTTCCTCAAAGGGCAGAGAATTGGTGACGTACATATACACGGTGTCACCGTATACCCGACTCTCGGGATCGGCGTACCAACCGTCAACTACAGGATTTTTAATCATGGTATTTCCTTCCTTTCCATTAATAATTATATTATAACATTTTTTGCGCAAAAGTCAACAGAACACCACACGGTCCACCCGACAAAGCAATTGACAATTCTGGCGCATATCTGTATAATTATCTTGTGATCGTTTAAAGGCAGCCCCCCTGCCTTTATTTTTATCGGAGGAATGTTTATGAGTCCCATTACCGTTACCGCCCTGATCCTCTTTGCCATCACCTATATTCTGATGCTGGCATTTCAGAAGATCCGCCCCCATATCACCGTCACCAGCGCCAACATTACCGCCATCGGTATTCTGCGGAAAGAGGGCTATGAGGTAAAGAGCGGCACCTTTATGAAATACGGCATTCCTTTCACCCTTGCCGCCGTGATCACCGGATACCTGCTGCTCTGGCTGATCTGGGGTTAATGAGGAGGAGATCCAATGAATGCTACCATTACAGAGTTGTTTGAACGCCGATCGGTGCGCGCCTTTACCGATCAAGCGATCACCCCGAAGGATAAGGAACTGATCTTACAGGCCGCACTGCAGGCACCCACCGCCGGCAATATGACCCTGTATACCGTGCTGGACGTAACCGATCCGAAGCTCAAGGAACGCCTGTCGGAGACCTGCGACCATCAGCCCTTTATTGCAAAGGCGCCCTTGGTGCTGATCTTTTGCGCTGATTACAAGCGCTGGTACGATCTCTTTTGCGCCTATGAAACAGAGGTCCGCCGTCCCGACATGGGAGATCTGATGCTGGCGCAGGTCGACGCCATCATTGCCGCACAAAATGCGGTGGTGGCGGCAGAGAGTCTGGGCATCGGCTCTTGCTATATCGGCGATATCATTGAAAATTTTGAAATTCATCGGGAACTGTTGCATCTGCCCGATTACGTGGTGCCCGCCTGTATGCTGGTGATGGGTCATCCCACCGAGCAACAAAAACAGCGGCCAAAGCCGCCCCGTTTTAAACCTACGGATATTGTCCACGAAAACGGGTATGATAACAACAAAGCCGCCCGTTTGTCCGATATGTTGGCCGAACGGCAGGAAAAAACCGACGGTGAGCTGGAGAGCTGGATCCGTGCCTTTTGCAAACGCAAATGGAACTCGGACTTTAGCGTTGAAATGTCCCGCTCCGCCCGTGAGATCGTTCGCTCCTGGTGCAAGCAGGAGCAGGAGGGAGAAACCCATGACTAAAACTACGAAAATCATCATTGCCGTTTCGGTGGCGCTGTTGGCCACCCTGCTGATCGTAGGCGTGAGCGCCGGTCTGCTGTGGCAACATTTTTGGAACAACTCCATTTCTTTGGACGAGGCCAAGGAGATCGTACTGCAGGATGCAGGCTTTACCGAGACCCAGGTAGCCAATCTGTCCACCGCTCTGGAAAACGAGAACGGTGAAATGGTTTATTCGGTGGAGTTCCGGGTGGGCAGCACCGAATACGACTACACCGTGGACGCCGTGAAGGGCGTGATCCTGCAAAAGGAAACAGAGCAGGCCGCCGGCGCCGCACCCCACACGCAAGTTACCGAAAATCTGACAGCCAAGCAGGTGACTGACATCGTGCTCCGCCACGCCGGACTGACGGAAGATCAGGTGGACCGTATGTCCATCAACCCCGATAACGAGGGCGGCATTCCCGTGTTTGAGGTGGAATTCATCAGCGACGGCACTGAATACGAATACGAGGTCAACGCCATCACCGGCCATATCCTCACCCATTCGGCCGAAGAGAAATAAGGAAAGGAAAACACAATGTTTGTAAATTATGCACACCGTGGCGCTTCGGAGTATGCGCCGGAGAATACCATGCCTTCCTTTGACCTGGGACTGACTATGGGGGCAAACGGCATTGAAACCGATCTGCAGGAAACCAAAGACGGTAAGATCGTCATCTTTCACGACCGCACCATTGACGAAAAGTCCAACGGCACCGGCGCTATCGCCGACTATACATACGAGGAATTGCTGAAAATGGACTTCGGCGCCTGGAAAGACCCTCGCTTTGCCGGCACGCAAATTTTGCTCTTTGAAGATTTTGCCAAAAAGTTCTTGCCATTGGAGCTTACCTTTGCCATTGAGTTGAAGGTTTGCGGCATTGCCAAAAAGGCGCTGGATATTATGAAACAATACGGCAATATGGACAATATCTACGTTTCCTCCTTCCAATTTGAGGCGCTGGAGGAGGCCAGAGCCGTTGACCCCGACGTAAAGCTCACCTGGCTGATCAAGGATCCCATCAATGAGGAAAACATCGCCCGTCTGAAGGCCATCGGCGGCACCCAGATCTCCCCCCGAGCCACCCTGGTGGATGCCGATCAGATCCAACTGGCCGAATCCCACGGACTGGGCGTGCGACTGTGGGGCGTAAAGGACCCCGATATTATGCGTGCGGTCTATCCGCTGGACACCGAGGGGATGACCGTCAACTTCCCCGACAAGCTGACCGCCCTGATGGAAGAGATACCCAAGTAACATTAACCATTTAAAAAGCAATCGTCTCTTTAGTAATCTTTACCAAAGGGGCATCCAACGTCCAAAAAGTCGTTTCACCGCAGAGAAACAGCGTCATAGAAACCGGTTAACGATTTACAAAAAAATCAACCATCCTCCAAAAATTCAAAACCATCAATTTCAAAAAAGGCCCTTGCTTTGCAAGGGCTTCTCTGTTTTCCGCCAACAAATCTCCTACCGTACCCTCGTACGCCGACGGAGCCTTGTTGGCGAAATGCAACTTCCTTTTTCGACGTCTATCGCCAAGGCAAAGGATTCCCTTG
>JAZQJG010000060.1:0-15573 GCA_045541535.1 Eubacteriales bacterium
AAGTAAGAAAAACGGCACCGCCGCACCAAGGGGTGCGCCAGTTCGCTTTTGTTGCCGTAGAGAATTTCTTTAAAACAGCGTAAGATTTATGAAAAAACACAAAAATGGTAGCGGTATGATATGATAAAAGATAACTGTGGAGGGCTGATATGTATAGTGTTCGGAGTAATACCACCGTCTTTTCGGTGGATGAACAAGGAAACGCCTGTTCTCTCATCCATCTTGCCGGTGGCAGGGAATATGTCAAACAAGCGGGCGGAATGTGGAAACTGATCTATAGTGAAGGAATCCGCACCGAGCGTCCGGTGTATGCAGAGGGGCAAAAATGCCGTGTGATCTGCGAGGAGAATGCGATCACCTTGCGTTATGAAACCCTGCAAAGTGACGACAGAATGCTGGACATTACGCTGGAACTGCGATTTACGGTGGAAGAGGACGCCGTTGTCTTGCGGGCGTCCCTCGAAAATCGCAGTGACGTGCCGGTGATTGAACTGCAACTCACACCGATCAGTGGCGTGCAGACGTTGGCGGGGGAGAGCGAGGATTATATCGCCTGGCCCTACAAATTGGGACGTAAGGTGCGCCGTCCGGCCTTTTCTCATTTATCGGTGGACAGCGGCTTTCGCCCTTACGAAATGCCCGAACAGATCCACACCGATCTCAACGTTTTGTATCCGGGTGTTGGCTCTATGCAATGGTTTGACTGGTGCAACGAGGAGGAAGGACTGTACGTGGGTTGCCACGATGCAAGTCACGAAACGGTGTGTCTGCGAGCTGAAAGAAATGTAAAGCAAAACACCTTGCGTCTTGGCGTTATCCGTTATCCTTTCTGCGATCCCGGAGAGAATTGGGAAAGCGCGCCTCTGGTCTTTACCTTCCATAGCGGTGATTGGCATCGGGGCGCCGAGATCTATCGTCGTTGGCTGGAGGAGAGCGGTAGTTGGAGCGCTCCTGTCATTCCCGATTGGGCCAGAGAATTTCAGGGCTGGCTGCGGGTAATTATGAAACCTCATCATTGCGAGGTCAACTGGGATTATTCTCAGATTCCCGCCTTGTTTGACGAGGCACAGGCGGCGGGGGTAAACACCCTGTTTCTATTGGGCTGGGAAGCCGGTGGCTTTGCCCGTATGTGGCCTGATTTTAAGGTGGCTGAGGATATGGGCGGAGCCGAAGGGCTGAAAAAGGGGATTGAATACGTCCATTCCAAGGGCGGCAAGGTGTTGCTCTTTTTGAGTTATTACCTGATTGATCATCAGAGTGATTTTTATAAATACGAGGGTGGGGACAAATGCACCATTAAAACCATTTGGGGAGAGGATCTGCCCTTTGCCGAAACCTATTGTGGCGAGGGTACCTATCGCAAGCTGGCCAATCCTCCCATGCCGATGTACGCCGCCTGCCCTTCGGTACCGGCGTGGCAAGAAAAAATGCTGCAGGTCACCAAATACTGTATGGATTTGGGGGCGGACGGTGTGCTGTACGATCTAGGTGGACGGAACGCCAGTTTTTGCTATGCCAAGGATCATCCCCACAAAAAGCCGTCTCATTCTCATATTGGTAAAGAGGATAAATATAAAGAACTGCGGTCGCTGGTCAAGAGTTACGGTGAAGACAAGATCACCTTGATGGAATATAACGTGGATATCTACGGTCAGTATATGGACATCGTTCAATCTTCCGCCATCAAGCCCACTCCGAAATATCTTTCCCAGCTCTATCGTTATACCTTCCCGGAGATCTGTGTCACCAACCGCGGTATGTCGCTGGACGAAACGGATTACGTAGCCAATATCAACTATACCTATTTGATGGGTATGTCCTTTGACCTGACCATATTCCGTTGTCTGGGACTTCCCTCCGAAATTCCGGCGTATACTGCCTATATGCAACGGGTACTCTCACTGCGTCGTACCAATGCCGCCCATCTGATCCACGGCAAATTTGTGGATAACGAGGGCTTTACGGTGGATCATCCCGCCCTGCGTTGCACCGGATTTCGGGCGGCGGACGGTAGTCTGGGCATTGCCGCCTGGAATACGGCGGGGGAAACGGTCACCTTTACTTTGCGTGGGGAAAAGGGAGCGGTCCGCGCCGAAACGCTGGGCTCCGGTGCCATTGGTTTTTATCTTTTGTGACGAAATAGCCAAAAAGACGGATGAAATCATCCGTCTTTTTGATTTTTCAGGTATTGAGTGATGGATCTTCCAAAGTGGGTTTTGAAGGCGGTGCGGAAATATTTTACGTCCTTATATCCGCACATTTCGGCAATTTCCGTCTGGGTGTAAAAACCCAGCTCCAACAGGCCGGCGGCCCGTCCCAGACGCCGATAGCTGAGGTAAGCCTTGGGAGCGCAGTTATAGGCGGCGGTAAAACGGCGGCGCAAATAGGCCTCACTGCACCCGAAGCGGCGGGCCAGGGCGGCAATGGTCAGGTCGGACTCCTCAAAATGGGTGTCAATATAGGTACGGCATTCCGCCATCAGTGGATCCCGCTGGGTGCGGTGCAACATTCCTTCCTGTTCCATCAGGGTCAGTATTTCATAAAAAATGGCCTGACAGCGGTATAAATAGCCCACTTCCTTGTTTTGCCACAGTTCCAATGCCTGTAAAAAGAGGGCACGGTATTTTTCGGGCTCGGCCGGCGTCTGCACGCTTAAACTTCGAAAGGGCTGATCCATCACGCCGAAATGAAAGGCGATGATATCCTCGTCCCGGGCGGTGTGTTCATAGCCGAGGTTGGCGGGCACCAATGCCAGATCGTTTTCCTTTGCAATCAGGGTTTCGGTTTTCGTGCTCAATCGCCCCGTGCCCTTTAAACGAAAGGAAAGAGCGTAAAAGGAGCGGGCAGGGGTATGCGCGGTTTTGTTTTTCGGGGTGTAGCGTAACACCTCCAGAAGCTGGGTCTGCATTTGGGATCACCTCTTCTTTATTGTAACAGATTTGTAGCGAAAATCAAGCGTTTCTGCCCGATTTATGGGTTTTATTGTTGCGAAAAACAATGTACAATAAAATAAAAAACGGAGGAAACGAATATGGGTGACAGACGGGAAATGATGCAATACTTTGAGGCCTACCGCGAGGAAACCGAGCAACGGGTATCCTGTGGTATAAAACAGCATCGTATGGGCTATGGATATCTGAAACTGCAAAATCAGAAGGGTGAGCCCGTGGCGGGAGCAAGCATCCGCCTAAAGCAGAAAAATCACGCCTTCCGCTTCGGCGCCAACTTATTTATGCTGGACGAGCTTGAAACGGAGGAAAAGAATCGCTTGTACAGAGAGCAGTTTGCAGAGCTGTTCAATATGGCTACCTTGCCCTTTTATTGGGATTCCACCGAGCCGGAAAAGGGAAAGCATCGCTATGACAAGGATGCGCCGAAACTGTATCGCCGTCCCGCCATTGACCTTTGTATGGAGTATTGCGAGGAACACGGCATTGAGCCCAGAGAGCATGCCTTGGCCTATGATCATTTTTTCCCCGATTGGTTGGTAGGGGCTGACGTGGATACCTGTAAAAAAGAACTGGAGCGCCGCTATCGGGAAATTTCCGAGCGCTACGCCGATAAAATCCCCAATATTGAGGTTACCAACGAGATGCAGTGGGAAAAGGGGAAGACCGTTCTCTACCGTTCCGACGATTTTATGGATTGGGCCTTTCAAAAAGCGGAGGAATATTTTCCCTATAATCATCTCACCATCAATGAGGGCACCGGCCAGACCTACGTGAACTTTTATGAGAATATGTCCTTGTATTATCTGCAGATTGAGCGGCTTCTTCGGGCAGGACGGCGGGTGGATGCCGTGGGTATGCAGTTTCATATGCCCTCCTTGCGTGAAAAGGAGTGGGAGCGGGGGCGTTTTTGTTACAATCCCCGTCGTCTTTTCAAGGTGCTGGACCGTTACAGCGATTTCGGTCTTCCTCTGCAGATCACCGAGATCACCGTTCCCGCATACAGTCTGGATGCGCAGGATGAAATCATTCAGGCGGATCTGATCGAACAACTCTATTCCCTTTGGTTTTCTCATCCCAATATGGAGCAGATCATTTATTGGAATCTGCCCGACGGCTATGCCTACGGCGCCGAACCGGGGGATATGACGGCAGGGGAGAATCAACGCTTCGGCGGCTTGATGCGCTTTGATATGAGTAAAAAACCTGCCTTTGAACGGCTGGAGGAACTGATCCATCATCGTTGGCACACCGACGTTACCGTCACCACCGATGGGTCGGGATTGGCCGCTTTCCACGGCTTTTACGGTGATTATGAGGCGATCATCGACGGCAAAGTGTACCCCCTGCAGTTGCGGAAGGGAAATGACAACGAAATTTTGCTGACGCTGTAACTTTTTATTTCTATTTATAATGTAAAGTAAATATCTTTCGGCCCCATTTGTTTAAAACGGTTTTATTACTTTACAGCCCCATCCCTTGTGTAGCAAGGGATGGGGCTGTTTTTGCCAATTTGTTACAAATGTTACCGTTTTTGAAAAAATAGGGGTGTAAAGGTGAAAAAATGGCGGGCAAGTAATTTCACTTTATGCGGTTTGTAATTTTTTGTAACCTTTTTGAAATCGAAAAAATTGTTACTTTTTATGGTAAATTACCTATACGTACTCCAAAATCAATGATTTATTTGTGCAATATAAACAATCTTGTGTTGTGACGGGTTGATTTTTGGTTACACTCATGCTATAATCTGTAACAGTTTTGTAACCATTTGCATTTCGGTGTAAATAATTGGTAACAAAACGAGTATACTATTGTTACACACACGCCCATATTCGGGCGGATAGATTTAAGGAGATTTCATTATGTTACTCAAAGAGATTGCAAGCCGTTTCGGCAGAGTCGTTAAGACCCGCCGCGGCAAGGTGCTCACCGCCGTGTGCGCTGCGCTCACCCTGCTCTGCTTGCTGACCAGCTTTGTAGTTCTTAAGTTGAACACCGTTACCGTAACGGAGGACGGCAAGGAAATTGCTTCCTTTACTACTATTAAGAATGAGCAAAGCGACCTGTTGGAGGCTGCCGGTATTACGCTGGCCACCGATGACAAACTGGAAATGAAGGTCAATGGTAGAGACATCAAGCTGAAGATCCAGCGTGCCTTCCCCGTCACCGTTAAGGTGGACGGCCACATCATCACCGTTATGACCACCAAGGGTACCACGGTGGACGAGGTGTTGGGCAGCGCCGGTGTTTCCTATGGTGAGCAGGACAAATTGTCCGTTGGCGCCGCTGCCGTCGTTACTGCGGATATGGAAATTACCCTGACCCGCCGTATTGACAAAACCGAGATCAAGACCGAAGAGATTCCTTTTGAAAAGAAAACCGAAAAGACCGACACCCTGTATAAGGGTGAGACCAAGGTAAAACAGACCGGTGCCAACGGTGAGAGAACGCTGACCTACCACGTTGTATATGAAAACGGCAAGGAAGTCAGCCGTACCCTGGCCGACAATTCCGTTACCAAGGAGCCCCGCGCCGAAATCACGCTGGTGGGCACCAAGGAAAAGGAAGTGGTCGTCAGCACTCCTTCCGGTAAGGTGGATCTGACCGGCGCCCGTCGCATCACCGTTACCGCTACCGCTTATTGGGCGGGCGATGACGGCGGCTCTGTGACCTGTCTGGGCAAAACGCCCTGCTACGGTACCGTTGCCGTTGACCCTCGCGTCATTCCGCTGGGGACCAAGCTGTATATCTGCTCTCCCGACGGCTCCTACGTCTACGGCTACTGTGTGGCCGGCGATACCGGCGGCGCCATCAAGGGCAATCGTGTGGATCTGTTTATGAACAGCCACGGCGCTTGTACCTCTTTCGGCAGACGGACTATGTACGTTTATATTCTGGATTAATCCAATAAAAAATCCACCCGAACGGGTGGATTTTTTAATTGCGTTTTTACAGTCCCAACGCCTTGCGCAGGGTGGGCACGTCGGTGAATTGGTGGCTTTCAATTCCCAAAGCGGTTGCCGCTTCAATACAGGGGGTACTGTCGTCTACGAACAAACAATCCGTTTTGTCCAGCTCGTATTTTGCCAGCAGTACTTTAAATAAAGCGCCCTCGTCGCTTTTGCGAACACCCTCCTCATAGGAGATCACCCGTCCGTCAAAATACTTAAAGAGATCGTAACGGTTCCACAGTTCTTCAAAGCAAGCGGGGAAATCGGACAGCAGATACAGCTTGCACCCCTTTTCCTTCAGCTCTTTTAACAGTTCGGGGACACCGTCAATTACGGTATATTGTTTGTTCCAATTGCGCAGATAGGTTTTGGTGAGTTCCTGCTCCTCCGGCTTGATCAGAGTCATAGCTTGCCGCTCCAGCTCCTCAAAGGATATCTTTCCGCAATCATATTCGTGCCAAGGAAAGGAACGGAAGATGCGATAATGCAGCTCGTTTGCATATTCCTTGTCGCCGGTCAGCTTTTCCAGATATTCTATACTGCCCAGATGCAAAAGGGTGTCAGAACAGTCAAAGATCATATTTTGCTTCATTTTCTTTCTCCTTTTTCTGTAAATGCGTATTTCTTATAAATCCCAATACCGCGATCAGCAGGGCGCCCAGACAGTCGATGATGATATCCTTCATCGTATCGCTCAAGGCTTCGTGACCGTGCAGGATAATTCCTTCTGCCGTGCGGAATTTTTGCATATTCAGGCCCAACAGTTCATCTCCTAAAAACTCATAGATCTCCCACACACTGCCCGCCGTAACGGCAAAGCAAAAGGCGAAGAGGGAAACGAAAACCGGGGACAGCTTTACCCGTACCATTTCACTTTCGTTGAGCAGATCCACCAGCCAAAAGCCGAATACGCCCAGCATACCGGCGCTGAAGCCGTGGAGAATACTGTCCCAGAAGGGGATGAGGTAATAAAAACTGCGCACCTCTCCCAAATAAATGGCACAGTAGAGGAAAATATAATAGAGAATGGTCAAATGGTTTGGAATACGGCAACTGAATCGCCGCTGGATCAGATCGGGAACGAACAGCACCACAATGCCCAGCACACATTGGGTGAGCATCAGGGTATAATCACTGTGGGTGGCGGCGTCCGGTTGGGTAAAAATCATGCGAGCAGTGGTAAAACCGATGGAAAAGATCAGGGTGATCAGCACGGTAAACCAAATCACTCGCCGCATTTCGTGCCGTTTGCGAAATTTCATTAACACAGCTCCTTACTTTTTAAGTAGTATAGCATAGTTTATGCCAATTTTCAATCTCTCAAACACTTTTTGGAAAAAACTGCAAACAATGGTTGACAAAAGCGTGTTGAATCTTTATAATATTTATATATACGTGTATACGTGCCACGAAAGGAGACATTTCCATGGAGTGTTTAAGATGCGGCGCAAAACTGAAAGATAATGCAGTCGTTTGTAACAAATGCGGATTTATTGTTAAAGGATCTAAAAAGGTAGAGGTTAGTGAGCCTACCATGACCTTTGAGGAAAGAATTAACAACGCTTCTGCGGAAGAGTTGCGCGCAATGTTGCTGGCCCTGAAGGCAAAGCACGATGCCGCCAACCAGCCGAAGACGAAGGAAAAACTGCCTCCCGAACAGCTTGCCGCTCGCAACGGTAAGAGATGGGCAACCGCTTCCTTTATTTGTGGTTTGGCTTCCTTGCTTCTGATCGTGGTTCCCGGTGTTAACGTTATTCTGTCCTTGGTGCTCTTCATCTTTGCCTTTATGGGCTTTGGTAAGTCCAACGGTCATCGCACCAATCTGGCTATGGTGGGTCTGATTCTGACCATCGTTGCCATTGCAGGCTCTTGGATCTACAATTCCTTTGCCGCACCTATGGTTAGTGAGATGCTGGGTCTGGCTCCGCAGGCCGCAGAAGGTGCCGGTGAGGTCGTCAGCGACGTCAACACCGTTGCCTAACGTTACGTTTTTACAAACCGACAGAGCAATCCTCTGTCGGTTTTTCTTTTGGGAGGATCGTTATGAAAAGATTACTTGCTTTGGCGCTTTGTCTGCTGTTGTGCCTGGCGGCCTGCGCCCCGCAAACCACCCCGCCGCCCACCGGCGTGCCGGAACAGGGGCAAACCGTTGCCGAACTGCGCCTGCACGTGATCGACGTGGGGCAGGGAGACAGCACCTTCGTGGAACTGCCCAACGGCAAAACCCTGCTCATTGACGCCGGTGAACGGGACTACGGCGCCACCGTTACGGGGTATATCAAGGCACTGGGATATAATAAAATTGATATCGTGGTGGGCTCTCACCCCCATTCCGACCATATCGGCGGTCTGGCAGAGGTGATCGATGCCTTTGACGTGGGTGAGGTCTGGATGCCTAAAAAGGCCAGCACCACCGCCACCTTTGAAAAACTGTTGCGTACCGTGCAAAACAAGGGCAAAAAGATCAACACGGCCAAGGCGGGGAAAACCATTCTCACCGAGGAAGGTCTTTCCGTTGACGTGCTTTCTCCCGTGGGGGAGGATTACGGGGACGAGATGAATCTGTATTCCGCCGTGATCCGCATCACCTACGGCAGTAAACGGTTTTTGATTATGGGAGATGCCGAGGAAGAAAATGAAAAAGAGATGGGGGATGTGGCCGCCGAATTTATCCGAGTGGGCCATCACGGTTCCAAAACCTCTTCGTCTGCCGATTTTGTCAAACGGGTGGGTGCTTCCCACGCCGTTATTTCGGTGGGCAAGGGTAATTCCTACGGGCTTCCCAAGGATGAGATCATTGCTCGCTGGCAAAAGGCGGGCGCCACCGTTTATCGCACCGACGAGGTGGGCAGTATTCTGGCCCGCAGTGACGGTAAGACCATCACGGTGGAGGCCAGCCCCACCAAGCCGCTGGCCGGGGTGGAGCCAGAGACCAAGCAAAGCGCTTGGGTGCTCAATATTTCCTCCAAAAAGATTCACCGTCCCGATTGCGCTTCGGTGGAGAATATGAAGGCGGCCAATAAGAAAGAAAGTAATCAAAGCGCAGACGAACTGTTGTCGGCGGGGTATACTCCCTGCGGCAGTTGTGATCCGCTGGAAAACTAAAAGGAGAGAGCGATGCAGGTAATTATCGATCGATTTGAGGGTGAGTTTGCCGTGGTGGAACTGCCTGACGGAACGAGGGCAAATTTGCCCCGTGTGCTGGTGCCTGAGGCAGGGGAGGGCGACGTGGTGAACATCACCGTTGATCCCGCCGCCAAGGCAAAACGGGCGCAGGCAATACAAGGGCTGATGGATGATCTGTTTGCCGATTGATTCAAAAAAGTAAAATAGAGCAAACTAAAGAGGTGACGAAAATGGATGCTGATAGTTGTACACGACGAGAAATAAATTACATATCAACGGACGGCTTCTGTTTTCGGTGCCGATGTTTTGCTGTATAAAAAACAAGTGACCGTCCGGGGAAGGACGGTCATTTTTTATGGAAAAAAGAGAACTGATTTTTGCGGCAACCCCCTTTCGGGAGGAATGCTTTGGGGAATATATGACCCAAAGCTTTGTGCAGTTACAACGGCAACAGACGGTAAAGGAGGCTATGCGTACCCTTATTGCCGCCGCCGGAGACTGTGATAACGTGGACACCCTCTTTGTCACCGACGGAGAGGGGCGGTATCTGGGAGCCATTGGCCTCAAGACGCTGATCGCCGCCCGTGAGGGCACGGCGCTGGATCTCCTGATAGACGAGGGATATCCCTTCGTTTTGGCCAGCCACCCCATTGATGAAAATACCGAACAGCTCAAATGCTTTGCCAGAGGTACTCTGCCGGTGTTGGATGATGAACGTCGCCTACTGGGCGTTATCAGCGTAGAAGATATGCTGGAAATTTTAGAGGATGAGCTGGAGGAGGACTATGCCCGTCTCGCCGGTCTGACCGAAGGGGAGGAACTGCGGGAACGGCTGGGCCACAGCTTGCAAAAACGTCTGCCGTGGCTGGCGGTGCTGATGATATTGGGATTGGGGGTGTCCACCCTGATCGACGCCTTTTCGCCCGTATTTCAGCACCTGTCGGCGGTGGTCTGCTTTCAGTCCCTCATTTTGGGCATGGCGGGCAATGGCGGCACCCAATCTCTGGCGGTGACGGTGCGCCTGCTCTCCGATCAAACGCTAAAGCGGCGGGAAAAACTGATGCTCTTATGGAAGGAGATCCGGGTCGGCTGCGTGGGCGGTCTGCTGTTGGGATTGCTCTCGGCGCTGATCGTGACCCTGTACACCGTGGTGCTCCAAGGGGCGGCTTGGTCCTTTGCGCTGGCCCTGGGCGGTTGTGTGGGGCTTGCCCTGTGGGGCGCTATGACTCTGTCTGCCGCCGCAGGCACCTGGATTCCTTTGATGTTCAAGGGCTTTGGTCTGGACCCCGCGGTGGCCAGCGGCCCGCTGATCACCACCCTCAACGATCTGGCGGCTGTGGTGATTTACTACGGTCTGGCTTATTTGTTGTTGATGAAGGGAATGGGATTTTAAATTAAAACGGCTGTGCAAAGCACATCCGTTTTCAGACTGTCAAAAAAGTCGTTTCATCACAGTGAAAAGAGAATCAAAAGAAAAAATGGTTTGTGGAGTTATAATAAACACAAGTCGTTTTTAATAATGGAAAGTCATCAAAGCAATTCCTTCTTTCCCTTGCGTTGCAAGGGATTCACTGTTTTCCGCCGCTACGCTCTCTACCGTACCCATGTACGCCGACGAGATCGCATCAGCGAAATGCAACGCCCTTTTTGTCAGTGTGCCAGCGTGACAAAGAGGGTTCTTTGCCACTCTGAAAACGGCTGTGCAAAGCCCTACCGTTTTTCTTATTTAAAGCCTTTGGATTTCAAAAATTCATAACTGCGCTTGAGGCAGTCAAAGGGATCTTCACCGTAGCAATAATCTTGCTCCACAAACATATATTGGGTGCCCGCTTGCTCCGCCTTTTGGAAGATGCGGTCCCAGTTCAAATTGCCCTCGCCCACGGCGGCCATCTTTTTATCGCCGTCAAAGGAGAAGTCCTTTAAATGAATGCAGGGGAGGCGGCCCTTAAGTTGCTCCAGCCACCAGGCGGGATCGCCGCCGCCGGCCTGTACCCAATAGGTATCCAGCGTAAAGCCCAACTCATCGGCGGGAAAGTCCTCGGCGATCTTGGCCAAAATCAGCTTGCCGTCTTCCTTGGCAAACTCAATGGCGTGGTTGTGATACATAAAGTATTTGCCCAGCTCTTTGAGTTTTTTGGCGGTGGGACGGTATTTTTCCAAAAAGTCGGCATAGCTGAAGCCATCCTCCGGCTTATTGAATTTATACATTCCCAAGCCCACGTAATCGGCGCCGTATACGGTGTGCTCAGCGGCTACCGCTTCAGTTTCGTTCAGGATGCGGTCGGGAGCGGTGTGAGAGAGGGGGCAAACCAGCCCGTTTTTATCCAGTTCTTTTTTAAACCATTCAGCCTCCACGGCGCAGGTGCCGGAGAGCTGTACGGCGGTATAACCGATATCGGCCACTTTTTTCAGCGTTTCAGCCAGAGCATCGGGATCCTTGCAAAAATCTCTGACGGTATATAGTTGTGCACCAACGATCATAATATTATTCTCCTTGATTAAATATTCTTTTTAAAATCGGTAAAGCGGTTTTGATGGTACCTGCGAAATCGTCGCCAAAACGACCCTCCAGACTGATGCGGGCATCATAGCCGCAGTTTGCAAGGGCGGCGGCCCAGGTTTCGCAGAGTGCGACGTCAGCCTCATTGGCCGGCATACAGCGATTATAGCAGGCAAGATGGGTGTGTACCAACATCTCACCCGCATTTTCAATGGCGTTCATAGACTCTTCATTGCAAAGTGCGTGATAAAAATCTGCCAGACATTTTACCGCCGGATGATTTACCTTGCGACAAAGGGCCAGCCCCTCCGCTACGGTGTTGATCAAATTGGTTTCTTTTTCCCGCAGAGGCTCGAGGGCAATGGTGATGCCGTATGTTTGTGCAATATCACCGGTTTGACGCAACACCTGCATCAATTGTTGCTCGGCCTCCTTGGGATCAAATCCTTCGGGAACGTTGCGGGCGGTACCGTTTCCTAAAACACAGATTTTAATACCAAGCTCTGCGGCCCGTGCCAACGCTTTGTTTGTATACTCTCGGGCACGCTTATGGTCGGCCTCGGGGCCTACCAACGGAATATCAAAGGGGAAGAAGACGTTGGTGGTTTCCGCTTTGACGGGGGATGCCTCCAGCATCTTTTTCCACTGTAAAAACTCTTGTTCTTCCAGCGCCGCTAATTTCATCAGGGACAATTCAATATAGTCGTATCCTGCATCAATCACGGCTTGCAACTGTTCGAGGCCTGTACAAACGCCGAATCTCATTATTGTTTTCCCTGCCATCTTTCGTTATAGGTGCCGGACAGATCCTCGATGACCGAGGCGGTGGCTACCTTGTGACGGGAGGTCTTAATGCGCTTTTGCAGTTCCTCATAGAAGAGGTCTTCGTCCATGGGCAGGGTGATCTCCTTGCCGGTCCAGTCGGCCAGGAAGGCGGCGTTGGAAATGGTCAGACCGTTGATACCCTCATAACCGGAGGACAGCAGTTCCTCACCGTAGAGGATGTGATTGGTAAAGTTCTGCAAAATGCCCACGTGGGCGGTGCCGGTATCTTCCACCGTGATTTCCTCCACAGTGAAGGGAATCTTGTCAAAGGCTTTTTTGGAGGTGACGCAAAATTCTCTTTCGGCAGTTTCCAGCTTATAAAAGGTGAGGGTCTTGCCTTCAATGACCATCTTACCCTTGTCACCGGAGATCTCCAGCCGATTGGTGCCGGGGAATTCACCGGTGGTGGTGATAAAGCAGGCGGAAGCGCCGTTTTCATATTCGGCGGTGATGGTTACGTCGTCCTCTACCTCAATGTCGTGGTATTTGCCCACGGTACATTTGGCGTTGATGCTCTTAGGCATACCAAAGATCCATTGCCACAGGTCCAGATTGTGGGGGCATTGGTTGAGCAATACACCGCCGCCCTCGCCGGCCCAGGTGGCGCGCCACGCACCACTGTCATAATAAGTCTGGGTACGGTACCAGTTGGTGATGATCCATACCAAACGCTTGGGCTGACCGATGGTGCCGTCCTGTACCATTTCTCTGGCCTTTTGGTAGAGAGGATTGGTACGTTGGTTGAACATCAGGGCAAAGGCTTTGCCACTCTTGGCAGCGACCTCGTTCATTTCACGGACCTTTTTGGTGTATACGCCGGCAGGCTTCTCGCTCAACACGTGATAACCCTTTTCAAAGCCCTCGATGGCGATAACGGGATGATCATAGTGGGGCGTAGCAATAACGATGGCGTCACAAACGTGGGCGTCCAGCAGAGCGTGATAGTCGGAAAACTGTGCCACGCCGGGCAGATTTTCAGTGGCCCATTCCAATTTGGCGGGGTCGTTGTCGCATACGGCCACCAGCTCCATATCCTTTACCTTGCCCTCCAAGATGTGCTTGGCGTGGGCAGAACCCATATTACCGATACCGATAATGGCAACCTTCAAGTTATTCATAGCTCAAACCTCTTTCTTCTAAAATGTTTTTCAGTGCAGCCACGGCCGCATCAAAAGATTCGTTGTTGTCCTTATAAACGTGGGTGGGCATTTCCTTCATGCTGGTGTGATCCTTCAGCCCCGCAAAGCTCTTGAGATGGGGCTCCACGGTCAGCATAGTGCCCTCGTGGGTCTTGGCATAGTCCTCCAGAATGTCGGCGATATGACCGTCACCCTCACCGGCAGGGACTACCTCGCCGTTTTCGGCCTTGGCGTCCTTGATGTGGAAATAGTCAATGTGCCGCTTCAGCTTTTCATAAGCCTCGGCGGGGTTTACGCCGCACTGAATAAAGTTGGCAGGGTCAAAAATAAAGCCCATACTGCCGTAGTATTCGTGAATCAATTCAATAACACGATCGTCGGTGTCACCGTAAATATCCTTTTCATTTTCGTGGAACAGGCGGATACCGGTCACGTCGGCAAAGTCCACCATCTGATCCAGATATTCAAACACGGCGCCCTTGTCCTCCTCCGGCGTGTCGGTGAAGAGGGAAAACATACGGATGCGTTCCGCTCCCAAAATCTTGGCAACACCTAAGGTGTGCAGTAGGGTGGCCAGATGTCCGTTCAGATCCTCGGTCAGCTTGATCTTGCCGATGGGAGAACCAATGGTCATCACCTTGATGCCCGCCGCATCCAACGCTTTTTTGTATTCCTTCACGGTTTTCAGCGGGGTGTCGGCAATGCTCATTCCGTTCACGGAACGGATCTCCATATATTTGATATTATTTCGTTGCAGAGCAGCGATCTGCTCCTCCAGCGTGGCGCCTGCCTCGTCGGCAAAGGCGCTCAAAACGTATTTCGCCATAGCAAAACCTCCTTTGCCTCCAGTATAACAAAAATTTTGCAGATGTAAATCAGCAAAATTGCTTGAACTATTAGGAAAATTGCTCTATAATATAAATAGAGGTGATTTCCTTGCGTACAATAGCTGCGGTCAATGATCGCAATTTCAAAATATCACATTCCATCACCCGGGTAAACTCAACCTTTAATTTTCACGCCCACGATTGGTATGAGATCTATTTTTTTGAATCGGGTGAAATTCAATATTATATTGAGGATCAGACGTTTTTGATGGTGGCGGGGGATATGCTGGTCATCCCCCCGGGCAAGATGCATCGCATCGTTACGGTCAATGAATCGGTGACCTATAGCCGTATGGTGGTGGATCTGGCGGAGGAATACGTAAAGAGATTGATGCGGGCGGTGGGGGATCATTTCGTTTTTCAGGGAGTCAGCCATTATCATTTCACCACCGGTGACGAGGAGGAAAAGATCAAGGATATGCTCTGCTCCTTTCTTGTGATGGATGCCGACGAGGCAGGTGTGGTGGCACGGGATGCCACAGTCACCCTTTTGCTGATTCACCTGGACCGATTGATGAAACGGGCGCCGGTACGGGAGGCCAAGGAGCATCAACTGGCGCAGGTGATCCGCTATATCAATGCCAACTACACCCGTGACGTCACCCTGGAAGAGATTGCCGAGCGCTTTTTTATCAGCAAATACCATCTGTTGCGCCAGTTCAAGGCGCTCACCAATTCCACCGTTCATCAATACATTCTCACCAAACGGATTCTGTTGGCCCGCGCCCTGTTGCGGCAGGGCATTGCCCCTGCCGAGGTGGCCGGTAAATGCGGTTTTGCTTCCTATGCGGGATTTTATCAGGCCTTTACGGCGCAAACGGGCATCAGCCCCTCAACCTTTCAAAAAGAGTGAACGCAGGGCGGTGCTCCACAGAGATAAATCCGCTTAAAAACGACTATTTTCGCCCTATACTACGTCAAAACACCGCAATATGCGTCAGCATTATTGCGGTGTTTTTTCTTGTCTATGACAAAAATATCTCGTTTTTAAGTGCCGAAGGCAGTTTTTTAGATAGGAAATTTTGTTTGCGGCGAAGTCAAAAACGTAGGAATACTGAGGTATTCCGAGGCTTTTGACGAGATGGCGGGGAAAATTTACAGGCAAAAACCGGTTGATCTCTGCGGAGCACCGCCCTTCACTCTTTTTTCTTTTGGATAAAGGCGGCGGGAAGGGAAAAGATACAAACGAGGTGTTAT
>JAZQJG010000061.1:0-18845 GCA_045541535.1 Eubacteriales bacterium
AAGATGCGATCGGATTGCTCTGCGGTAGCCGCCGCATGAACTTTGCAAAATCTTATAAATAAGCATTAAACAAAAAACAAGGACTTGCTACCGAAAGGTGCAAGTCCTTGTTTTTAATGATGTTTGCGGCTTCGCCGCAAACTGATGCACCAAAACCATCTTGCGGTTTTGACGTAAAGGAAACCTTTTGGACGGAGCCCAAACGCTGATTAAAATGGATTGCTACCCAGCTGTCAGGGGAAAATGCACAAAAATCCTCTAAAAAACACAATGGAAAATGGCAAAAGTGCCAAAAAGAACCGCTGTCTTTACAATTTTAAGGAAAAGTGGCGAAAAAGCAGGTTGATACTTTATTAAATTAAGAATTACGCTTGTTTTGATTAATTTTATTTCATCCAATTGCGATTCGGTTTAAAATGGATGTTTCGTCGCCGATTCCCTTGTCCCACGGAGGTTTTTGTGGTAAAATAACGGGGATGAAAGAAGGTAAGAGGATGTTTGACGCGAAAAAAGTGACGGCCGAAATTATCGCTTGGATCCGTGATTGGTTTGAGATCAACGGCAAGGATTGCAACGCGGTGGTCGGCATTTCCGGCGGCAAGGACAGCTCGGTGGTGGCGGCGCTCTGCGTGGCGGCTCTGGGACGGGACCGTGTGCTGGGCGTGTTGATGCCTTGTGGCGAGCAGGCGGACATTGATATGTCCCAATTGCTGGTGGACACCTTGGGGATCCGTAGTGTGACGGTGAATATCGGCAGTACGGTGGCGGCGCTGAAAGAGGCGATTTCCAATGAGATCGGCCAGCTTTCCGCTATGACCCTGACCAATCTGCCCAGCCGTGTTCGGATGACCACTCTGTATGCGGTGAGCCAGAGCAATAACGGCAGAGTGGCCAATACCTGTAATCTTTCCGAGGATTGGGTGGGCTATTCCACCAGATTCGGTGACAGCGTGGGCGATTTCAGCCCCTTGTCCAAGCTGACGGTGGCCGAGGTCAAGGCCGTGGGCCGTGCGCTGGGCTTGCCCGACGTGTTGGTGGATAAGGTACCCATTGACGGGCTTTGCGGTAAAACCGACGAGGACAATCTGGGCTTTACCTATGCGGCGCTGGATGAATACATCCGTACCGGTAAAGCGACGCCGGAACTGAAAACCGTGTTTGATAACAAGCGTCGGTGGAACAAGTTCAAGCTGGAGCTGATGCCCGTATACGACCCTCATATCCCCACCGTAGAAGATCTTGACATCTGAAAGATGTATAGATAAATATTTTGAAGGAGTGTTTCCAAAATGAAAAAGTTTACAAAAGTATTTGCATTGATCGCCGTTATGGCGCTGTTGCTGTCCTGCTTTGCCGGCTGCAGCGGTTCCGATAAATGGGTCGTTGCCACCGATACCGTATTCAAGCCCTTTGAATACACCGACGCCGAGGGCAACTTCGTAGGTATTGACGTTGAGATTTTGGCCGCCATTGCCGAGGATCAGGGCTTTGAGTATGAACTCAAGAGCTTGGGCTGGGATGCTTCCATCGCCGCCTGTCAGGCTTCTCAGGCGGACGCTATGATCGCCGGCGCTTCCATCACCGAGGAGCGTAAGAACAGCGGTTGGATCTTCTCCGACGGTTATTACACCTGCACCCAGAGCATGACCGTTCATAAGGATTCCGATATCAAGGGCTTTGAAGACCTGAAGGGTAAGACCGTTGCCGTTAAGACCGGCACCCAAGGCGCTTCCTATGCCGAAAGCCTGAAGGACAAGTACGGCTTTACCATCACCTCTTATGAGGATTCTCCCACCATGTATCAGGCAGTTGTCGGCGGTCAGGCCGTTGCCTGCTTTGAGGACACCCCCATTATGATCACCTCCATCAAGGACGGCGATCTGGCCCTGAAGGTGCTGGAGAACACCGCCAACGAAGGCTCCGACTACGGTCTGGCCATTTTCGACAAGAACAATCAGGAATTCCTGGATATGTTCAATGCCGGCCTGAAGAACATCAAGGCCAGCGGCAAGTACGACGAAATCATTAACAAGTATCTCGGTTAATTATGAGTTGTGACAAAAGGCACCCTTACGGTGCCTTTTGCTAAGACCGCCAAAAAGTCGTTTCATCACAGCGAGAAATGGCTATAGAAAAACGGTATTATACGAGGTCAAAAATTTTCGGAAAACAGAGACTTACGCAAATGAAAACGTTTTCCTTTTCCCTTGCAAAGCAAGGGATCGCTGTTTTCCGCCAATTTGCTCTCTACCGTACCGACGTACGCCGACGAGATCAACTTGGCGAAATGCAACTTCCTTTTTTGCAGTCTGTCGGCGTATCAGGATACGCCGAAACCAAAAGGCACCCTTACGGTGCCTTTTGCTATGAATTTTTGTAAGTTAGGTGTAAAAGCAAGATGTTTGAAATATTAGTGAAATACGGTGAGCTGTTGCTCACCGCCATGGGGCAAACGTTGCTGATGGCGCTGTGCGGGCTGTTTTTTGCCTGTATTTTGGGTCTGATCTTCGGTATGCTCAGCGTACTGAAGAATAAGGTGTGCAACCTGATTGCTCAGTTGTTCGTGGATATCATCCGCGGTGTACCGATGATCGTATTGGCATACTTTGTCTTCTTTGGTGTGCCCTACGCTATGAAAAACTTTTTCGGTGTCAGCATTTCCTTTTCGGCACTGGTGGCCGGTACCATTTGTCTGGCGCTGAACTGCGGTGCTTATATGTCCGAGATTATCCGCGCCGGTATTCAGTCGGTGGATAAGGGACAGATGGAGGCGGCCAGAAGTCTGGGCCTGCCCTATTGGCGCGCGATGCAGAAGGTGGTATTGCCCCAGGCCATCCGTACCATGATCCCCAGCATCATTAACCAGTTTATCATCACTTTGAAGGATACCTCCATTCTCTCTGTCATCGGTTTTCCGGAGTTGGTCAATACGGCAAAGAACGTTATTGCCATTGAGTTTAAGTCCTTCCAGGTTTGGATCATCGTGGGTGTGATGTATCTGATCATCATCACCATACTTTCCAAACTGGCAAAAATGCTTGAAAGGAGACTGAACTGTGGCCGCTAATAAAGATAACGTAAAGATCCACGTGGTGGATCTGAAAAAGAATTTCGGCAAGCTGAAGGTACTCTGCGGCATCACCGAGGATATTTACGAGGGTGAGGTCGTTGTGGTGATCGGTCCTTCCGGCTCCGGTAAGACCACCTCCCTGCGCTGTCTTAACCGACTGGAGGAATTCCAGGAGGGCACCGTGATCGTAGACGGCTATGAGATCTCGGATAAAAAGATCAATATTAACAACGTCCGTGAAAATATCGGTATGGTGTTCCAGCAGTTCAATCTGTTCCCCCATATGACGGTACTGGAAAACATCACGATGGCCCCCGTTGATCTGAAAAAGATGACCAAGGAAGAGGCAAAGACCCGTGCCTTGGAGCTGTTGGAGCGGGTGGGCCTGTCCGATAAGGCCAACGCCTATCCCAAGCAACTCTCCGGCGGTCAGCAACAGCGTGTGGCCATTGCCAGAGCGCTGGCAATGAATCCCGACATTATGCTCTTTGACGAGCCTACCTCCGCCCTCGACCCCGAAATGGTGGGTGAGGTGTTGCAGGTTATGAAGGAACTGGCGGCAGAAGGTATGACCATGGTGGTGGTTACCCACGAAATGGGCTTTGCCCGAGACGTGGCCGACCGTGTACTGTTTATGGCTGACGGTGTTGTGGTGGAAGAGGGCACTCCCGAGGAAATCTTCGACAATCCCAAAGAACCCCGCACCCAAGAATTTCTTAAATGCGTATTGTAAATTCAAAAGACCGATGAATATTCATCGGTCTTTACTTTTGCATTGATTTGCCTGTATTACGGTCTGACTTTACTTTATTTTCGCGCAGGGAATCCGGGTTTGTACTTTATGAGATCGGACCTGTCAGCGGCGACCCGCCGCCGACCCGCCGCGGTGGAAAAGGGTGTTGAATAGTCGTTGATAACAAAACCTTGAAAAGAGGACACAGAGATGGTAGAATAAAAGGTACAACACCCCGCAAAGGAGATGAAAAAATGGCGTTTTATTTTGAAAGCGGGCGACCGCCCGTATTACAGATCCCTATGGCATTGGCAGACAGCTATCTGGCCATTGCCACCGGCGCACAGATCAAGGTGATTTTGTGCCTGATCCGCTTTGAAGGGATGCCCCTGACCGAGGAGGGCATTGCCAAGCATTGCCATCTGGATATCAGCGACGTGAAGAGCGCCATCTCCTTTTGGGTAGAGCAAAAAATGCTGATCCGTCGGGGCTCCACCCTGTGCCTCCACGCCCCCGAAACGGTACAACAGGCCCAATTGCCCCAATATACCGCCGACGAAATTTTGGAAAAGGCGGAGGCAGATACCGGCTTTGGTCAACTGGTGGAGGCCGCCCAGGGCGTAATGGGTAAGATCTTCAACCATAACGACCTCAACGTGCTGTTCGGTATTTATGACAATTTGGGCTTTGGCAGTGACCTGGTGATGCAACTGCTGGGCTATTGCGCCGGCAACGGCAAAAAGAGCTTTCGTTATATTGAAAAGGTGGCCATTGATTGGCACGATCGGGGCATTGATACCTTTGAAAAGGCAGAGGCCTATATTGCTCATCTGGAGTCGCTGGCACGGGACGAGCATCGGGTGGCCGCCGCCTTTGGCATTGAGGGCAGAGCCCTGAGCAAAAAGGAAAAAGAGTTTATCGCTGTATGGCGGGATCAGATGGGACACTCTATGGAACTGATCACGGAGGCCTATAATCTGTGTGTGGATAAAAAGGGCAAACTGTCCTTCCCCTATATCAACGGTATTTTGTCCGATTGGCATCAAAAGGGATATAAAACCCTTTCCCAGATTGAACAGGCGCCCCGTCCCGAGAGTGGCGCTATGAGCCAGTCGGAAATTTCGGATTTTGAAAAAGCGGCTATGGAAAAGCTGCGTCGGAGTAATAAGAAATGAACAACGAGATCAGAAGTAAAATAGCCAGAGAATTTGCCCTCAAGCGCAGTCGCGCCCTGCAACGGGCGGCTCTGCAACGGGAAGAACTGTATCGTCGCTGTCCTCAGCTCCATGAACTGGATGCGCAGATGGCGGCCCTGTCCCGCGCCAACCTCCGCCATCGGCTGGAGGAAACGGGGGCGGACGGCGACTACGATACCCGGATGGATGCGTTGGAACAACGCCGTCAGGAGTTGATTGCCGCCGCCGGCGTGGATACCGCCCCTCGGTTTGAATGTCCTAAGTGTGAGGATACCGGTCGGGTGGGCGCGGCCTATTGTAATTGCTTTCTTTCCCGTGTAATTGAGGAAAATCTGGCCAACGCCAATCTTTCCATCACCTCCACCCATCAGCGGTTTGAGACCTTTGATCTGGGAATGTACAGCGATCAGGTGGATCCCCGCCTGGGCATCAGCGTCAGAGAGCATATGGGATACGTTCTGGATCGGTGTAAACTTTTTGTGGAAGAGTTTGATGAGGGAACTAAGAATTTGTTGCTGGTGGGCGCCCCGGGACTGGGGAAGACCTTTTTGTCCTCGGCCATCGCCCATAGCCTGCTGGAACAGGGCAAAACGGTGATCTACCTCAGCGCCACCGAATTTTGCGCCAGAGTGCAGGCCAATAAATTCGGGGATCAGCCTCAGGAACTGTTGCCCTACTACGAGGCCGATCTGCTGATTCTGGACGATCTGGGCACGGAATTTCGCACCCAGCTCACCTCCTCCGTGCTGGGCGAGGTCATTGACCGCCGCCTGCGAAGCGGTAAAAAGATGGTCTTTTCCACCAACCTGACCCTGAAGGAACTGGAAAACAACTATTCTCCCCGTATCATTTCCCGTCTGTTGGGCGGCTTTGATTACGTACAATTTTTGGGCAGTGACATCCGTAGAAAGGGTGACTGATATGTTTGCAAGAAAAAAGCGATTGTTGATCGTGGGGCTGGGCAATCCCGGCCTGCAATATGAGCGCACCCGCCATAACGTGGGCTTTTTGGCCATTGAGCGATTGGCCGAACACCTCAAAGGGGCCAAAGAAAGTAAAAAATTTGAGGGAAGGATCCTGCAGGGAAGTCTGTTTGATAAAGACGTGATCCTGCTCCGGCCCCAGACCTTTATGAACAATTCGGGCCAGAGTGTGGCCGCCGCCGCCCGTTTTTATAAGATTCCGCCCCAGGATATCTACGTAATTTTTGACGACGTATCCCTCAAGCCGGGGCAACTGCGCATCCGCGCCAAGGGCTCTGCCGGCGGTCATAACGGACTGAAAAGCATCATTGCCTATCTTTCCGCCGATACCTTTATGCACGTCAAGATCGGCGTGGGGGCCAAACCCCATCCCGACTACGATCTGGCGGATTGGGTGCTGGCGGCCCCCGAGGAAGAGGATAAAAAGTTGATCGACGGCGTGCTGGATCAGATGCCCGCCCTCTTTCGCTCCTTCTTTTCCGAGAATCTGGACAGAACCATGAACAAATTCAATCATTGAGAGGTGCCCTATGCCGGACAGTAAACTGCGAAGCGTTTTCAGAAAATATAAAATTGATAATTTTCCCTATCCTCTATATTATTGCCTGCCCTACGGTCTGCGGTTTGAGATCGGTAGGGAAGTGGAGGGCGCTAAGGCGCTGGCCCGTGCGGAGGAAATTTTTGCCGCCGCTTTCCCCAAAAATCATCAATTGCTGGTGGTGCTGGAAACCCAACCGGAGGGCAAGGTGAAAAAGGTGCTGGAGCCCTTTGAGCAAACCTCCTTTCCCGTGGAAAAGTATGACAGCGAAACGGGGGAGTTGGAGGTATATACCCGCTATATTTATGCTCTGCCCGTCCATCAGGCCCCCCATACCGTATTGCTGGAGGCCATCTTAAAGCAGGAGCAGTATGCCGATCGGGTGTATTTTGCCGACGTGGACACCGGCGTGATGATGATGCTCTACGATGCCCGCGGCTGTGACGTGGTGGCGCCCAACGGTCTGTTGCTGGGCCCCCTCTATAAGGAGAAAAAGCATTTGCTGTCTATCATCGATCTGCCCCAGATGAAATTGCAGTACGAGGACTGACGGCAGAAAAAATGTAAAAAAATTACAAAAAACCGCTTGACAAACCTGTCAAGCGGTGCTATATTTAATTAAGGTTAGCATATGCTAATCGTTTGCGAAGGGTAGGTTACAAATGAACTTATTAAATGCTGAAGAAGGAAAGGAATATATCATCCGTCAGATTGAAACGGATGACGAAGAGTTGGATGCGTTTCTGTTTTCTTTGGGATGCTACAGTGGCGAGCCCATTACGGTGATCTCTCACCTCAAGGGCGGTTGCGTGGTTTCCATCAAGGACGGCCGCTACAACATTGATTCTCAGCTGGCGGAGGCCATTATCATCGGATAATTTTCAAAAAAGCCTTTTAAGACCGGCTGATTTCTTTAGCCCCTGAAGTTAGCCTTCGCTAACTTTCGGCTTGTTATTCATTGAAACGGAGGATACATACATGAGAATTGCTTTTGCAGGCAATCCCAACAGCGGTAAGACCACTATGTTTAACGCCCTGACCGGTCGTAACGAGCGGGTAGGCAACTGGGCCGGTGTTACCGTTGACAAAAAGGAGGGCCCCATCAAAAAGAGCTTTTATGATGGAGCCCAAGAACTGATCGCTGTGGATCTGCCCGGCGCCTATTCTATGTCTCCCTTCACCTCGGAGGAGAGCATTACCAGCGTCTACGTTAAGGAGGAGAATCCCGATGCCATCATCAACATCGTGGACGCTACCAACCTCAGCCGCAGTCTGTTCTTCACCACTCAACTTCTGGAGCTGGGCGTGCCGGTGGTGGTTGCCTTAAATAAGAGCGACATCAACGATAAAAAGGAAACCAAGATCGATACCGCGGCATTGTCTGCGGCGCTGGGCTGTCCCGTCTTTATGACGGTGTCCACCGGCAGCAGTCACGAAGGACTGGCCGAGGTGGTAAAGGCCGCCGCTTCCCTGCAGGGTAAGGAGCAAAAGGCTCCCTATCAGCAGGGCGAGGTAGACCTTAGCGATAAAAAGGCGGTGGAAGCCGCCGACAGAAAGCGCTTTGCTTACGTAAACGATCTGGTTAAAAAGGTGGAGACCCGTAAGGTGCGCACCAATCAAAGAAATGCTCAGGACAAGATCGACGCCATCCTCACCAATAAATGGCTGGGCATTCCCATCTTCGCCGTGGTGATGTTTTTGGTGTTCCAGATCTCCCAGGCATGGCTGGGCGTGTGGATCGCCGAGGGCTATGAGTTTGAAAACGGCACCACCATTCCCGGTCTGGTTACCTTTATTGAAATGTTTCAGGAATGGGTGGGCGGCCTGCTGGAGGGTGCCAATCCTTTGCTGACCGCTCTGTTGGTGGACGGTGTGATCGGCGGTGTGGGCGCCGTCGTTGGCTTCCTTCCCTTGGTTATGGTAATGTACTTCCTCATTGCCCTGTTGGAGGATTGCGGTTATATGGCCCGCGTCAGCGTGGTGCTGGATCCCATCTTTAAAAAGGTGGGTCTGTCCGGTAAATCCGTCATTCCCTTTGTCATCGGCACCGGTTGTGCCATTCCCGGCGTTATGGCGTGCCGCACCATCCGCAACGAGCGGGAGCGCCGAGCCACCGCTATGCTTACGCCCTTTATGCCCTGCGGCGCAAAGCTCCCGGTCATCTCCCTCTTTGCAGGCGCCTTCTTCGGGGATGCCTCTTGGGTGGGTACGCTGATGTATTTTGCAGGTATTCTGATCATTTTCCTCGGCGCACTGCTCATCAACAAGATCACCGGTTATAAACACAGAAAATCCTTCTTTATTATTGAACTGCCCGAGTACAAGGTACCCAGCTTCTGGAGAGCCTTCAAGTCGATGTGCGCCCGTGGTTGGTCCTATATCGTCAAGGCGGCTACCATCATTCTGCTGTGTAACACCGCCGTGCAGATCATGCAGACCTTCACCTGGAAATTCACGCCCACCGAAACGGCGGATACCTCCATTCTGGCCTCCATCGCCGGTCCCTTTGCCTATTTGTTGGTACCGGTGGTGGGCGTGCTGTCCTGGCAGTTGGCCGCCGCCGCCATCACCGGCTTTATCGCCAAGGAAAACGTGGTGGGCACCCTGGCCGTCTGCTTTGTGGGTCTTGAAAATCTCATTGATACGGAAGAACTGGCCCTGATGGAAGGCGCCGGCGCCGACGTTGCCGCCGCTTTCGCCATTACCAAGGTGGCAGCACTTGCTTACCTGATGTTCAACCTCTTCTCCCCGCCCTGCTTTGCCGCCATCGGCGCTATGAATGCGGAAATGAAGAGCGGTAAATGGCTGTGGGGCGGCATCGCCCTGCAACTGGGCGTTGGCTATACCGTAGGCTTTTTGGTGTACCAGATCGGTACCCTTCTCACCGCCGGTACCGTGGGCGCAGGCTTCCTGCCCGGTTTCATTGCCGTAGTGGCTATGGTGGGTGTGGTCTTGTTCCTCATTGCTAACACCGAGAAAAAGTTCGCCGCCGAATATGCGTTGAAAGGCAAGAAGTAAGATGGAAAACGTTGTTTTGATCATTGTATTACTTGCCATCGTGGCAGGCGCCGCCTGGTACGTCATCCGCGCCAAAAAGAGCGGAAAAAAGTGCATCGGTTGCCCCGACAGCAATACCTGCTCCGGCAACTGCGGCAGTTGTTGCAGTTGTGAAAACAAAAAATAACCTCTTCCTATAAAAAAGAGTGCCCTGTAATTCGTTACAGGCACTCTTTTACTTTTTGCGACATCTTGTAATCAGGAAAGAAAAGGTATATAATACCCTTGTAAAACCACGTCGGAAAGGACGGATACATATGAAGGTTACTCTGCAAAATTTGACAAAAGCGTTCCCCTCCCGTAACAAAAAGCAGCCGGAGCCCGTGCTGGCGGTCAATGATTTTACGCTGGAGATCGGGGACGGGCAACTGGTGGCGTTGTTGGGCCCCTCCG
This sequence comes from Eubacteriales bacterium, assembly GCA_045541535.1. Lineage (GTDB taxonomy): Bacteria > Bacillota > Clostridia > Oscillospirales > QAKW01 > Firm-08. Next base: position 9,971 of record JAZQJG010000061.1, read on the forward strand.
GCTGCGGCAAATCCACCATTCTTAATTTGCTCTCCGGTCTGCTTGTGCCCACCGGCGGCACCATTCTTTTCGGGGAGGACGACGTGACGAGCCTGCCTCCTGAAAACCGTGGGGTGGGACTGGTGTTTCAAAACTATGCCCTTTATCCCCATCTGACGGTGATGCAAAACATTACCTTCCCTCTGGAAAACCGCAAGGGTAAGGACAAACTCACCAAACAACAAATGGCCGATATGGCGTATGAAGTTGCCAAATTGGTGCAGATCGATCAACTGATGAATCGCAAGCCGGCCGAACTTTCCGGCGGTCAGCAACAGCGGGTAGCCATTGCCCGCGCCCTGGTTAAGGAGCCCCGTATTTTACTGCTGGACGAGCCCCTTTCCAATCTGGATGCCCGTTTGCGTTTGCAGACCCGGGAGGAGATCCGTCGCATCCAGCGCACCACCGGCGTTACCACTGTTTTCGTCACCCACGATCAGGAGGAGGCTATGTCCATTTCCGACAGGGTAGTGGTGATGAAGGAGGGAGTACTCCAGCAATGTGGCAAGCCCCAACAGGTATATGACGATCCCTGCAATCTGTTTGTGGCCAAGTTTTTGGGCACCCCGCCCATCAACGTTTTTGACGGTGAGATCCGTGGCGGCAAGGTGTATATCGGCGAGGAAGCGGTGCTGACCGTAGACGCACCCGATCGGCCGGTGGACGTGGCCATCCGTCCCGAGGGCTTTACCACCGACGGGGAAGGTGTGTTCAGTTGCGGCTGTGAACGTGTGGAGGTGATGGGCAGAGACGTCAGCGTCGTTGCCACCCATCCCGCTTTGCGCTCCGAGGTGTTCCGCGCTATTGTGGACGCCGACGAAATGCCCGACGTTTCCACCGGTGAGATCCGCTTTGGTATCAAGAAAAATAAGATTTTCATCTTTGACAAGCAAACGGGGAACAAAATATGAAAAATAACTGTAAGGGCTGGTTGTACCTGTTGCCTGCCATCCTGTTTCTGGGAGTATTTATGGTCTATCCTCTGATCGACGTATTTATCTACTCTCTGGAGGAAGGGTACAACTCCGCTTCCCAAACCTATCAAGGGGTGGGGCTGTATAATTTTGCCTACGTGCTCCACGATCCCTATTTTTTGCAGGCTCTTAAAAATACCTTTATTCTGGTCATCTGTACGGTGCCCCTGTCCACGGGGCTGGGCCTGCTGATCTCGGTGGGTCTGAGCTCCATCAAAAAACTGCGGGAGCTGTTTCAAACCGTCTTTTTCCTGCCCTACGTCACCAACACGCTGGCGGTGGGTCTGGTCTTTATGATCCTTTTCAAGCAAACGCCCTACAGCGACGGCCTAATCAATACGGTGCTTTCTCTTTTCGGCATCAGCCCTGTTGATTTCATCGGCGGTCCCTATTGGGCCAAGATGCTCACCCTGTGCGTGTACACCATCTGGGTGGTAATGCCCTTTAAGGTGCTGATCCTCACCAGTGCGCTGTGCTCGGTGGATCAGAGCTATTATAATGCCGCCCGTCTGGACGGCACCTCTCCCTCCCGCATTTTTCGTAAGATCACCCTGCCCATGATCTCTCCCACCGTGTTTTATCTGGTGATCACCGGCTTTATCGGCGCCTTCAAGGCCTATTCCGATGCGGTGGCCCTCTTCGGTACCGATCTCAACGCCAGCGAGATGAACACCATCGTGGGCTATATCTACGATATGCTCTATGGGACCTCCGGCGGCTATCCCTCCTATGCGGCGGCGGCTGCCATCATCCTCTTTGCCATCGTGCTGACCATCACCTGTATCAATCTTTTGGTCAGCCGTAAAAACGTTCATTACTAAAGGAGGTGGGCGTATGGATTATGAAAAACTGGAAAAGCTGGCCACACGGAAAAAGCGGGTCAGACGCACCCTCACTTACTTCTTTTTGGCGGTGTGGGCGCTGGTGGTGCTCTTTCCCTTTTATTGGATGGTGCTCACCTCTGTAAAGGATTACGGCGCCTACAACTCCGAATGGATCCCCAAGCTGTATACCCTGTCTCCCACCTTTGACAATTATCTTTCCGCCTTTACCGAGGTGCCCTTGGGCACTTATTTTCTCAACACCGTGATCTTCACCCTGATCACCACGGCGCTGATGCTGATGGTTACCATTCTGGCGGCCTTTGCCTTCGCCCGTCTGGATTTTCGGGGGAAGGAGCTGGTGTTCGTCCTCTTTTTGTCCTTGATGATGATCCCCGGTGAATTGGTGATCATCACCAACTTTGTCACCGTCACCGATCTCAATTTGCGTAATACCTTTACCGGTCTGATCCTGCCGTCGGTGACCTCGGTATTTTATATTTATCTGCTCAAGGAAAACTTTGCCCAGATCCCCGACGAGCTGTACCGTGCCGCTAAGGTGGACGGTACCAGCGATTTCCGTTACCTGACCAAGGTAATGGTGCCCATCTGTCGTCCCACGGTGATCACCATCACCATCTTAAAGGTGATCGAGTGTTGGAATTCTTACGTCTGGCCGCGACTGATCACCGATGAAAAGGCCTATTTTCTGGTTTCCGGCGGTATTCAGGAGATCAGGGAAAACGGCTTTGGACGGGATAATATCCCCGCTATGATGGCGGCGGTGGTGGTGATCAGCATTCCGCTGATCGTCCTCTTTCTCATCTTCCGCCGGAAGATTATGGCCGGTGTGTCGAGAGGGGGTATGAAGGGATGAAACGCTGTCTTGCCTGCTGTTTGCTTTGCCTATTGTTGCTTACCTCTTGCCACGGCGCCAGATCCAAGGGAGCCTTTGTCCTGCCCGATACCTTTGATACCTCCCGTAACTACCAGATCTCCTTCTGGGCCAAAAACGATACCAATATGACCCAGGTCAACATTTACAAACAGGCCATTGCCGACTTTGAAGCGCTGTATCCCAATATCAAGGTTAATCTGCGCCTGTACACCGACTACGGTAAAATTTATAACGACGTCATCACCAATATCGCCACCGATACCACCCCCAACGTGTGCATTACCTATCCCGACCATATTGCCACCTATCTCACCGGTCAGGACACGGTGGTACCGCTGGACGAGCTGTTTGCCGACGAACAGTACGGCTTGGGCGGTAGCGAGGTACGCTTCGCCGCTCCCACGGTGTCGGAGATCGTGCCCCGCTTTTTGTCCGAATGCGCCTTTGCCGGCCATCATTACGCAGTGCCCTTTATGCGCAGTACCGAGGCCTGCTACGTCAACAAGACCTACGTGGAAAAACTGGGATTCACCCTGCCCGAGACTCTGACGTGGGATTTCGTCTGGCAGGTCAGCGAGGCGGCAATGGCCAAGGATGCCGACGGTAATTTCGCCGTCAACGGCCAGAAGGTGATGATTCCCTTCCTCTACAAATCCACCGATAATATGATGATCCAGATGCTCCGGCAAAAGGGAGCGGGCTATTCCACGGCCGAGGGTAAGGTGGAGCTCTTTAACGAAACCACCGACGAGCTGTTGAAAACGGTGGCCGACCACGTGCAGAGCGGTGCTTTCAACACCTTCAAGCTGGCAGGCTACCCCGCCAACTTCCTCAATGCGGGACAATGTATCTTTGCGGTGGATTCCACGGCGGGTGCCACCTGGATGGGCTCGGCGGCGCCCTTGGTGGATATCGACGAGGACAAATTGGTGGAATTTGAAACGGCGGTAATGACCGTACCCCAATTTGATCCCGCGCAGCCGGCTATGATCTCCCAGGGTCCTTCTATGTGCGTCTTTAATAAGGAGGATCCCCAAGAGGTATTGGCCTCCTGGCTCTTCTGTCAGTTTATGCTCACCGACGGGGTGCAGATCGCCTATTCCCAAACCGAGGGCTATTGCCCCGTTACCACCTCCGCCCAAAACAGCGAGGTATACACCCGCTATCTTGCCGACGAGGGCAAGGACGGGGAAATGCACTATGATATCAAGCTCAAGGCCACCAAGCTGTTGTTGAATAACATCGACCATACCTTTGTTACCCCCGTATTCAACGGCTCCGCTTCCCTGCGCAACGCCGCCGGTCAATTGATTGAAAGCGTTAACAAAAGCGTGCGTCGGAAGCAGGCGGTGGACGACGGATATCTGGAGGATCTGTACGAGGAGATGGTTTCCCTGTATCGGCTCAATCAGATCAGCGCCACCCGCGAGCAACCGGAGCTGGGCCCCTTGCCCACGGGCGCCGTGGCGTTGTTGGCCGGTATCGGCATCTGCTGGGTAGGTATGGCGGTGTATTTGCTGTTCCAAAAGCGGCGCACTGCAAAAAAATATAAACGTATTGATTTTTCCAAAAAATGAGAGTATAATACAATCATCCAAATATTATTAAAAGGAGTGTATCGTTATGAAAAAGATCATCGCATTGTTGCTGGCGGCCGTTATGCTGTTTTCTCTGGCAGCTTGTGCTTCCGAGGGTGAAAATGCGGAAGGCGTTATGAGCTATAAGGAATATACGGAAGCTGCGCTGGAGGCAGAGGTCACCGTGGACACTTACGTACAGGCCAAGCAGGGCTGGTGGGAAAAGGACGGCGTTGGCGTTGCCACCTTCTACACCCAGAATGAGGACGGCGCATTTTTCGTCTACGAGATGCCCTGTTCCAAGGAAGATTACGACACCAAGCTGGTCAAGGGTGCCAAGATCCGTGTCAAGGGCTTTAAGGCCGAGTGGTCCGGTGAGGTAGAGATCATTGACGCTACCTACGAGGTACTGGAGGGCAACTACGTTGCCGAGCCCGTGGACCTGACCGACAAGCTGGGTACTGATGAGTTGATCAATTATCAAAATCAGCTGGCCACCTTTAAGGGTATGACCGTTGAGAAGATTGAGTACAAAAACGGCGAGCCCGGTGACGATATCTACGTAACGCTGGGCCTGAACGGCGCTTCCTACAGCTTCTGTGTAGAGGCCTATCTGACCGGCGCCGACACCGACGTTTACAAGGCTGTTGGCTCTTTGAAGGCCGGCGACAAGGTAGACGTGGAAGGCTTTGCCTATTGGTATGAGGGAATCAACACCCATATCACCGGCATCACCGCCGCAAAATAAACTTGTTCAAAGAAAAAACTGCCCTGATGGGCAGTTTTTTTCTTTGCCAAAAAAAGAGAAGTTTCTCTTTTTTATTAACTTATATGATTAAGATAAAGCTATTGATAAAGGAAGATTTGTATGTAACCTTTTTAAAGAATAAATAAAAAAGAATAAAGAATAAAGAAAAAATGAGAGCGGCGCGAAGTTTTGCAATCCGTTTATTATTTCTTATTTATTCTTTATTCTTTCTTCTTTTAGGCGAGAAAATCTCGCCGCTTTTGGCACCCCCTGGGGGAATCGAACCCACAACTAGCCATTAGGAGATACCGAGGGAAATAGAAGTGGCATCCTTTATAATACCTAAAAATCCCCTGTTGTCAGGGGATTTTTAATATTGAAGTGTTATTCTGTATTATGCCGTTACTGCTAATACTATGTTGTTTTACGTTGTACGATTAGCAAGCAATTAGCAAGGACAGTAGTTTTAGGGTAATGATAAATGTGTTATGTCTTATTATAAAATAGTTACAACTGTTATATCGTCTTTTCTAATCTCTCGTTTTTTCTCACCAACATTGCTTATAAAAGCATTTCCATTTTTATCCACAAAGAAATATCCGTTCTTATCATTTTGCAGAGAAAGATAATCACGCTTTGAAGTAACAGGATGTGTCTTAAACTTATCAACAAACCGAATACCAATAAAGTGCTCCATACCCGCAACATCAATAGAGCAGAGTTCTTTTGTGATGTCTGCAATTCTGTCAACAGCATTACTGTTTAGAACAACAACCATGGCCGGATATTCTTCTCCATTGATTTCAAATTTGATCACTTCTGCTTCAGCAACGTCAGGATGTTTTAATGCTTGTTCTTCAATGTCATACATTGCATAGGTAATTCCACTATTAGTAAAGCAATCAGTTCCTCTACCAAAAATACGATATTTACCATTGCTATAACGAACCGCCACATCACCCGTATTTATCCAACCATCTTCGGTAAATAGAATTTTGTTCTTTTCTTCTTCAAAATAACCAAGTGTCGCACAAGGAGATTTCTTTTCAAGAATACCACGAACATTATCGGGCAGAATTTCTCTTGTAACGGGATCGACAATGCGATATTCAACACCGGGTACGGGTGTAACAGTAACATCTTCTCCTTTAGACTCCTTATCTGAGATGCCTGACATACTGCCAGTTTCTGTCATACCATAACCATTAAGAATATACTGAATACCCAAGCGGTCACCGGTTTTTCTGAATTTTTCCATAGCGGCAGGCATAATTGCTTCGCCACCAATGAAGATATATTTCAAATGATTAAGAGCATTGTCTTCCAAACCCGCTTCTTCCAAAGTTGCAACATGGCTCGGAGCAACGAGAGCAATATTCGCCTTAGTTTCAGCCAAATCCTTCGCAAAGGCGAATCGGTCATACTTAGGCTTGTAAATCAAGGTCATCCCGTCAAACAAACCTGCGTGCACACCGTGGATAGCCCCGGTTGCATAGAACAACGGGATAAACACGGTATTTCTATCACCGGGTTTAAAATCAAACCATAATTCGTCATATATACGAGCCATTTTCGTGAAACCGTCAACAGAAATCTTAACACATTTCGGATACTGACTTGTAGTAGCACCGGTCAAGAAATAGGCTGCAAGTTTGTTTTCTTCGTACTCAAAATCATAGGTTTCTTTGATTTTTGAGCCAAGTTTTGCAAAGTCTTTAAGGCGTATCATTTCCATACCTTGAGGTAATCCGCTATGAGTTCGTGCATATTCGTCCAAATAGTCTTTTCCGCTGATTAACCCCTTTTTCGTTGCAATTATCTTAACAAGTGGGTTCATATAATTTGTAATGCTTGTAACAATAAGATTTTTTACACCTGCAGCATGAAACTTTGCAACCAAATCATCATTCAAGAAACTATCAAACATCACAACCGTTTTGCTGTTAAGACGTTTGGTGTATTGTTCGGTATAGGCGTGAAGGAAGCCAGGGCCGGTCATGTTGACAACCTTGTTGGCATCCAACGCACCATAGAAAGCATTGACGGACGCAATAGTAGAAGGAGCGGAAATGGTAATGGTGTCTTCGTTTAAGCCATCGATTGCAATAAATGCCTTTTTATAATCTTGAAACATTTTGAAAGTTTGAGCATATGTAAACTTGCTGCCAAAGTATTCACCGGCAATACATTTCATATTGTCTTTGTTGCGGATTTTTAGATCTTCAACTATTCTTCTCTTTGGATTTTCAATTTGCATTGTTGTTATCTCCTTTTATTCCATCACAAAAGCGTTACATATCAATGTGTCTGCATTTGCCATATATGGATAGTTTTTATTTACATTGATTATTTTTATTTTCAAATACTCTACATTTTGAATATCTAAATTTACATCAATTGAGGTTGTTTTATATGTAATCAAATCTGAGGTATAAGTTAAAACATCATCTTTATAAATTTCTATATATGCACCTGCACCACTATTTGTAGAGTAATTGGCTTCCGGCACAAAGGAACAACTAAAAGTTGAATACTTTCGTTCTGTGTATAATTCTAATTTTCCTCTGTAGCCTATTCCGTTAACAGCGCTACTATCTAAACGAATTATGTTAGTATACATTTTTCCTCGTGGGTCAAATTCTGTTTGAGATATGTTGTAGTTTTCGCTGGAACTTTTTAGAATTAATTTTTTAATGGGAATAGATTGTGGTTCTTTAGGAAGTTCAGGTTCGGTTGGTTTGCTTTCTGGTGGTGTTGTTTCATCTGTACTTGTTGTATCTTGAGACGTCGAGATGTTCTCTTTGTTATTGTTTATAGATTCGGTAGAAGAATTGCTTTCTCCCGTAGTCGCATCAGCGACAGATTCAGCAGTGTTCTTTGTGGGTTCGGTTGTACTTGCGGTATCGGTAGTTAATATTGATGAGCTGGGCATTAAATTATTAGTAAAGGTATCGTTGTTATCTTTTATATTGTCATTAAACAGACAGGCTAATAAGATAGAAAGAATAGCGGCTGTTACTCCAATAATTATTTCAGGCAAGTTAAGCGATTTGTTTTTTATAGCGTGTATTAGAACTCCAATAAGTACACCAACACAACAACTAATTCCTATAAGCAACATGGTTTTCATTTTTGCCCCCATAAAATAAAAAGTGCGGCTACCGAAGTAACCGCACAAAAAACGCAAACTCCGATAGTCGCCAAACCAATTCAATATAAAGGGCAATATAGCACACTCAAATTGAAGGAATCTGCGTTTTTATCAAATTCACAATTTGAGTATGACTAAAAAAGGTATAATTATCCCTGTAAAAAAAGAGAAATTGCCCCTGATTTTATATTCAAATGGTTTGGCAATTATAAGTTTACCACATTTTTTGCTTTAATTCAATAAAAAATGAGAAAAAGTCGATGGATGGAACATACGCCTGCTCAAATTAGCAAGATTTAGGTCGGGGAACGGTAAAAGTTCGATTTTGATTTGCTCCCCAAAAACAATAAAACTCACTCAAGAAAAATGATTGAGAAATAAAAAGTAAAAGTGCCGAGAAACCTTGATTTCTCGGCACTTTTTGGCGCGCTTGAAGGAATTCAATTATTTGTTTTCTTTCGCAGTATTAAGAGTGGAAATTAGAATCTTTTTAATTTCCAAGCAGTCATCAAGGAGTGATTTTCCCTCTTTTTCGGTTATGTATTCTGATAAAATCAGCAATCGAAGCCAATATTCTGTTTCGGCGGTTTCTTTTAAGGAAATTTGAAGTTTGGCGATAAAATCCGCTTTGCTGATTCCGTAGATCGCTTCATTGGCGTTGGCACCG
>JAZQJG010000062.1:0-11252 GCA_045541535.1 Eubacteriales bacterium
GCCCCAAAGGGGCATATTATGGTAAAAAATCGTCCGTTGTGTTCACAACGGACGATTTTTGTTCCTTCATATTTTCGAAGAAAATATATCATAGGCGAAGCCTATATCATACGGCTTTGCCGTATCTCTTCCATTTGCAGAGCAAATGGATATCATTGTAGGTTGGGCTTATCCCTAAGCCAAACCTACCTGAGGGTGTCTTTTTCAGTTAGTGAACAATGAATAACGAACAATGAACAATTATGGAATGGTGTTGCTCCGCAAAACCTCCATCTAAATTTCACGCTCATTTGCGCACCGGGCGGGTCATCAAAATTGCTCGCATTTATCGTGAATCAAAAATAAACCAAAAGGGGACAGTCCCCTTTTGGTTTATTTTGTATGTAAGGTGTCGCGCCGGGTTGCGCACACACCATATAGATGGCTTTTGGCAAAAACCAAAAGGCTGCCGGAATTCCGCAGTTTCCGTTATTCCACCACGGAAACTACGTATTCCTCGGTGGTGATCCGGTGACAGCGGGGGAGGATGCGAGAGAGGGGAATCTCACGGATATTTTGCAGGCCGGTGCCTTCCCGTTTGCCCCAGGCCTCCTTGGCCGTCCACAAAAGAAAGAATTTTTGCATCGTTTCTGCCTCGGTTTTTCCTTCCAAAAAGGGCAGATCCTCGGGATGGCAGATGCGATGGGCCACTCGGGGCTCCACGGGGCGGATCCCCTCCATATCAATGCCCACCGGCTGATCGCTTACGGCGCAGGCCACCCACTCTCCCGAATGACTGATGCTGAAAAACAGGGGCAGGTCCACGGCGTAGGGCTTGCCATGGTTGTCCCGCTCCAGACGGATCTGTTCCACCCTTTGGCCCGTGCCCTCGGCCAAGGCGCATTTGGCCATCCATTCGCCCAGCACCGTACGACGTCGGGCCGCTTCGTTTGTAAGGGCCTCCACCGCCGCCCGACGGGCAGGGGTCATCAGCGCCACACAGCGCTCATATTCACTTTGCGTCATGGATTTAATAGATCGAATCAACGGTTGCATACGATGCTCCTATTCATTTCGGTTTTTGCGGATGCGGGCAAAGAGCAGGATGGCGATGAGGGGAAAGAGGGCGCCGATGAGCATTCCCGCCTTCATTCCCAGCTGTTCGGGGGAGAGGGCAAGGCTCTTTGCCAGAGAAAGGGCGGCGGGGTTGGTGAGGGCGGTGTCGGTGATAACACCGATGAGCTGGGGGCCCACCGAAGCGCCCAGATCGCCGCCGGCGGCCATAATGGCAAAGATAAACACACCGCCGGTGGGGAAGCGTTGCTCCGCCACCACCAGACTGCCGGGCCACATCATAGCGGTGCACAATCCGGTCAGTCCGCAGGCGATCAAGCCCAACAGGGGCAGAGGGCTGAGGGCGGCCACCAGATAACAGACCGTGGCGCCGATGGCGCTGAAAAAGAGTACCCGTCCCAGCCGTTTGCCCATTTTGGCATACAGACTGCGGCCCAGACCCAGCATCATACCGAACATGGCGGCGCCGAACACGTCACCCCATACCTTGGGTAGGCCCGCCGCCTGCTCCAGATAGCCCGAGCACCATTGAGCCATGGTGCATTCCGAGGCGCCGCCCAAAAAGATGGCGCCCACGCACAGCCACAGCCCGGGATTTTTGAAATAGGAAACCACGTCGCCGGTGTGCTCGGGGGTGTCCATCGTCGGAATTTTACTGCCGGCAAAAAGCAGGGCGGAGGTGAGGGGAATCAGCCCCAACAGCAGGGTCAGATAGGGCCAGTTGGTCTTACCGAAGGCCAGCAAAAACAGGGTGCTGAAGATGATCACGAACACCACGCCCCAGGCGTAGATGGAATGGAGCTTGCTCATTTCTCTGTCAGGATCCTCGGCGGGCAGAGCGGCAATGACGGGGCTGATGAGTACCTCCGCCAGACCGCAGGCGGCGGAAAAGATGACGGTGCCCAGCACCAGTCCCGCATATTCGTTGCCGGCAAACAGCCAGGGGGTGGCGGCGTAAAAGATCAGCCCCACCATGGCAATGGCCGGGGTGAGCTTGACGGTCAGGGGAATGTTAAACTTGTGGGAGAAGAAGGAAAAGATCAGGTCCACCCCAAGCTGGGTGACGAAGTTGATGAGCACCAACAGCCCCAGCAGGGAATAGGACACGTCGTAGAGCTCACGGAAGGTGAGAAAGAGCACGGGGGGCAGATTGCCCACCACGGACATAGAAATATTGGTGGTATAACAGGCAAGCTTTAAACGTCGCATAATCATAACCTCTATTTGTGATTGGTATACGTTTCGGTGAAGGAATTGCGATACGCTCCGGGGGGCATATCCATATGATAGGCAAAAAACTTTTCAAAGAGATTGGGATCGGTATACCCCAACTCCAGCGCGATCCGTGACACGGAGTATTCGGTGGTCTGCAACAACCAACGGGCCCGGGCCAGCCGTTGTTGGATGATCTGGGCGCCTACGGTGGTGCCGCTGTAGGCCTTCAGCACCCGGGAGAGGTGATCGGCGTGATAGCCCAGCGCCTCGGCCACCTCGGCCGCCGTGATGGGACGGTCGGAATGGGCGCGGATGTATTCCAGCGTTTTGATGGCCAGAGCATTGCGGGGCGTTTGCTGTTGCCGTTGTACCAACAGCTCGCTGAGCAGTACGAAAAGCATATGATCACCCGCCGTGGGGGGATGGGCGTGGGATTGCTGGATCTGTAATAATTGACGGGCGTTTTGCACCAAGATCTCCGAATTGGGGGCGGTGCCGGTGAAGGGGAGGGGAAAGGCTTCCTCACTCCGGAAATGGAGCCAGTAAAACTGCACCTCTTCTTTGGAAACCCGCCAGCCCCCGTGGGGCCGATGGGGATGGAGAATAATATAGTCTCCCGCCTGCAGGGAGTGGCGGATGCCGTCCTCCTCCAGATAGACGACGCCGCGGGTGACCAATATCAGCTCATAGCTGTCGATCACTCGTTTTCCGTGGCACCAGTCCCCTTGGGAGGTGAAACGGCCGCCATTGTCAAAGCGGGGCGGGGAAATGTCGGGAATTCTCATAAAATATCCGCTCTCTTTCCTTGTTTTGGTCTGCTTTTTTCAGTATACTACAAGTGAAAAGAAATCGCAAGGAGGAATTGTGATGAAAAAAGTGCCTTTTTATGATCTCACCGTAACCGAGGGTTTTTGGGCCGAACGGCAACAGACCGTGTTGGACAAAACCATCTGGGCGGTGTACGACCGATTTGAGGAAACCGGCCGCAATGCCACCATGGATTGCAAGGATCACGGCATCAAGCCCCATATTTTCTGGGGTAGTGACGTGGTGAAGTGGATGGAGGGCGCCGCCTATATCCTCAAACAGCATCCCGATGAAAAGCTGTGGAATCTGGTGGATGCCCTGATCACCACCATTGAAAACAACATCACCGAGGACGGCTATTATAATTCCTATTTTAATTCCCCCCACGCCGAGTGGCCCCGTTTTTCCAACCGTGACAAGCATGAGCTGTATTCGCTGGGGCATATGATGGAGGCCGCCGTGGCCCTCCACGATATCGGCGACGACCGCCTGATGGAGGTCTGCCGCAAAAATGCCGAGTTGGTGTACAAGATCTTTGTGGAGGAGCAATCCGCCGCCTTCGCCACCCCCGGCCATCAGGAAATTGAATTGGCGCTCTACCGTATGTACGAGGTCACCGGAGAAAAACTGTATCTGGATCTGGCCGCCTTCTTTATTGATCGCCGTGGCATCGAGGCAAAGGATGCCGAGCATACGGTATTTACGAAGGAGCAGGATTATTGCCAGTCCCATCTGCCTGTCCGTGAGCAGGAAACCGCCGAGGGTCATTCGGTGCGCGCCCTGTATATGTATTGCGGTATGGCGGATCTGGCGGAAGAACTGGACGACGACGGTCTGCGTAAGGCAGTGCGCGCCCTTTTTGACGATATGTACCAAAAGAAGATGTACATCACCGGTGGCTACGGCTCCCAAAAGGTGGGCGAGCGCTTTACTCTGCCCTACCATCTGCCCAATCGGGAGGCCTATACCGAAACCTGCGCCGCTCTGGCCATGGTGCTCTTCGGCGCCCGTCTCTATCGCACCGAGCTTGACGGCAAATACGGCGACGCCGTGGAACGGGCCCTGTATAACGGTATGATCTCCGGCCTCTCCCTGTCGGGTGACGCCTTCTTCTATTCCAATCCGTTGGAAATTGATAAAGAACGTGTGGGCATTCCCCAGGGCTACAACCCCAAAACCGTGCGGCAAAAGGTGTTCGGTTGCTCCTGCTGTCCTCCCAATATCACCCGTATCGTCCCCAGCATTGCCGAGTATGCCTATACCTATGATGACGAGCGACTCTACGTACATCAGTATATTGCCACCGAGGGCAAGGTGGACGGCACCACCGTCCAAATGCGCACCCTCTATCCCGCCGACGGCAAGGTACAGATCACCTGCCCCGGCAAAAAGCTCACCCTGCGTCTGCCCTATTGGTGCGACGAGATCGTCTGCGATGCTCCCTACACCGAGGAAAAGGGGTATCTCTATTTCGATACCGACAGCCTGACCATTGAATTTGTGATGAAGCCGGTGTTCTACACCGCCTCCCACCGTGTCCACGAGGATATCGGTCGGGTGGCCCTGATGCGGGGCCCCATCGTTTATTGTATGGAGGGACAGGATCAACAGGCATCTCTCTTCCGCCTGCGGGTGGATGCCGACGCCCCCGTCACCACCCTGACGGAAACCTACGGCGGCTATCCTTTGCTGGAGGCGTCGGGCGTGGTCACCGCCGAACAGCCCGCCCTCTACGCCCCCTACACCCCCACCAAAACCGAGCCCACCACCCTGCGCTTTATTCCCTATTATGCCTTTGCCAACCGCGGCGAGGACGATATGCAGGTCTGGGTGATGAAGAAGTAAATAAAAAAGACACCCTTGGGTGTCTTTTTTATTTAGTGAACAATGAACAATGAACAATTTCGGTAGCCTTTTGGCTTTGCCAAAAGCCGTTAAAATCAGCTTTTGCCCTGCGGGCAGTAACTCCAAAACCGCAAGGTGGTTTTGGAATTTCATTTGCGATTTTGTGCGATGCGAAAATCGCATATTTCACGTTGTCACAGGCAACATTTCACTTTTGCGCCAACGGCGTAAAAATTTCACTCGCCGCAAATGCGGCGACCTATAGAGGGGGCTGCAGATACTCCTCCGCTGCTTACTTTTTCGAATCGCCGGCGTGATGCCATTTGCGGTATTCGGTGGGGGATTTTTCAACCAGTTTACTGAAGACACGGGAAAAATAGAGTGGGTCCTCAAAGCCCACGGCAAAGGCGACCTGAGCGACCGGTAGCTCGGTAGAGCGCAAGAGATGCTTGGCCTTGGTGATGCGCAAGGAACGGATATAGTGGGCGGGGGAGGACAGTTGGCGATGCTTGAACTTTTCATAAAGTTGGGTGCGGCCCAGTCCCGTCACTTGGGTCAACAGCTCCACGCTCAAATCACCCCGATGGAGATTGGCGCCGATAAAATTGAGAATGGATTTGGTGGAGCTGTCCACCACCAGTTGTTCTTCCGAGGGAAAGGAGGCGATAAAGGAGGCCATCAGCCGCACCGCTTGCCCCAAGGTGTCGTAATATTCGCTGCCGTGATAGCTGTACCGCTTGGAAAGGATGGCCTCCAGCAGTTCCCGTTGCTCGTCGGTGCAGGTGGTGATGGGGACGCGGGCGAAAAAGCCGGTTTTCGGCAGGATCTCGTCAAAGAGGGGACCGCCCAGCAACAGCCACATATATTTCCACGGCTTGCCGCCCTCCGACCAATAGGAGTAGCCAACGCCTGCCGGCTGGAAAAAGCATTGGCCCACCTCCAGCGGGTAGACCTCTTCGTCGATCTTTAAAAAGCCGGCGCCCTCCAACAGATAGATCAGACAATAATTGCCGGGCTTCTTGGGCTTTGTGTGATTTTCGTGGCTCAGATTAAAATTCAGGTGATACCGCGTAATGTTTTCGTCTTTCACGTGTTTGCTCCCCCTTTGCGTACAAAAGTCCATCATAACGAACAAAAATCTATTTGTTTTCGGACGATTTCCTATATAATGGTATCATAGGAGTGGTGGAATGTCAACTTCCGCCCAAATCTGAAAGGAGAATTGCAAATGAACGCAAAACGAGTCCTTTGTTTGTTGCTCAGCTTGCTGTTGTGCCTGTCTATGATGGGTACCCTGTCCCTGTCTGTTGCAACGGCCGCCACGGCTGATGAGGCCCTGACGGACAATATGATTTTTGTTAATCTGAGTTGGACCCCCGCCAACCTGCCTGCGCAGTATACGGTGGACGGCCGCACCTACGATCTGGTGTGGGAGCGCAATGCATACGCCAACGCACAGAAAGCGGTGGATGCAGCGCCCGAGGGCGGCACGGTCTATCTGTGCGCCGGCGGCTATACCCAGAACTTCACCATCAAAAAGAGCCTGACGTTGCTTGGTGCCAAGCACGGTATTGACCCCAATATCCGCGGCGCCAAGGAGAGCGATCCCTGGACCCTCAATCCCGAGCGTGGTTTAGGGGAGACCGTCATTGAATGCAGAATTTATCTGGGTATGGATGCCAACAAAGTCTACAGTGATTATGCCTCCATCACCATTGACGGTATCAAGATGAGTGACGATGCACAGCTCACCGCCAACAACGGCGGCGCCGGCTACGTGGATCTTAAGATTAAAAATATTTATGTTGCAGAAATTGACCGTCAAACCGGTCCCGTTATCTTTGCAACCTCTTATTATGGCGAAGCCAACCTGATGAAGCGGTATATCACCGTGGACAATATGCGTGTAGAGGGCTTTACCGAGGGAACCAACGTTTTAACCGTTACTGCCGACGGTCTGGACGTCAGCGGTGTGTATATGGACGAGAACTGTACCAAGCCTTTCTTTGCTACCGCTTCTGCCTCCACCGGCCCCACCGACGAGGTATATTGGAACATTCACGACAACTTCTTTGCATCACCTCTGGCAAGAGTGATGTATATCAACTGGTTCACGGCCGCCTCAAACGGTCAGGATCTGACCACGGGCGTTTCTCAACGCAGTAAGATCATCAACTACATCTATAACAACGTATTTGTGGATGCCACCGTCGGTTTCCGTTTTGATAAACAGCAAAACGTATATTTCAATTATTACGGCAACTCTTTTTACAACGACAACAGCACCACCAATGCAAACGGCCTGATCTACGGTTGGATCGACTATGCCAACCGTGGTGCGTATGCCGATCAGATCGTTGTAAAATCCAACAAATTTATCGGCAACTTCCCCATTGCGTACGTCCTCAAATGGAGCACAACCAACGTGGACGTTTCCGGTAACTACAGCTGTGTGAACGGCGCCGTCTGCCCCACGCCGCTGGTGGAGACCTCCATGGCCACCGAGGAGTGGTACTGGCTGGACGAGGCCATGACCGTTAAGAGCAACGACGAAAATCCCGGTGCGGGCGTTACCGTCACCGCCACCCAGGGGCTCTATAACGGCAAGCCCGTCACCGCTTCAAACAGCTTGCCCGACGATGCCGTGCTGGTCAACCCCTCCTGGACCGAGGCCAACGTTCCCGCCACCTTCACCGTGCGGGGTAAGACCTTTACCCTTCACTGGGGTGTCAACGCCTTTGCCGATATTCCCACGGCCGATGCCGCCGTGCGTGATTTCGGTACGATGTATCTCTGCCCCGGCACCTATTCCACAGCGCACACCACCACCAAAAACCTGACCATTCTGGGCCCCAACTTCGGCATCAACCCCAACGTCAAGGGGCAGAATGAAAGAGATCTCTGGACCGTGAATCCCGACCGCGGCGATGAGTCGAGCATCACCGGCAGCTTGAAGCTGGTCAACGACACTGCGGACAATGCCGACTTTATGGTTGTGGACGGCGTACAGCTCACCGGCGCCGCTAGCTTGAACGTCAACGCCGCCACCATTGAGGGCTACCTGAACGTAAAACTTAAAAATATTTCCAGCGTTAATTCCACGGTAACCCCTCTTAATTTGTATCCGAATGCTGCGAAAAGCGGCAATTACAACACCTTCCGTCGTGACGTCACTATTGAAAACGTCCGTGTGATCAAGTACACCGCCGCCGTTGCCAACGAATTTCTCTGTCTGACGGCCGAGCGCGCCGACATCAGCGGCATTTATATGGATACACAATGCACCGGTAGATTTATTGATGGTGCTTCCGCTGCCGACGGTCCCACCACCGAGGCGGTGTGGACCATCCATAACAACCAGTTTGCCGCCCCTGTTGGTCGTGGTATGTATCTGGATTGGCAAAACGCAGCCGGCACAGCTTCCCTTACCGCCGGTGTTTCAGCACGTAATAAGATCATTACCAACCTTTACAACAACGCCTTTGTAAACTTTTATAATAAAAACTATTCTGCTAATAAAAATCGTTCCGTGGCCTCTCGCATTAACTCCGAGAACATCTACTTTAACATGGTAGGCAACTCCTTCTATCAGGACAATGCACTCGCCAGTGATCATCAGACCTATCAGTTCTATTCCGGCTCAAAAAAGAACTATTCCGATCAGTTGAAGTTTAAGAACAATCGCTTTGTCGGCAACTACGTTCACGACATTTATGTTTATCAGTCTACTGCGGCCGTAGATATCAGCGGTAACTACGCCGTTAAGAACGGTGTCGTTCGTGAGTTGATTCAGACCCCCGCCGCTTCGAACGATACGGCCAGTACACAGACCTATTACTATCTGGATCCCCTGATGAGCAAGAGAAGTGACGATACTTCCGTTCTTCTGGCTCCCACCAAGGTAAGCTATGATATGAATCAGCCCGGCACGGGACGTGCCGACGGTGTGGTCACCGTCACCCTGCCCACAGGGCACAGGGCCGAGGACATCTATCTCTTCTGGGCGGATGCCAACGGCAAGCTTGCGGGTTACAGCGGCTTTGCTCCCTTTAAGGTGGCCGGAAAGGTTACCTCCAACCGGATCAAAAACGGTACGCTCGTTCCCGCCGGCGCCACCCTCCTTCTGGCCTACACCTATTCCGCAGAGTGCGGTCTGTCCGAAACCTTTGCCTCCGTTGATCTGCCTGCAAATGCGGCGCTGAAAGCATCTTCTTTGGGCGCATTGAAGGCAGAATTCCAGGCGGTGGGCGACCTTCATATCGCATCCAAGACCGTGGATCGTATCCATCACGACGAGCATATGTATGCCATGCTCAACGATATCAAGGCGGTCAGCCCCAACTCCATCGGCATCTTCGCCAACGGCGACCTGCCTGACAGAGGTACCGACGCCGATTATCAGAAGGTTCTGGGGATCCTTGGCTCCGTAGAGGGCGCCGCAGACTTCTATCCCACCTTCGGTAACCACGAGACCTTCCGTTTTGATCTCCCCGTTCCCAGCGGAAAGACGCTGGCGGACTATCAGGATCCCTTCTTTGATTACTTTGGCGATATGATTCCCGCCGATGCCGTCTTTGCCGGCGGTGAGCGTTTCAGCACCCTGACCTATGCCTTTACCAAGGGTGGATATAAATTTATCTCTCTGGGTACCGACGTGCTGGACCAGAACAGAATGAAACTCAATGCTTCCACCGTTACCTGGGTCAAAAATCAGCTGGATGCCGACCGGGATCCCACCCGTCCCGTATTCGTCATTATGCACCAGACCCTGTCGGATACCGTTGCGGATGACGACGGCGTACTCTCTCCCACCGATGCGGATCTGAAAAACCTCTTTAAAAATTATCCCGAGGTCTTTATCTTCAACGGGCATACCCATACACCTTTGAACAGTCCCATTTCCGCCTATATCGGCGACGAAAACTTCCCCAGCTCCTTCAACTGCTCCTCCGTCGGCTATATTCCCGAGGAATATCTCGGCAATAAAGAAACTGCAAGAGTCGGCAGTGAAGGCTTCTACGTATACGTCTACGAGAATGCAGTCCTCGTTCGCGGCCGTGACTTTATCAACGGTGAGTGGGTCACCTCCGCACAGTACCTTATTAATACTGCCGACGGCGCCCCCGATCAGGAAGATCCGGTGGTAGAAGCACCCGTCTACGGTATGACGACCGCCGAATTGATTCGCACCGCTGACAATACCATCGGTGGCTCCGCCACCTGCTGGCTGCCTGCCGACAACAAGGTGGACGATCTGGTACTCTTCTTTGCAGACAAGGATGGCGGCATCCTCGGCACCCAGCCCTTTGCCACCGCCACCGTCAGCGATTCCTTTGCTTCACAGTACATTTCCATCGGCTTTGCGAGCGTCAGCATTCCTGCCGCCGCCGATTACATTTTGATTTACTCCCATTCCGACGAAATGGGATATTCCACCAACTGTGACGTAATCCGACTGGACGAAATCTCCGTCACTACCGGCACCAACGTTTCCTCCAGCGGTATGATCTCCGCCGACAAGTTTATTTACAAACTGGGTGAGCCCATCAACGTCACCGCCACCTGGCAAAAGACCGGTGACTGGGTTGGTATGCAATTGGCCAGTATCACCAGCGGCTCCCACCTCTACTATCATTTGGATGAAACGATTTCCGACACGCCCCTTGATATTACCAAGCAGTCCGTGATTGAGGCAACCTCCAAGTATAAGTACAATCCGGTAACCGCAGGCTATTGGCAGATCGGCTGGATCTCTGCCGACAATCCCAAGCAGACCTTCCAGACCGGCAAGCTTGCCGAGCATCTGATCACCATTCACGTGATCGATCCCGAGGAGCCCAAGGCTTTTGGTCTGCCCCTGCTGACGACGGGTGATGCCGCCATCGGTAACACCATCTACGTCACCGTGGAGGATGCCTTTGCCGCCGCAAAGAACGGTCAGACCGTCAAACTCCGTGACAGCGTTACCACCGGTCAGGTGATCATCCCCAACGGCATTACGCTGGATCTCAACGGCAAAACCATAACGGCCACCTACGTGGTTGGCTTTAACGGTTCCAAGTTGATCAACTCCGCCGAAAATGCCGACGGTATGATCCTCGTTGCCAAGGAAAACGTGATTCTTTCCAAGAACAATCCTTACCTGCCCGTCTATGACGAGGCCGCCGGTGCTTACCTCTTCACCCGTGTGAAGAACGACCGTTTTGAGCTGACCACCGAGGGTGGCAAACCCAAATATTCCACCTCTCCCATGTTTAAGGACTACGCCCATTCTTTCCTGAATACCGAAGCCAAGGCTGCCGCCTCCGGCGTGGACGTGATCATCCGTCTTA
>JAZQJG010000063.1:0-33044 GCA_045541535.1 Eubacteriales bacterium
GATGCGATCTCGTCGGCGTACATGGGTACGGTAGAGAGCGTAGCGGCGGAAAACAGTGAATCCCTTGCAACGCAAGGGAAAGAAGGAATTGCTTTGATGACTTTCCATTATTAATAACGGCTTGTGTTTATTATGACTCCACAAACCATTTTTCTTTTGATTCTCTTTTCACTGTGATGAAACGACTTTTTTGACAGTCTGAAAAGGTGTTTGCCCTTTGGGGCAAACACCTTTTTGTTATTCTCTGTAAGCGTTGGAGCAATAGGCGATGACAGCGAAGTGATCGCTGGGGCTGTATTGCAGGTTACGGTTGCTGACGGGAGGCTTGGTCACGCCGGCAGGTTCATAAGTATCTTCGCACCGATAGTAGCGATAGCAATCCTGAATCTCGCCGTTGATGAGCACGTGGTCAATGCCGGAGTTGGCATTGGAGCCTTGGGAAACGTCACGGGTGGAAACGAACTTACCCTTGGTCATATTGCCGAAGGCGGTGGAAGAGGTGTTGTGGTTATAGTCACCGGTGGCATACAAGGCCATATCCTCTTTACAATTGGCGTACCAGAACTGATAGAGCTCGTTGGCCTGTTGGGCGCGCAGGGCGTCGCCGGCGTTGACGTCCTTGTTGGGGTTGATGGACATATGGGTGTTGGTCATCAGAATGGTGATGCGCTCTTTCTTATCATAGAGTTTGACCCACTGAAAATGGCGGCCGGAATCGTTATTATACACACGGGCGCCGTAGTCCTTGAGCTCAAAGCGATCCTTTTTCCAAAAGATCAGCAGGCCGGAGGCGATGGTGTAATCACTGACCTTGACGGTACTGCCCGCCTTGGTCTTGGAATCCATCAGGCCGCTGCAGGCGTAGCCTTCTTTGGCCAGGTTGGTGGTCAGGTAGGTGTACATATCGTAGTTCTCGGTAGCGCTACCCTTGCGCACCACCTCCTGACAGCCCAGCAGATCGGGGTTGTACTTGGTAATGGTGTCCAACACCCAGGGGGCGCGGGTCTGGGGGTGGGCAAAGGCGGTACTGCCGCCGGTGTTATAAGCCAACACGTTGAAGGTCATACAGGTGGTGGTATAATCGGGAATCTCTTCCTCCGGCTCCTGTTCGGGCTGTTGCTCCGGCTCGGGCTCGGGAGTCGGGGCGGGCTGCTCCGGCTGGGTATTACCGGTACCCGGAGTGGTGGGGGTTTCGGGCTTGTTATCCTCCGGCTTTGTCTCCGGCTCCGAAGAGGTATCGGGGGTGGTGTTCGTCCCCTCCTCCTCACCGGCGGGCGGCACGGCATCCGGTCCCGTGGTATCATCGGTATCTTCAATCACCGGCACGTTGGTATTGGGAGCAATATCCTCCTCGGCGGCCGGCGCGCAGGCGCTGAGCAACAGCACCAGCATCAGGCAAAGGGCTATGATTCTTTTCATTTTCAAGTCCTCCTACTTCCATTTCTTCCATTGTACCACACACATTGCAAAATGAAAAGAAGAATTTTAAATAGAGATTTTTGACAAAGTCAAAAACCCGTCCATAACGATTCACTAAAAAAAGGTGTTTGCTCCAAGAAGAGCAAACACCTTTTTGATTTATTCGTGTCTTACGTTGGAGCCGTAAACGTAGAGTTTACTGCCGCTGGTTTCCGGTCCCAGGGTACGCTGGGTTTGGCGCAGGGCGTCCAGGCGGGCCAGGGTTTCGGCGGAAAGGGTGGGTGCGGGGGTCCGGCCAAAGAATTGTTTGTAGAAGTTCTCCACAGATGGGGCCAAAGCGGAAAGGGCCTCTGCCACCGGCTCACCCCAGACGTGACGGCGCATCAGGATGCCCTCGCCCACGCACAGTCTCCAGGTTTCGTTGAAGTAATGCTCGTAAAGGAAGCGGGCGTAGGCCGTCAGCCGGAAGGAGGGGCTGTAGGCACGGAACTCGTTGGCGTTGCTGATGGGCACCTCCACGGCAATACTGTTGCCGGCCAGAATGGCGGCCTTCACCGCCTCGGGGGTGTTATCCTCCGCCAAGACAATGGTAAAGGCGCGGCCGAAGTAATTTTCGCCGTCGTGATTGTGGCAGTCGGAGCTGGCCACCACGGGAATGGAGTTGCCCTTCAGCATCTGCTCCTGCCACAGGGCGTTTTGCAGATTGTCCTCATGGCAATAGCCGCCGTTAAACAGTTCAAACACGTCGAAGATCTTGGCATCAAACAGAAGGTTGCAAAAATCCTCGGAAATATTGTAATGATCGGGTTTCCAGAAGGGGTGGGCAAAGATGGCGATGCCGCCTACCTCGTGGATGGCGTTACAGGCCCAGATGGCGGAGGCAAAGCGATAGCGGTAGAGCTCGTCCACCTCGGGAAGGGTTTTTTCAATCTCGGCCACCTCCGCCTGAAACTGCTCGGGATGGTGAATATACCGTTCACACACGCTTGCGGCGCCGCCGATATGCACGATATGCACGCCGGAGCCGGGGGTGTGTACCTCCTCGCCCGTCATCATACATATTCCAAGGTCCACGCCCTCAAACCACGCCTTCTGGGAAATGGAGGGGAACATTCTGTTATGATCGGTGAGGGCGTATACGTCAAAGCCCTCCTCCCGATAATTGGAGGGGACCATCGGGACGCCGTCGACGCCGTCGGAGTAATACGAATGGGTATGGAAATCACCCTTCAGGGGGCGCAGGCCGAACAAGTCCTCTTTCACGGCGTACATGGCCACCATCGTGCCCTTACCGTTCTCTCCTTTTTCACGGAAGCGCAGAGAATATTCCTGTTCTCGGGTGGCCGTCAAGCGCACCTTCAGGCACCCGTCAACCACCTGACAGGGCAGGTCGTAGGGCGGCAGGGGCGCGTGATAATCCAACTGATCCTCCCGCAGGCCGAAGACCGCCGCCTCATACTCCTTTTCCGCAGAAAAGTGATAGGCCAGATCTCTGGGATATACGGTGATCTCGGTATCCTTTCCCACGCAGACCACGCTGGGATAACACATAAAACGAACGTGTGCATTACGCATAACAAATCCTCCCGATTTTTACAAAGCGTGGGGTACGAAGATATAGGGCAACCCACACAGCTTTAACAGCAAAATAATGGCAAAGGGCAACAGCACCGAAAGCGGAAAAAACCATAGAGGATTCAATCGGCGGAAGGTGGCGTCCACCGTTTTCTTTTGTTCCAGCTGTTCCTCCACCGTAAGGTCTGCAAACATCTCCCCCCGCACCTGTCGCAGCGGCGGGTACAAGCCCCAACAGCCGTCCTTTTCTTCAAAATAAATATGCTTTTGAATGCCACGGGCGGCCAGGAAAAAGAGGAAGGAGAAAAACACGCTCACCGGCAAAGCCACGTACCAGAAAAACAGGCTATACACCGCCGTATTGATCACCAGCGTCAGCCCCGTGACCTCCAGACTCAAAAACGGGGCGTGATGGATATCATATCCCAGCGGCGTGCGGCGAATGATCTGGGTGATCAGCACAAACAGCACCCCCACCACCACGCAGGGCCAGCAGATCTTCCCCGCCATGCCCTGCACGTCCCAGGGCAGGTAGGTCCATTCAATGGCATTGTTCATGGGCGTTTCCCTCCTCAAAATTACGTACTGTCATTGTACCACCTCCGTCGCAAAAAGTCAACGGGCGGGGAGTCCCCGCCGACGATTCGATTGCATTAGCGGGCACCCATCATCGGTGCGCGAACGCAAGATCAGACAGAGCCCACGCAGTGGGTCCCCGCCGACGATTCGATTGCATTAGCGGGCACCCGTTATTGGTGCGCGAACGCAAGATCAGACAGAACCCACGTTGTAGGGGCGGCAACCTGCCGCCCGACTTCGGTGCGGTAGTAAGGGCGGCAACCTGCCGCCCGACTTCGGTGTGGTAGCCTGTTTTACAGTGGTTTGTTCTTTTGTCATCTTACCAATTCTTATCCATGGGCTTTTGGCGCCGCCAAAAGACTACCACAATTGTTCATTGTTCACTTAAAAGAGCGGTGCCGATGACGGCACCGCTCTTTGGTGTTTCGTTTAGATCAAACTCATCAGATCATCCAGCACGCCCATATTGGTGAGCAGCTTGGTCATAATGGTGGCAACCTCGGCACGAGTAGCCTTACCCTTGGGATCAAAGCGGTTGTCCTCTCTACCGGTGATGATACCGGCCTTCTGACAAGCCTTGACGTAGGGTTTGGCCCAGCCGGAAATCGCCTTTTCATCAGCAAAGGTCTTTTCGGCGGCAACCTCGTCCAGCGTGATTTGGGACTGGTCGCAGAAAGCGATCACCATCTTACAGATCTGCTCACGGGTGATGGGTGCGTTGGGAGCAAAGGTGTAATAATCCATACCGTGTACGATACCGTTCTCTACAGCCCAGGCAACGTAACCGGTGTACCAGGTGCCCTTCTTAACGTCGGTGAAGCGGGTGGTCACGTCGTGATCCACAGCCACGCCTTCCAGACGGCCCAGAACGGTCACGAACATAGCGCGGGTCATGGGCATATTGGGGGAGAAGGTGTTTTCGCTGGTACCGGCGAACAAGCCGAACCATACAACGGTGTCAATGGCGCCGTTTTTAACAAACCAATCGTTAAGGCCAACGTCCTCAAACTTCTTGACAGCAACACTCTCAATAACGACCAGTTCGATCTGACTGTCAATTACCAGGCCGCAAACGGTGCAGACGTAAGCCTTGATGCCGATGGATCCGTTTTCGGAGGGCAGAATATCAATCCACTCGCCAACGTGGGCGGGCTCGCTGTATCTGGTCTCCATTACGGTTCCACATTCGGTACAAGTGATCTGCTCCTCGCCTCTGCTGTCGCAGGTGGGCTCGGCAACAACCGTCCACTTGCCGGGGGTGTGCAGTTTTTGTGCGATAACTTCCGTCTTGGGCTCACCACAAACCACGCAAGCATACTCGGTGTAGCCGGCGGCGGTACAGGTGGCCTCTTCAACGTAAGTGACCTCAAAGGCGTGAGCCTTCTTGGCAATGGGCTTGCTCTCCAGCGTGCAATCGCAACGGCCGCAGAGTCTGGCGCGTTCGCCGTCCTCGGTACAGCTGGGATCCTTCAGGTTGGTCCAATAACCCTCGTCGTGACCGTAGGCGGGGGAAATATCTTCCTCCATCCGCAGACCGCAGGAGAAGATACAGGTCTTCACTCTAACGCCGTCCTCGGTACAGGAGGCCTCGGTCTCAATGATCCAATCGGAAGCGATATGATCGCTGATGGGCAGGTCAACACGCTGCAGCACCTCGCCGCAAGCGGTACAGGACAGGATCTCGTAACCGGCGGACTGACAGGTGGCAGGAACACCGGTGGTTTCGGTCTCCAGATGGTCGCAGGTACCCTCGGAGAAATCAGCCTTCGTATAATAATAATTAAGGAAGGAAATCGGAACGTTATTGGTGTAAGCGGTAGCGGTGGTGTTGGTGTTGGGACGGATGGCCGTACCGGCAACCTCCGCATAGTTACCACCCACGTTGATGTTGTTGTGATTCTTTCTGGAAGAAGAGTCGGAGCTGACGATCATGGGAACGTCGGCGCTGACGCTGACAAAGCGGTTTTTGTTAATTACGTAGAAATCGCCGTGATCGGTATCCTCCAGCGCAAAGGCCTCGTCGCCGCCCACAGTCAGGAAGGCCTTGTCGGCGGTGGAAGCGGAAGCGTCACCTTCGTAGACCAGGTTGTTCTCCATGGAGAAGGTGAAGTTGCGCTGATCAGCGCTCAGGCAGATCACGCCCTCGACGTCGGTAACGGTATCGGCAACGGTGTTCAGGAATACGTTGCCCTGTACACTGATGGTAACGTCGCTGTAGTTGGCGGCGTATTTGGAATCGCTGTCGGAGAAAGCAAGGTCCAGAGCGGCATTCTTGGTGGCGCCGTCCAGCAGGTTGCCCTCAAAGACGATGGAAGCGGTATGATCGGTGGCACCGTCTGCCACGTCGGGCAGCAGGAACTTGGCCACACGGCTACCGTCGTCAAAGTAGCTGTTCTGAATGGTGACGTCGCTCAGCGCAATCACAAACAGATTGTTCTTGGTCAGGTTGACGGCGCGAACGTTCTCCATCAACAGAGAGCCGGAAACGGCCAGATCGTTGCTGGTGGAGGTATCGCCGAAGCGGAGCGCCTGATCGGTGCTGACGGCGTCAATCAGAATATTCTTGATTACGAAATCAATGGTGGAGCCGGCTTGGCTCTTGCCGTTGAAGAGACGGCCGGTCTTGTTGAAGGCCACGCCGTCCAGCGTAAAGCTGTCACAGCCATCAGCCACGGTCCACAGACCGGTGATCACGGATTCCTTGGTCAGATCGCTTCTGACGGCGGTCCAAACCTTTTCGTCCTGGGTCTTGGCGTTGGGATCAACGCCGGCCTGTGCGCCCTTAACGGTAATATCCTTGGTGAAGGTAACGGCCTCGCTGTAAGTGCCGGCGGCCAACAGGATGGTACCGCCCTCGGCTACGGCGCGGTGTGCGTCGTTTACGTTGGCGTACAGATTGTAGCCCTTAACAAAGGAATATTCCGTGCCCTCCACGGTGTACTTTTTCGCAGCACCGGTGGCCAAGCTACCGGCAGTGGCATCTACCATTACGGTAGAAGCATCGGGATAGATGTCGTCGGGCAGTTTTTCAGGAGTGTTGGAAACGGTGAGGTTGACCTTGTAGAAGGTGCTCATATGAGGCAGAGCGCCCAGGATCATAACGTATACGCTCTTGGTGCCTGCATCACAGGTCAGGGTCTCCAGAGCGGCGCCGCCAAAGCCTTCGGCAGAGAAGGTAACGGTGCCGGCGGGAGCGTTGATGGTGAAGGAAGCGTCGTTGATCTTGGTGCCGGCGGCAACCTTGGCGTTGATCACGTAGGGATCAGCGGCGGTACCCTTGCCGGAAGCGGCCTCGTAGGGGAAGCCGTTGATGTTGGAAATGGCGGGCTTCTCTTCGCCGATCTTGATGGTAACGTAGGAAACCTTACCGTCATAACCGTACTTGGTGCTACCGATACCGTTCTGGTTGATACCACCCAGCAGATAGTGAACGTTGAAAACGTTGTCAAAGTAACCGGCGCCGGAATAACTGGAGCCGGCACCGTAGGAGCCGTGGCCCTCAACGATCTTGCGGCTGTCCATTACCTCGCCGTCAATGGAGAAGGTGTAAACGTTGTTGCGGCATTCCAGCTTGTAGGTCTGTTCCTTGGTGATGGGACTGCCGGTATAACCTCTCCAGAAATTGTCGGTGTAAGCGGTGTCACGGAACATTCTCCAACCGGTATCGTTGGTGTGGTACACAAAGATAAAGTTGGGCTGACCGCTGGGATTGGTGGACTTGGCATAAGCGTCGGAAGAGGAGAGCAGCATAGAGCCGTTGCCTACGCTGGCGCTCTTCCACTCAATGCTCCAATAGCCGTCGCTGTCCAGCATCAGATCACGGGACAGCTCCAGAGCCGTCTTGCCGGCGAATCCGGAATTGGATTCGGAGGCGGGGGTCAAAGCGATGTCACCTGCTACAGTGGTGGGAACGCCGTTGTCAAAGGTCCAGCTATATTCCTCGGAATAAATGCTGTTGAAGTCCTCGGAGGTCTCCCCGATCACCTTGATCTTGATGGTGGCGATGGGAGAGGTATTATCAGCACAGGAGTAGATCTCCATATCACAGGAGGCGCCGGGGGCGGCGGTGGATTTGACAACGAAATCATTTTCGCCATCGTATTCCACGATGTCGTCACCAACGAATTTATAACCAAAGGTATCGTCGGAGGTCCAGCTGTCGGCGCGGGTGCAATAGTTGTAGAAATCACCCGCTTTTACGTACAGCGTGTCGCCGTCCTTAAAGCCGATCTGGTTGAAGAAAGCGGTGGCACCGGTGGCGGCCTCGATTACAGCCTTACCGCTGTAGATACGGGCGGCGTTGGCACCGGTGTGCAGACCGTAGTAGTTTTTACCGGTCTGATTGTAGTGCAACTCGTCATAACGGTAGGTGCCCTCTGCCTGAGAGAAGGTCTGACCGATACGGGAGGCCACAAAATAATCGTCAAAATCCTCAGCCAGTTTAAACTGAGCGGTACGGGTGGAGGCGGTGATACCCACGGGTCTCCAAGCGACCATCATATCCATACAATAGTCAAAGCCCAGTACGTCGGTCATATAGGTACGGAAGGTGTGACTGCCGGGAGTGTAGTTCTTACCAAGGGTGGTAAAGGCATTGGTATTCTTTGTAACGGCAAAACCGTCATAGTGCTTGCTCCAGTGAGAGCCGACCTCGGCGCAGCCCTGCAGGAAGAAGTAGGAGCGCATACGAACTTCAAAGTTGTTCTGGAAAGAAGTTTTGCTCCACTCGGCATAGGCGCGCTCATACACACCGTTGATCAGGGCCCAGGTATAGGTGCCCTCGGCGGTGCCGCAACCGGGCACGAAGTAGCCGATACCGGTACCGGAAATACCGGCGTTCATGATCAAGCTCTTCTCACCGGTCTTTTCATACCAAGCCTTGGCAATACCGGGCTCCACGCCGCCCACGTTGGCCTTACCGTTGTTGTTGGTCATAGGCTCAATGGTGTTGGTGGTGGCGCTGGCAAACTTACCGGAATAGTAAGCCGTACCCTTGGCCGGCACGATGGAGGTGGCGGCGTCGTTGTAGTTGTAAGCGGAGTTGGACTGACCGGTCACCATCCAGATACCCAGTACGGCACGAATGGTCTTGGAAATGGTCAGGGTCTTGGTGGCGCTGCCGGTGGTGGCGGTGATGGTAACGGGAGTGTCGGAAACCTTCACCACGTGGATCTCGCCGTTGCTGCTAACCGTAGCAATACCGGTATTGCTGGAGGAATAGGTAGTGCCGGCCAGACCGCTGCTCCAGGTGTAATAGTCGTCGTACTGCAGTACGAAGCCCAGGGAAGCGTCCTTCACGAACTTGATGGTGTAGGTGGTGCCGTTTTTAATAACGGTGGCCTCACCCTCGGTGGCGGTGTCAGGCAACTGGGCCTGATAAACCGTGGCGCCGTCACAGGATACCTGGGGTACTCTGGGACGTCCATCGGGAATCTTGACGGTAAAGGTATTACCGACAGCAGTGCCTGCTGTCACCGTGTTGTCATCCAGCACGATGCCAAGAGCGCCCAACGTGGTCGCTGCAGATGCAGTATTGATGCCGGCGCACAGGGATACCATCAGACAGATGGTCAGTACCCAGCTCAATAAAACCTTGATTTTTCTCATAGAGCTCTCTCCTTTGTGTTTATATACTTATACTCTTTTATTATATATTATAAGTGTCAAAATTTCCATATCTGCTTTATACAAAAAAGCAAAGATTTTTTTGGTAACATTTCACAAAAAACAAAAAAGGCGCAACCACGCCGTTTGGGTGGTCGCACCTGCGCTG
Organism: Eubacteriales bacterium; assembly: GCA_045541535.1. GTDB lineage: Bacteria > Bacillota > Clostridia > Oscillospirales > QAKW01 > Firm-08. Next base: position 9,347 of record JAZQJG010000063.1, read on the forward strand.
TTTTGTTAAAAATCCCTCCGACGGCGTATTTTTATACGCCGAGCGGCGGGGGCGGGAAGGAGCGGAGCGATTTATAGGTGCCGGGGGATCGGAAAAATCGTTCCGAACTTTCTGCCCACGCTGTGGCCACCGACCACGGGCTACCCGACGGCGTATTTTTATACGCCGAGTGGCGGGGGCGGGAAGGAGCGGGGCGAGTAAAGTACATCTGCGGGGATCGGAAAAATCGTTCCGAACTTTCTGCCCACGCCGTGGCTAACAGCCACGGGCTACCCGACGGCGTATTTTTATACGCCGAGCGGCGGGGGCGGGAAGGAGCGGGGCGATTTTTACATCCCCAATCATTTGTGGTAACTTTCGTTGTGACTGATTTTGAAGGCTCGGTAAATTTGTTCAAAGAGCATCACCCGCATCAATTGATGGGGGAAGGTCATGGGAGAGAAGGAAAGGCGCAGGGAACAGGCGGATTTTACAGCGGGGGCAAGACCGTGAGAGGAGCCGATGACAAGGTCGATGGCGCCGCTCTGTCCCGCACGATCCATAAGAGCCGCAAAGGCCTCGCTGTCATACTGTTTGCCCTCTACGCACAGGGCGATATGGGTGCCGCCGGGGGAGAATTTTTTGAGGATCATCTCCCCCTCTTTTTCCAAGGCCCGCTCCACCTCGGCGGGGGCGGGATTTTGGGGCAGATAGGCCTCGGGCAATTCCCACACCTGTATCTTGGCAAAGCGGCTCAGCCGCTTGGTATATTCCGCCACGGCGGCGGTGAGATATTTTTCTTTTAAAGTGCCCACGGTGATCAGATTGATCCGTACCATTTTACGCCTCCATTACGGTGGGGGTCTCGCTCTCGTCCGCCACCGCTACCTGCACCGGCAAATGAAAGCGGCGCAAGGGATCCATGGTAGTGGCCCCCGCCAACATATAGGTATTGTTATGCTCGCTGACGTGACCCAAAATCACCTGTTTCAGTCCCAAAAGGGCCAGCTTTACCACCGTGTCGGCGCAATCGCAGTTGGACAGATGTCCCCGCTCGGAGCGGATGCGCCGCCTAAGGTGGGGCGGATAGGGTCCGTTTTGCAACATCGTTTCGTCATAATTGGACTCAATATACAAGAGCTCACAGCCCTGAATATGGGAGAGGATCACGCTGTCCATACAGCCGCAATCGGTGAGCGCCGCCACCTTCACCCCATCAACGCAAAAGCAGTAGCCGCAAGGGCCGGCGGCGTCGTGATGGGTGGAAAAACGGGTGATCTCAATATCCCCCACGGTAAAGGTTTCGTTCTCGGCCACCACTGCCGCCGAGCTGATGGCGGGAATGGCCAGCGCCGTGCGCCGATTGCAATAGACCGGCATGGGATAATGGGACAACAGGGTGGACAGGCCACTGATATGATCGCTGTGCTCGTGGGTGAGGAGCACCCCCTGCAATTGCTCGGGCGTCAGCCCCACGGCGGCCAAGCCCCGACGGAGTTTGGCCAGGGACACGCCGCAATCCAGCAACAGCGCCGTGCCACTGCGGGAGAGAATGACGTTTGCATTGCCCTTACTGCCCGAATATAGAGAAATAAATTTTGCCAACGCTAAAACTCCTTTAAACAAAGTCAATTTATTATATCGCAACCGCCCCCGAATTGCAAGGGTCGCAAAAATATGGATTGCAATTGGGGGAAAAATTATCTATAATAAGAATATGAACATAAGGAAAGGGAGGAAAACCTTTGGCTATTTACAGTATCGGTGTCGATTTCGGCACCCTGAGCGCACGGGCCGTGCTGGTGGACGTTGCCACCGGTGAGATCAAAGCCCGCGCCGAATACGCCTACCCACACAAAATTATGAAAGAACTGCCCGGTGGCAGTCCCCTGCCGGCGGACAGCGCCTATGCCCACCCCGCCGACTATATGACCGCCCTGCAAAGGGTGATCGCCGAGGTGATTAAGGACACCCCCGCCGAGGAAATTCGTTCCATCGGTCTGGACGCCACCTCCTGCAGTGTATTACCCTTGGGCGCCGGCGGTATGCCCCTGTGCTTTACCGAGCATTTTAAAAACAGCCCCCACGCCTATATCAAATTATGGAAGCATCATTCCGCCGCCCCCCAGGCCACCCGCCTGCAACAGATCGCCCAGCAGCATAACGAGCGGTTTTTGAGCGATCTGGGCGGCACCGTCAACGCCGAATCCTTTTTCCCCAAGGTGCTGGAGACCTTTGAAAAGGATCGGGCGGTATTTGACAGCGCCGTCTGCTTTGCGGAGGTGGGAGAATGGCTGACCCTGCTCCTCACCGGCAAGCTGTGCACCGCCGAGAGTACGGCTTGCTTTAAGCGATTTTATCATCCCTTCCGCGGCTATCCCGCCGCCGATTATTTTGAGGCTGTTTCCAGCGGATTCGGCAAGGTGCTGGGCAAGCTGAAGGGCAAGGTGTTGCCCGTGGGCGCCTGTGTGGGCACCCTCAACGAGCAGATGGCGGAGATTTTGGGGCTGAGCCCCGAGGTCCGTGTGGCCGTGCCGCAGGTAGACGCCCACGCCGCCATGGCCGCCGTGGGCGGTAAGGCGGGGGATCTGGTCACCGTGATGGGCACCAGCGGCGTCAGCCTGCTCTGTTCCCATTCCGACACCGGTATGGCGGGCATCTATTCCAGCTCCGCCCATTGCTTTTTACCCGATGCCTACGGACATGAGGGCGGGCAGAGTTCGGTGGGTGACAACTTCGGATATTTCGTGGATCATTTCGTTCCCGCCGATTATTTTAAAAAAGCCAAGGCGGCAGGCAAGGACATCCATACCTATCTGGGAGAACTGGCCGCCAAGCAAAAGGCGGGAGAAAGCGGCCTGCTGATGCTGGATTGGTGCGGCGGCGTACGCACCCCCCTGATGGATTATTCCCTCACCGGCGCTCTGGTGGGTATGACCAACCACACCCGTCCCGAGGAAATTTATCGGGCGCATCTGGAGGCGGTAGCCTTTGGCGCCAAACGGATCAAGGAAATCATGGAAAACCACGGGCACAAGATCTCCCGTGTCTTTTGCACCGGCGGCATCCCCCGCAAAAACAAGCTGTTTTGTCAGATTCTGGCCGACGTGTACGCCTGCGAGATCAAGGTATGCGGCACCGAGGACGGCTGTGCGTTGGGCAGCGCCATTCAGGGCGCTTTTACCCTGGAGGGCTATAAGGCTGATCGTCTGGTGGCCGATATGTGCAGTAAGGAGACCGAGAGCTATTATCCCGATTTCCTGGAACGGGACGTTTACGCCGCCCTGTACAAGGAATACCTGCGGCTGGCCGACCTGATGGGCGGTTATGAAAGTGTGATGAAAAAAATAAAACAGATTAAGGAGAAGCAACAATGAAACGATGGATCTCAATCACGTTGATCTGCCTGCTGGCCCTGTCCATACTGGCCGGCTGTAGCAAATCCCCCACTGTGCTGGGCAACGCCCGCTGGGATATGACCAAGGACCAATTGATCGCCGCCGAAGGGGAGGACCACATTGTGGCCGGCGCCTCGGATCAGGTGCTCAACTGGATGCAGACCAAGGAGCTGACCGTATTCGGTGACCGCACCGTTTCGGTGGGCTACGTCTTCTCCACCGAGGGCAAGCTCAACGCCATCACCGTCCAGATCTTCCTCAACGAGGGCGAGAGTATGGCCGAGGCCGTTAAATCCACCCGCGCCGAAATGGAAAAAACCTACGGTCCGGCGGAGGGCGAGGACACCACCTGCCACTGGCATCTGGAGGAAGGCACCATTGCCTTTACCCCCGTGCGGGGCGCCACCGGCTTTTTCGTGGCCAACTTCTCCCGCGCCACCGCAGAACACCATCATTAATAGAAAAAGAGAACGCCTACGCGTTGTATCCGTAAGGACACAACGCAACGAAATAAATCCCTTACGGGATTTGTGAAATGCGCTTTGCGCGTGAAATATTGCTCCGCAATGTGAAATGCGCTGCGGCGCATAGGGATTTATTTCATTTCACATCGAGCAAAGCGAGATATTTCACAATGTGTCTTGACACATTATTTCACATTTTGCGACAGCAAAATATTTCACTATTATTCTTTGGGACAGTAAAAAAGAAGCACGAAAATTTCGTGCTTCTTTTTAATTTGTCTTATACCGTAGCAGGAACACAAGGGGACGAACACAAGGGGACGGTTCTGTTGTGTTGTTAAAACACAAGGGGACGGTTCAAACACAAGGGGACGGTTCTGTTGTGTTGTTAATGTTGTGAGAAAATTCAGATAACACGAGAGAACCGTCCCTCTGTATTTTTTGCCGCACAGCCGCATAATTTTATTCCCCTCAAAGCACCCCGTGCGGCAGGGTGGGATCCATGGGCGCTTCTTTTTCAAAATGGGAGGTAAGAACGTAGGGGGTGCCGCTTTCGGCGCTTTTTAAAATACCCGTCATGGTTTCCAATACGTGGAAGGTCTGTTTGCCGGTGGCGCGGCCGGGTCTGCCCGTTTCAACGGCTACCGCCAGATCGTCCAGCCCCAGACAACGGGAGTTTTCGGCATAATCAAAGGTCAGGGGGTATTTTTCCTCGGTTTTGGTCTCTCCGTTATAAAAAACGATCTCCTCCGTTCCGCCGAAATAGTTGGGATCGGGCACGAACAGGGTGCCCTTGGTACCGTAGATCTCAAAGCGGTTTTGCTGTGTTTTGTACACGTCGAAGGAGGTGAGCAAGGATACGGTAATACCGCTGTCCATTGTGATCAAGCCTTCGATATGAGTGGGGGTGTTGACCGTGATGGTTTCCCCCACGTGGGGCTCGGCGGTGATGAGACGGGTGGGATAGGAGGTGTGGGCTGAGCCGTACACCTGCCGCACGCCACCCAGTAGATTGATCAGCGCCGTGATATAATAAGGCCCCATATCCAACAAGGGGCCGCCGCCCCGCTGATAGTAAAAATCGGGATCGGGATGCCAGCTCTCCACCCCGTGGGAGGCCATCACCAAACGGCCGCCGATGGGTTGGCCGATCACGCCCTCTTCGATCAATTTGCGGCAGGTCTGAATGCCCGCTCCCATAAAGGTATCGGGCGCGCCGCCGATGAGCAGACCCTTTTCCGCCGCCAGTGCCACCAGCTCTTGGCCCTCGGCCAGATCGGCGCCCAAGGGTTTTTCCGAATAGACGTGCTTGCCCGCCAACAGCGCCGCCTTGGACACGGCGTAGTGCTGATAGGGGCGGGTGAGATTGAGCACCAGATCGATCTCCGTGTCGGCAAAAAGTTCTTCCATCGTATCGTACAATTTGGGAACGTTATATTCTGCCTGCGCTTTTTCGGCGCGCTCTCTGATCAGATCGCACACCGCCACCAGCTCCACGTCCCGAAATACTTCTTTAAAATTTTTCAGATAGATGCCGCTGATACAGCCCACACCTACCATACCGACTTTTAACATAAGCGTACTCCTTTAATACATTTTAGCGTTGTTTTCGTAAATACTGCCGTCCAAGCCTTGGCCCTCGGCAAAGGACTTGCCCTCGGCGGCCCACAGCATTCCCCGCTCCATCAGCGTGGCGGCCGTAGGGGATTTTTCAAACACGTCGTCGTGATGCCCCAGCGAGCAGTAAAAGACCCGACCTGTGCCCCAATATTTGGTCCACGCCACCGGCATATCCACCGGCTTGTTGGCGGCGTGATAGTAGTTGACCAAGGGGAAACGGGTGGTGGCCAGCACTTCAATGGCGGGATCCACGTGGAGATAATAATGCTCCGAACAGACCTCAAAATCGGACAGACCTTCGGTAATGGGGCCGGAGCCGTGGCAGATGTTGACGGTGTAATTCACTCCGTCGCCGCCGGGATGGGACACCCATTGCCCGCCGGTGATAAATTGCCATTCCACCGATTCCCGAAAGGCATCGCACATTCCCCCGTGGCAACCGGCCAAGCCCACGCCGTGACCGATGGCATAGGAAAGATTTTTCTCATAGTCCCGGGGCAGTTTGCCCGAGGTGTGGCAGGCCACGATCAGATCGTAGGTCAACAACGTCTCTCTGTCCCCCAGACAGTCCAAATCGTCGCGGATTTCGGCGCGCACGCCGTGCTTTTCCAGCATAGCAGCAAAGCGTACCGACGTAAGTTCAGGTTGATGCCCGTCCCAACCGCCGCGAAAAATCAATGCTTTTTTCATAGCTGTCCCTCCTTTTATTGATTTCAGTGTAACAATTCGCCGTTGAAAACACAAGAAAATACTGCTATAATAACAGACAGAAGTTCAGGTATTTGGAGGGCTCGGTATGCAGTATGAGTTGACAAGATCCAGAGAAAATCATTATTTTTCCATTTCACCGCATACAAACGTTGATTTTAACTTCCCCCTGCATTTTCACAAAAGCTTTGAGGTACTGTTTGTGGAGCGAGGGGAGCAGATCCTGTCCATCGGCGGCGTGGACTTTACCGTATGCGGCGGGGAGGGGGCGCTGATTTTACCGGGTCAGCTTCACTCCTACCGCACCGAAAGGGAGGCGGAGAGCTGGATCTGCATTTTCTCCGCCGATTTTCTGCCGGATCTGGAAAAATACACCCAACGGAAGCAAAAGCATCATCCCGTTTTTCCCGCCACAGGGTTTTCTCTGGCCCGTTTTCAAGAGGTGCAACAAGATCCCTTTGCCATCAAGGCCCAATTGTATGACATCGCCGCCCGCTACGTGGCGGGCGCCGTCTTTAACGGCTTCGGTCATCCCGGCGAACCGTTGCTTTATGAGCTGGTGCAATACGTTAACGTTCATTTTACCGAATCGCTGACCCTGGGCGCACTGGCCCGCCGCTTTGGCTACAATTACCGCTATCTGTCGGGGGTGATCAATCGGGCCTTCGGCGTTTCCTTTTCCAAGGTGTTGCGGCAGTATCGGGTGGACCTTGCCTGCCGCCTGCTGCGGGAAAGCGAGTTGAGTGTTACCGAGATGGTAGGACGTTGCGGCTTTGAGACCTTGCGAAGCTTTAACCGCAGTTTTAAAGAAGAAACCGGCCTGACCCCCACGGAATACCGCAGACAGAACGGTCCATGAACAACGAACAATTATAGAATGCGGAATTACGTCCGAGCCGCGCCCTCCGGATTAAATACATTTTCTTAAAAATGTGATAAAAATCTAAAAAAACAGCCCCGCTCCTATAGTAGAATAGAGGCATAAACTAAAATCAAAGGAGAAAGATTTATGAATCCTTGCGTACTTGTCACCGGCGCCACCAACGGCACCGGATATGCCATTGCCAAACGCTTTGCCGTGGAGGGCTACGACGTATTTATCTCTTCCCGTCGCCGGTCGGATGCCGAAGAGGCCGCCGCCAAATTGGCCGCCGAAACGGGCCGGAATTGCTACGGCTACGAGCTGGAGGGCTATAACGAAGCGCAGGTGAAGGCCGCCTTTGCCGACATTCGCCAGAAGGGCTATCTGCTGGACACCTTGGTGTGCAACGCCGCCAATCTGGGCATTGCGCAGGACACCTTAAGCGTTGATATCAAAGACTTTATGGACGTGATCAACACCAATATCGGCTGGAACTTTATGCTGGCCCGTGAGGCCGCCCTGCAAATGAAGGAAAAGGGCAAGGGCGCCATCGTGTTTATCAATTCCAACACCGCCTATCGCGCCATTCCCGCCCGCGCCGCCTATTCCTGTTCCAAGGGCGGCATCCTGTCCCTGAGCCGCGCGCTGGCGGTGGATCTGGGCAAATACGGTATCCGTGTCAACTGCGTGCTCCCCGGTATGATCAAAACCGTCCGTTGGGAAACCAACTATAATAATTGCCGCAACGCTCTGTCCAACTACACCCCCCTCGGAGATATTGCCGAGTTTGAGGACGTGGCCAACGCCGCCTGGTATATGGGCAGTGACCAAAGCCGCAACACCACCGGCGCCGAACTGATCGTGGACGGCGGCAACAACGTCCAGCTTTACCCCGAAATCCCCGCCGAACGACTGAAATACTAAATCCATCATCAAAAAAGGAAGAATGTTTCATCACGAACATTCTTCCTTTTTTCTTTGCTATTTCAAAATAACCTCAATGACCGGCCGCAGCCCCTTGGGTGGGATGGTGGGAAGCTTTAGCAAAATGCTCTTCTCCTCTGTTCCGGATGCATCCACCGTCAGACCATCGTTCATCAGACGGGCCTGATAGGTGATCTCGCTGCCGTCGGAGAGGAAGCAGACGTATTCAACGTCTTCTTTGGCAACGCCGTGCAAGCGCAGCGTGCCGAACGGATAGGTCTGCAGATGGATATAGAGCCGTTTTTCATCCTCGCTTTGGGTCAGCACGGTGCCCTCGGGCGCCTTGAAGCCGGGCTCTGCCATGGTGCAACCGTAGATGGAGCGACTGTTGTACTTCATCCACTCGCCGTAAACCCCCAGTGCCTCTACGGCGCGGTGGTCAAAATAACCACGGGCGGTGGGCCCCACGTTCATAATGAGGTTGCCGCCACAGGAAACGGTGTTGGTAAGCATATCAATCAGCATTTCGGGGCTCTTCCAACTGTACTCGTCACGGTAGTATCCCCAGGAGCCGGAAAAGGTCTGGCAGGCCTCCCAAGTGACCAGTTCCCCCGTCTCTTTATGGCGCTGCCACTCGCGGGGCTGATACTGCTCGGGGGTCCAGAGATCCTGTTCCAGATCAGCGCGATTGTTGATGATGATGCCGGGCTGTAGCTCGCGCGCCATCTTAATGAGCGCCTCACTCTCCCACATTTCCTTATTCTTGGCGCCGCCGTTGCGCATCCAGTCGGGCATATTGGGGTTTGCGGCGGGGGTAAAGTCCATCCACAATATGTCGATCTTGCCGTAGTTCGTCATCAACTCTCTTACCTGATCGCGCATATACTTTGCATATTTCTTCATATCCCGCCCTGCATCCAGTGCCGCACCGTCAGGATGACAGCGCAGTGGATGGCGAGCGTCGATGACGTAATCGGGATGATGCCAGTCGAGAAGAGAATAGTAAAATCCCACCTTCAGCCCCTCGGCGCGGAAGGCCTCCACGTACTCCCGCACCAGATCCCGACCAAAGGGTGTATTGGTGATCTTATAATCGGTGTACTTGGTGTCAAACAGGCAAAAGCCTTCGTGATGCTTGGTGGTCAACACGCAGTATTTCATACCCGCGGCCTTGGCCGTGCGCGCCCATTCTTTGGCATCAAAAAGATCGGGATTGAAATTACGGAAATATACGTCGTATTTTTCCTCGGAAATAATTTCTCTGGACTTGACCCACTCGTGACGCGCCGGCATGGCATACAGCCCGAAGTGGATGAACATTCCAAAACGGTCACGGACAAACCAATCGGTATTGCCCGGTGTTTTTCTGCGTTTATAAGATGACATAACGCGTTCCCTCCTTGCTTTTGGTCTTATAATATCACATAATGATCCTTAAAGCAATGTAAATTGTCATCAAAAATACGGAGGTTTTGCAACGCAAAACCATCCATAACTATTCACTATTCATTATTCACTATTCATTAAAAAAGAGAACGCCGTGCGGCGTTCTCTTTTCATTCAATTTAGTTGCCCTGCATTTCCAGGAGAGCATCCTTACGGGACAGGTTGTAACGGCCCTTGGAGTCAACCTCCATGAACTTAACCATGATCTCGTCACCCTCGGTGAGCAGATCCTCCACGCGCTCTACACGCTTGGTGTCCAGCTTGGAAACGTGTACCAGACCCTGTTTGCCGGGAGCAAACTCAACAAAAGCGCCGAATTCCATAATCTTCACAACGGTGGCCTTGTAGATCTGGCCAACCTCGGGCTCAAATACGATACCGTCGATGATGGCCTTGGCGGCGTCGGCGGAAGCCTTTTCGGTGGCGGCGATAAATACGCTACCGTCGTCCTCAATGTCGATCTTGGCGCCGGTGTCGGCAACGATCTTCTGGATGACCTTACCGCCGGAACCGATGACCTCACGGATCTTTTCAGGATCGATCTTCATGGTGATGACCTTGGGAGCGCACTCCTTAACGTCGGCGCGGGGCTCGGAAATTACGGGAGCGATGACGTTGTCCAGAATGTGATATCTGGCGTCACGGGTCTTGTGAATGGCCTCGGTAATGATCTCACGGGTCAGACCGTCCACCTTGATGTCCATCTGGATGGCGGTGATACCCTTCTTGGTACCGGCTACCTTAAAGTCCATATCGCCGAAGAAGTCCTCAATACCCTGAATGTCAACCATCGTCATAAAGCTGCCGTCCTCACGGGTGATCAGACCGCAGGAGATACCGGCTACGGGAGCCTTGATGGGTACGCCTGCATCCATCAGCGCCAAAGTGGAGCCGCAGATGGAGCCCTGAGAGGTGGAGCCGTTGGAGGTCAGAACGTCGCTGACCACACGGATGGTGTAGGGGAACTCCTCAACGGAGGGAATGACGGGGAGCAACGCACGCTCGGCCAGAGCGCCGTGACCGATCTCACGACGGCCGGGGGAACGAACGGGCTTGGCCTCGCCGGTGGTGAAACCGGGCATATTGTAATGATGGATATATCTCTTGGAGGTCTCGTTGTCCAGACCGTCCAGAATCTGCTCCTCGGAGATCATACCCAGCGTGGCGATGCTGAGCACCTGGGTCTTACCTCTGGCAAACAGACCGGAGCCGTGTACGGTGGGCAGGATGTCGGTCTCGGCATACAGCTCACGCATATCGTTGATGCCACGGCCGTCTACACGCTTGCCCTCTTCGCTGAGCCAATGACGAACGGTCATCTTCTGCAGCTTGTACAGGCACTCGTCGATCATAGCGCCGCTTTCGGGATACTGCTCGTCCAACAGCTCGTGACACTTTTTGCAAGCGTCGGCGGTCAGATTGTCACGGGTGATCTTGTCAGCGTTGTCAAAGGCAACCTTGATGTCCTCGCCCACGGCGGCCTCAACGGCGGCGTAGAGCGCTTCGTCTACGGCGCAGGATTCAAAGGTAAACTTCTCTTTACCGATCTCGGCAACGATGGTGTTGATAAACTCAACCATCTTGGCATTCTCTGCGTGACCGGCCATAATGCCCTCGATCATCACGTCTTCCTCGACCTCGTTGGCGCCGGCCTCGATCATCGTAACCTTGGCGGCGGAGGAAGCAACGGTAACGGCCATCTGGGAGGCCTCTCTCTGGGCGGCATCGGGGTTGAAAACGTACTCGCCGTCAATCAGACCCACGCTGATACCGGAAATGGGACCGGCAAAAGGAATGTCGGAAATGGACAGAGCGATGGAGGCGCCCACCATACCCACGATCTCGGGAATGGCGTCGTCATCGGTGCTCATAACGGTCAGGTGAACGCTGACGTCGTTTCTCATATCCTTGGGGAACAGGGGACGGATGGAGCGGTCGATCACACGGGAGGACAGAATGGCCTTCTCGCTGGGACGACCCTCTCTCTTGAGGAAGCCGCCGGGAATCTTACCGGCTGCATACATTCTCTCCTCAAAGTCAACGCTGAGAGGGAAGAAGTCAATACCGTCACGGGGCTTGGCGGAAGCGGTGGCGTTGGCCAGCACGACGCAGTTACCGTAACGGATCAGGGCGCTGCCGTTGGACAGCTGGGCAAACTTACCGGTCTCAACGACCAGCTCTCTGCCCGCAAACATGGTTTTAAAAATTTTGTGGTTTTCGTACATATCAGTGTACCTCCTTTTTCTTTTTGAAGAGAAAGCGGAGATTTCAGCACTTACATCGCCCTGCAAAGCGCTTTGTAAGGTCATGTAACTGCTAAAAAGCTCTACCCTCTCTTTGTTTTGGTTATTTGGTGCCATTTTTTGGACAACTACCGACAGCCGTTCATAAAAATCGGCGGGATTTCGTGAATTTGACCCCCTTTGCGTACTCTGTGTACGCTTGGGAGCAAAGTCGCGGAAAGGCCTTGCTTGCCTATGGCAAGCGGGCCGGTGCCGCCATTTTTTGGACAACTACTGACAGCCGTTCATAAAAATCGGCGGGATTTCGTGAATTTGACCCCTTTGCGTACTCTGTGTACGCTTGGGGGCAAAGTCGCGGAAAGGTCTTGCTTACCTATGGCAAATAGGCCGGTGCCGCCATTTTTTGGACGGCATAAAAAGGCACAAACCACAGGGTTTGTGCCTTTTTACATACTTACTTACGGATACCGAGTTTCTCGATAATCGCACGATAACGGTTGATATCCTTCTTGGTCAGATAGCTGAGCAGGTTACGACGGTTACCAACCATCTTCAGCAGACCACGACGGGAATGATGGTCGTGGGGATGCTTCTTCAGATGCTCGGTCAGCTCGTTGATGCGAGCGGTCAGAATGGCAATCTGAACCTCAGGAGAACCGGTATCGGTGTCATGCAGCTTGTTCGCGGCGATGACCTGATCTTTAATGTCCTTCTTGATCATTGTTATCTTTCACCTTTCTATAGAATTCAGCCGTATCACAGATGACGGACGGTGATTCCAATCTCCGAGGTACGGTCAGCAGTTGATTATTATACTATATATTTTTACAATTGTAAAGGGGTTTATGAAATTTTTTTGAGAGGGCGTTTGGGGGTGATCGCCGCAACTGCGGCGTGTGAATTTTTTGCAGCGATGCCGCATTCTGCTATCTTTTGCTGTTTTACCGCTTTTATTCTTTCCCCAATTCGCTGATGTCCGGCTTTTCCTCCTCGGTGACGGGACTGCGATAGTCCTCGGGCACCTCGGCGTCCATGGAAAGCACCGTTTCGCTGAGCTTTTTGCCCTCGGGGCGCAGAGCGCCGGTGACGGTGACGTTGCGGTCACGGGTGAGGATCACCAGACTGCCCTCGCACAGGGCCAGATCGTAGGCGTTTTCCGCCACCGCCGTGGGGGTGTTGAGAAAAGCAACGTCGTCGCTGACGAAGCAATGCTCGGTATTTTTACCCCAGACGTACACCTTGCCCTCCTTGGTCATATAGGCGGCGCCGTTGTCGGTGGCCACGATCTTAATGGCGTCACTGCCGATCTTGACCGGCTTGGCGGTGCCGTTTTTACTGCCGTTGCCGCATTGACCCCAATTGGTCCGGCCGCAGGTGTAAACGTCGCCGTTTTGCGCCAGAATGACGGAGAAATAATTGCCCACCGCCGCCTGACGGATACCGCTCATAATACGGATGGGAAGATTGCTGTTGCTCATAGTACCGTCGCCAAGCTGGGAATCGGAATTGTTGCCCACGGCGTAGAGGTTGCCGAAGACGTCCACCATCATAGCGTGGGTAGCGCTGCACCAGATCCGGGTGATGTCCTCCTTCACCAAAACCGGATGCGTCTTATGCCGGTTGGAGGAGTCGCCCATCTGGCCGTATTCGTTGAAGCCCAAGGCATACAGCTCGTTTTTATCGGTGAGATAAAACAGGGTGTTGCCACTGCAGAAAAAGTCGGTAACGTGGTCGGCCAGCTTGCCCTCGTAGTCCTCACGGTCCACGTCGTAGACCATATAGGGGAAGGTGCCGTTGAGATACAGCCGCCCGTTTTGATCCAGTTGAACGGTGAGCACCCGTTCGCCGGACAGGGAAGCGGTCTGATACCGCAGGGTCTTTTTGCCCCGATTGATCCAGTTCATGGTGCGCTGGCCGTCGCTGTTTTCCGTTTCCTCATAAACAAACCATTCGTTGCGCTCGTTGCGCACGCTGATCTCGCCATCCGCCGCATACACGGAGGAGGGCAGATACAGATAGGCCTTTTCGGCGCCGGCGGCGGAAAGGGTAGTCTTATAGGTACCGGCCAGATCGTAGCCGGCATCTCCCGCAATGGCCTTGACCTGCCCCATGGGCCGCAGGGTAAGCACTAACATCGTAATGCCTCCCGCCAAAAAGACCAGGGTCAGCAAGGCGGTGTTGCGACACCGACGGAATAACAGTTTTTTCCCTCTGGGGGTGCGGGCCCGACGGATGTTGGTGCCCATAATGATGGCGCTGAGTAAAAACACGGCGCCGCACAGGATCAGCAAAATGGATAAAACGATCAACATACTACCGACCCCCTTACTTTATCGTTACCACGGTGGCGGGCGTCAGATGCTTTTCACCGGGATTGCCCAACTGACCGTAGGAATTATCACCGCAGACAAACAGCTTGCCACCGGACAAAACGACCAGATGATCAAAGCCGGCGGCCGCCGTGGTGGCCTTTTCCATCGCTTTGGCGGGCAAGGGAACGTTGTCGGTGTGCCCCAGACCCAACTGACCGCAATGATTTTGTCCCCAGGTATACAGCTTTTCCTCGGAAATATACCAACCGAATTTACCGCCGGCGCCCATTTCGCTGACACCGGTGGCTACTTCTTCAAATACCTTGGCGGCGTCCTCCGCCTCTTCCCGACCCAATTGGCCGCAATCGTTGGCGCCACTGCTTTTCAGCACGCCGTCACGGGTGAGCAGCAGAGAGAAATCGGTGCCGGCGGCCACCGCCTTACACCCCGAAGCGATCTGCTGCAGGGGAAGATTGTCCGCCTTGTCCTTCTGTCCCAAGGCTCCGCCCATATTGGAGCCACAGCCGTAGACGTTGCCGTCCTTTTTGAGAATCAGGAGATGTCGGCCACCCGCCGAAATATCGGAAGCGGTGCCGCAGAGCCACAGGGGTTTTTCCGTATCGTCGCCGGCGGCGCCCAACTGCAGATAGCTGTTGTCGCCCCAAACGTATACGTCCCCGCCGGTGCTGAGATAACTGCCAAAGCCTGCCCCGCAGGACACCTTGGCCACGTTATCGGCAAATTTGGTTTCCTTGCCCTCCTCGTCGATGCGATACAGGGTGTGATTCTTTTTGAGCAGATATACCTCTCTGCCCAATTGCGCCACGCCGGCCACGTCGGTGGCCGCCGCCCCCTTATCCTGCTGATGCAGGGAGAGATTGTTATAACCCCAGGCGTACAAGGCGCCCTCCTTGGTGATCAGATAGGTGGTATCTCTGCCGGCGGCAAGACTTGCCACCTCCCCGTTGACGGTGGAGGCAAAGCTGAGGCGGGAGAGGGTATCTGCCCCCACGCTCTTTTCATAATTGCTGTTTTCCCGCCATTTGGGGATGGCCTGCCCCAGATACAGACCCACCGCCAACAGCACAAGCAGCACAAACAGCAGCATAAAGATCTTTTGGGAAAGGCCGGGCAGGGCGCGGAAGCCACTGCGGATGGGATTGGTCTCCTTCCCGTCCTTGCGGCGGGACGGCAGATAACAGACCGCCAGCATCCCCACGGGGCCCAGCAAAGCGCCCAACACGCCCCAGACGGGGGAGCGTAGCTTCATCTGGGCAATCTTGGTGGTGAAAAAGGAAAAGAACACCACGCCGATCGTCGCAGTATATAGGATAATTAACGCCGGTACTACGGGCATCGTATCGCCCCTTTCTTTTAAAGCATTCCTCGGAATGCGGTCTCTTTTTTATTATATTACTAAATCCGGCGGCAAAATGCAAGGCTTGCCGCCAAATTGCAAATCTAAAGATTTTCTTCAGATCTCCTTACAGGAAAGCAGCAGGATCTGGCGATCCTCGCCCGCTTTTTCCAAATAGCGGCGCAACACCGCCGTGCGGGTGGGATCCAGATGGAGGAAGGGATCGTCGAAAATCATGGGAATCCGCCGCTCTCCCTCCAGAATCTCCGCCAAAGACAGACGCAGGGCCAGCATCACCGCATCCACGGTGCCGCTGGAAAAATAGGCCAACTCCCGCATACCGCCCTCGGCCTTGAGCCGAACGTTCAGTTCCTCGTCCAGCATCACGGTATCGTATTTGTTTTCGGTGAAGAGGGCCAGTTTTTCGCTCATCGCCGTGCGCAGACGGGGCGCATAGTTTTCCCGCAGGGTGGCCTGGGCCGCCGTCATTTCCTCAATAGCCAGCGCCACCACCTCGTATTCCCGATGCATGGTCTCGGCCCGACGGCTCATATCCTCCAGCTCCTCGCACAGAGCGGTCAGCGCCGCCTTGTCCCGCTCCAGCTCCGCCGCCTCACCGGCCAGACGCAACTGACGGGCCAAAATCGCCTCTTTTTGGGCCTGTACCTCGGCCCGACGGGCGGCGATCTCTGCCCGACTCAAAGCGGGTTGCTCTGCGGGCGGTACCTCTTGTGCCTCCCCCAGCTCGTCCAGACGGGCGTCAACGTGTTGCAGACGCTCCCGTAGGACCCCCGCCTGACTTTTGCCCTGTAACAGCTTGTCCAGCATTTCCCGATCGGTCACACCGGTTTCAGCACGCAGGGGGGCGTATTTCCGCTCCAATACGGCCAGATGCTCCCGCCGTTCCTCCACGGCTTTGGCCGCCGTGGCCTGCTCCCGCTGGAATTGCCAGACCTGCTCCTGCAGTTCCTTTACCCGCGCCAGCTCCACACGGAGGGCGGCTCGGTTGGAAATGCCCAAGGTCTGTGCGGCGGCGGGCAACCGCAGGGCCCACACGACCCCCAAAACGGTCGCAATCACACCCACAGCCACCACAGCCCAACAAAAGGACTGCCACAGCAGAGCGGCCGGAAGGCCCAACACACTCAATACGCCGCCCACGGCCATCAGGGCCACGGCGCCGCCGCTGATACGGGCGGCGCTCTCCAGAGACAGCACGGTTTTGTCCCGTTCCCTCCATTCGGGGGCGCGCTGTTTGACCGCTTCTGCGGCCTCCACTGCGCCGACGAGTAAAACCTCCGCCCCTTCGGTTTCGGTAAAGCCCTCCCGCAGACGACGGACCTGCTCCTCGGTCAGGGGGGTATCACTTGCCTCGATCTGACGGGTCAGCTCCTCGGCTCGGGCCTCCAGCTCTGCCCGCTTTTGACAGCGTTGCCACGCCTCAAAGGCCACAGCGGCCTCCTCGGCTTCCGCCAGTTCCTCCAACTGCGCCTCACATCGGGCCAATTGTTCCTCGGCGTTGCCCTCGGCCTCCGGCGCGCCCTCCCGTTGGGCCAGCCGACTGCGCTCCACGGCGATCTGCTCCCGCCGCAGACGAATGGTCTGCTCCAACTGATACAACGGTCCGCCCGAGCCGGTGGCGGAATAATACTTTTTACGCTGTTCCTGCAGATGATTCATCACCGTGTCAAAGCCGATCTCCTCGTTGCCGCCGGTGACCAGATTGCGCATGGCCAGCTCCATCTGCTCGGTGCGCTGAAAAGCCTCGCTTTCTCTGATGAAAAACACGTTATAAAAGGTTTCGGCGTCCACACCCAAAAAGGTGCGACCCACGTCTGCCACCTCCACCCGATTGCCCTCGGCATCCAGCAGACGGTGCTCCCCCTTACCCTTACGGTTCTGGGTGCGCTCCACCCGCCAGCGCTTACCGCGCTCGTCGGTGAATTCCAAGGCACCGCACAGCCCCTCCTCACTGTCCCAGGGCTGATATTTTTCCAAGGGGTTGTCCCCCAGATTCATATTCTTTTTGCGTCCGTTATACGGCAGACCGTAAAACATAAAACGGATAAAATCCGCCGTGGTGGTCTTGCCCGTTTCGTTATCCTGCCTGCGTGGCATAAACCCGTCCGTCAGCTCCAGCGTATGATTGCGGAATCGGCCAAAGCGGATGAATTCCAGTTTCGTGATGATCATTCAAAGGCCTCCAATCCCAGCCGCAGAGCGGCCTCCAGCCGTTCCTTTTCCTCCCCCTCGGCCCGTTGCAATTTTTCCAGCATTCTGCCCACAAAGATGCCCTTCAGTGATTGCTCTCCCGCCAGGGACTCCAAGGACAGGGGCAGGGTGGTCTCGTCAATCACCTCCACCAAAGCGGGGAAGTCGGCAAGGGCGGTGGGGATCACGTGGGCGGTGGCGCCCTGCAAACGGAAACGGTAGATATCCTTTTCCCCGTGGGCGGCGCAGGCGGCGGTCAGCTTGCCCAAAATGTCCTCCTGACTCTCCTCCTCACTCACGGTGATCCGATCCTCGTAAAAACAAACGCCGTCCAGCCATACTCGGGTGGCGGAAACGCCGGTTTCGTCCAGCGTTACGTCCAAAAAGCTACGCTTGCCCGCCTCGTCAAAGCCGTGGGCGGTGGGACTGCCGGGGGTGGCTACCACACTCTCCCCCAAACGGGTGGGATCGGCCGGCTTGTGAATATGCCCCAGGGCAATATAGTCCATCCCGCTTTGCCGCAGGGCGGCGACCTCCAACCGATGGGCAGGGTCGGTATCCCCCACCGAGCCGTGGAAGATGCCCACCGTCAGCCCCGTTTTGGCCGGTAAGGGCGCAAAGGGATGGGTCTGCTGACCCGCCCCGAGACTGGCCCCCGCAAAGGTGATGCCGGGGAAGGACAGGGTGGTCAGGGTGCCGGGGAAGAGATACACGTTTTCCGGCAGGGTCATCCCGCACCAATTCCCGTCGGCAGGCAGGGGATCGTGATTGCCCGCCACGATGAGAAAACGGATGCCCGTGGCCTGCTCCAGCATGGTCTGCACGCCGCCGCAAAGGGCGGGAGAGGGGTTGGGCGTATCAAATAAATCACCGGCAATGATCACGTATTCCACGCTATGTGCCCGGGCATAATCAATGATCTGCCGCAAGGCCTCCAGCGCGCTGCGACGGATGGCACTGCGTTGGGGCAGGCCCCCCACCGGCGCGTCCAGATGCAGATCGGCCGTATGTAAAAAGCGCATAGATAACACTCCTTTTTATATTCCATCTCATTATATCATATTGTTTCCTGAAATGAAACAGTTATTTTTATTGCTTTTTAAAAGAGGATTTAGTATAATTAAGATGTATTATTATATTTTGAGGCGCTTATGAAACGAAATTTACTGAAAAAGTGCATACTTTTCCTGCTGTGCGGCTGTTTGTGTCTGCAGTTGTGCGGCTGTTCCCTGACCGACACCAGTATCGACGAGCTGATGCGTCCGCCCCAGCTCTCGGAATCCCGCCAACAGGTACAGCAAGCCCTGCAAACGGTGCTGGGTACCTCCTATCAGCTCATCGCCCCCTCGGGCGGTGACTACCGCAGCAATATCAACCTGCAGGATCTGGACGGCGACGGGCAAAACGAGGCCATCTGCTTTTTCACCGCCGGCGGCATCCAATTGCTGGACGTGCTGGTATTGCAGAAAAAGGAGTCGGAATGGGTCCAATGGGGCCGCTTCAGCTCCGACGCCACCAACGTGGAACGGCTGGACTTTGCCGACCTCAACGGGGACGGTACGAAAGAGCTGGTCATCGGCTGGAGCTATCTGACCGGTAGCGAAAAGCTGATGGAGATCCTGCAGTTGGACAAGGAACGCCTGTCCTCCCGCTATAAGGAAAAATACAGTCGGTTCGCCACCCTCGGGGAGCAGGTGGTGGTCATTGATCAAAGCGCGGCGGCGGCCACGCTGTTGGGCTTTTTGGATCGCAAGCTGACCTCCCTGTCCTCGGTGCCCATTGATTCCCGTATCACCGCCTTTGCGGCCATCACGGTGGGCAAGACCACCGCCGGCAATCCCGCCGTCTATCTGGACGCCCAGTTGGAGGACCGCACCTATCATACCGAGGTATTGGTCATCAACGGCGAGAAATATCTGGAAAACAAGCTGCTCACCGAGGAAGCGTTGCGTTGCGACCGCCCTTGGGGCATCCGTTGCACCGACATTGACGGGGACGGCGTGCCGGAGATTCCCCGTACCGAGCCCATGGGCAACGGGGACAGCGCCGCCTATTATACCCATTGGTCGGATTTTGACGGCAGTAAGCTCAGTGAGCCGCTGATCACCTACACCTCCGTTTCCGACCAGTTCTATCTGGAATATCCCGCCCATTGGCAGGGCAAGGTGTTCGTCCGTCAGGACTCCAAAATGCAACGCCTGTATCATTTTATCAATCGCAAGGGGGAGATCCTTTACTCCCTGCGGGCCTTCACCGTCACCGAGTACAGTCAGATCAGCGCCTCGGACGGTTGGATCGCCCTGATCGAGAGCACCGACAAGGTCATCGCCTATAAAACCGGCGCCGTGGCGGCAGATCAATTTGCCTTTACCACCGCCCAATGGGCCGCCGCCCTGCATACCTATAACGATATCGGCGTATCCAAACGGAAATGATCGCCGGAAAGGAACACACTATGAAAAAATTACTCGTACTGGAAGACGAAGAAGCGATCCGCGCCTTTGTCGTTTTGAATTTAAAGCGGGCGGGCTATGACATCATAGAAGCCGCCACCGGCGAGGAAGCGCTGGAAAAATACGACCAGAATCCCGATATTGATATTGCCGTACTGGACGTGATGTTGCCCGGCATCAGCGGCGTGGAGGTGTGCAAGACCCTGCGCACTTCCAACCAGAAGATCGGCATCATTATGCTCACCGCCAAGGCCCAGGAGACCGACAAGGTGGAGGGGCTGATGAGCGGCGCCGACGACTATATTGCCAAGCCCTTTTCACCCCTGGAGCTGATCGTGCGGGTGGATTCCCTCTACCGAAGAGTCCAGTTGATGAAGGGGCAACAGCAGGGGGAGGACACCGATCTTTCCTTCGGTCCCTTCCGTCTGTCCACCACCAGCCGTATTCTCACCAAAAACGGGGAAAAGATTGAGATCACCCAGGTGGAATACCAGATCCTCAAATATTTTCTCTCCGCGCCCGGCGCCGCCCGCACCCGTGAGGATATCACCACCGCCGTATGGGGCGAGACCTCCACGGGAGACCGCAGTAAGCACAAGATCGTGGACGTCAACATCCGCCGCCTGCGGATGAAGCTGGAGGATGAGCCCAGCAATCCCCAATACCTGCAAACGGTCTGGGGCTACGGCTATCGCTGGGGGAAATAGGGTATGAAACAAAAGGTGTTTCCCCGTCTGTGGAAGGATTTCCGCAGGGGCGTACGGTTTATCAAGCGCACCCTCTTTTCCGGTATCACCCGCCGTTGGTTGCAGAACATTTTCGGCACCATTCTGGTGGCGGATATTTTGCTGGTCATTCTGTTCTGCGCCTTTGCCCGCAATTCCTACTACAATCTGGTACGGGGCCGTATGCGGGCGGATGCCGACAATATTCAGCATTATTATGCCAACTTTATCTCTGCCGACAGTTTTTCCGCCGCCGCCCACGATATGGTGCAGGATTTTGAGGACAAGGACCTTTGCGAAATCCAGATCGTGGACGTGGCCGACACCGTGGCCGTTTCCTCCTCGGGCTTTCCCCTCAACGAAGTCATTATCACCCCCGATCTCACCGCCGCCAAGGAAGGTCGGGCGGAGATGTGGGTGGGCGAGTTGTCCAACACCGGTGAAAAGGTAATGAGCCATTCGGTGCCGTTGCGGGACAATTACGGCAACGTGCGGGGAGCGGTACGTCTGCTCACCGCCCTGGAGCTGACCGACGACTATCTTTTTAAATTATACGTTGCCGCCGCCCTGATCGGTCTGGCGGTTATCGTGATCACCGCCTTCAGCGGCGTGTATTTCATCCGTTCCATCGTAGTGCCCGTCACCCAGATCTCCGACACGGCCAAGGCCATTGCCGGCGGTAATATGACCACCCGTATCGAGCACTATTATAAGGACGACGAGCTGGGCGCCCTGTGCGCCACCATCAACTCCATGGCCCAGGATCTGGGCGAGAGTGAAAAGGTAAAAAACGACTTTATTTCTTCCATTTCCCACGAACTGCGCACCCCGCTGACCGCCATTCGGGGCTGGAGTGAGACCATGATCGCCACCCAGAGTGAGGAAATGGATCCCACCACCCGACGGGGTATTGAGGTTATTTATAAGGAGACCGAACGCCTGAGCCGTCTGGTGGAGGAGCTGTTGGATACCTCCCGCATTCAAAACGGCCGCTTTAAGCTGATGGTAGGCCCCATGAACGTGGTGGCGGAATTTGAGGACACCGTGTTTATGATGATGGAGCGCGGCCGGATCGAGGGCGTCACCATCGAATACACCCCCGAGCTGGTGGAGGTCAACATTCTGGGCGACAAAAACCGTCTGAAGCAGGTGTTTTTCAACATCATTGATAACGCCATCAAGCATTCCGCCTCCGACGGCAAAATTCATACCTCCGTCACCTGTGACGAGGAACACGTGATCATCACCGTACAGGACTTCGGCGAGGGCATTTCGCCGGAGGATCTGCCCTTTATCAAGCAGATGTTTTATAAGGGTCATTCCCAAAAACGCGGTAGCGGTATCGGTTTGGGCGTGGCCGACGAGATCGTGAAAAAGCACGGCGGCACCCTGGACATCCAAAGCGCGCTGGGGGAGGGCACCACCGTGGTTATTTCCCTGCCGCTGGGCGAGCAGGATCCCCAAAAGTAAGGAGATTTGTTATGGATTTTAGCTTGATTTCTTATTTTATTCCTCTGCACGGCTCCGCCCTGCTCAACGGGCTGACCGAGCTGATCACCATGCTGGCCGAGGACACCATCATCATTCTGGTGGGCGCCTTTCTGTACTGGTGCGTAGATCCCAACGCCGGTCAACGGATGGCCTGCACCGCCGTGGGCGGCGTGTTCTGGACGATGGGACTGAAGAATTTTCTCAAAATTCCCCGCCCTTGGGATCTGGGCCTGATCTCCAAGGATCAGGTGTTGCGGGTGAGCACCGCCACCAGTTATTCCTTCCCCAGCGGTCACACCACCGCCGGCACCAACATCTACGGTTATTTCGCCCACGGCGCCAAAAAGGGCTGGGTCAAGGCCCTGCTGTGGCTGCTGGTGGGCCTGATCGGTCTGTCCCGCATCTATCTGGGCTGTCACACCTCCTTTGACGTCATTGCCGCCATCGTGATCAGCGTCTGCTGGATCTGGCTGTCCACCTGGCTCTACGACCGTCTGCTGCCCAAAAGTGACTGGTACGTTTTCCTCTACGCCATCCCCATGCTCTTCGCCGCCACCTCGCTGTTCACCGGCTTTGACGACGACGTGGTTAAGATGACCTGCTTCGGCACCACCGTGCTGGTGGGCATCTTCATCGAGCGCCGCTGGATCCACTACAAGCCCTACGGCGACAAGCTTTCCCGCGCTCTGCAGTTCGGTCTGGGGCTCATCGGTCTGGTACTGCTCAAGGTCTGGCCAAACGCCCTGGGGCTGGGCAAACTGTTCTGGCTGAAATGCCTTTGCTACGCCACCATCGCCCTGTGGGTCAGCTGTATTTATCCTATCATCCTCAAGGCCTGGGCCAATCAACGAATGAAAAAAGAGAACGCCTAAGGGAGTTGCGATAAGATAACAGAAGAAAGCAGAATACGCACTTTAGGTGGCGGCGGCTACGGGGCACCTCAAAAATTTGGCAGTCTGCGCCGTGTGTTCTATCCTTTTTGAACACACGGGAAAAAGCAGACGAAAATTTTTGGGGAATAAGGAGGAGGTGCACCCCCTCCTGCCGGTAAGCCTTGCCCCTGCGGCAAGGCTTGGGCAGATGAGCGGGGTGAGGCCGACGACTCCGCCGCCCTCCGAGGCATCCGTATTGATACGGGAATTTTGACGACAAGAGGGTCAAAATTCCTACTGCTGACCTCGTTTTGCACAGACAATAAGTGTCTTTGGTGCGTAGATTTATGGTAGAGGAAACCGCCACTACCTCAGGCATCAAAAAAGCAAGCAAAAATCACCGCTTGCTTTTTCACTGCCCCTGCAGGAGATCGTTTGCCGCACGGACTATTGGGGACGCAACCCTTCGGCTACGGCACCGCCTTGCCTCAGGGGGCAGTCCCCAAGGCTTAAGCAGCGGAGGAGTATCCGAACCCGATTTTGACGGGCCGATTTTCACCTCAGCTGTGTTAAAATACTCGCCAATACACAAAGTATTGGCTGCGTTTTATGCCTTGCCGATGCAAAAATCGG
>JAZQJG010000064.1:0-7295 GCA_045541535.1 Eubacteriales bacterium
CTTGCAACGCAAGGGAAAGAAGGAATTGCTTTGATGACTTTCCATTATTAAAAACGACTTGTGTTTATTATGACTCCACAAACCATTTTTTCTTTTGATTCTCTTTTCACTGTGATGAAACGACTTTTTTGACAGTCTGAAAGGAGAGATAGCAGAGCTATCTCTCCTTTTTCATAAATGCCAAGGCGTTGTTATAATAGATGTTTTCCAGTTTGTCCTCGGAGAGGTAAATGGGGGTGATGAGATGCCCTTTGATCTCCTTTGGCGCGGGGCCGGTGAAAAAGGTGGTGAGCACGTCGGTCTTGCGGTCGTTAAAGGTGCGGCGCTTGTTGCCCTCGGTCAGATCGTTGTAGCAATCGGTGCCGAAGATGAGGCGGGTGTGGTATTTTTCAAAAAATGCCTTGCTTTCCGTCGGGGTCTCACACAACTGATAATAAATGGGCAGGGCAGGGGTGATGTCCAAATAAAGATTGGGATATTTGTCCAAAAGGGCGGCGGCACGGGGCAGCTCGTCAGCATAAAATCCCATATGGGCAATGGCGGCTCTGAGTTTGGGGTGACGTTCAAACACCTCTTCCATCATCACCTTAAATTCTTCGTGGGTAGGCAGGGTGCCGTCCCCGTAAAACCAGCCGTTGCGCTTGGCGCTTTCGCTGACAAGGGCGGGATCCCAGTTAGCCTTGGGGTCGTTTATATGGATCATCAGGGGAATTTGCGCTGCCTCGCAATAGGTAAACAGCGCCTCGTAGCGGGGATGGGCGTAGCTGTAGCCAAGCACGCGGTGACAACTGGGCTTGCCGTCCAACAGCTTGATGCCGTCAAAGCCCGCCGCCATAAATTCCTTTGCCTGCTCCACAAAATCACGGCTGTGATCGGGGTTTGCAAAGGCATAGGAACCGGGCATCGCCGCCTTGATGGCCAGACTTTGGGCGTTGGCCTCGGGATGATAGTGATCGTCGTCGTGTGTTAAGGACATAATGCCCACACCCTCGTATCCCTTGCGGGCACAGAGCTCTTTAAAGTGGCGGATGCTTTCCTCCACGGGAATTTCATCCAAAATATGTACGTGAAAATCCAGTTTTTTCATTTATAACACCTCATTTGTGTGTAAAGGGATTTTCCTTTCCATCAGTTTTGCCTGTAATTCCGTTACGGAAAGGGCGGTCATATCCTCGCTCATAGCGGCGGCCAGCCCCGCCGCCTCTCCGGTCACGGCGCAACAGGGGATCACGCGGGAAACGTCCCACATGGCATCACTCACCGAAATGTTTCGTCCGGCGCAGAGCAAGTTGGGTACTGCTTTGCTGTACAGCGCTTCAAAGGGTACCTCGTAAACGGGGCCCCGTTTTTTCCAGTTGGAGATCATACCCACCGAGGTAGGTACGGTTTTAAACTCATCGGCAATGTCCATCTCCGCTTCACCCACGATGCGGCGGGTCATTCGGAGCTGGGGGATGGTGGCAATAGTCACGGGAGAATAGGTAGGGGAAAGGTCGCCGTTCTCCAAAAAATGCTCCAAGAGCGCCTTGTGGGAGGCAATCACCATTTCGCTGTTTTCTTTGCCATCCAGTCCCGTGTAATAATGCTCTACGGTGGGATTGCCCTCGGGGGTGGCGTAGTTGCCGTTTTCGTCCACCTTGTCGGCAAACCCCAACATTTTCAGTCCGATCTTGCCTTCTTTAATAAAGTAGTACCAAGAGGGCAGGTTGTTGCCGTGGGTAAATCGGGCGGTGGGGGCGCCGGCAAAGGCGCACACGTCACTGTCTCCCGTGGCATCCACCACACTGCCTACTGCTATGGCGGTGCGGCCGCTTTTGTTTTCCAAAATCAAATGGGAGATTTTGTTTTGCGCAACCTGTACCTCTGCCACACGGGTACCGTAGAGAATCTCCACACCCGTCGCCAGCAATAACTGTTCACATTGGATGGCAAATACGTTGGGGTGGTAACGGTTGCGGAAACGGTGCTCGGCCTTTTCCTCCACTGTGGCGGCGGGATCGTTCCACGCTTCGGGAATGGGCTCATCCTTGCCGTATTTTTCGCTCAAACGGATCAGCTCTTCGCAAATGCCGAAGCTTACCTGATGTCCGTTGCCGTCACACAACGGCAGATAGATGGTCACCAACCCTGCTGTTGCCAAGCCCCCCAGCATAAATTGGTTTTCGATCAATATGGTTTTGGCGCCGGCTCTGGCGGCAGAAAGGGCGGCCGCAATACCGGCAATACCGCCACCTGCCACCGCCACGTCAAAGCGGTCGGTTACGGGCAGGGTTTTGGATGCTTCTATAATTTGATTCATATTCTTCTCCTCATATTCCTAAATCTTGGCCGATGGCCCGATGAATTTCGGTGCGGATACGATCTACCTCACTGTGCTTGTCCTGAACGTTTCTGAGAAAGGCGCGGCGCATAGCGTTGGATAGGATGATAACGTACAGTCCCTTTTCTCTGCTGATAAAAAAGGTTTGTCCCGTCCAGCCTTCCTTGCCAAAGGAGCCTTCCGGGAAGAGTACGTTTGCCAAAGGACATTTTTCATCCACGTATTCGTAGCCCAAACCGTGGTTGGCAAAGCATACGTAGTTTTCAAGACAGGGGATGTCTTTGGTATGGTTTTGCTCTGCCAGAGCAAAGAGCTCTTTGCGGTACAACCGCTCATCCCTGTTCATAATGGCTTTTACAAAAATGCGGGTGTCGTGGGGTGTGGAAAAATCCTCCCCCGTACCGGCGGGAATGTCGGGGCAGGTGCGCAAATTGTTGTCGTAAATAGGGGTGTCGGTGAGGACGGGATAATGATAACAGCAGGCGGCATTTTCTTCATCGATGGAAATCAGGTATCTGCTGCGGGTCATTCCCAGGGGTTTTACGATAAGTTCCCCAAAAAGCTCGTCCAATCCTTTGCCGTATATCCGCTCCAAAATAAAGCCCAATAAAATAAAGCCGTCACAGCTGTAGGCATATTTGGTGCCGCTTTCAAAGACTACGGGTTGGGAGAAGATGTGGCGCAACACGCTTTTTCTGCCCTCTTTGCCCGCATCCTTGGGGAAGCGACTGCGGATGAGCCCCGAGGAATGGGTGAGCAGTTGAAACACGGTGATGTGCTTTTTGTCCTCGGGCACTTCGGGGAAAAACTTGGCAAGGGTATCGGTCAATTCCATTTTACCTTCGCTTACGGCGTGGAGGATCAGGGTGGAGGTTGGGAACACCTTGCCCACGCTGGCCATATCAAAGTAGGTGTCCATATTGACGTCCTCGGAGGTGTAGGTCCACTCTTGGTCGCCATACCCCACCATCACGGCGTAGGATTCCAGTGCGCCTTCCGCTGTGAGCTGTTGCAGCACTTCTTGCGTGTGTAAAAGCTCTTTCATTGTAAAAGTCACCCCTTTGTTTTCAGGTTACCCTCATTGTATCACGATTGTTTTAAAATATAAAGGGGAAAGGAAAACTTTTATTGCCTTTTTTGCAAAAGTAAGATATAATGAAATCATCAATTAAGGAGGACAAGATTATGGACTATATGAAAGCGATTGCCGAGCGCGGCACTTTGTTGGTAGCCCACCGCGGCGTGGCCGGCGCCAACATTCCCTGCAACTCTCTGCAGGCCTTTGAAATTGCCGTGCGTCAGGGCGCCGACATCGTGGAGCTGGACGTGGATAGAACCTTGGACGGCAAACTCTTTATTCAGCATCCCGGTATGGAAAAGGTGCATTTGAGAATGCTGGATTCCATTAAAAAACTCCACTCCGACGTTGTAAAGGAACTTTGCTTGTCAAACTGTGATCTGGTCCCCACCGATCAGCGCATCGTTCCCTTTGAAGAAGCGCTGAAAGCCTTGAAGGGTAAGGCAATCGTCAATATTGACAAGTTCTGGGAGAATCCCGATCAGATCGCCCATATCGTCCGTGAGTTGGATATGGTGGATCAGGTACTCATCAAAACCGACGAGAAAAAGGACCGTCTGCAGGACGTGATCAAATATGCCCCCGATCTGCCCTATTTGGCGGTGATCAAGGACGAGGACGAGAACTATGAGGAGCGCCTTGCCAAGCTGCCCCGCTGGGTGGGTGTAGAAGTGCTCTTTAAGGACGAGGGCGCCCCCGTGGCAAGTAAAGCATACAGCGACCGCCTGCACGCCGACGGCAAATTTACCTACGTCAACGCTCTGGTGTATAACTATCGTGCCGTGCTGGCCGCCGGGCACAACGACGATATTTCCATCCTCGGCCGAGAAGAAGAGGGTTGGGGCTGGCTGGCCGACCGCTTTGACGTGGTGCAAACCGACTTTTTGCTCCCCTGCAAACAATTCCTTGAGGCCACCGGCAGAAGAAAATAAACCAAAAGTAAAACGACTTTTGAAAGTCTGAAAAATATGCCTGCGTTTGCAGGCATATTTTTTTGGTAAAGAGAAAGTAAAGAGGTGATAAAGAGCGTTGTTTTTTTACCTGTGGTTGCTATAATGAAGAAAAAGGAGGGAAACGATATGTTGGAAACCGTACATCTTACCAAAGTATACCGTCCCAAGCGTGGGCAACCTGTTAGGGCGCTGGACGACGTTTCTTTACGCTTTCCGGAGAAAGGGATGGTATTCATTCTCGGCCGTTCGGGTAGCGGTAAATCAACCTTGCTGAATCTTCTGGGCGGATTGGACCGTGCAGATGGCGGAGAGATCCTGATTCGGGGTGTTTCCACCTCCTCCTTCAAACAGCATCAATATGATTCCTATCGCAATACGTATATCGGTTTTGTGTTTCAGGAATACAATTTGTTGGATGATTTTACGGTGGGGGCCAACGTTGCGCTTGCGATGCAGTTGCAGGGTAAAAAGGCAACGGATCAAAGCGTTGGTGACATTCTGCAACGGGTGGACCTGCAGGAGTTTGCCGCCCGTAAGCCCGGGGAGTTGTCCGGTGGGCAAAAGCAACGGGTCGCCATTGCCAGAGCGCTGATTAAAAATCCGGATATTATTATGGCAGACGAGCCGACGGGCGCACTGGATAGCGTGACCGGCAAACAGGTTTTGGATACCCTCAAAAAGCTCTCGGCGGAAAAACTGGTGATTCTGGTCTCTCACGATCGGGAGTTTGCCCTGCGGTATGCCGACCGTATCATTGAACTGGAGGACGGGCGGGTCGTCAGCGATCTGGAATATGAAAACGAACAGTCGGAAGGCCTGTGTTGGGGTGAGGGTGTCGTGGAGATCCCCGCCGCCTATCATCTTACCGAGGAGGACCGTCGGCAGATCAACGCATATATAGATTCAATGCAAAAGGGCGTCCGTTTGCAGTTGGGGCACAGTCGTCGGGTCGGTCGTCCCGTCGGAGAAATTGCAAAAAATACCGTCACCGGCCCTCTGCATCTGCTACGCTCCAAGCTACCCTTACGCTATGCTTTTCGTATGGGCGCCGGCGCGCTGAAGTGCAAACGGTTTCGGCTGGTGATCACGGTGCTGTTGTCCTGCATTGCATTTGTGCTTTTCGGGATGGCGGATACGCTGGGATCCTATAATCATATTCAAACCTGTACGGATTCGCTGATAGACAGTGGGGTGGATTATACCTCTGTGACCAAGTCCCTTCGTTTGGGTACGGGGGAGGAGACCTACTACCGTGACGGCTTTGGGCTGACGGAAACAGAACTGCAAAGTATTGCCACAGAAACAGGAGTGGAATTGCAGGGCGTGTATATTCCCGCCGGCGATGAACTCAATTTCAGCCAACAGTACGACAACGACGCTCCGTTTACGGAAACGGAGTTTCATATCTACGCCCCGTTTTTTAACGGCTATTGCGAGATAGACGAGCAACTTTTGCAAAAGCTCGGCTATACCCTTACGGCGGGACGTCTTCCCGATGGGGCGAGGGAGGAAATCGCCATTTCCGAATACGTGGCTCACACCTTTATGATTGGCGGATATCGGCGCAACGAGCAACAATCCACCTATATTCCCATCCGCTCCCCCAAGGAAATGGTGGGAAAACGGCTGACGCTGGACGGTAGGGAATATACGGTGGTCGGCGTGGTGGATACCAAGATGGATATTGCCCGCTATCAAAAGCTGACCCAGCCGATGGAGAATCCCTCCACCGCTCAGGAACTGCTACATTACGCATTGGAGCGGGAATTGAGCTATTTGCGTCATTACGCCCTGCACGAAAGTGCGATGGTGGGCACGGGTCGGGTGAGTGAAATGATCCGACAGGCGCCCCCGTTGCACGAGATGACCTTGGGACATCTGGGACTATATAACGAGGAGGGCAGTCTTTCCTTTGATCGTGTGGGGACGTTGGATGCCATTGATACCAACGCCATACAATGGTTGGACCATTCCAGAACGATGCTGGACAAAGGAGAGATCGTGGTTTCCTCCGATAGTCTGGAGGGACGGGCGGTAAAAGACGTGGGAATACTGCAGGGAAGTCGCAGTGAATATTACTCCGATGGTTTTGAGGAATTTACGGAGATTCACATCGTCGGCGTGATCGACGCAGAGAAATATCCTGCCTTCCGTTCCGCCATTCTCTGCCATCCCGATCTGACACGGGGCGTGGCCTATGCCGGCGACGGCCCCTACCGTTTTGCGGTGGGGAATATGCCACAGGAAAGAGAGGGGATCAAGGAACTGGTAGCCTTTTGCTATGATGAAAGCGGAGAAGTGCGCTATCCCTTGATGAATGCCGTGACCTATCAACTGGATACCGTACACGAGGGAATGAAGCTGGTGGCAGAGGTGTTTTTCTATATCGGTCTGGGCTTTGCCCTGTTTGCCGCAATGCTTCTGGCAAACTTTATTTCGGTTTCCATCGGTTATAAAAAGCGGGAGATCGGTATTTTGCGTGCCATCGGATCCCGTAGCAACGACGTGTTTCGGATCTTCTTTTCGGAAAGCTTTATCATTGCAATGATCAATTTTATTTTGTCCGTATTGGGCGTGCTGGCGGGAACGCTGGCGGTCAATTATATTCTGTTGCTCAACAGTGGCTTGTACCTTTCGGTACTGCACTTCGGCGTGCGGCAGGTGTTGTTGCTGTTCATCCTTTGTTGCGGGGTGGCGGCCATTGCCAGCTATCTGCCGGTCAGACGGATCGCCGCCAAACGCCCCATCGACGCCATTCGGGAAAGATAGTTAAACAAAACAGCCGGATCATCCGGCTGTTTTGCTCAGACTGTCAAAAAAGTCGTTTCATCACAGTGAAAAGAGAATCAAAAGAAAAAATGGTTTGTGGAGTCATAATAAACACAAGTCGTTTTTAATAATGGAAAGTCATCAAAGCAATTCCTTCTTTCCCTTGCGTTGCAAG
>JAZQJG010000065.1:0-2639 GCA_045541535.1 Eubacteriales bacterium
CCGATTTTTGCATCGGCAAGGCATAAAACGCAGCCAATACTTTGTGTATTGGCGAGTATTTTAACACAGCTGAGGTGAAAATCGGCCCGTCAAAATCGGGTTCGGATACTCCTCCGCTGCTTAAGCCTTGGGGACTGCCCCTTGAGGCAAGGCGGCGCCGTAGCCGAAAGGTTGCGTCCCCAATAGTACGTGCGGCAAACTATCTCCTGCAGGGGCAGCGGAAAAGCAAGCGGTGATTTTTGCTTGCTTTTTTGATGCCTGAGGTAGTGGGATCCCTCAAAAATCACATAAATTAACCCCTCGGCCAAACGACAACTCGTTTCACCGAGGGGTGTTTTTGTTAATCAAAGAACCGTCTCCTGATTGGTCTGTCAACACAACAGAACCATCCCCTTGTGTTCTTGTGTTTAACACTTTCTTTTTCATTGTTCATTCCCGTTTTGTAACAAGTCAATCAATTCGGAATTGCCGGTTTTGAGCGCATAGTCGTAGGCAGTACGACCGTCGCGATCTTGATACTCTTTGTTACAACCCTTTGCAAGTAAGACTTTAACCAAATGAATGTTTTCACGTTCTGCGGCAACCATCAGCAAATTTTTGTTGCCGTCGGTGACATTGATGGAATCATCACCCAACAACAGCAGAACAATTTCGGTAATTCCTTTTGCCGTGGTCTCATCATACCCATCAAAATAGGCGGTGCCGTTCGTCTGGTTTTTATCCCTTACTTTGGGCAGCATATCTGCCGCCCAAAAAACAGGGAGTGTGCCGCTACCCTCATCACAATGGGGATCGGCACCGTTTTCCAGCAGTAATGCAACGATCTTTTCGTCATCGGGGTGATAACTCGCAACAGTTCTGTATAGTGGGCTCCAATTCAGATTTTCCACCGCTTCTGCCGTGGCTCCGTAATCGATCAATGTTTTGACGATCTCATAATTACCGACTTTGCAAGCCACTGCTAATGGGCGCTGCGGCGCATATTCCATCAAGGTCCACCACCAACCGGGACGCACGTTGGGTTGATTCGGGTCAATACCGCGTTCCAGATATCGTTCCACCTGTTGAATATTCTCTTTTTCAATGGCCCGCATTAATGCGGAGGTACCGAGGTTAGGACAAAAAGCATACAAAAGTATACCTATGATCAGAACGATTAAAACGGCGCATAGGATTATTTTTCTCATAGTGTTTCACCTGCCTAATATTATAATGGGACGGTCCCCGTTTGGAAACCTCCGCCTAAAATGCGGAATTCGGAATTTCGGTAGCCTTTTGCACCAACGGCGCAAAATTTCACCAAAAGGGGAGTTTTCTTTTGATTCACGGGCGGCAGATTGCCGCCCCTGCTTATTCTTTGGTGGCGGCGCGGTATTCGGTGGGGGATTTGCTGAAAAAGGAGCGGAAGCTCTTGGAAAAATACAGGGGATCGTTATAACCCACCGAATAGGCAATCTGGCTGACGGGCAGGTCGGTGGAGGTGAGCATCTGGGCGGCGCGGATGAGTCGACGGCTCTTGATATAATCGGTGGGGGGAACGCCTGCTTCCTCCATAAACCGACGGTAGAGGGTGACCCGGCTGATGCCGATGGTGCGGGCGATAAGATCCACCGTCAGCTCCGGCCGATACAGATTGTTGCGGATAAAGGCCAGAATGGGACGGGTGGAGTGCTCGGTGCGCAGTAACCGTTCGGTGGGGAAGGCGTTGATATAAAAGGCCATCAGTTGCATCAGCAGACCGTTGGCCAGACAGATACCCGCCGCATCGTGCTTGCAGCTCATCATAGCCTGATACAGCGAAACGGGGGAGTCGGTGGAGGAGCAAACGGGGGTCTCGGCGGAAAAGGAGGTCTGCAGCAGCAGTTGCTCCGCCTGCTTGCCGTTGAAGTTGACCCAATAATAGCGCCAGGACGCCTTTTTGTCGGCAGACCAATAGCTGATGCGGGTCTCCGGCGGGAAATAAAAGGTCTGGCCGGCGCTGACGTAAAAGCATTTGTCCTCCAGCTGGATATAGCCCTCGCCCTCCGTCAGGTAATGAAAGATATGATAATTGCGCAGGGCAGGGGTCAAAATGTCCACGCCCCCCTCGCCGCTGACAAGGTGGTTGAGATGGATCGGATCGTTACTTTTCACGTCATTTCACCTCTTTTGAAACAAAAATACATATATTTGCAACATTTGTATCTTTGTTTATTATCCAATTTCCATATATAATAATATCATACTACTGTCAGCAGGTCAATCGTTCTGCTGAAAAAATAAATATAAGAAAGGAAACAAACTCTATGAAAGCATGGAAATCTATTTTGGTTTTGTTGATCGTGCTGGCTATCTCAATGAGTATGATGGTTGCTTGCCGTCCTGCCACTGAGGATGAGGACGACATCATTTCCAGCGGCGGTCCTGCAGGTCCCGGCACCACGGATGACGGCACCGGCAACACTGACGACGGCACCGGCAATACCGACGGCGGCACCGGCAACACCGACGGCGGCACCGGCAGCACCGGCAACGATGGCTCCGGCGGCACCGGCGGCACCGGCGGCACCGGCAGCACCGGCCCCGGCGGCACCGGCGGCACCGGCGGCAACGGCGGTGGCAACTCCGCCACAGGCGGCGGCACCGGCGGCACCGGCGGT
>JAZQJG010000066.1:0-75656 GCA_045541535.1 Eubacteriales bacterium
TTGCGTTGCAAGGGATTCACTGTTTTCCGCCGCTACGCTCTCTACCGTACCCATGTACGCCGACGAGATCGCATCAGCGAAATGCAACGCCCTTTTTGGCAGTCTGCCAGCGTGTCAAAGAGGGTTCTTTGACACGCTGAGGCCGGCTCTGCCGGCCTTTCTTTTGAGGTAACTATGAGAAAAGAGCTATTGGACATCCTCTCCCCCATCACCCCCGAGGAGCAACGTCTGTTGGCGGGAGAAGAAATTCAGCGGGATCTGTATATGAACAGTGACGACGTCATCCGTGCCGACAAGCTGATGGAAGCGGGACGGCTGATCACCTTCCGTCCCCATACCCGCTTCGCCCCCTTCCCCGAGCATCGCCACGATTTTGTGGAAATGCTGTATATGTGTCAGGGAGAGACCACCCATATCGTGGGCGGCAAGACCCTGACCCTGCAGGCGGGCGAGCTGTTACTGCTGCCCCAGCACACCACCCAGCAGAGCAGAGCGGCGGGCGCAGAGGATATCGGCGTCAACTTTATCGTTCTGCCCGCCTTTTTTGAGCAGGTGCTCCCTATGATCGGTGAGCAGAACACCCCTCTCAAACGGTTTTTGGTGGATTGCCTGTGCGGTGAGCAAAGCGACATCCCCTATCTCCACTTTAAAGTGGCCGAGGTAGCGCCGGTGCAAAATCTGATTGAGAATCTGCTGTACACCTTTTTGCACCCCACCACCTCCCGCAGGCAGGTACAGCAGACCACTATGGGTCTGCTCTTCCTCCATCTGCTGGAGCAGACGGAGCATCTGGCCCCGCCGGACGGCCGGCAAGCCCTGTTGCTGGAGGTGTACCGCTACGTGGAACAGCATTATAAGGACGGCACGCTGGAGGCGTTGGCCGAGGCCCTGCACTTTGACCCCGCCTTCCTCAGCCGCCGTATCAAACAGCTCTCCGGCCGCACCTACACCGAGCTGGTACAACAAAAGCG
The DNA here is from genome assembly GCA_045541535.1 of Eubacteriales bacterium. GTDB lineage: Bacteria > Bacillota > Clostridia > Oscillospirales > QAKW01 > Firm-08. Next base: position 972 of record JAZQJG010000066.1, read on the forward strand.
ACTCTCCCGCGCCGCCTTTTTGCTGAAAAATACCACCCGCAAGGTGGACGACATCGCCCGCAGTGTGGGATACGACAACATTTCCTATTTCCACCGCCTGTTTCACAAGCAATTTTCTTGTTCCCCCCGACAGTATCGTGTCAACTGAACCATTTCGGTAGCCTTTTGGGTGTTCCCCAAAAGGCTACCTTCTTTATTTTCCATTTGCGCCATTGGTGCAAATAAGGACACTTTTTAGTCAAAAATAATACTTTAAATTTGGCGCGGGGCGTGTTACAATGTAAATAAAGAATTAAAAAGGAGGGATCTGTATGTCCAAAGCGTTAGCTATCGACATCGGCGCCTCGGGCGGCCGCCACATTTTCGGCGAGCTGAAAGAGGGCAAGCTGGTATGTCGGGAGATCTACCGTTTTGAGAATAACGTTACCCGTGCAGAGGGGCGATTGATCTGGGACATTGACAATCTCAAAACCCAGATCATTCAGGGTCTGGCCGCCTGTAAGGAGGCCGGCTGTATCCCCGATACCGTAGCCATTGACACCTGGGGTGTGGACTACGTACTGCTGGACAAAGAGGACAAAGAGATTTTGCCCGTGTACGCCTATCGGGACAGCCGTGGTGAGGAGACCGCTCCCAAGGCGGAGGCCATCGTACCCTTTGCCGAGTTGTATGCCCACACCGGCATTCAGCGCGCCACCTTTAACACCGTGTATCAGCTCTATGCCGATAAGCTGGCCGGCCGATTGGAAAAGGCCGAGCGGCTGTTGATGATGCCGGAATATCTGTCCTTCGTGCTGTGCGGCGAAAAGGCAAACGAATACACCAACAACACCACCTCCGGCCTGTTGAACGCAGAGCAAAAGGATTGGGACGAGGAACTGCTGAACAAATTGGGCATTCCCACCCGTTTGTTTACCAAGCCCCTGCCCCCCGCCACCGTGCTGGGTGATCTGCGGGAAGAGGTGCAACAACAGGTTGGTTTTAACTGCAAAGTAGTGCTCTGCCCCACCCACGACACCGCCTCGGCGGTGGCCGCCGCTCCGCTGGAGGAAGGCGATGCCTATATTTCCTCCGGCACCTGGAGTTTGATGGGTGTGGAGCTGACCGAGCCCATCACCACCTCCGCCGCCTGTGAAGCCAACATCACCAACGAAGGCGGCATTGAATACCGCTTCCGTTTCCTGAAAAACATTATGGGTCTGTGGATGATCCAATCCATCCGCCGTGAAACGGGCAAAAAGTATTCCTTCCCTGAGCTCTCCCAAATGGCAAGAGAGAGCACCTTTACGGGCAAGGTGGACGTTAACGACAACGCCTTTTTCGCCCCTGAAAGTATGCTGGGCGCCATTCGCGAGTATCTGGGTGAGCCGGAGTTGCCCTTGGGCGACGTCCTGCGCTGTGTATATCACTCTCTGGCCCAAAGCTATGCCGACACCATTGGGGAAATTGAAAAGATCATCGGTCATCCCGTGCGGCGCATCCGCATCGTGGGCGGCGGCTGTCAGGACAATTATCTCAACGAACTGACCGCCCGGTACACCGGCAAGCCGGTCACCGCCGGCCCCATTGAGGCCACCGCCACCGGCAACCTGATGAGCCAGTTTATGGCGCTGGATCAGACCATGACCTTGGCCGACGCCAGAGCAATCGTTGTCAACACCTTTGACATCAAGGAGGTTTAAGGATATGTACAATTATGCAAAAGAGTATTACAAAACCCTGGGCATTGACACCGAAGCGGTTTTGGCAAAGCTGAAGGACATCACCGTGTCCCTGCACTGCTGGCAGGGCGATGACGTTATCGGCTTTGACAGCAAGGAAGCCCTGTCCGGCGGCATTCAGACCACCGGCAACTACCCCGGTAAGGCCACCACGCCCGAAGAACTGATGGCCGACTTTGACAAGGTACTCTCCCTTGTCCCCGGTAAGAGCAAGCTCAATCTTCACGCCAGCTACGCCATCTTTGAGGACGGCGACTTTGCCGACAGAGATGCGCTGGAGCCCCGCCATTTTGCCAAATGGGTGGCCTTTGCCAAGGAAAGAGGTCTGGGTATTGACTTCAATCCCACCTTCTTCTCTCACGCAATGGTCAAAGACGGCCTGACCCTGTCCTCCCCCGACGAAGAAGTGCGCGCCTTTTGGGTACGTCACGGCAAGGCCTGTATGAAGATTGCCGAGCATTTTGCCAACGAAACCGGCGTTCCCTGCGTTATCAACTTCTGGATCCCCGACGGCTACAAGGACATTCCCGCCGACCGTCTCTCCCCCCGCGCCCGATACAAGCAATCCATGGACGAGATTTTGGCCGAGCCCTATGACAAGAGCAAGGTGTACGTCACTCTGGAGAGCAAGGTATTCGGCATCGGTGTGGAATCCTACACCGTGGGCAGCGCCGAGTTTACCCTGTCCTACGCCGATGCCGCCGGCATCACCCCGCTGATGGACAACGGTCACTATCATCCCACGGAACTGGTCAGCGACAAGATCTCTTCCCTGTTGCTCTTCCACGAGAAGATCGCCCTGCATATCACCCGCGGCGTGCGTTGGGACAGTGACCACGTAATCCTGTTGGACGATGAAACCAAGGAGATCGCCAAGGAGATCGTGAGAAACGACGCCCTGGACCGTGTATTCATCGCCACCGACTATTTCGACGCTTCCATCAACCGCATCTCCGCTTGGGTCACCGGCGTACACAGCGTGCAAAAAGCCCTGCTTTGCGCCCTGCTGGAGCCCTCCGCCAAGATGAAAGCGTTGCAGGATGCCGCCGACTTTACCCAACTGATGACCCTCTCCGAGGGGCTTAAGAGCGCTCCCTGGGGTCTGGTTTGGGAAGAATACTGTAAGAGAGAAAACGTCCCCGTAGATTATTATCCCGCAATCAAAGAATATGAAGAAAAGGTATTGGTGAACAGAAAATGAAAAATATTTTAGAAGCTCCTTTTTTGGTAAAAATGTGTAAAACCACCGCAAATATGTATCGTCTGGGTTGGGACGAGCGCAACGGAGGCAACATCTCCGTGATGATCGACGCCGAAGAGGTAGAGCCCTATATTGATCCCTCCTACGTTATCCGCACCATTCCCATGGGCTTTAAGGCAGACAGTCTGATCGGCAAGTATTTCCTGGTCACCGGTACCGGCAAATACTTTAAAAACGTAGAGGACGACCCCGCCCACAACTTGGGTCTCATCCGCATCGCCGCCGACGGTGAAACCGCCGAGCTGATGTGGGGATACACCGACGGCGGCAAGTTCACCAGTGAACTGCCCGCCCATCTGATGAGCCATATGGCCCGTCTGGCCCAGGATCCCAATCACCGTGTTATTATGCACACCCATCCCACCCACACCCTGGCCATGACCCATATCCATCCCCTGAATGATAAAGAATTCACCCACACCATCTGGGAAACCTGCACCGAGTGCATCGTAGTCTTTCCCGACGGTATCGGTGTTCTGCCCTGGATGGTCTGCGGCAACAACGAGATCGGTGAGGCCACTGCCAAAAAGATGGCCGAGTACCGCCTGGTGGTCTGGGGCCTGCACGGCATCTACGGCGCCGGCAAGGATCTGGACGAAACCTTCGGTCTGATCGAAACCGTGGAAAAGGCCGCCCAGCTTTATATGCTCTACTGCCATATGCCCCACCTCAACACCATCCACGACGACGAGCTGGTGGCCGTGGCCGAGCACTTCGGCCTTGCCTACCGCAAAGACTTTTTAAACCTCAACTAAACAAAAAGGCGGCGCATTCTAAGGAATGCACCGCCCTTTTTTCGTCTTGACGAAAATTTTATTTAGTATATAATAGAGATATATCATTTTACCAAAGGAGAACACAAAATGAGAGCAGTAATTACCGTGGTCGGCAAGGACCGTGTGGGCATTTTGGCCAACGTCAGCGCCATTTGCGCTGAAAACGGCGTGAACATTGAGGACGTGACCCAGTCGGTTATGCAGGACACCTTTTGTATGATCATGATGGCGGACATCGAGCAGATGACCCAGCCCTTTGCCGAGTTTGCCAAACAACTGAAGGCCAAGGGCGAGGAGATGCATCTGGTCATTCATTGTATGCACGAAGACATTTTTGATTCTATGCACAGAGTGTAAAGGACGCCGCTATGATTAATACCAACGATATTTTAGAAACCATTTCCATGATCCGGCAGGAGCATCTGGACATCCGTACCGTCACCATCGGTATTTCCCTGCTGGATTGCATTGATCCCGATATTGACCGCGCCTGTGAAAAGGTGTATCAGAAGATCACCCGCATCGCCAAAAATCACGTGGCTGTATGCAACGAGATCGCCGACGAGCTGGGTATTCCCATCATCAACAAGCGCATTTCTGTTACCCCCATCGCCATGCTGGCCGCCGCCTGCCCGGGCGACAATCCCGTAAAATTCGCCCTGACGCTGGAGAGGGCGGCAAGAGAGCTGGGGGTGAACTTTATCGGCGGCTACAGCGCTCTGGTGCAAAAGGGCTTTGCCCCCGGTGATCTGCGCCTGATCGAGAGCATTCCCGAGGCGCTGAGCGTGACCGATCATATTTGTTCTTCCGTCAATATCGGCTCCACCCGTGCCGGCATCAATATGGACGCCGTGCGCAAAATGGGTGAAATCGTGAAAAAGACCGCCGAGGTCACCGCCGACCGTAATTGCATCGGCGCCGCCAAGCTGGTGGTATTTTGCAATGCGGTGGAGGACAACCCCTTTATGGCCGGCGCCTTCCACGGCGTGGGCGAGGCGGAATGCTGTATTAACGTGGGTGTCAGCGGCCCCGGTGTGGTCAAATCCGCTCTGGAAAAGCACAAGGGCGAGGATCTGTCTGCCGTAGCGGATTGTATCAAACGCACCGCCTTTAAGATCACCCGTGTGGGTCAACTGGTGGCCAACCGCGCCGCCCAGCGGCTGGGCATTCCCTTCGGCATTGTGGACCTTTCTCTGGCCCCCACCCCTGCGGTGGGTGACAGCGTGGCCCATATTCTGGAAGAAATGGGGCTGGAGACCTGCGGCGGCTGTGGCACCACGGCGGCCTTGGCCCTGCTCAACGACGCTGTGAAAAAGGGCGGCGTTATGGCCAGCAGCCACGTGGGCGGCCTGTCCGGCGCCTTTATCCCCGTAACGGAAGATGCGGGTATGATCGCCGCCGCCACCAGCGGCGCCCTGACCCTTGAAAAGCTGGAGGCTATGACCGCCGTATGCAGTGTGGGTCTGGATATGATCAACATTCCCGGTGACACCACTCCCGAGGTCATCTCTGCCATCATCGCCGACGAAGCGGCCATCGGTATGGTCAATTCCAAAACCACCGCCGTCCGTGTGATTCCCGCCATCGGCAAGACCGTGGGCGACACCCTATCCTTCGGCGGATTGCTGGGAGAGGGTCCCATTATGCCGGTCAACACCGCCTCCCCGGCCGAATTTATCCATCGCGGCGGTCGCATTCCTGCGCCCTTGCAGAGCTTGAAAAACTGATGAGAGAAGTATCTTTTGAAGAGATCCGCGCCTTTTTATTCGGCGCGGTGGAAACGGAAATAAACGAGTGGGGTCTCTCCGCCCATCGCTTTACTGCAAAACAACGAGCCATCTGGTCGTCACTCAATGACTTTATGGGTGGCGGCGCCCGTTGTACCACCGGCGTGCGGCTGGACTTCCACACCGATGCCGACAAGGTGCGCTTTACCGTAGGGGGCGAAGACCTGCGGGAGCTGAACAGCGAAAAGAATTTTAAATTCGAGGTGCTGATCGACGGACTGTTGTCCGATTGCGTCATCACCGAGCAGGGTGAGGTGGATGTGAAACTGCCCGAGGGCGAGCACCGCCTGACCTTTGCCTTCCCCAGCCACGTGCGGGGCTATCTGCGCCGAATGGAAATTGCAAAAGGCGCCACCCTCACCCCTCACGTATACAAGCAAAAAATCTTAATGCTGGGGGATTCCATCACCCAGGGCTGGCACTCCCGTTTTGATACCTTGTCCTACGCCTGGCGCACCGCTTTGGCGCTGGATGCCGATTTATTGTGTCACGGTGTGGGCGGCAGTTATTTCTACCCCGCCGATTTTGACGGGATGGGCTTTGCGCCGGATCTTGTCACCGTGGCCTACGGTTGCAACGATTACAGTACGGTACAAAGTGAGGAAGAACTGCGGAGCAATATGGCGGCGTTTCTCACGCCCCTGTTTGCCGCCTTTCCCGATGCACGTAAGGTGGGTATTCTGCCCATTCCCCGTCTGTCCCAGAGCGGCGAAAAGCCACTGGGCACCTTTGCCAACTGCCGCCGCATCATAAAGGAAGAATATGCGGCCCGCAACCTTGAAATCATCGACGGCTACGAACTGGTGCCGCCCCTTGGGGAGCTGTACACCGATCATCTCCATCCCAACGACATCGGCTTCAGCCTTTACGCCGAAAACTTACTAAAAAAACTCTGATCCGAGCCGCCAAAAAGTCGTTTCACCACAGTGAAAACCCTTAAAAAGAAAAAATGGTTTGTGCGAATATACAAAGCACAAACCATTTTTATTATTTTAAATCCTGAATTAAAGAACGGTAGGAGCGTTTGGTATTGCCATAGCCGATGAGGGTGTCTCCGTCGGCTTGGTACCAGCCGGTGTACCGTCCCCCTTGAATGCGGTAATAATCACCCGTTTGTCCCTCGGGACGGTACAAAAAGGCCACCACCTCGTCCCCTTTGTGAATTTCGGGGCAACCGGTGCAATCGTATTCATGGGTAAAGGTATAACCGCCGTCAATGCGCACTTTGACTTTTTCGTCGGCCTTGCCGCGCAGAGTGTTTGTTACCTGCAAGGTGTATTCGGTGTACAGCCAATCGTCCCCGGCGCCGCCGTCCTCACGGATATTTTTGCCGCCATCTACAATCCTGCCGCGCACCACCAAATGACCTTTGGCGGTCAACTGATCGTAAGGAACGAGCGCGGAACAATCGTCCAGCGTGGCACGGGAGCGTAGCATGGGAGCGAAAATCAGACCCACGATCACCAGCAGTGCCACGACCGCTACAACGCCCACACTCCACCAAATTTTCTTTCGGCTCATAACAAAGCCACCTCCCTCTATTCTCTTTCAAGTTGGTTTTGAATATACGCTAAGGTTTCCCCGTCCCGTACCAGATGGCCGTACTTTTGCAGATAGGCCTTCAAAAGGGGCCAAACGGGCGCCTTGGGTGTGGGGGAAACACGGCGGGCAAAATTGTCCCTGCAAATTTTGCGGCACACCTCGTCGGGCAGATTCAGGCCTTTAAAGCGCAGGCCCCACTGCTCCATTTCCTCCCCGGTGGTGAGAAAACGGTAGACGGTGTCGTATTTCACCATACAGCCCTCCATCAGTTTTTGATTATGGGCGTCGGTGCCAAATTCAATACGATCCTGATATTTGATAAAGAATTCTCGCCAGTAGGCGAGATCCTTGCCGAAGTTGCCGTACATTTCGCATCCCGGTGTGAGGTCCACGTTGACGTTGGGATAGGTGTCAAAGAGCTTTGCCAGTCGCTCCCCGTCTGCCGACAGGAAGAAAAAGTGAGCCAAAGTCACCTTTAGATTGGGGTGACGCTCCAGCACGGTGTACACCTGACGGTAAAATTCTTCCTTGGGCGGGAAGGTGCCATCCACGTAGGCCCACCCTGCATCGATGGCGGTTTGGGTCACCTTGTCGGGGTCCCAGAATTCCTCGGGGTCTGCCACGTGCCACAGCAGATGAGTGCCGTCTGCCTCCACCGCCGCCAAAAAGGGCTCGTAAAATTCATCGTCCAGCGGCAATTTGGTTTGCTTTTGCTCGGTGGGTTTGGTTTCCAGCATCTTAATACCGTCACAACCCATGGCCATCAGCTCTCTGTACTGGGTCAGAGGGTCAAAACCCTCCCCGGCACCGGTAACGGGAAACTGTTCGTAACCGAGGGCGCCGTGAACAAAGACGTTGTCAAACTTTTCCTTGGCCAGCATTCCCAACATATTCAGCCCCACGTCCCACTCGGTGGTGGCCAGCGCCGCCACGTTGAGTCCCGCCACGTCGGTGCGTTTTAAGTACTCCTCCAAATGGTCCAGATAGTGGCCGCCGTCCTTATTGATCATTTTTTCGGTATGATAATGTCCGTCAATAACGGGAAACTGTCGCCCCATAGTCTTCTCCCCCGATTTTTTCTTTATCATATCACAGTTTTTCCTTTATAGCAACAAAAAAGAGAGCCGTACGGCTCTCTTTTTTACGGTTTTTTCTTAAAAACACGGATATGGTCAACGAGAAAGACGTCGCCGGCGCGGGCGGCGGCAAAGGCCTCCTCGGTGGGCAGATGCTCCGCCTTGCGATACCCCTTCATCTCGGTGGAAATGAGGATAAACTGGGGGGTGTGAGACACAAATTCATCAATATGCCCGTCCTCCTTGCCGTCAATATAATAGGTATATCCCGTATCGTCCCACTCAAGGCCGAAGGTGTGCCACTCTTTTTCGTCCACCGTTCCGCCGCCCACCTTGCGGCGCTGCATATCCTGCCCATAGCCACCGGTAAAGGCGTTGTGCGCGGCGATCTCGCCGGGATGGAAGGATTCCATAATATCAATTTCGGTGCCGGTTTTGGCGGGATCAAGGGAGGCGCCGATGATGGGACTCTGGAGCCAAAAAGCGCTCCACCAGCCCTCCATCTGTTGCAGCTTGCACCGGCATTCAAAATAGCCGTGGCACTGCAAAAACTTGTCTTTTTCCAGCTTGCCGATGTTCCATTGCAGATGATCGTGACCAAAGGTGGTTTCCTTGACGGGGGCATCCATAAAATTGTGCCCCGTCTGCAGTTGGGAGGATACGGGACGGCCGTCCTCCATCATCGCAGTAAACACACAGTTGCCCTTGCCGTCCAGATGCACCCCCTTGTCGGTCCAAGCGGGATGCTCCTTTCCCATCATACTCAGACGGTAGTCCCATTTGCTCTCGTCCAGTTCCGTGCCGTCAAACTCATCACTGAACGTCAGCTCCCATTCCCCCTCGGGAAGCAGGCTGGGAGCGTGATCCTTTACAACATATTCTTTCATAGGTTTACTCCTCCACTATCTAAAAAGCCTTGTTTGTATCATCATAACACAAACAAGGCTCTTTTTTCTTTTGAAAAACTATGTATTTTTAAGAGATTTTATCAGGATGGGCGGCATAATACTCTGCCAGCGTGATATATTCGATCTTTACGTCGTCCGGCGCCCCAAGGAAACGGCGGAAATTCCGCTTTTTGGCCATATATTTATGAACCTCCTCAGAGGTGCGGGGCCACCAGACGTATTTCTCATAGGGCCAGATAATGACCTCCACCGTGTCCTCACCTGCGGCCACCTGTTCGGCTACGTATGCCATTCGCTGGGCATCCACCTTGAAGATATAGCCGTAAATACTGGTCCAGAACAGACACAGCACGCAAACGGTGGCAAGCAAGCCCCCCATAGCGGGACGGGGGATCCGCCAGTGCTCCGCCACCTCGGCAAAGAGCATACAGGCAATGAGGATCTGCACCACGTAGCCCGCAAAGAAATTGCGGGGACCGATGGGATTGACCACGAACAGCGGCGCAATCATCACGCCGAGACTGCCGTACAGTGCCCAGACACGCACCCGCATCCGACCGTCGGAAGCGGTGAGCAATAACAATGCAAAGCAACTGATCAGATAGGCCAGACCGCTGAGCACTTTAAAGGTTTCGGTATAGGTGCCCAGCACCTGCCAGGTGTAAGAGGCGCGGTGAACAAAATAGCCGGTATGGATCCAATCGGTGACGTTGCAGGCGTAGACGGTGGCGTATACCGCCCACAAAAGATTGTACAGACACAACACCCGACAAACCAATGCCCGACGTCCCGACATAGCAGGCAATTTGCGGCTGACAAACCAGATCAGCAGTACCGTTACCACCAAATTGAGCAAAGTGTTCTGGTACATACCGTACTGAAACACCGTGCCGGAACTGTCCACGATACCCTGCAACAGACCGCCGGCCAGACTGCGATAGCCGTCCTCACCGGCAGCCACCTTATAATATCCGCCATTGGAAAACATAATCACGGCGCCAACCACACTGCCCAACAGCCAGGAAATACCCACACCGCTGAGCTTTTTACGGGAAAACCATACGAAGGCAACGGCGCTCACACCCAATACCAGATTGAACACCGTCATATTTTCCATACAAAGGGCGGCTAAAACGGCCACCGGTCCCACCGTAAGGCAGAGGGCCGGCCCCCCTTTCCATTCGCCGTCCAGTGTCTTTTTCATACACAAGGCAAAGAACATTGCCGCCACCAGCGGGGGCACGTAGTTGAAAAATCCGGCGGCCCACACGATGGCCTGCTGCCAGATCTCCGCCGAGCAAAGCAATACCAATGCGGTACTGCCCACGGCAATGGTCATCCGCTTGCGATCGTTGAGAGCGGCCGTCAGGCCGATGAGTGCCGTCAGCAAGGCTCCCTCCAACAACGCCCGCAGGGGACGCACACGGGTAGCCACGATCTCCAGCATATTGCCCAGATACCGACCGTTGTAATCCTTAAACCCTTTGTTCAGCAAATTCATTCCGTGCTGAGTTCCCCAGGACCAATCGTCGCCGCTGTAAGGAAAGAGATAGCTGAGCAGGACGAAAAAGAGAAACAAAATGCCAAGATACACCCACAAGGGCTTTTTACACAGCTTTTTCATAGTGTTCTCCTATTTTTTAATGAGAATCTTGGGACCGTCCTTGGTGTCCTCCACAATGACGCCCAAGGCGGTGAGCTGATCGCGGATCTCGTCGGCCTTGGCCCAATCCTTGGCGGCACGGGCGGCAGAGCGGGCCTCCACCAAAGCCATCACCTCGTCGGAAACCTCCACCTTGCGTTCCTCTGTGAGTACACCCATCACGCCCGTCAGCTCCTCAAAGAGACCGAGCACCTTGGTAAGGAAGGCGGCGGAATGGGGCGCCTCCAGCGTGATATTGATCTGTTTTGCGAAATCAAAGAGCACGGAGATGGCGTCGGCGGTGTTGAGATCGTCGTCCATCCGCTCGCAGAATTTGTCACGGAAGGCCTCAAACAGAGCGATGTCCTCCCCGTCCTGCAATTTGGCGGTTTTGGCGTTTTTGATCTCATAGCGCAGATTGTCACGGGCGGTGTAGAGCCGCTCCAGACCGGCGGCCGCGCCCTCCAGCGCATCGGCGGAATAGTTGATGGGGGAACGGTAATGGGAGGTGAGCATAAAGAAACGGATGGTCTCGTAGCCGTAGGCGGCGGCCGCATCCCGCACGGTGAAGAAGTTGCCGGCGGATTTGCTCATCTTGCGATTATCAACGTTGATGTGTCCGTTATGGATCCAGTAGTTGGCAAATTGCTGACCGTTGGCCGCCTCGGACTGGGCGATCTCGTTTTCATGATGGGGGAACACCAGATCCACGCCGCCGCAATGGATATCAATGGTCTTACCCAAAAATTTGCCGGCCATAGCCGAGCACTCAATGTGCCAGCCGGGACGGCCCATACCCCAAGGAGACTCCCAGGCGGGCTCGCCGGGCTTTTGGGCCTTCCAGAGGGCGAAGTCCATGGGGTCCTCCTTACGCTCGTCCACACCAATACGGGCGCCGCTTTCCAGCTCGTCCAGGGGCAGGTGGGACAGCTTGCCGTACTCTTTGAATTTCTTGGTACGGTAATAAACGTCACCGTCCACCTCGTAGGCATAGCCCTTTTCCACCAAGGTAGACACCAGGTTAATGATATCGGTGATGCAGTCGGTGGCCTTGGGATGCACGGTGGCGGCCCGCACGCCCAAGCCCTTGGCATCGGTAAAATATTCCTCAATATACTTTTCACCCAACTCCTTGACGGTGATGCCCAGATCGTTGGCCTTGTTGATCATCTTGTCGTCAATGTCGGTAAAGTTTTGCACGAAGCGCACCTTTTTGCCCCGATACTCAAAATATCTGCGCAACAGATCAAAGGTGATAAAGGGGCGGGCGTTGCCGATGTGAAAGAGATTGTATACCGTGGGACCGCAGGCATAAATGGTGACGGTACCGGGCTTGATCTCCTTAAATTCTTCCTTTTGACGGGTGAGTGTATTAAACAGTTTCATTTGACTTTTCCTCCAATTTTTTCTCCAAAGCCGCAATGCGTGCCTGCAGGCGGCAAATTTCTTGACTGACGGGGTCGGCAAAATGGGTCTGGTCCAGTTTTTCCCGGGGCACCGATTTGCCGCCCAGACGCACCACTCTGGCAGGTACGCCCACCGCCGTGGCATCGTCGGGAATGGGATCCAGCACCACGGCGCCTGCGGCGATCTTAACGTTGTTGCCCACACGGAAGGGGCCCAGAATCTTGGCGCCGGCGCCCACCATAACGTTGTTGCCGAGGGTGGGATGACGCTTGCCGGTGTCCTTACCGGTGCCGCCCAGGGTCACCCCCTGATAGAGCACGCAGTTGTCCCCGATCTCGGCGGTCTCGCCGATGACCACGCCGGTGCCATGGTCAATAAACAGGCCCTTCCCGATGGTGGCGCCGGGATGAATCTCAATCCCCGTACGCCGTTTGGATCGCTCGCTGATCCAACGAGCCAAAAACCGAAACCCCATCTTGTGCAACCGATGGGCCAGACGGTAGGAACGTACCGCCTTAAACCCATTGTACAACAGCACGATCTCCAGCCAGCTACGGGCGGCGGGGTCGTTGTCCTTGACCACTTGGATTTCATATTTTAGGTTTTTGAACATACATATCTCTCCTTTGGCAAAAAGAAATACAGAGTAAAGCGCATCTTCATTTCTTTTTGCCGCCTTGTTGCGTACAAAACAGTTGTTATTTTGGGGACGCACCATTTCACGTTCGCTCCCGCTCCGCTCAAAGGAACTTCCCCAAGGCTTAGCCGCTGACGCTCCAAGCCTGCATACCGAATCCGTGTGATCGTGGAGCCGCACAAAAAGAAAGCGCCCCTTGACCGTTTGGGTCAAGAGGCGCAGAAAAATACGCGGTTCCACTCTCGTTTATCGCTTTTAAGGGAAAATAACGGTTCCACCCGTGGGACACTGCCGCATCCCCCGCTCCGCCGAACGCAATGCACGCTTCCACCTTTCACCGCGGCTCTCAGCCCTTGACCGCAGGCTCTCTTACAAAAGTGAGTGAAGCTGCCCTTTCGGAATCAACACGTTTGTTCTCTCTATATTATATGTGACTTTTTTAAAAAAAGCAACAAAAACTTATTTTTTCGGATCAATATAGCTACGGGCGTCCCACAAATAGATGGCGCCGGAGATCACGCACAAAACGGCACCGATCCACAAAATCACAATGATGGCGATATCCGCCACAGGCTTTAAAGCCGCAACGCCAAAATCAAAGACCAGGCTGTACAGCCCCAAGGCGGCCACGATGCCCACCATCTGGGCCATGGTTTTGCTCTTGCCCCAGATATTGGCGGCCACCACCTTGCCGTCGCTGGTCACCAGCACCAGACGGATGGAGGAAACCAAAAATTCACGGAACAGCACGATAAAGCAAACCCACACGGCGTGGGCCCGAATGCCCTCCCACATAATAAAGCCGATAAAGGCGGAGGTGGTGAGCATCTTATCCGCCAAGGGATCCAGAAATTTGCCGAAATTTGTCACCAAATTGTGTTTTCTGGCCATATTGCCGTCAATGGCGTCGGTAATGGCCGCCAGGGCAAACAAAACCAGGGCCACCAAATAATGATAGGGAAATTCAATGGCCATCGCCGCCATAAAGAAGGGGCAGGCGATCATACGGGCTACCGTCAATTTGTTGGGTGTATTCATTCTACTACCTCTCCGATCATATCAAAATCCAACAGTTCGGTGATACGCACTTTGACAAAGCTACCGGGGGCCGCCTTGCCGGTGAAAAAGATCTTACCGTCAATGTCGGGCGCCTCGCCGTAGCTGCGGCCGAAATTGCACTCCGCCAGCCGATCAAAGCCCTCGCACAGTACGGTGAGCTCCTTGCCCACCATCGCCTCCATTTTGCCATAGGCAATGTCAGTCTGTACGTCCTCAATGATCTCCGCCCGACGGGCCTTGACCTCCTCGGGGATCTGACCGTCAAAGTCGGCGGCAGGGGTGCCCTCCTCGGCAGAGTAGGTAAACACGCCCAACTTGTCAAATTCAGCCGCCTTTACAAAGCGGACCAACCCCTCAAACTCCGCCTCCCCTTCTCCGGGGAAGCCCACCATCAGGGTGGTGCGCAGTACCGCCCCGGGAATGGTCTTGCGAATCTTTGCAATCAGCGAGAGCAGGCTCTCTCTGTCACCGGGACGGTTCATTTTGGACAGCACCGCCTCCTCGCTGTGCTGAATGGGCATTTCAATATAGGGGATCAGTTTTTCCTCTCTGGCAATGAGCTCCAAAAGCTCGTCGGTCACCTTGTCGGGATAGAGATACAGCAAACGGATCCAGACAAAGCCCTCTATCTTGACAAGCTCTCTCAAAAGATCGCAAAGCTTTTGCTCACCGTAAAGATCCACACCGTACATGGTGGTGTCCTGGGCAATGAGGATCAGCTCCTTCACGCCCTCGGCGGCAAGCTCCTTGGCCTCCGCCAGAATATCCTCCATTTTGCGGGAACGCAGCTTGCCCCGAATGCCGGGGATGGCGCAATAACTGCAACAATTGTTACAGCCGTCGGCAAGCTTGAGATAGGCGGTGAAGGGCAGCCCGGTACGGATCCGTTTTCCTTCCAGATCCTGCTCCTCGGGCGGGGCGAAACGGCAGGGCTTTTTTCCCTGTTCCAGTTCCTCCAGCACCGCCACGATGTCCTGAAAGCTACCCACGCCCACAAAGGCGTCTGCCTCAAAGATCTCCTCGGCAATGCTGTCCTGATACCGCTCGGGCAGACAGCCGCATACCACGATCTTTTGAATCTTGCCCTCTTTTTTCAGCTCCGCCATCTCCATAATGGTCTCAATGGCCTCGCTCTTGGCGGATTCAATAAATCCGCAGGTGTTGATCACGATCACCTCTGCCGCGTCGGCGTCGGACACGATCTGATGTCCCGCCTCCTTGACACGGTAGATCATCTGCTCGGTGTTGATCATATTTTTTTCACAGCCGAGCCCGATAAATCCTACTTTCATTCAAAGACCTCTGTATCTGTATATTCACTCATCACGGCCCGAATGTCCTCAAAGGAAAATCCCAGCCGCACCAGTCCCGCGCTGACCCGCCGCCGCTCGTCGGGGTCGGACAGATCCTTTTTGCGGTATTTGTGCTCCAGATGATAACGGATGTGCTCCCGCTCGTCCTCCGGCTCCTCCCCGGAGGTGGGGGTGATGCCCCGTTTGTAGAGCTCCCGGGCTCTGCGGCGGGGGCCCCAATGCTTGCTTTGCACCATCACGTCGGTCAGTCTGCCGGCCAGTGCCTCATCGTCCACCAGCCCCAGCTCCTCCAGACGGGTGAGCGCCACCTCCACAGCCGCCTCGTCAAAGCCGGCCTTTTGCAGTTTTTCTCCCAGCTTTTTGCGGGAGAGCGCCTGATAGGAGAGATAGGTATACGCCTTCTGAATGGCCCGCAAGCCCTCGGCCTTGGCCGTCAGTTCCTCCAGCGCCGCCTCGTCCAGCTCGTCCCCGGTGTGCAGGTCCAGACTCATCACGATATCGGCGCCCAGAGTGGCAAACAGCTCACCGTCCAGATAGATCTGACGCTTGCCGTTTTCATCGGAGGGTGTAATGCTTGTAATGATCATTATTCAAAATCGTCGGCCAATACGTCCAGATCCACCTTGCCGCCCTTGGTCTTTTTCACAGGGGCGGGCTCGTCGGCAAACATCGCTTTGGCCTCGGGGGAGGATTCGGTGGGCATCTTCCCTACCACCTGATCTGCGGCCGCCTTTTTCAGGGCCTGATCCGCCTTCTGCTGTTGCAGGGTCTGACGGATCTTTTCCTCAATCTCGTTGGCGATGTCGGGATTTTGCTTGAGATATTTCTTGGTGTTGTCTCTGCCCTGACCGATGCGGTTTTCACCGTAGGAGAACCAGGCGCCGCTCTTCTTGAGAATGCCGAACTCAACGCCCATATCCACCAGTTCACTCTCGTGGGAGATACCCTCGCCGTACATAATGTCGAAGGTAGCGGTCTTAAAGGGCGGGCTGACCTTGTTTTTAACCACCTTACACTTGGTGGTGGAGCCGATCATCTCGGTACCGTTTTTCAGGGTCTCGCCCTTGCGCACGTCAATACGGACGGAGGAGAAGAACTTCAGCGCTCTGCCGCCGGGGGTCACCTCGGGATTGCCGTATACCACGCCCACCTTTTCACGGAGCTGGTTGATAAAGATACCCACGCAGTTGGTCTTACCCAGAGCGCCTGCCAGCTTTCTCATCGCCTGACTCATCAGACGGGCCTGCAGACCCACGTGGCTGTCACCCATATCACCCTCAATTTCGGCTTTGGGTACCAGGGCGGCAACGGAGTCCACCACCAATACGTCCAGCGCGCCGCTGCGGATCAGCGTTTCGGCAATTTCCAGACCCTGCTCGGCGGTATCGGGCTGGGACACCAACAAGCTGTCCACGTCCACGCCCAATGCCTCGGCATATACGGGGTCCAGTGCGTGCTCGGCGTCGATATAGGCAACCTCGCCACCCATCTTCTGGGCCTCGGCCACGATGTGCAGGGCAACGGTGGTCTTACCGGAGGATTCCGGCCCAAAGATCTCCACGATACGGCCGCGGGGCACGCCGCCGATTCCCAGGGCATGGTCCAGCGCAATGGAGCCGGTGGGAATGACCTCCACGTTCATTGCCTTGTTTTCACCCATTTTCATAACGGCGCCTGCGCCGAATTCCTTTTCAATCTGTTGCAGGGCCACCTGCAATGCCTTTTTCTTATCCGCCATAATAAAAATCTCCTTTTTATTAAGTTACATATATAATCATTATAACAATTATTCTGTATAATTGCAACATCTATTTCTGCAAAATACGCAACAAATTTCATATTTTGCAGCCTTCCGTTGTATACAGGATATCACTCCATCTGTCCCATAGAACGGACAGGGGCAGCCTTTGCGTACAAATGCGCAGTTCGGAATTTCGGTAGCCTTTTGGCTTGTGCATAATTGTTCACTAAAAAAACACTCTTGCCGGGCAAGAGTGTCTTTTCAGACTGTCAAAAAAGTCGTTTCATCACAGTGAAAAGCGAATCAAAAGAAAAAATGGTTTGTGGAGTCATAATAAACACAAGTCGTTTTTAATAATGGAAAGTCATCAAAGCAATTCCTTCTTTCCCTTGCGTTGCAAGGGATTCACTGTTTTCCGCTGCTACGCTCTCTACCGTACCCATGTACGCCGACGAGATCGCATCAGCGAAATGCAACGCCCTTTTTGGCAGTCTGCCAGCGTGTCAAAGAGGGTTCTTTGACACGCTGACAAAAAGACAGGATTTTTCATCCTGTCTTTTTGTGTTTTTTGGGGGGCTTTACAGTCATTTTAATACATAAAAAAAGGGTGGTCAACGGGGCGGGAGGGGGAGATTTTGTTAATTTTGAATTTTTTTGCATATAGATATCCCGACGGCAGGGTTTACAAGCAAAATAAAATGTGATACACTAAAAGATAATATAAATCAGGAAAAATCCAGCCCCCGGCGGCCGGAGAAAAGCGGGCGATTTTCCTGTGATATGCCGTCCCGACGGCAGGAGAAGAGAGGTAGACCGATGGTAATTTTAGACGAGATCAAAATGAATCTGAGCGCCAAGGAGCCGGAGCTGAAAAACCTGAAAAAGGCCCTTGGAATTGAGGAAAATCAAGGACGTTTGGCAGAGCTGGAAAAGCAGAGCGAGGCCCCCGATTTTTGGGACGATCTGGAAAACAGTCAGAAGGTATTGCGGGAGATCAAGGGCATCAAAAACACCGCCGAGGAATATGCGGCATTGGAGAGCGCCTTTGAGGATATCGGCGCGATGATCGAGCTGGCCGAGGAGGAAGGCGAGGAGGATCTGGCAAGTGAGATTGCCGCCGAATACGCCGCCTTTGAGCAAAAGCTGGAGGCCGCCAGCCTGCAGGCCTTGCTGTCGGGGGAATATGACAAGAACAACGCCATCCTCACCTTCCACGCCGGCGCCGGCGGCACCGAGGCCCAGGATTGGGCGGAGATGCTGTACCGTATGTACACCCGTTACGCCCAGCGCCACGATTTCAAGATCACCGTGCTGGACTATCTGGACGGAGAAGAAGCGGGTATTAAGAGCGCTACCATTATGGTAGAGGGAATGTATGCCTACGGCTATCTTAAGTGCGAGATGGGCGTGCACCGTCTGGTGCGCTGTTCTCCCTTTGACTCCAGTGGCAGACGGCACACCTCCTTTGCTTCTCTGGAGGTTACCCCCGAGCTGGAAAACGACACCACCATTGAGATCGCCGACGACGACATCCGTGTGGACACCTATCGGGCCAGCGGCGCCGGCGGTCAGCACGTTAACAAAACCAGCTCCGCCATCCGGATCACCCATCTGCCCACCGGTATCGTGGTCACCTGCCAGAACGAGCGCAGTCAGCACAAAAACCGTGATATGGCCATGAAAATGCTGAAGAGTAAACTGTTGCAGATCAAGGAACGGGAGCATCTGGAAAAAATTGAGGATATCAAGGGCGATATGATGCAGATCGGCTGGGGCAGTCAGATCCGCAGTTACGTATTTATGCCCTATACTCTGGCCAAGGATCACCGCACCGGCCACGAAAACGGCAACATCAACGCCGTTATGGACGGCGATATCGACGGCTTTATCACTGCCTCCCTGTTGGGCAAAACCGAGGAATAAATCACAAAAATCAAGGACGTTAAAGTTATGACGCTGATTGAATTTTTTGACGAAAACCGCATTGAAAACGTGGCCTGCGCTCTGATCTGTAAGGCGGAGCGGGTATATCTGCTGGGGGGCTCCCCTGCGGGACTGGCTGAGTATTGCAGACGGTATGGGGAGCTGACGGGTAAGGAATTTATTGCCCGCAGTATCAACCGCAGTAAGCTGACCGAAACGGTAAAAGAATTGGAAAAGCTGATCCACGAGATCCTTGCCGAGGATGAGGAATGCGTGCTGGAGCTGGCCGGCGGAGACGATCTCTGTCTGGTGGCCGCCGGTATGGTGGCGGATCGGTTTGAGAGCGGGGTGCGTTTGTGTCGCACCAACGTTCCCCACAGCCGTATCGACACCTTTTATCCCGAGAGCAAGAGCTGCAGTGCACCCCTGCGACTGAGCATTGCGGAGAACGTGCGCATATACGGTGGCGGATTGCATCTGACGGAGAACTGGGATCTGGAGGCTATCCGTCCCACCGCCGAGCTGTTGTGGAGTCTGGGAGAAGAATTTTCCGACTGGAACAGCCGTTGCGAGCTGATGGGGCGGATCCGCGCCAATTTCCCCGTGGATGCCAATAACAATCCTTTGACCGTGGAAGGGGACAAGACGGGCTATCTGCGCTTCGGCGGGCGGTTTTCCGATATTTGCAATCCCAATCATCTGGCCCGGCTGACCCGTGCCCAGTTGCAACAAGTGATCGAACTGTTGCAGGCCATCTGGCGGCGGCAGGGGGAGGAAAATCAGGTATTGCGTTCCCTGTTGGTGGATGAGCAGGCGGGGCTGTTGTATGCGGAATTTGCAAGTGAGAGCGCCAAGCGCTTGCTGGACAAAGCGGGTCAGGTGCTGGAGGTCTGGCTGGCCTGTCAGCTCAAAGAACTGAAGGAGCCCAAGGCCAAGGTGGGCGGTCCCTTTTTCCAGGATATCTGCGTGGGCGCAGAGCTGGATTGGGACGGTGTGGCCGAGCCGGACAATTTGCCCGACGTCAATAACGAGATCGACGTTATGGCCATGCGGGGAATGATCCCCATCTTTATTTCCTGCAAAAACGGCAAGGTCAAAACAGAGGAGTTGTACAAACTCTCCCACGTGGCCGAGCGCTTTGGCGGGGAATATGCCAAAAAGCTGTTGGTGGCCCGCTCTCTGGGAGCGGAGGACAACGCCGAGATCAGCTTTGAAAAGCGGGCCAAGGAGATGGGCATCCATCTTATAGAGTTGGACGAACTGGAAAATACACAGCAACTGCTGTGGGAAATACAAAAACATTGTATGTAGAGGAGAAAAAATATGGGACTCAACAAAAGTGATCTGATCTTTGCCGCACTGCAGGCGGCGCTCAACAAAATTGATTGGAAGTACCGTGTACGGGAAAACAGCAGAATGATCGTCAGCGGTATGAGAGGGGACGATCTGCCCATTGACGTAAAGATCGACGTCAGAGAGGATATGGAGACCATTCTTTACGTTTCCGTCCTGCCCTTTGAGGTACCGGCTGAAAAGCGTATGGAGATGTGTACGGCCCTCAACGTCACCAACTACGTATTAAGGGACGGTTGCTTTTCCATGGATATGGCCGACGGCAACGTGTTGTTTAAGCTGACCACCTGCTATCACGATTGTAACGTGGGAATGGGTCTGTACGTCCATTATCTGGAGCGTATGTGCGCCACGGTGGATCATTTTGACCGCAAATTGTACGAGCTGTCCACCGGTGAGATCACCTTGAAGGATTATATTGCTTTTGTGATGGAATAAAAACGTGACCGGAGAAGAAATCTATCAAACAATAGAGGCGGCCTTGGTACAGAGAAACTGTACCGTTCGGCGGCAACAGGTATACGGTGTGCAATGGCTGGAAGCCGTGCGAAGGTCGGGGGATAGCGTAAGGGTGCAGTACTTGCAGTGGGAGAACGTATCGGAACTGGAGTTTACCGTTGCGTTGGCCACCCCGATCAAAAAGGAAAATACGGTTACGACCTGTGTGTTGGCCTCCCGCCCCCTCTACCCGTTCACCGTGGAAGGGAATCGGGTTTTGTACCGTCGGCGGTTTGCGTTGTCGGAGCCGGTGGACACCGAATATCTTATCCGCGCTCTGGAACGGATGTGGGCGGTTACGGATCGGTACGTTTGGTATTTTGCGGCGGTGGACGTTACGGCACAGCCAAAGCAGGTGTTGCCGGAGGATTTGCCGCCCATCAGCCATTCGTCAGACCGTCTGCAGGAGGCGGATTCCGAGAACTTTGTGGGCCTTGGGGAGGCATTTGAACAGGCAGGCTGTTACGTGGAAGCGCGGGACGGCCGCTTTGCCGCCACCCCGGAGGGCGGCTTTCCGTATATGGTATATCGGGAGCCGGAGTCGGCACAGTTGCGCATCTGCTATCGATTGGGGCGGATCCCACGGCACAAGCGGGCGGCGGCCTGCGTCCTTCGTTGCGCCCTGCAACGGGAGATGGAGGGCCTTTATCTGCAATTTGACGTGGATGATGGGACGTTGGAGCTTTGTTATGAGTTACCCTACTACGCCGCCCCGGAAAATGATTTCATCGCCTTGGTTTTGAAAAGACTCTTTCGGCAACGTCGGAGGACAACGCGCTTTTTTAACCGATTAAACGACGGTTGTCCCCTGGGGGAGCTGTTGGAGGAACTGGGAGGTTTGGGATGAGCGCCAACGAACAACTGCTGGAATGTTTTGGAAAAGTATTGGCAGAACAAGGAATTTATTGCAGATTGGAGCATTCTGCGTTGGTGGGGAGCGAGCCCTATCCCGTGTTGGTGCGGGCGGAGGGGTATTCGCTGAACGTTCGCATCGGCTACGGCCCCGCCAACGGACGGCAGCATTACGTGAAAACGGCGGTGCAATTGGCACGGGCCGGCGCATTTTGCGACACCGGCGGCACCTTTTGCCAAACAGAGGCGGCAGCGCCGGAATATCGCCGTACCTTTGTTTTTATCTACGATCCTACGCCGGACGTGCTGGAGGCTTGGGCGGAACAGCTTTTGCGCATTATGCATGGGTTTCGCGGCTTTATTTATGAGGGCAAGCCCATTGCATATCTGCCCGATCAACCCTTACGTTATAACGACAATCCCGAATTTTTGGGGCGGCTGGCACGGCGTAATATGCAACGGATGAAGCGATTTTTGATACAAGAGGACTTGCCCGCCACCGAACGGGACAATATGCTGGGCTGTGCCCTGCCGGAGGGAAGCGTTTTTACGATACAGCCAAACGTCAACGGACAGTTTTTGCTGGTGAGCAGTCAACGGATTGACGTTCCCGATCATAAACTGGCATTGGCGGCGGCCTTTCAGGCCTTGCTCAATACCCGTATCGAGCCCTTTTACGTGGACACCCATCTGGAGGAGGGCTGGTTGCGGCTCTGCCTGACGCTGGATTATGCCGGTGGCACCCCCATCGCCTCGGAGAAGATGACCCTGTTGCGGGAATTTTCGGAAACGACGGAGCGGTTGAAGGAACTGTACAACACGCTGTTTCGGGAGGAAACGGACGTGCGTGCCCTGTGGCAAAGCATATATAACAGTGGACTGAAATAAAGGAGAGGCTATGTATACACCCCAACCCACCAAAACCGACCATATCACCCTGCCCGAAACGCTGTTACCCCTGCGGGAAAAGCTGGCGGAAAACGTCCATCGGGTATGGATGGAGACCCGCCTGTCCCAGGGCTGGCGCTATGGCCCCCGTCGGGACGACGAGCAACTGACCCATCCGGGGCTGGTGCCCTACGGGGAGTTGTCCGAATCGGAAAAGCGGTTTGATCGGGCCACCGCGCTGGGGACTCTTCGGCTGATTTTGGCGCTGGGCTATCGGATAATTGCCGATGAGCAGACCGAGGGATTTCCGCCTGAGCTCTACCAACTGCAGGAGCAGATTGCCGAGGATATCCACGACATCTGGTCCAAGGGACGGCTGGAGCAGGGCTGGCGTTACGGCCCGGCGCGCAATGATGAAACGAAGGAGCACCCCTGTCTGGTGCCCTACGAGGAGCTCAGCGAGGAGGAAAAGGAATACGACCGCCGTACCGCCTTTGAGACCTTATCCCTGATCCTTGCATTAGGTTATAAAATTTATAAATAACGAGTAAGACCGCCGTGGGAACGCCACGGCGGTTTTTTATTTGTTGACAGTATATCAATAAAATTATATAATTGTTCTATATATTGACAAATTCTGCAAAGGAAGTGCTTGTATGAATAAAAGTAAAGCTTTAAGGGCAATGATGCTGACCGCTCTGCGCCGCACGGCGGCCTCCGGTATTTATAAAATTACGCCGGAGCAATTTTTACTTTGTGTGGCGGAGATCGATACGCTGAACGCCGATTCGGAAGTGATGCGGGCGGTGGATCTGCTACGTCACAGGGCGGAGAATTTTGAGCGTTTTCAACAGGCACTGCAATATTTTCTTCGTTTAAAGCAGGGAGAGCCTGCGGAATTTGACGAGGCGCTGGAGCGTGCCGAAGAGAGAAGTCAGGCGGCGGAAAAAACGGAACTGACGCTGGATGCGCTGGTGGAGGAAATCCTGGAGGAGCCCGGCCGTAACGTGGGCTTTGCTCTGCTGTGTGAAGAAGCGGAGCTGGAATTGTTGCGGGCAGAACTGGAAGAGGAGGCGCAAGGGGCGTCTTCCGGCCGGGAGCGCACGGATGAGGAACTGTTGCAACTGCTGGAACGGTTACATCAGGTGGAACAGGAGGAAATGGCGGAGCTGATGGGAGCTCTCAATCCGGCGGATCTGGAACGGTTGGGCGAACTGCTTACCGAGCAGCATCCGGAGGTTTTGGAGGAGGATCCGGACCGTACCTATACCGATGAGGAACTGTGGGCGCTGTGGGAGCAAATGGACGAAGCGGACGGCGACGAGGTAGACCGTGTTTTGGAGAGTTTGCCCCCCGCGGATCTGAAGCGTCTGGTGGAACTGATTGAGGAAAAGCGAGAGGATCTGCTCACCGAACTGGCGGTGGATTTGGCAAATATGGAAGAAAAGGCGAAGGCGGAGGATTCCGCATCCGAGCTTTCGGTGGAGGAAAAGGCGAAACGTGCCATTCTCACCCTGGACCGTATGATGAAACAGGGGGATCACGTGGGGGCCTTCACAATGATCCAGAACACCGAGCCGCCCGTGGCTATGGAGATCATTTCTTTGATGCAACAGGCCGGTATGTTGGAGGAGGATGCCGCCGAGCAGTTGCGATATGCGCTGGGCGGCGAGGAAGCCCTGCAACAGAAACCCGAAGATATGGAAGAAAACAAAGGAGCCGAGGAGCCCCGTGCAACGGGCAAACTCTCGGACTTTTTGGCAGAGCTTTTGGGCACCGCCATGGCAGAGGCTGAAGAAGTGCTTGGGGAGGAGACCGAACAGGTGATCACCGAGAAAGAGGAGGCGGCAGACGTTGACGCCATCACCCGACTGGTGACCCGTGTCAACGACATTCGCACCAAGCTCCTTGGCAAGGTATTTGGTCAGGAGCACGCCGTGGACGTGTGTGTGACCGGTTTGTTTAATGCGGAGTTTGCCGCCCTCACCGGTCACGAGACCAACAAGCCCCGGGCCACCTTCCTCTTTGCCGGACCTCCCGGCGTGGGTAAGACCTATCTGGCTGAATCTATGGCTGAGCTGATGGGACTGCCCTATCTGCGGGTGGATATGAGCGAGTTTGGTAATTATCACGGCTCCGAGCGCTTTAGAAACGTTCTTCAATTCGTGAAGGAAAAGCCCAAAAGCGTTATTTTGTTTGACGAGATCGAGAAGGCCAACGGCGAGGTTATCAATCTGTTTTTGCAGATTCTGGACGCCGGCAGAGGCGGCGAGGCGCCCCGTGCGGTCAGCTTTGCCGAGACCTATCTCTTTTTTACCACCAACGTGGGTCGGGGGCTGTACGAGGGCACCGATCAGACCGATCTCTCCGGCAACAGCCGCAAGGTGATCCTGCGGGCCTTGGAGCAGGAGATCAATCCCCAGACCCGTCAGCCTATGTTCCCGGCGGCCATCTGTTCCCGCTTTGCCACCGGTAACGTGGTGATGTTCAATCACCTGCCCGCCCACCAGCTTTGTCGCATTGCCAAGGACGTGATCCTGCGGCGGGCAGAGGGTGTGGCCAACAAGATGAATCTGCAGGCGGAATTCGACCCTGCCGTTTTTTCCACCGTTCTTTTTGCCCAGGGCGGTCGGGCCGACGGCCGTACGGTAACCGCCTGTGCCAACGCCTTCTTTGAGGGTGAGCTGTACGAGCTGTTCCGTATGGTCCACAGCAAGGCGGAGGACAAGAAGATCGGCAACATCCGTCGGGTGCGCTTTACCCTGGAAATGCCCGAGGATGAAGAACTCCGCAAGCTGTACGTGGCAGAGGAAAAAATGAAGGTGCTGATGTTTGCCGATTCCCTGACCGGCGCCCTGCAACGCCCTGCCTGTAACCAATGTGAAATTCTGACCGTGGATAATATTCCCCAGATGGAGCTGCTGTTGGCCACCGAGCCCATCCGTCTGGTGCTGTGCGATATTTCCTACGGTTTTAAAACCAGTGATTATCTCAACACCGAGGATTGCAGCTCCCGTGGACGGGATTGCTTTAAAAGACTGCGGGAGCGGCATCCCGCTTTGCCCGTTTATCTGCTCCACGACGGTTTGAGTGACGAGGAAAAGGTTTCCTTTACCCGTGAAGGGGCCAGAGGATTTTTTGAGAAAACTGCCATCCATCATCCGGAGACCATGACGGCCTTGGACGAGATCGCCCTGCAGCTTCATCAGCAGGAGAGTATGTACGCCCTGGCCAGTACCAATCGTATGGTGGATTATGAAACGGCCCAGCGGATCTCCGAGGACGGCGAGAGCTGTGAGATCCGTATCTTTGATCTGTGCACTCGGGTCAACGTGGACGCCGAGGATCGCGACAGCGTGCTCTCCGCCTTGGAAAAACCGGACGTAAACTTCGCCGACGTGATCGGCGCCAAGGATGCCAAGGAAGAACTGCAGTTCTTTGTCAATTACCTGCGGGATCCCAAGGCCTTCCGCAAAAGCGGGACCAAGGCGCCCAAAGGCGTTCTGCTCTACGGCCCTCCCGGCACCGGTAAGACTATGCTGGCCAAGGCCATGGCCAACGAATCCGGCGTCACCTTTATTGCCAGTGAGGGCAACGCCTTTTTGAAAAAATGGGTGGGCGAGGGCCCGCAAAAGGTGCACGAGCTGTTTGCCACCGCCCGTAAATATGCGCCCGCCATTATTTTCGTGGACGAGATTGACGTGATCGGCAAGGAGCGCTCGGGAGACGACGGCACCGGCTACAAGCCTGACGATATTCTCACCGCGTTTCTGGCCGAGATGGACGGCTTTGCCGCCAACCCCGACAAGCCGGTCTTTGTACTGGCCGCCACCAATTACAGCGTGGAGGCGGGCAATGCCAAGAGTCTGGACGGAGCGCTGTTGCGGCGCTTCGACCGGCGGATCCTGGTGGATCTGCCGGATAAGGAGGAACGGTTGCGCTATCTTAAACTGCGCACCGAAAAGGATACCTTCTTTAAGGTCAGCCAGGCGCAACTGGAGAGTCTGGCCGCCCGTTCGGCGGGGATGAGCCCCGCTTTGCTGGAGGGTGTGCTGGAAATGGCCAAGAGAGAAGCTCTCAAGGACGGCGCTTCCGCAGTGGACGACAATATGCTGGACCGTGCCTTTGAGACCTACAACAGCGGAGAGGAAAAGGTGTGGAATCCCGATCAGCTGGAGCGGGTGGCCTATCACGAGGCAGGACACGCCTTGCTGAGCTGGCTGGCGGGGGACAAGCCCACCTACATCACCATCGTGGCCCGTGGCAATCACGGCGGCTATATGCAACACGGTGATAACGAGGGCAAGGCCATCTTCACCAAGGATGAATTGTTGGCGCGCATTCGCACCTCTTTGGGTGGACGGGCCGCCGAACTGCTACATTACGGCGACAAAGACGGCGTAACCACCGGCGCCTCCGGTGATCTGGCCTCGGCCACCGAGCTTGCTACCCATCTGGTTTGCTCCTACGGTATGGACGCCGACTTCGGTCTGGCGGTGATTTCCCCCGAAGCGGCCTATAAGGGCGGCTTGGCGGAAGAAATCCGCGCCACCGTTAACGTCTTGCTTCAGGAACAGTTGACCCGGGCCATCGGGCTGTTGCAGGAGCATCAGAACAAACTGGAGGCTATGGTGGAGCGCTTGTTGGACTGCAACCACCTGACTGCCGAAAAAATCGAGCAGATCTTTGCTGAAAATTAACCCTGTTCCCGACGGGCCTCGCCCGTCGGGGGAAAGGATATGATATGCAACAGTTTTTAGAAGCCTTTTTGGCACTTCTCGGCAAGAAAACCTATCCGGCAGAGCCAAAGGTGATGCTGATCACCACGGCCCTGTCCCTGCTGGTGTTGGCGCTGGCCATCGGCATTGCGCTCAAACGACGCAAGCCCACCGGCGGCAAGCCTTTTCCCTTTTCCCGTGGCATCGTATCGGTGGCTCTCATTGCCTTTTCGGTGTTTATCTACGTATTTCCCTTGCAGATGTACGTGTATCTGGGAGATTATCAAGGGGAATGGGATCTGGGAGCGGCTATTGCGCTGGCCCTTTACGAAACGGTCCGTGTCTTTCTGGTGGGCGCCGATTTTAACTTTGTGAAGGATGCCGTCAGCACCAGCTCCGATATTTTGCAGAGCTTTTGCGTGATTTACGGCGGCCTGCTGTATGCCTTGGCTCCGATGATGACCATCGGCTTTGTGCTCTCTATGTTCAAGGATTTCTGGGCGCAGGTGCGCTTTATGATGCCCCGGTATTTCCGTACCACCTATTACGTTTTTTCCGAACTCAACGAGCGCTCTCTGGCCCTGGCCACCAGCATCTGCCGGCAATACCATTCTCCCTGGGACAGATGGTTTAGGGGGGCAAAGACTGCCTCTTTAAATGCGGCACAGCCCGTGGAGCAACCCACGCCTTACGAAGCGCAGGGCGAACTGCTGAAGAGCGTGCAGGCACAACTGGCACAGGTGGAAAAGAGGCTGCGGGAGGCGACGGGGGATGAAAAGCGGGATTCGCTTACGGTCCAACGGCAACAATTGCTGGAATTGGAGCAGACGCATCGGCATATTTTGGAAAACGCTCCGCAAGAGGTGCGGGTAAAATACCTGAAGGAAGAAGACCGGGGTGCCGCCCGAAAGTCCTCGGTCAACCGGCGGAAGCCCTATTTCGGTAAGCCCATCATCGTGTTTACCGACGTATACGTGCAAAACGAGGAGCGACCCTACGAGCTGACCGCCAGAGCCAGAGAATTGGGCGCTATCTGCCTGAAAAAGGATATTACCACCCTGAACGTACATAAACGGTGGAACGGTGTGGAGTTTTACGTCATAGGCGAGAACGAATCGGAAAATCTGCATCACGCCTTGCATCTGGTGGAGCAATGCGCCCAGCGTCCGGTAAAGGTGCGCCGCAGAGTGTATATCTTCGCTCGCACCGAAACGGCGGCCCATATCATTGATTCGGCCCAAGGACAGGAGTTGACGGAACTGCGGGAGCAGTTAAAAGAATCCTTTGCAAAAAATGAAGAAAAATTTGCCGCCAACACAGAGGATCCCGGCCTGATCAAGGCCAATATTCAAAAAATGCTGCAGGCCCATCAACGGATGAGCGACGAGCGGCTTATGATCCGCAGGGTGGACGACGTGCAACTGTTGGTACTGCGCACTTTGAGGCAGGCAAAGCTCTTTGAATCCGCCAAAAGCACCGGCAAGATCTGTATCACCGTGGCCGGTATGGGCGAATACGGCAGAGCCTTTGTTAAAACCGCCCTGTGGTTTTGCCAGACCGAGGATTATTTTCTGGAGCTCAACGTGATTGATGAAAACGGTGATGCCCAGCAACGGCTGTGGCACGAATGCCCCGAGCTGATGGCCCGTAACGGCGTCGTTGAGGCAGGGGAGGCCCGTTACAGTATGCGGTTTTTCAGCGGTGTCAACTGCTTTGACAAAACGCTGGACGAATTGCTGGAGGGCAAGAAGGGCTTTACCGCAGAGGATGCCGCCCGTCTGGGCCGCACCACCCATCTGTTTATCGCCTTGGGCGACGATGATCGCAATATTGAGGCGGCAATGATGTTCCGCAATCGCTTTGATCGCCTGCGGGGCTTTCGGGCCAATAAGAAGATCAAACCGGAAGAGGAAACTCTTGCCATCTATGCCGTGGTCTACGACGATCAAAAGGCGCACAATCTGGATATTTCCGAGAATGACAAGCAGACGCTGATCAACCACGAGAGCATCCCTTATAATATCAATTTCATCGGCAGTATGAGTGAGCAATATCGGTACGACTTTTTCCACGACGACGAGGAGGAGCATCGGGCCTTTGCCTATCATATGGATTGGGCGGCCTCGGAATTTGCCATCCGTCTGGCAGAAGCCCGCAGGCAGGGCGCCGTGGCGGTGGATCTTACCTATTTGGATCAGTTGTCCGACCCCGAAGAAGCCTATCAAGATATTATGAAATACGAGCAGTACGAGTATTATCGGGAGTCCTCCCTGGCCAAGATGCACCATCGAGAAGCCAGTCTGGATGCCATGCCCAAACGACTGCTTTGTCACTACGTCTTACCCACGGAAACGCCGGAAAGACGGCGACAGGTGAAACCCTACGTTGGCTGTCAGTGTGAGAACTGTCAGCGCCGCCGTCGCAGTGAGCATATGCGCTGGAACGCCTATATGCGCGCCCAGGGCTACGTTTTCGGTCCCCGCAAGGCCACCCGCGGCAAGGTCCACGCAGATCTCAAGCCCTTTGCCGGGCTACCCCTTCACGAGCAGCTTAAGGATTAACTTAAGTTTTGCTTGACAAAAATTCGGGCCCTCATTATAATATTAATAGTGATTCCCAATGAGGGAGTAGCAACCGTCCGTCGGACGGAGTTCGGTCAACAATCGGCATTTTGCCTGGCCGACTTTAAACTGCGAGACTCATGTATGATCCTTTCGACGTACATCGGTCGGCTAAAACATCCAAACCCGTGTACACTAAAGGTGTACGCGGGTTTTTCAATTTACACAAGGGAGAACAAGGTATGAAGTTTTACAACAACACCCCGGAAGAGATCTTTACGTCTCTGGAATGTAGTGAAAACGGTCTTTCCGCCGCCGAGGCCGCTGCCCGGTTGGAGAAAAACGGCCCCAACAAATTGGCCGCCGCCAAGGGAAAGAGTATTTTCCGCCGTTTTCTGGAGCAGTTGATGGATCCGATGATCATCATTCTGCTCTTTGCCGCCGCCATCAGCGGCGTGATGGCTGTGGTGGAAAACGAGAGCTTTGCCGACGTGATCATCATTCTGGCCGTCGTTTTGATCAACGCCGTGTTGGGCGTGTATCAGGAGAGCAAGGCGGAAAAGGCCATTGAAGCCCTGCAGGAAATGAGCGCCGCCACCAGTAAGGTCATCCGGGACGGCGTGCTCAAGGTCGTTCCCAGCGAAAGTCTGGTAGTGGGCGATATCATTGCTCTGGAGGCCGGCGACGCCGTGCCTGCCGATGCCCGCCTGCTGGAAAGCGCTTCGCTGAAGGTGGAGGAGGCCGCCCTGACCGGTGAGTCCGTCCCCGTCGACAAGGTGATCAAGCTGTTGGGTCTGGAGGGGGAGGACGTCCCTCTGGGCGACCGTAAAAATATGGTTTATATGGGCGGCACCGTGGTGTACGGCCGTGGCAAAGCGGTGGTCACCGCCACCGGTATGGATACCGAGATGGGTAAGATTGCCGACGCTCTTACTGCCGCCGAGGAGGGGGATACCCCTCTGCAGAGAAAGCTCCATCAGCTTTCTAAAATTCTGACCTGGCTGGTACTGGGCATCTGTCTGGTGGTGTTCGGCGTGCAGTTATTGCGTGCCGGCGGCTTTGAATTTGAGGTGGTACTGCACTCCTTTATGGTGGCGGGTTCTCTGGCCGTTGCCGCCCTTCCCCAGGGTCTGGCCGCCGTGGTTACGGTGGTGCTGTCCATCGGTGTTACCAATATGTCCAAGCGCAACGCCATTATCCGTAAACTGACGGCGGTGGAAACGCTGGGCTGTGCCCAGATCATCTGCTCCGACAAGACCGGCACCCTCACCCAGAACAAGATGACGGTGGTGGACGCCTTCGGCTGTGATGAAAAGCTGACCGCCGCCGCTATGGCCCTTTGCTCCGATGCGGAATTGGATCAGGAGGGCGAGGTCACCGGTGAGCCCACCGAGGCCGCTCTGGTGGTTTGGGCCGACAAGTTAGGGCTCAACAAAAACGCTCTGAAAACTGCCGCTCCCCGTGTGGGCGAGGCTCCCTTTGATTCCGGCAGAAAGATGATGTCCACCGTTCATCAGCAGGACGGTAAATTGGTGCAATACACCAAGGGCGGTATGGACGTACTGCTGGCAAAATGCACCTATTATCTCAAGGACGGGCAACCCGTACCCATCAACGAGGAATATAAAAACGAGGTGATCTCCGCCGCCGGCGCCATGGCAAACAAGGCCTTGCGCGTGCTGGCCTGCGCCACCCGTACCCACGATACCATGCCCGAATGTACACCGGAAAATCTGGAGCAGGAGCTCTGCTTTATCGGTTTGACGGGTATGATCGATCCTGTTCGTCCCGAGGTCAAGGACGCCATTACCGAGTGCCGTAACGCCGGCATCCGCGCTATTATGATCACCGGCGACCATATTGACACCGCTCGTGCCATTGCCGCAGAGCTGGGCATCCTCACCGAGGGTGTATGCGCTGTCAGCGGCAGTGAGCTGGACAAAATGGACGATGAAACCTTTGAGAAAGAATTTCAGTCCATCGGCGTGTACGCCCGCGTACAGCCCGAGCACAAGACCCGTATCGTCACCGCCTGGAAAAAGGCGGGATATATCACCGCTATGACCGGTGACGGCGTTAACGACGCCCCCTCCATCAAGAGCGCCGACATCGGCGTGGGTATGGGCATCACCGGTACCGACGTTACCAAAAACGTGGCGGATATGGTTCTCACCGACGATAACTTCGCCACCATCGTGGGCGCCGTAGAGGAAGGCCGCCGAATTTACGACAATATCCGTAAGGCCATTCAGTTCCTGCTGGGCTCCAATATGAGTGAGGTCATTTCTATCTTCGTGGCCACCCTCATCGGCTTTACCATTCTGGAGCCGGTGCATCTGTTGTGGATCAATCTGGTCACCGACACCTTCCCCGCCCTGGCTCTGGGTATGGAAAAGGCGGAGCGGGACGTAATGAAGCGTAAGCCCCGTGATTCCAAGGCCGGCATCTTCGCCGACGGTATGGGTGTGGACGTAGTCTATCAGGGTCTGATGGTTTCCGTGCTCACTCTGGCCTCTTACTTCATCGGCTGTTATCTGGAGACCGGTGTCTGGGCCTTCGTTCAGGAGCCCCACGGCATTACCATGGCTTTCCTTACCATGTCCATGGCCGAGGTATTCCATTCCTTCAATATGCGTTCCCAGCGTGGTAGCATCTTTACGATGAAATCCCACAACAAGGTGCTGTGGCTGGCCATGCTTGGCTCCTTTATCGCCACCACCGCCGTATGTGAGATTCCCTTGCTGGCCGGCGCCTTCGGTCTGACCGCCGTCAACCTCACCGAATACGCCATTGCCATCGTACTGGGTATGGCCGTTATTCCCGTGGTGGAACTGGTCAAATTTATTCAGAGAAAATTGGCAAAATAATTTTTTCGGCACAGCCTGTCGGCTGTGCCGAAAATTGCGAAAGGGCAAAAAAAGTTGCGTTTTTCGGTAAAAACGCGGTACAATAATAATGATTTTACACAGGGAGGATAAATTATGGACCCCAATACTCAGCCCGATTATATTGCGCTCGGGATGGTCATCGTACTGCTGGTGATCGTGGCGGTGCTCTTCGTTCGTAAGTGGCTGTCCAACCGTGCCGCCGCCAAGGCGGAGTCGGAGACCGCCGTATCAAGTGTCGCCCCTGCCCCCGGTACCGGCGGCAAACTGCGACTGAATAGCGTTGATCCCAAAACGGCGGCAATGCTGATGGCCATCGTGGCCGATCAAACCGGCAAACCGCTCAACGAACTTCGTTTTATTTCCATCGAGGAGGTTGATGAATAATGAAATACAAGATTACACTGGAAGGCCGTACATACGTGGTCGAGGTGGAAGAGGGCAAGCCCATGCTGTTGGATGAGTACGAGGCTGTGATGCCCGCCGCCCCCGCTCCCGTTGCCCCGGCCGCCCCCGCTCCTGCAGCTCCCGCTGCTCCCGCCGCTCCTGCGGCTCCCATCACCGTCACCGGTGCCGGCGAGCCGGTCAACACCCCCTTGCCCGGTACCATCCTGCAGATCAAGGTCAGTGCCGGACAGGCTGTCAAGAAGGGCGACGTGCTGGTAGTGCTGGAAGCAATGAAAATGGAAAACGAGATCACCGCTCCCAAGGACGGTACCGTCACCCAGATCGTGGCCCAGGCCGGCTCCACCGTGGACACCGGCGCCGTTTTGCTGATGCTGGAATAAGAAGGGAGTAAACTATGGATATTCTTTATAAAAACCTGCTGGAATTTCATTGGCAGAACATCGTGATGATCCTCATCGGCTGTCTGCTGGTGTATCTGGCTATTAAAAAGGAAATGGAGCCCTCCTTGCTTCTGCCTATGGGCTTTGGTACCATTCTGGTCAACATTCCCTTGGCAGACGTAATCACCGAGCACGGCGCCCTGACCACCCTGTACGGTGCCGGTATTGCCAACGAGCTCTTTCCCTTGCTCCTCTTTATCGGTATCGGTGCGATGATCGACTTTGGCCCCCTGCTCACCAATCCCAAGCTGATGCTCTTCGGCGCCGCCGCTCAGTTCGGTATCTTTTTCACCCTGTGTACCGCCAGCATCTTCTTCCCTGAGATCAAAGATGCGGCCTCCATTTCCATCATCGGCGCCGCCGACGGTCCCACCTCCATCGCCGTTGCCAACACCTTAAAATCCCAATACGTGGGCGCCATCACCGTGGCCGCCTACTCCTATATGGCGCTGGTACCCATCATTCAGCCCCCGGTCATCAAACTGCTCACCACCAAAAAGGAACGCCTGATCCGGATGCCCTACGAGCAAAAATCCGTCAGCAAGCTGACCCGGATCATGTTCCCCATCATCATCACCGTAGTGGCCGCCGCCGTCGTGCCCCAGGCCACCTCGCTGATCGGTTTTCTGATGTTCGGTAACCTGATCCGTGAGTGCGGCGTGCTGGAGTCTCTCTCCGAAACGGCCCAGAAGGTGCTGGCCAACCTGATCACCATTTTCCTTGGTATCTCCGTTGCCTTTAATATGACTGCCGAGCAGTTCTTAAAGCCCGACACCCTGCTTATTCTGGGTCTGGGTCTGGTGGCCTTTATCGTAGACACTGCCGGTGGTGTGCTCTTTGCCAAACTGCTCAACCTCTTCTCCAAAAAGAAGATCAATCCTATGATCGGTGCCGCCGGTATCTCCGCTTTCCCCATGTCCGGCCGTATCGTTTCCAAAATGGCCACCGACGAGGATCCCCAGAACTTTATTCTGATGCAGGCCATCGGTGTCAACGTTTCGGGTCAGATCGCCTCGGTGATCGCCGGCGGTATCATCTTGAATCTGTTTTCTTGATAGGGAGGAGTACAAACGATGAATATTGCTTTGTTATCTGCGGCCCCCAGAATCTTTTTTGAGCCGCTGAATTTTGTGAAAAATCTGCAGTATATGGGTGTGGGTATGCTGGTCATCTTTGCGGTCATCGGTGTGATCATCCTGACCACGATGCTGGTAAACTACCTTTTCTCCACCCCCAAAAAATGAAAACTAAAAAACTGCGGCGCAGGGATACTTCCCTGCGCCGCAGTTCGTCGTGTCAAAGAATCCTCTTTGACACGACGGAAGACTGTCAAAAAGGAAGTTGCATTTCGCCGATGCGATCTCGTCGGCGTACGTTGGTACGGTAGAGAGCGTAGCGGCGGAAAACAGTGAATCCCTTGCAACGCAAGGGAAGGAATGGATCACTTAGGCGAATTTCAATTACTTAAAATGGCTTGTACCTATTATGTTTGCACAAACCGTTTTTTCTTTACATTCTATTTTCACTGTGGTGAAACGACTTTTTGCCAGTCTTAACAAAAACTGCGGCGCAGGGAAGCCTCCCTGCGCCGCAGTTTTGTTTTCGGCGGGTGGCGCCCGTTTGATTTAACAAGCCCTCACGGGGCGGTTTTGAAATTGAGGTTGTATTTTTGCAAGGTTTGGTATATAATATATAGTGATTTCGTGTTCGGACGGTAAAAAGGGTCCCACTCACCCCTTTTTGCCACAATTACAAATCCGCAGGGGTACGGACCTAAATATCCCTGCTGCATCAACGGGGAAGGGGCACCTTTCCTGCTTTTTGCGTTGCAAAAAAAGCCCGTTTTCGGGCTGGTACATACTATATTGAATTGGAGAAAACTATGCAAGAAAAAATCAAAAAAGCGCTCCCCACCGAACAAAAGGGAAGCAAGAAAACCGGTCGCAAGCCTGCGGCCAAAAAAACGGCGACCAAAAAGAGCGTGGCTAAAAAGCCTGCGGCCGGGAAAACGGCCCCCAAGGCAAAAAAGCCGACCGCTAAAAAAACGGTCGCTAAAAAGCCGACCACCAAGAAAAAGGCGCCCCGCACGGCGTTGCCCGCCGGCAAGCTGCGGGTGATCCCGCTGGGCGGTCTGGACGAGATCGGTAAGAATATGACCCTCATTGAGTATGAAAACGATATGATTCTCATTGACAGCGGTATGGCCTTTCCCGACGAGGATATGCCCGGTATCGATCTGGTCATCCCCGACTTTTCCTATCTTATTAAAAATCGGGATAAACTGCGGGGTGTCTTTATCACCCACGGTCACGAGGACCATATCGGCTCCTTGCCCTATCTTTTGCGGGAGATCAACGTGCCCGTCTACGGCACCCGTCTGACGCTGGGTCTGGTGCGGCGCAAGCTGGCCGAGCATCGGCTGGATAAGCAGGCCATTCTCATTGAAAAGCAATACGACGACGTGGTGAAAAGCGGTTGTTTTGCCGTGGAATTTATCAAGGTCAATCACTCCATTGCCGACGCCTGCGCCTTTGCGGTGCACACTCCGTTGGGTACGGTGATCCACACCGGCGACTTTAAGATCGACACCACCCCCATTCGGGGCAAGATGATCGATCTGGCCCGTTTCGGCGAGCTGGGGCGGGACGGTGTGTTGCTTATGATGAGTGACTCCACCAACGCCGAGCGCCCCGGCTATGCCATGAGCGAAAAGGCGGTGGGCAAGAGCTTTGAAAACATCTTTAACAACGCCGGAGATAAGCGTATCATCGTCGCTACCTTCTCCTCCAACATTCACCGTGTACAGCAGATCATCAATGCGGCGGTGGCCCACGGACGGAAGGTGGCCCTCAGCGGCCGCAGTATGGAAAGCGTGCTGCAGGTGGCCAGAGAATTGGGACATATGAACATCCCCGAGGGTACGCTGATCCCCTTGGCCGAGATCTCCCGTTATCCCGATCGCAAGGTGGTGCTCATCACCACCGGCTCCCAGGGCGAGCCGATGAGCGCCCTGTATCGGATGGCCTTCAGCGATCATAAGAGCGTGGAGATCACCGGTAACGACCTGATCATCATTTCCGCCCGTCCCATTCCCGGCAATGAAAAGCTGGTCAACAACGTGGTCAACGAGCTGGAAAAGTTGGGGGCCGAGGTGGTGCAGGACGGCACCATTCACGTTTCCGGTCACGCCTGTCAGGAGGAGCTGAAGATTATGCTCTCCCTGATCAAGCCGATGTATTTTATGCCGGTGCACGGTGAGTTTAAGCATTTGTTGCAACACGCCGGTCTTGCCAAGGAAACGGGGGTCAGCCCCGAAAACGTCTTCCTCTCGGAAAACGGCAAGGTGCTGGAGATCACCGCCGCCAAAGCGGGCTTTAACGGCACGGTGCCCTGCGGCAAGACCTTTGTGGACGGCATCGGCGTGGGTGACGTGGGCAACATCGTGCTCCGTGACCGCAAGCATCTGGCGGAGGACGGCATCATCATCGTGGTGGCTACCATTGATCCTGCCACCGGTATTTTGGTGTCGGGTCCCGACGTGATCTCCCGCGGCTTCGTATACGTCAAGGACAACGAGGCGTTGATGGAGGAGGCCCGTAAGGTGGTGCTGGCGCGAATGCAACGTACCCTGTCCCGTGGGATGCGGGATTGGGGCACCCTGAAAAACGATATGCGGGAGGAACTCCAGCACTTTATCACCGCCAAAACCAAGCGCCGCCCCATGATCCTGCCTATTTTAATGGACATTTGACAAATCGGTAAAAGAATAATATAATTATATATTACCACTTTGTGGTATATTGTTATAGCGGGGCGGGGACGCCATTGTTTCCGCAAAACCCGCCTGATCATCCGAGGATAGAGGCTTATGGAGCAAAAGAAACCGAAAACAATTTTATACGTTTTACTCACCACCTTGGGTGGCGGGGCGTTGCTCATTGGGGGCAACTATCTGCCGCTGTTGTGGTTTTTCGGGTTGCTGTTGGCGCCGGTCAGTCTGGCAGTCTTTCGCAGTTTTCCCCGGGCGCGGGCGCTGTTGTTCGGGCTGGGGCTGGGCGTGATGTGTCTGGTGGGAGCCCCCACCGTGGGCATCGGGCTTTTGCTCTTCGTTTTGTGGTACGGCGCCGCCATTCTTTCCGATCAGATGACCCGCTCCTCTCCCGAATTGTTTCCCGCCCTCTTTTACGGCGGCACCCTCCAGGGCTTTGCCTTTTGCGGAGCGGTGTGCGTGTGCATCAAGGAGCACTACGGCGTGTGGGATATCCGTGGAATATTCACGGCTATGGAGCGCGCCGTGGGGCAGGCCATTGATCTGGTGGAAAAGACCTATGCCACCCTGCTGACAGAGGAAAGTATGGCGCAGATGAGCGCCCAGTTGGATCTGTTGCGGCAGGGAATCGAGAGCTTTGTATATCTGTGTATTTGTATGGTGCTGAGCGCCGTATTACTGCACTTTTTCCTCACCCTTAAGACCGGCGTCCGTCTGTGTGAGCGGGTGGGCATTCCCTATCCCGTGTTGCCCCTGCGTCTGCTGGTGGTACCGCCGGAGATCACCACCGCTTATCTGCTGGTTACCTTTATCAGCATCTTCTTTATGAACAGCGATTATTTCTACGCTCTGCTCATTGCCAACGTTTTGATGGGATATCTCTTCGTGTTGGTGGGCATCGGCTGGGTGGACAGCAAAATGCAAAAACTGCCCGTGGCCCTGCGGAATCTGATCAAGCTGGCGTTGCTTGGCGCCGCCTTTTTCAGAGAAAATCTCTTTTACGGAATCGCCTATCAGCTTTTGCAGCTGCCGGGTATTTTTATCAGCCTGTCCAGACGGGTGATCGTCCGTCGGACCGAAGGAGACGACAATGAATAAACGAATCAAGACCCTCCGACCCCACGACACGGTGTCGTTGGTCCTGCCGGTGCTCTTTATTTTGCTGACCGCCACCACACGGGTGTGGTGGATCGTCGGCGTGGAGGCACTGGCACTGTTGGGCTATTATATCTTCCGCTTCTTTGCCCGCAAGCATCACAACGAGCGGCTCTTTTCCTATCTGCAGAATATGACGGAGTTTCTGGACGAGGCCAGTCGGGACAACCTGACTTCCTTTCCCATGCCCATCACCCTGCTGGATTCCAAGGGTATCGTTTTGTGGTACAACGATCTCTTTCACAACATTCTGCAGGGTCACAACGTGCCCAGTGTGTTCGGTGAGGAGATCGGCAAGCTGTGCGATTCCATCTATCTGGATCAGATCGCCGGCGGCAGACAGCGCTTTGACGTCAGCTTTCAGGGCAAATACTACACCGTCTACGCCATGCGGCAGGGGCTGAAAAATCAAAAGGAGCATTATTTCGCCCTCTACTGGATGGAGGATGACAAGATCAAGCGGGAAAACCTGCGCCTGAAAAATGAAAAGCTGTGTCTGTGTTACATTATGATCGACTCCTACGACGAGATCCCCTCGGACATTTCCGAGATACAAAAGTCCAATTTCGTTACCCGTGTGGACGTTAAGGTGAGAAATCTGGCCCGTAGCGTGGACGGCGTGCTGAAAAAGCTGGAAGTGGACAAATATCTTTTGATGTTTGAGCGGCATAAGCTGCAACAACTGGAAAAGAACAAATTCCAGATTCTGGAGGAGGTCAAGGAGGTCTCCATTGACGATCGGGTACACGCCACCCTGTCCATCGGCGTAGCCAAAATGAGCGGCGAGATGCGTAAGATCGACCACGCCGCCCGCGCGGCGCTGGATATGGCCCTCTCTCGAGGCGGAGATCAGGCCGCTGTAAACACCGGCGAAAAATACGTCTTTTACGGCGGTAAGGCTCAGGCGGCGGAAAAGCGCAAGCGTGTCAAGGTGCGCATCATTGCCGAGGCCTTTGCCACCCAGGTCACCACCGCCGACCGTGTGCTGATTATGGGGCACAAGTTTGCGGATCTGGATTGCATCGGCGCCGCCCTGTCGTTGGCCCATTGTGTCAACATTCTGGCCACCCCCGTTAATATCGTCATTCATCCAAAGGAAAATCTGGTGGGCAATCTCATTGACAGTGTGATGGATACGCCGGAATATGCCGACGTTTTCGTAGACCCCATCCGCGCCCAAAAGCTGATCACCGAAAATACCCTGCTGATCATCGTGGACACCCATTCTTTGGGGTATATGGAAAACGACAAGCTTTATCATATGGCCACCCGTGTGGCCCTCATTGACCACCATCGCAAGGTGACCAGCGGCGCCGTGGAAAACGCCTTGATCCATTTCCACGAGCCCAACGCATCCTCCTGTTGTGAGATGGTCGCCGAGCTCATTGACAATCTGCCCGGTTGCCGCATCGGCAAAACCGAGGCCAACGCCCTGATGGCGGGTATCATTCTGGATACCAAAAACTTCACCGAGCGCACCGGCGTGCGTACCTTTGAGGCGGCGGCCTATCTGAAGGGCTGTGGCGCCGATACCGCTCAGGTGCAAAAATTCTTTAAGAGCGATATCGACACCTACAAGCGGCAACTGGAAATTATGGGCAGTGCCGTGCTGTACGGTGACAATATGGTGGCGGCCTACGACGCCCCGCCTTTCCCCGGCATCAAGATGCTGGCGGGTAAATCTGCCGACGAGCTGTTGGGCCTGAAGGGGGTACACGCCTCCTACGTGCTCTACCGTGAGGAGGGACAGACCCATATCTCCGCCCGTGGGGAAGGGGATAAAAACGTGCAGACCGTGATGGAAGCCCTGGGAGGCGGCGGTCACCGTTCTGCCGCCGGCGCACAACTGGATTGCAG
Organism: Eubacteriales bacterium; assembly: GCA_045541535.1. GTDB lineage: Bacteria > Bacillota > Clostridia > Oscillospirales > QAKW01 > Firm-08. Next base: position 41,149 of record JAZQJG010000066.1, read on the forward strand.
TCTGGAAGAGGCGCTGGAGCAACTATTGCAACTCATCAACGAAAAGTAAAAGGAGAACGTAAATATGAAGGTAGTATTACTTGCTGACGTAAAGGGCAAGGGTAAAAAGGGCGACACCGTCAACGTTGCCGACGGTTACGGCCGTAATTTTCTCATTGCCAAGGGGCTGGCCGCACCGGTAGACGCCCAGCTTCAAAACGATTTTGCCGGTAAAAAGCAAAGTGAGATCTTTAAGGAGGAGCAGGCCGAGGCCGCCGCCAAGGAAGTGGCCGCCAAACTGGAGGGTAAAACCATCACGCTGCCTGCCAAGGGCGGCGACAGCGGTAAGCTGTTCGGCAGTCTGACCACCAAGGAGATCGCCGCCGCACTCTCCAAGGAGACCGGCGCCACCATTGATAAAAAGAAACTTGTGGCCGAGACCATCAAGGCCTTCGGCAGTTATCCCGTTACCGCCAAGCTTCATAAGGGCGTGGTGGCTAAATTTACCGTCAACGTGGTAAAAGAATAAACACTCCCACAACACAACGGAGGTTATTATGGAATTTGACGCTTTAAAGCAAATGCCCCATTCCATTGAAGCGGAGCAATCGGTGATCGGCGCGCTGATCATGGATCCCGCCTGCTTTGATCAGATCACGGGCTTTTTGAAGCCGGAGCATTTTTATCACGAAAAATACGGTCGCATTTTTCAAACCATTTCCTATATGAATATGGATAATGAAAAGACCGATTTCGTTACCGTACTGGAAAAGGTGCGGGCCGCCGGCATTTACGACGAGGAAGAGGGCAAGCGGGTGTTGTACGATCTGGCCCAGAGCGTGCCCACCTCGGCCAACGTGGTGGCCTATGCCCGCATCGTGGAGCAAAAGGCCAAACTGCGGCAACTGATCACCGCCTGCAGTGAGATCAACGAGGCGGCCTACGCCCAAAACGAAGAGGTTGCCAAAATTCTGGATATGGCGGAAAGCAAGATCTATGAGATTATGCAGAGCCGCCAGAACACCGAGCTGACCCATATCAAGAGCGCCATCGTGGAAGCCTACGACGCTTTGTCCGAGCGTTGCGAGAACCGTGGCTCCATTCAGGGTGTGGCCACCCATTTCTCTGCCTTGGACCAGTATTTGCTGGGTCTGGGCAAGGGCGATCTGGTACTGATTGCCGCCCGTCCCGGTATGGGTAAAACCGCCTTTGCGCTCAATATTGCCGAAAACGTGGCACGCGGGGGTAAGGATAAGGCGACCCGCGCCGCCAATAAAGAACATAAGACCATCGCCGTCTTTTCTCTGGAGATGTCCAACGAACAGCTGGTCAACCGTCTGTTGTCCTCTGCCTCCGGCGTTATGAACACCAAGTTCCGTAGCGGCGAGCTGGACAGTAACGAGTGGCGTGCCATCAATCAGGCGGCCGAGTTGTTATCCCGTACCGATATTTATCTGGACGATACTCCCGGTATCACCGTTCCCCAGATCAAGGCCAAATTGCGCCGCCTGAAAAATCTGGATCTGGTGATCATCGACTATTTGCAGTTGATGGAATCCGCCAAAAAGACCGACGGCAGAACCCAAGAGGTTTCCGAGATCTCCCGTTCCCTCAAGCTGATGGCCAAGGAATTCGGTATTCCCGTGATTGCCCTGTCCCAGTTGTCCCGTGGACCGGAGAGCCGTCCCGACAAGCGCCCCCAGATGAGCGATCTGCGTGAATCGGGCGCCATCGAGCAGGATGCGGATATCATTATGATGCTGTATCGTGACGATTATTATAACAAAGAAAATTCCCAGACCCCCGGCATCTGCGAGTGTATCATCACCAAAAACCGCCATGGTTCCTCCGGTACGGTACAATTGCACTGGTCGGGTGAAAATACCAGATTCTCCGATCTGGAACAACGGTATGAATAAACGCATTGCCGCCGCCCTGACGGGCCCCTGTGGTCTGCGGGCCGGCGATCATATCACCGTGGCCCTGTCCGGTGGACGGGATTCGGTGGTGTTGGCCCACGCCTTGCTGGCTGTGGCAGGGGAACTGGGGCTCACCCTTTCCGCTCTTCACATCCATCACGGCCTGCGCTCCGCCTCCGACGGGGAGGAGCAGTTTGTCAGAGAACTGTGCCGGAGCCGGAACCTGCCCCTGTCGGTGCGCCGCCTGCAGATCACCCCGCAAAAGGGGGAGAGTCTGGAGATGGCGGCCCGCGCCGCCCGCTACGCCGTATTTGCCGAATACGTGGGGGAAGGCCGCTACGTTGCCACCGCCCACCATCTGGACGATTGTATGGAAACCTTTTTCATCAATCTTTGCCGTGGTTGCGGCAGTAAGGGGCTCAGCGCCATCCCTCATCAGCGGGACGGCATCATTCGCCCTCTGCTGGATTGCCCCGGGGAGACGGTGCAGGCCTACGCCGAACAGCAGGGTCTGCAATGGGTGGAGGACGAGAGCAATGCCGACACCTATTATCTGCGCAATTTTATCCGTCACGAAATCCTGCCCCGACTCAAGGGGCGGCAGGACGTGTCCTTTACCGCCGGCTTTGCCGCCACCCTGTCCAATTTGCGGGAGGAAAACGAGTTTCTGGAGCAGGCGGCGGGAACGGAGGAACTAACCCATCGGCCGCTGGCCTGGCGGGTGCTCAAGGTCCGGTGTCCCGCCTTGACCCGAGAACGCTTTGAGCAGATCTACGGACGGATACAGGCGGGGGAGAAAAGCTTTGAGGAACAGGTGCAGGGGGATTTGTTCGCCCGATGGGAAAAAGGGGAGATCTCCTTTTATCGGCGAAGCGCCCAACGGCCCATCCCTCTGCAAAAGTTGGAGGAAACGCTGTCCCTGTCCGATAAAAAAACAATTTATTTGAAAGAAATTCACAGCGAGTTTACAAATTTTGATATGGACTGTGATAAAATAGGTGATACTCTGTATATAAGCTCCCGTAAAGCGGGGGACGAGATCACCCTGCCCCGACGTCCGAGGAAGAGCCTGAAAAAACTCTTTGCCGAGGAAAAGGTGAAAAATCGGGAAGAGGTGGCGGTGATTCGGGACGGACAGGGCGTCCTTTGGGTGGAAGGCTTTGGCGCCGATGAGCGCAGTGCGCCCGACGGTAATACAAAACGTGCATATCGTGTGGTTGTGACGACTACTGATAAAAATAAGTAGGAGAGAAAAAATGAAAATTCATAAGGACGTAAAGTACGTGCTGATTTCCGAGGCACAACTGAAGGAAAAGGTAGAGCAACTGGGTGCCAGGATTACCGAGGACTTTCGGGGCAAGCATCCGGTGGTGGTGTGCATTCTCAAGGGAAGCGTGGTCTTTATGGCCGACCTGATGCGCGCCATTGATCTGGACATTGATATTGACTTTATGGTGGTTTCTTCTTACGGCGCCGGCACCAAGAGCGGCGGCAACGTTAAGATCGTCAAGGATCTGTCGGTGGACATCACCGGCCGTGACGTGATCATCATTGAGGATATTCTGGACAGCGGTAACACCCTGTCCAATCTGATCCGTTTGTTGGATTGCCGCGGCGCCTCCTCTATCAAGCTGTGCGCCCTGCTCAACAAGCCGGATCGCCGCACCGCCGAGGTGCATCTGGACTACGAGGGGTTCGTTATTCCGGACGAGTTTGTCATCGGCTACGGTCTGGACTATAACGAGACCTATCGCAATTTGCCCTACGTCGGCGTACTGAAGGAAGAAGTTTATTCCAAATAAAACCTAAGGAGATACCGTTTTGAAGAAGAAAAAGAAAGTAAGCGGACTGCTGTTTTATATCCTGATTATGGTGATTATCGTGGTGGGACTCTCCGTCTTCACCCGTGGTAAGGCAGAGGATAAAAACGTGTCCTTCCACGGCCTGGTGGAACTCTTTGAGCAGGATCAGGTAGCCACCTTTACCGTAGAGGGGGCTAAGGTGACCTGTAAGCTGGTGGATGGCAGCGAAAAGACCCATACGCTGCTCAGTCTGGGGCTGTTTGACGAATACGTGATGCCCCTGACCGCCGAATGTAAAAATCTGCAGGACTATAACTTTGAAGAGGGCTTTGTATTGCCCTGGTGGGTCAGCTATCTGCCCCTGTTTTTGCTCAGCGGCGTGATCATCTTTATGATCGTGATGTCCAATCGGCAGATGAACGGCGGCAAGGCCCCCAATTTCGCCCGTGCCCGTGTGCGTATGGCAGAGGACGATAAGGACAAAAAGACCTTTGCCGACGTGGCCGGCGCCGATGAAGAAAAAACAGAGCTTTCCGAAATGGTGGATTTCCTCAAAAATCCCCAGAAATATATGGCGCTGGGCGCCCGTATTCCCAAGGGCGTACTGTTGGTGGGCCCTCCCGGAACGGGTAAGACCCTGCTGGCCAAGGCCACGGCAGGGGAGGCCGGCGTGCCCTTTTTCACCATCAGCGGTTCCGATTTTGTGGAGCTGTACGTAGGTGTGGGCGCCAGCCGTGTCAGAGATCTGTTTGAGCAGGCCAAAAAGGCGGCTCCCTGTATTATCTTTATTGATGAGATCGACGCCGTCGGTCGCCAGAGAGGCACCGGTCTTGGCGGCGGTCACGACGAAAGAGAGCAGACCCTCAACCAGTTGCTGGTGGAGATGGACGGTTTCGGTAAAAACAGCGGTATCATCGTGATGGCCGCCACCAACCGCGCCGACGTTTTGGATCCCGCTCTGTTGCGTCCCGGCCGTTTTGACCGTCAGGTCTACGTGGGCTATCCCGATCAGAAAGGTAGAGAAGAAATTCTGCAGGTCCACGCCGTTGATAAGGTGTTTGCCTCCGACGTATCCTTTAAGGATATCGCCAAGGAGACCATTGGCTTTACCGGCGCCGACCTTGAAAATCTCTTAAACGAAGCGGCCCTGCTTGCCGCCCGTAACGATCAAAAGGAGATCACGGCGGCCAATATTCAGGATGCGGTGATGAAGGTGGCCGTTGGCCCCGAAAAGAAATCCCGCAAGATTTTGGAAAAAGAACGCCGTCTGACCGCCTTCCACGAGGCGGGTCACGCCGTGGTTGCCAAATATCTGCCCACCGCCGATCCCGTCCACGAGATCAGCATCATTCCCCGCGGCACCGCCGGCGGTTATACCATGCATCTGCCTCAGGAGGATCTGTCCTATTCCACCCGCAGTGAGTTGTACGAGCGTATCGTCAGCCTGTTGGGAGGCCGTGCCAGCGAAAAGCTGACGTTGGACGATATTTCCACCGGCGCCTCCAGCGATATCCAGCGCGCCACCGCCATTGCCAAGGATATGGTCACCAAGTACGGCTTTTCCGAGACCCTTGGTCCCATCCTCTACGGCGGCGAGAGCAGAGAGGTATTTCTGGGCCGTGATTTCTCCAATCAGGCCCAATGGTCCGAGGAGACCGTGGCCGTTATTGATAAGGAGATCAAGGCTTTGGTGGACAAAGCCTATCAACAGGCCCTTGACCTGCTCACCGAGCACCGTGACCAGTTGGACGCCGTGGCGGCCTATTTGCTGGAGCACGACAAGATGACCGGCGAGCAGTTTGAAAACGTGATGAAGGGTCTGCCGGCCGACGGCGAGCCCGAAGAGGCCCCCGCCGAGGAGAGCGACGCTCCCGTGGCCGACACCCCTGTGGCAAACCCCGTGGAGCCTGCCGCTCCCGAGGCAACCAACACCCCCGCCACCGAGGACGAAACCGAATAACCAAAAAGAGCAAAGCGATTTGTCGCTTTGCTCTTTTTTATGGGTTTTTAGCTCCGTCAAATGGCTACTGAAATTCCGAACTGCGCATTTTAGATGGAGGTTTTGCAGGGCAAAACCAAACCGACGTTATTCGTTTTTTCGTTATTCGTTATTCGTTTTTGCGGCGACAGCCGTTTTTTGTATATATTATACAAAAAAGTCTCTTGCTTTTTGACACTTCCCACAAGCAAACAACTATTGCTTTTTTGACAAATATAAGGTAAAATATAGTATGAGTAATAGACTGCACTTTTATATCCTTTTATACTTCTTATAATTATAAATATATAAAGGGTCAGTCGGAAAAAGGAGAGAATGCAATATGTTGAAATCAAAACGCGTACTCAGCTTGATTTTGGCGATCTTTATGTTGGTCAGCATGCTGACTTGCATCGTTCTGCCCACGGCAAGTGCGGAAAACACCCTGTCCGTTGCAGAGCGCTTTGCCAAGATTAAGGCCACAGACAGCGACAATGACGGTGTGTTTACCCCTGCGGCAAACGTCGTCTTTGTCAATCCGAGCTTCGGCACGGGTACCTTCACCTACAAATACGGTGACGGTACCACTTGGGGTAACGGTGTTACCTACGAGCTGACCCTCGGCGAAAACGCTTTTAAAAAATTGCAAGAGGGTATCTACGCTTGTCGTGATGCCTGGAATGCCCATGGCGGCACCGTGGCCGACTACACCGGTCCCGACACCGTTGTCGTTTGCCCCGGCACCTACGCAGGTGACCAGTGGCAAAAGACTGAGTGGGTTATTTACAACCTGCCCTCCGATTGGGATGACGGCGCTTATACCGACCTGTTCACCCTGAACGTTGTGGGTCCCCAGGCAGGTATTTCCCCCGTAACCGACGGTATTGACCATGCCAACCCCACTCCTCAGAACGGCAGAAGCGTGGACACCAAGAAGGAAGCTGTTTCCACCTCCACCATGTGGGAAGCTACCAATGCTCACTACATCGTTGACGGTATGGCTTTCAAGGGCGCCCATAACTTCTATTTCAGAGGCACCTCTGCCGGCGTTTACTATGCTCAGACGTTTAGAAATATCTATCATCAGATCGACGTTGAGTATCAGGACAGCAACGGTTATACCTACTTCCGTGGCGCCGGTGTTGCCTGTAACCGTAGCTTTGAGATGAACAACTACTACCTGAAGTATAAACAGATCAACTACACCAAGGCAACCGGTAACAACAAGCTGATCGCCACCCGTATGGTGATGGATAACTTCTATCAGGATTCCCACGAGATCGACTATCTTTCCGACCAGCACAAGCAGGGCTTCCAGATGCATTGCTATCTCACTCCCTATAAGAGTCAGGCCCCCGGCTTTTTGGGTAAGGACGTAAAGGGTTCTCATTGGGAGATCAAAAACTCTGTTGTTAACAACACCAAGTCCAATCACTGGATGCGTTTCTACACCCATGATAGCAACTATGCCGACGATGCAAACGGCGGCACGGCGGCCATGGACTCCCTGAACATCAGCTACATCAACAACCTGTTCTACAATCCTGCCCAACTTGTCCGTACCACCTATGCCAACAGCAAGTGGAACGGCGCCGATCAGGCTACCATCAAGGACGACGGTGGCTTCGGTGACACCATCTCCTTCCAAAACGGTTGGGCTTTCACTCAACAGTCCGGTATGCTGAACTTCACCTTCTCCGAGAACACCATTCAGTACACCTCCGCTGCTCTCAACGACCGTTACAACGGCGCCGGCGGCAGAGAGGCCAAAACGGCCGGCGGTACCTTCTTTAACATTAACGACGATACTTGGAACAAGCTGGCCGATACCGCCAACAACAAGATCGACTGGGTATTTAAGGACAACACCCTCATCGTTCCCACTCCTTATACCCTCTCCTCCAAGTTCTATCTGACCAACACCTCCGATGCGGCGGCCAAGGCCAACGCTCACGGTACCCACTTTGACGCCTCCTCCATTCTGGTGATGAACCAGAACAACGAGGTTTGCACCTTCTATCAGAGTAACCACGATATGAAGGACATCTACGCCTCCGACAAGATGGCCGGCGGTGTCAGAGAAATGTTCGGTGTTACCAACGGTGCCCAGATGGCAATTGCGGATTCTCAGGTAGAGATCCGTAAGTCCCAGAACAATCACTGTCCCGTTCCCGGCTTTGACGGTAAACTGATGATCGTTCCTCAGAACAATGCCACCACCCACGACGTGAAGGATCTGTTTACCTTCCGTGGTGAGGGCGTTGAGATCGTCAAACTGGTTGATACAAACGGCACCGAGGTGACCGGTAAGGTCAACCCCAAGGATCTGGACGGTTATAAAGTAACGGCGCAGCTCAAGGGTGACAAGTCCGTTTGTAACGTGACCTTCACCATCAGCATCGCCACCGATGACAAATATCTGTTTATCGATCCCACCAACTCCGTTACCTCCTATGAATTTAACGGCAAGACCTATACTTTGAATTCAAGCAACCGTGTCGCTCAGTTTAATCTGGCACAGGCGGATGCAATGGTCAATGCTTCCGATGCTACCCGCAAAAAGGTAGTTGTATTCCTGCCCGGTACCCATACTCCCGGTAACAACCAGCTCAAGAGCAATATGGCTCTGCTGGGTCCCCAGTTCGGTGTCTCTCCTGTAACCGACAACTTCACCCTGGCCACCGGCCGTGGCATTACCAAGAATGCCGAAAACAGCTATGCCATTGATACCACCAAGGAAGCTGTTCTGAAGAACGGCTACTGGGATATCTACCGTACCGAGGTTGCGGTATACGTTGACGGTTTTGTCTTTGACAACGCCCGTTTCAACATTTCCAACGCTACCGTTGGTGTAAACGGCTGGCACTTTGCCATGCGCGGCGCCCTGCTGGGTCTGTCCATCAACAACGTATTCCTCAACGGTTGGTCCTCCACCACTGTCGGCGGTTTCGGCACCAGCTACGCCAGCCAAGGTATCAAGGGCTTCCTGCAGATGAAGGACATCTATGCGGCAGGTCTCGGTAAGACCGATTATAAGAACATTATCGATACCACCGCCATCAACGTCAATCTGGATCATATGTACGTTGAAAACAGATACACCTCTGCACTCTTCCGTGTACAGGCCACCAACGGTAAAAACCTGATGATCCATCCCGGTCAGGTTACCTTTAAGCTCAAGAATTCCAAGTTTATCAATATGTATGATAACTGGAACTTTATGTATCCTAACTACGTTGACCCGATGGTCAGCTCTTCCACCTGGGGCGGCACCGCCAATGCAAACTCCGCCGAGTATTATCCTGCAGGCTTTAAGCACGAGCTGGACAACAATATCTTTGAGGATATTTCCACCACGGCAGCCTATGCCTATCGCGGCGGCGCTCCCAACAACCCTGTCGGCACCGATTTTTACTTTACCAACAATACGGTAATCGATACTGCCGACACTACCCACGGCGCCAACTATTACTTCTGGACGCCCGCGGCTATGGGTAAAGTCAACGATTACGTTATTGAGGGCAACGCCTTTATCAATCAGCCCAAGGTTGGCGGTGTGTACATCGCTTATAAGGATCATGATGTTAATCTGGTCAATCTGGACGAAAACTTCTACGGTAAGACTGTAGGCGGTAAGGACGTCGTTCAGCTGATGAGCCCCACTTTGGCGCAGCACACTTCCAAGAGCGATTGGTACTATCTGGATCGTGCCTTGACCACCAAGAATACCGAGGTATATCTGGCTGACAACGGCTACACCTCCATTGAGCACGGCAAGTTTGATGGCATCAACTATGCCACCATCAAGACCGCTCAGACCGGTCTGACTGCTGAGAATGCCTTCAAGGCCATCAGCGGCGCCGAGATCGCCGGTGTATATGCCGACGAGGCTTGCACCACTCCCATCACCGGCGCACTGACCAAGCCCAATATGACCCTCTACGTTATGGTCAAGAAGAGCGCCACCGGCATCGGTTGCGTTACCAAGGTGACCATGGAACTGCCCTGTGCGCACGCCGGCAGCAAGACCCTCAAAGACCACGTTGCCGAAACCTGCGGCACCGACGGTTACAAGACCTACACCTGTGACGACTGCGGCAGAGAGATCAACGCTTGGAAAGAGATCCTGCCCGCTACCAACGCTCACGTTTGGGACAGCGGTGTTGTAAGCATTGCTCCCACCTGTCAGGTAATGGGTACCACCCTGTATACCTGTACTGCCGCCAATTGTTTGGCGGACGGCAGCAAAGCCACCAAGACCGAGCAGGATATCGCCGTTGTTCCCTGCGAAAGCGACGGTACCTGGAACGTAGTTACCGCTCCCAAGTGTGAAGTGGACGGTAGCGAAACTCAAAACTGTAAATGGTGTGGCGCCGTTCTGGCCACCCAGGCCATTCCTCAAACCGGCCACGATTGGGATGAGGGTTACGAGGATCCCATCCACGATTGTATGCATTCCGGTACCATGCACTACACCTGTAAGAACGATTCCAGCCATACCTATACTGCAGAAGTTCCCTCTACCGGCGAGCATAACTTTATTCCCGCCGTTAAGACTCCTGCCACCTGTACCACCGAGGGTGTAATGACCTACACCTGTTACGGTTGTAACACCACCCACGAGGCCGCCATTCCCGTTACCGGTCACGATTACGTGGCTGTAACCACCAAAGAGCCTACCTGTGTGGAAGACGGCATTTTAACCTATACCTGTCAGAATTGTGGTGATTCATACACCACTCCCGCCCCTGCCAACGGTTCTCACGATTACAAGGCAGAGGTTACCGTATATCCCACCTGTACCACCGAGGGTGTGATGACCTACACCTGTCAGAGATCGGATTGCGGCGAAGTTACCACCGAAGCGATCCCCAATCTGGGCGGTCATAAGTACGGCGATTGGATACTGCGTACCGCTTCCACCTGCGCCGTGCCCGGTGTGGAATACCACACTTGTACCGTTTGCGGATATGAGGAGACCAGAAATCTGCCTCTGTTCGACCACTACTATTCCGACGAATTCACCATTGACATCAAGCCCACCGGCACCGTCAGAGGTGAAAAGTCCCGTCACTGTCTCATCTGTACCGCCAGAACGGACATTACCGATCTGGGCTATTGTCAGCACGAGAATATCGGTAAAGACTGGATCATTGATATGGAGGCCAGTTGTACCGCTCCCGGCGAGAAGCATCAGGTATGTCTGGATTGTGGCGACAACGTTAACAGCACCGAGATCAAGCAGCTGGATCATACCTACGTTGAAACCGGTGTGAACAAAGAGCCCACCTGTACCGAGAAGGGTGAGATGGCGCTGACCTGTAGCGTCTGCGGTGGCACCTCTACCAAGGTGATTGCCGCCAACGGCCACAATCCCGGTGCTTGGGTTACCGTTACCGCTCCCACCTGCACCACCGAGGGTCTGGCCGAGCAGGTATGTCTGACCTGTGATGCCAAGGTGAAGACCAAGACCTTGAGTGTCGTTGATCACGCCGAGCTGATCTGGGTTACCACCACGCCTGCCGATTGTTTGGCCGAGGGTGTATCCTCTTACGTATGCGCCGATTGCGGCGACGTCTTTGATGAAAAGGTAATTCCCGCCACCGGCCATAAGGCTACCCACGTTGATACCACTCCCGCCACCTGTACGGAAGACGGTCTGCGCGACTACGTCTGCAGCGTCTGCGGCGAGGAGAATCTGGACGTAGTGATCGCCGCCAAGGGCCACACCGAGGGTGAATGGGTTGTTGTTACTCCCGCCACCATCCACGGCGCCGGCCTGCAGGTGAAATACTGCACCGTCTGCGGCGAGATCGTTGCAGAGGAAGTTCTGGAGTGGGTTGTCAACGAGTGTGATCCCTTCACCGACGTTGTTAAGAAGAGCTGGTATCATAAGGGCGTTGACTTCGTATTCAACTCCGGTCTGATGTCCGGTATCTCCTCCACCAAGTTTGCTCCCACTATGGCCACCTCCCGTGGTATGTTCGTTACCATTCTGGGTAGACTCAGCGGTGTGGATGCCGACCAGTACACCTTCGCTTACTTTGAGGACGTGAAGGATGGCTCTTACTACTTCGGTTATATCGAGTGGGCCAGAGTCAACGGCATCGTAGCCGGTACCGGCAACTACGTCTTCCAGCCTGACCGTGCTATCACCCGTCAGGAGATGTGTAAGATGATCGTATCCTACGCCAACTACGAGGAAATCGAGCTGGTGATGAACAAGGGTAAGGTCACCTTCAAGGATGACGCTTCCATTGCCAAGTGGGCCAAGAGTGACGTTTACACCTGCCAGCGTGCAGGCATCGTCAACGGCGATACCAACGGCACCTTCCGTCCCACCGATACCGCAAGCCGTGCAGAGGTTGCAGTGCTTATTATGAACTTCTGGAACTCCTGTATGAAATAAGCTAAACCTACCAAGTTCTCCCGCCGCAAGGTGGGAGAACTTTTCTTAGAAAAGGAGAATCATTATGCAAGGAAAAATTAAAGGTGTACATCACATTGCGCTCAAGGCCAAGGGTCTGGAGCAATATCATCAATTGGTATCCTTCTATCACGATCTGTTGGGGATGCCCGTAGTGCGTGAGTGGGGCAGTGCCGAAGCGCCTGCCATGATGCTGTCCACGGGAGACGCCCTGCTGGAACTCTTTTCCGACGCGCCCGATTGTCTGGGCGCCGGTGCTTTGCGCCATCTGGCGCTGGCCACCGACGACGTAGACGCCTGTATTGCCGCCGTTCGGGCGGCGGGCTACACCGTGACGATGGAGCCCACCGATATCGTCATTTCCTCCAATCCGCCCTATCCCGCCCGCATTGCCTTCTGCATCGGCCCGGTGGGGGAGGAAGTGGAGTTTTTCAGTGAATAATGAATAATGAATAGTGAATAGTTGTGGAGGGATTTTTGACTTTGTCAAAAATCTCCATTCACAAACCGATCGTGCGTTCGTGTACTTATTGCAATTACATGCTGATATGATCGGATGGCCTCCCCGTGCTACGGGGGCGGGGGTCTCCCCGCAAAAGTTTACAAAAAGGACTTTATTTTTATATAGAAGTATGATAGAATATAAGTAATATTCTACGTAAGGAAGGAAGATCCCCATGGGAAAAGGACAACGTTCTCGTCTGGCAAGAGCTGACGAGGTCAAAGAAAAGAAAATCGCTGCAAAAAAGAAAGAAAAGAGAGATAAGATCGTTCGTGTTATTTCTCTGATCACCGCCATTGTTTTGGTGATCGGTTTGGCCGGTTGGATCGGTTATTCCGTGGTAGACAGCAACAACCGCTCCAGCGGTAGCTATCTGAATAAAGATATTGCCGTCGAGTCTGCCAACTTTAAGGTGACCGATGCGCAACTGATGTATTATTTTCAGAACTACTATGCCAATATGCTGAGCAACTATTCTGCCGAGAGTCTGGGCCTGGACACCAGCAAATCGCTGAAGGAACAGCAATGCGCCATTTCTACTGATGAAAGCGGTAACACCCAGACTTGGTATGAGTATATGATGGACGGCACCGTTGCACAGGTCAAGCAGACGCTGGTAATGGCCGAAGCGGCCAAGGCTGCGGGCGTAGAGCTGGACGAGCACGACACCGCCGAAATTGAAAACACCCTGAACAACATCAAGCCCGAGGATTATGCTCCCGGTTTGACCAAGGAAGCCATCGGCGAATTTATGAAGATGGCAATGCTTGCCTCCAATTATCAGACCCAGGTGCAGGAGAGCATTGAATGCACCACTGCTGATATGGAAAAGTATTATAAAGAAAACAAGAACAACTACGACAAGGTTGACTATCGTATGTATTCCTTCAGCTATGCGGCCGCTGAGGATGAGGAAACCACCGCACTGACCAAGGAAGCCGCCAAGAAACTGGCTGATGAGCTGGCCGCCACCGGTAATGAAACGGCCTACGTTGATTGGTTGAGAAACTACTTCACCACCGTCGTTAAACCCAAGGATGTGGAGAAAGAGTTGAACAACTATAAGACGGAAGGCGCCGCTTATGATGAATCCAATGCCGGTAACGAGTTCCTCTTTGCCTCTTCCACCAAAGCCGGTGATATCAAGGTAATTGATGACGAAACCGACGAATGCTATAAGGTATATCTGATGCTTGCGCCCGCTCACCGTGATGAGACCGTTACCCAGAGCGTCCGTCACATCCTGATCAGCGTGGATGATAAAGAGGACAAAGAAGCCTTGGCCACCGCCAAGAAGGAAGCCGACGATCTGCTGGCCAAATGGAAGAAGGACGGCGGTACCGAAGAAGCCTTTGCCGCGCTGGTACACGACAACACCGACGATCCCGGCTCTGCCGAGAATGGCGGTCTGTACGAAAATTTCCCCAAGGGCCAGATGGTAGCCGAGTTTGAAAACTGGGCCTATGATGCCGCCCGTAAGACCGGCGACACCGGCATCGTGCAAACCGATTACGGCTATCACATTATGTACTATGTTGGTAAGGGTCTGCCCGCCTGGCAGGCAACCGTTAAGGCTGATATCGTCAGCACCGAATATGCCAAGCAAACCGAAGCCTTCACCGAGAAACACGTAGTTACCGTCAACGACAAAAACGTTAAGAAGATCGCTTCTTACATTGCCTAATACAAGCTCTCCCGCAGACACTTGTCTGCGGGAGATTTTTTTTGTGAACAATTATGGAAGGATTTTTGACGTTGTCAAAGATCTCCATTAATAATCCGATTTTATGTTCGTGTACCCGCCCTGTAGCACGGGGAGGCAATCCGCTGGAATGCCCGAGTACCTGTGATAGGTGCCCGCGCATTCGCAGATTGCACCAAAGGTGCTGTCTGCGCCCGAGATTGCGCCGCCCCACCGAGTGGGGAATCTATCCGATCTCACGTGCGAGCACTCTTTGCGTGTGCTCGCAAATGCAATCGGATTACCCACAGGGGTACCCTGTTTGTGCAAAGTGTTGCAAAAAAATGTGGAGGGGTATTGTTTTTGGGCGGGTCTACAAAAATGATTGATTCATTTGACATTTGTGGCGTTTTGCAGTAGAATAAGGGACGAAACGAGCAAAAAATGATCACTTCTTCGGAGGTTTCTATGAAAAAACTAACCAATCGTAAACACGTCGCCGCCTTGACCTGGTTGTGCACCCTAGCCTATTTTGCCAGCTACGTAGCCCGTACCGACTTTGCGGCGGTGCTCACCAGCTTTGTGGACGCACAGGCCGCCGCCAAGACGGGGATCGATGCCGCACAGGCGGGCCTGATCATCACCGGCGCCTTTTTCTCCTACGGCATCGGCCAGTTGCTCAGTGGCTATCTGGGGGATAAAATCCCGCCTAAATACATCATTTTCTTCGGCTTTTTGCTGACCGGCAGTATGAATCTGCTGATGCCTTTGGGGCAGGGGATCGTGTGGTATATCACCGTGTGGGCGGTCAACGGTTTTGCCCATGCCATGATGTGGCCGCCTATGACCAAGATTCTCACCGCTTATCTGTCGGCAAACGATTACGTTCATTCGGTAACCACCGTGTGCGCCGGCGCCAATCTGGGTAGCGTGGCGGTATATTTGCTGGCCGCCGCTTTGGTAGGTGTAATGGGTTGGACCTCGGTATTGTATATTGCCGCCGGTGTGGCGCTGACGGTGGCGGTGGTTTGGTTTATCGCCATGACCGCCATTGAGAAAACGGCAGAGAAATACGGCGAAGAGGATAAATTGACCATCCCTCAAGAAAACCGCAATCATACCGCCGCCGAATCTCTGAAAAACGTGCATTGGAAGCGCGCCATCGTTTTGATTATGGTGGCCATTATTGCACAAGGGTACCTGCGGGACGGCATTTCCACCTGGCTTCCCAAATACCTGCAGGATACCTTTTCTCTTAACACCTCCGGCTCCTTGCTGGCCACCGTGCTTTTGCCCGTCTTTAACATCGTGATCATGGAATTCACCAGTTGGCTTTATCGCAACCACCTGCGCAACGAAACGCTGTGTGCCGGCGTGTATTTCGGTTTTTGCTCTCTGCTGACCGTATTGCTGACGGTGTTCTTTGATCTCCACGTGGCCCTTTCCTTGGCACTGGTGATTCTGGTCAATGGCGCTATTCACGGCATCAACCTGATTTTGGTGTGTATGATCAGCCCCCATTTCCGCAAATACGGCAAGACTTCTATTATGAGCGGCGCCCTCAATTTCTGTACCTACATCGGTTCCGGCACCGCCACCTATACCATTGCTCTGGTGTTTGAATACGTGGGCTGGCGGGCAACTATCGCCTCCTGGTCGGTGATTGCGCTGGTGGGCGCCCTGTGTTGCGTTTTTGCCATCGGTCTTTGGAAAAAATTCGTCCGCACCGCAGATGCGGCGGGTCGCCGCTGACGATCCGATTGCATTTGCGAGCACCTATAACGGGTGCGCGAACGTAAGGTCGGATGAATCCCCACGTAGTGGGGCGGCGGGTCGCCGCTGACAATCTCGGGCGGCGGGTAACCTGCCGGTTATCCCGTCGTATGTGTGAGTACCCACTACAGGTGCCCGAACATAAGAATACAATAAACAGCCGTTCCCTGGGGAACGGCTGTTTTAATGAGTTAGAAGTTGACATATCAACATTTTTGGTATATAATGGTAGGGACAACAGCAAAGGAGAAAAAACAATGGTCAGTCGTTTTGAAAAATTCAGCACCGCAATTTTTACCGTTTTCCGTTACGTTCAGCATCTGGAAACGGAGGAAATGGAAAAATTCGGGATGAAGGGCAGTTTTGCCCAATATTTACTGGTAATGGAACGGTTTCCCGAGGGTATTACAGCGGCAAAACTCGGTAAACTATGTGATAAGGATAAGGCGGCGGTGTCCCGTGCGTTGAACGAAATGCAGGAAAAGGGGCTGGTCTGCCGTGTGGATCAGGGGAATGGCAGTTACCGTGCGCCCTTGGGTCTGACGGAGGAAGGCAAGGCGGCGGCTGAGTTTGTACAACAGCGGGCCAAATTGGCCGTGGAGGCCGCCGGCGCCGGACTGGATGAGGAAAACCGCAGAATTATGTATGAAAGTCTGGACCTGATCGCCGCCAATCTTAAAAAAATCTGTGAGGATGGAATTCCCCAATGAGTGTAAAAATAATCGTGGATTCCGGCACCGATCTGTTGCCCGGTCACAGAGAACGGGTGGAGGTACTGCCGTTGACGGTACGGTTTGGCGAGCGGGAATATGCGGATGGAGTGGATTTGACTCCCGCCGAATTTTATGAAAAATTGGCGACGGAGACGATGTTTCCCACCACCAGTCAGGTTCCGCCCGAGCAGTTTGCCACTGTCTTTGCAGGTTTCAAGGCGGCGGGGGATACCGCCGTGGTGCTCACCCTGTCAAGCGAGTTGTCAGGCACCTATCAGAGCGCTATGATCGCCGCTATGGATTTCCCCGGTACCGTTTACGTGGTGGACAGCCGCTCGGTGGCCATTGGCGGCGGTATTTTGGCGGCGTACGCCCTGCAATTGATCGACAAGGGAAAGAGTGCCGCCACCGTGGCCCAAGCCTTAATGGAGGCCAGAGAACGGATCAGCCTGATTGCCGTGGTGGATACTCTGGAATATCTTAAAAAGGGTGGCCGTATTTCTGCCGCCGTGGCGTTGGCGGGTGGATTGCTTGGCATCAAGCCGGTGATCGGCCTGCGGGACGGCAAGGTGGAAATGCTGGGCAAGGCCCGTGGTTTCAAACAGGCGACGAGGCTGATGAATCGATTGGTGGCAGAGGTGGATGGGAATATGCCCATTCTGTTGGGCTATACCGGCGCCGAGGATGAAATACTGAAAAAATATATCGCCGAAAACGGGGAACTGTGGGGGCCGCAACCGCCCTGTACCGTGGTGGGAAGCGCCATTGGCGCTCACGCCGGTCCCGGTGCCATTGCCGTGGCGTATTTTGGAAAAGAATAAAAAGTGCTTGTACCGGTGGTACAAGCACTTTTTTGACGAATAACGAATAACGAATAACGAATAACGATGGAAACCTTTTGGGCGAGGCCCAAAATCTGATTGAGTTTTATAATTATGTGTTCGCGCACCCGTTATAGGTGCTCGCAAATACGGCGGGATAACCGGCAGGTTACACGCCGTCCGTGATCGTCAGCGGCGACTCGCCGCCCACTACGTGGGAATTGATCCGATCTTATGTTCGGGTACCAATTATGGGTACACGCTGATGCGATCGGATTGACAGCGGGGTCGCCCCGCTTAATTGCAGAGGGAGGCGAAGGAGTAGATGTCGGTGCTACGGGAAACGTAGGAACGGGTGATGCGGAAATTTTCGCCGTTGGTGGTGAAGGTGCCGCCGTTCATCAGCAGACCGAAACTATAATACCGCTCACAAACCTCACGGGAAAGGGTAGAACTCTTGCCGGTGGGATAGCAGATGACAAAAGGCTCCTTGCCGGTGATCTTTGCCAGAGTCTTTTTGGACCCCAACAGCTCGTCCACCAGCGCCTCCTCTCCCAGATCACTGAGGAAGGGATGGGTCACGGTGTGGCTCTGGATGGAAACCAGACCCGAGTCACTCATTTCCTTGATCTGGGCCTCGTTCATATAATGGGTGGTGCCGATGCTGCCGGTGATCACGAAAACGGTGGCCTTGGCGTTGTACTTTTTCAGTAGAGGAAGAAGTTGGGAATAGTTATCCTCATAGCCGTCGTCAAAGGTGAGCATCACCGGCTTTTCAATTTCGTCCAGTCGACCCACGTCCTCAAAGGTGACGGTGGTGTAGCCGTTGTCACGGAGATAAATCAACTGTTTTTCCAGCTCGGAGGGACGGACGAAGAGGGAGGATATGCCCCAGGGCTCGTCGCCTACGGCGTGATACATCAAAATGGGCAACCGAATGCCCTCAGGCATCTGATCGGGATAGGCGGTGTAATAGGTAACGTTGCCGTCCTCAAAAACGTGATAATCGGGGCCGATGGGAAGAAAACGGCAGGGGAGATACCATTGGGTGCCGTCAAAGAGGGGCTTGTACCCCAGCTCTACGTCCAATTCGCCGTCGGTGAGCAGATCACTGTCGGTGGAAAGCTGATAGAGCTTGCCGGAGGCGGAAAAGGAGCAGGCGTAGGGGGCGGCATTGTCCTCGGGGGTATTTACGGTGCCACCAAAGGCCTCGGCCAGGGCAGTTAGCCGGATATAATCGTTTTCCCCTGCGGCAAAGACGGGAAAAACTTTGCCGTCAAAGGCAACGGTTTCGCCGTTTTCCACGGGAGCGGTGTCATAGACGGGGGTGGGAGTCGGCGGCTCGGCGGGAGCGGTCGGCGTGGCCGAACAGCCTGCCAACAGACAAACCATACAGAATAAACAAATCAACTTTTTCATTGATCTACCTCATTTGTCAAACTTTGTTTGAGCTCGGCCAGCGCCGTGTGGATCTCGGGACAAAAGTCCAGATACCACTGCTCGGTTTCGGCAATATATTTTTGTTTAAAGGCGGGATCGGTGGCCACGGCGCAACGGAGGTTGTGCAAACGGTCGGCCGCCTTAACGGTAAAGGCCAAGGGATTTTCCTTGATGGCGGCGATGTATTCGGCCATCTGATATCCGGGCTGTTTGGTGAGGAGCTTAACCGCTTGTAATACCTCGGCGTTGGACAGGGCCAGAATTTCTGCTTCCGTAGCGTCGGTATCCTCCAGCAGATCGTGGAAGAGGGCGGTGATGCGGTATTCCTCTCCATACCCCCATTCCTGTACGATGTCAGCCACGGCGGTGGGATGGGTGATATAGGGCAATCCGCCGCGACGGCGCTGATTGCTGTGCTTTTCGGCGGCGTACACCAAAGCTGCTTTGTAATCCATTGGGATCACCTCTCGTTATTTTGTAATTCTGCGGCATTCCAGATAAAACCGCTTGTCATGGGATTCACCCATAGAAAAGGTTTTGCGGGGCAGGATGCCGTCGGCAAAAATGCTGTCAAAAAAGCAATCTTTTTCAATGGCGGGAAGTAAAAAACCCACGCTGTTTTCTGCTTTACAGCAGGCTTTCAGGGCCTCCTCCTCGTGGATATAATCCACCTCCGCTTCGGGATGACGGGTCAGGTAATCGTCAATAAAGCTCTGCAGGGTGCCCACGGTCAGCTTGGCGGTGGGACGGGTGAGATAGATGCCTTGCTCTTCGCCGTCGGCATAACAGCGCAGAAATTGCCCTTGCTCCCCATCCTGGGGTTGGGCGGCAAACAGTTCGGACAAAAGTTCCTCTTTGTTTACGTTGTAGAGTACACGGTGAATGGGCTCAAATACCGTACCACTGCTGTGCAGATTGGTGATCTCCACCAACATATAGCGGGCGGGATGCTCCAAAGCGGCCTCCCCCAGATTGCGCTTTACCCGCTCGTAACAGGCCTTGGCGGTGGCGATGGAATGATTGCCGTCCCCCACCAGATAGAGCAGGGGATGGCCGTATTTGGCGGCAGAGGCTTCCTTGATTGCGTTCAAAGAGGCGTCCACCTGTGCCACCTGCTCTTCGCTGAGGGTATAGCCCTTGAGATGACCGCCCCGTTGCATCAGGGTGAAATCATAGACCTTTTTCATCTTTGATTTGCTTTTCTCCAGAGGCTCAATGACGCTGAGGGTCGGATCATCGATGAGGATGAGGGCGTGGGGCAGCTCCAAGGGCGCGCCGGTGCGTACCCGTTGGCGGGGCGGAATGCGGGAGGCCACCGTTTCTTCGGTGGGACGGCAAAGGGTGGTGGCGTCGGGAGAAAAGTCGTATTCCTCCAGATCCAACACACCCACGAGCCCCTTGCGGATTCTGCCGCAATCCAGCGTGCGCTCCACGTAGATCATGGTGTTCAGATGACGGCGCAGGATGCGCTGGTCCAGATATTCTTCCATATGCCGGTGGATGGCGTCAATGCGATCCTCCATACCACGCTCATTCAAAAAGATCTCGGGCAGGGTGAGATGCAGGGTGGAGGGAGCGTCCCCCACCTGACGGTAGAGTTCCTCCCAATATTCGGGGGAGCCGGTGTATTGATCGCAGGCGACCACGCTCCACTTTTTCATATTTTGACCGTAGGGCAGCAGGATATCAGCGGGATAAAAACCTGTACTCATACTGTTACTTCCTTTGTTTATCTCAAAAATGCGCGCATCGCGCGGTAGGTTTCGTAGACGTCGGCCTTGGAGGAGAGCTCGTAGGGGGCGTGCATAGAGAGCAGACCCACACCGATGTCCAGAGTGTCAATGTCACGGTTGGCCATATATTTGGCAACGGTACCGCCGCCGCCAACGTCCACCTTGCCCAGCTCGCCGGTCTGGAAGACCACGTTGTCCTTGCGCATAATTTCGGTGAAATAGCGCATCACCTCGGCGGTGGCGTCGCTGGTGGAGGACTTGCCTCTGGCGCCGGTATATTTTGTCAGACAGGGACCGCAACCCAGCGTACAACCGTTTTGCTTGTCAATTACGGAAGGATAGAGGGGATCCAGGGCGGCGTTCACGTCGGCAGACAGACAATGGGAATTGGTGCAGATCTCCAGCAGATCGCCGCCGTTGGAGAGCAGAGAGAGCATTCTCTCAAAAAATCTGCCCTGCATACCGGTCACACCGTCGGAGCCCACTTCTTCCTTGTCGGCCAAAAATACGATGGCGGTCTGCTCGGGGGCGTCCACTTCCATCAGGGCCTCAAAGGCGGTGTAGGCGCAAACACGGTCGTCCTGACCGTAGGCGCCGATCAGACTCTTGTCCAGACCGATGGCGGCGGGCTCCAGCTTGGGCACCAGCGTCAGCTCTGCGCATTGCAGATCCACTTCCTCCACACCGTATTGGTTGTAGATCAGATCCAGAATGGCGCTTTTTACCTTCTGCTCGGAGGCATCCTTGTCGGGAATACTGCCGGCGATCACCTGCAGTGCCTCGCCTTCAATGGCGTTGCTCAGGGTCTTTTGCATTTGATCGGCGGCCAGATGGGGCAACAGATCGGAGATGCAATAGGTGATCTCTTCGTCGTGTACGTCCACGGCAGTGCCGTCCTTCTTGATGATCACACCCTCCAGGGACAGAGGAATGGCGGTCCATTGATATTTCTTGATACCGCCGTAATAATGGGTCTTAAAGAGCACCAGCTCCTCCTGCTCGGTGACGGGGTTACACTTCAGGTCCAGACGGGGGGAGTCGATGTGAGCGGCGGCAATATGCACGCCCTTTTCCATGGGTTGCTTGCCCATAACGGCAAAGGCGGCCGCCTTGCCACGGTTGTTAAAGTATACCTTGTCGCCGGTTTTGTAGACCTTGCCCTTTTCAAAGGGGAGGAAGCCGTTGGCTTCCGCCTCGGCAATCAGGAAGTTTACACAACGCCGCTCGGTGGTGGCATCTTTTAAAAACTTCATATATTTTTCGGCAAATTTATCGCCTTGCTCCGTGGTATACTCGGTGTCGTAAACGCTCAGTTTTTTGTAGGCATGTTCACTCATAATGCTTTCTCCTTTTTAATTTCTTCCGCAAGTGCCAGGGCACGTTTGGTCAGTTTTACAATGTTGCCGTCGTTTTCCAGAATATAGCGGCAATTCCGTCGCAAAAATTCTTCATCCTTCTGATGGGACAGGCGACGGAGCGCCGTTTGGCGGTCAATGCCGTCGCGGTTCATAATGCGCTCCACACAGGTATTGAGGGGGGCGATCATACCGATCACCGCCTGACATTCCTTGTCAATCCCCGTTTCAAAGAGGGTGGGGGCATCCAATAGGGCGTACTCACTGCCGATGGCCGCCAACTCCTTGTGGACCTCGTCCACGATGGCCTGCCGCAGGATATCGTTGAGCAGGGCCAGCTTCCGGGCGTCGGCAAACACCAGCTTGCCCAGCGCTTTGCGCTGTACGCCGTCCTCGGTGAGCATTTCTGCTCCGAAATGACGGGCAATGGCCTCTCTCACGTCAGGGCGTTGATATACTTTTTCATGGACCAGCTTGTCGCAATCAATATGGGCAAAGCCCTCCATGGCGAACAGACCGCCCACCAGCGTTTTGCCACTGCCGCTGGGGCCGCAAAGGCCGATCAAAATCATTCTTCCACCTCCAGCACCGTAAATTCTGCCGCACGCAGTAATCGGTTGTATACCGCCAACCCCACGCCGTGTATGGCGGGGCGGCGGGCATAGATCTCGGTAACGGGGAGCTTGTCAAACTGCCGCAGGGCGGCAAAGAGCTGTCTGCTCTGGGCATCGGCATCCTCTTCTGCGCCGTAGGTACGCACGCTTTCTCCCTGCAATTCTCCCTCAAAGCAGAGAATGCCGGCGCCCTCCTTTTGCTTTTGCCGCAAAAAGGCCAATACCTGTTCTTTTTCCCCCGTAACGATGGTCAGGGGCGCCTTGGGCGCATAATGGCGATGCTTCATACCGGGGGAGAGAACGGGGCGGGTTTGATCCAGTGGGGCCAGCACGTTGGGATCAATCTCCACACGCAGCCCCAGAGCTTCCAGCATGGCGGGGGTGATGGCGCCGGGGCGCAGGATGCGCAGGCTGTTTTCCCCCGTGGGCAGGACCACCGTGCTCTCCACACCCACACTGCAGGCGCCGCCGTCAATGATAGCCGCCACCTTGCCCTCCAGATCCTCCGCTGTGGTTTCAAAATCCGTGGGGGAGGGTCTGCCGGAGAGATTGGCGCTGGGGGCCACCACGGGTACGCCCGCCGCCCGGATCAGATCTCCGGCAATGGGATGGTCGGGACAGCGCACCGCCACGGTGTCACCGCCGGCGGTGACACGGGAGGAAAGTCCCTCGGCCTTGGGCAGGATCACCGTCAGGGGGCCGGGCCAAAAGGCATCGAACAGTTTGCCGGCCAGCGGGGTGATCTCACGCGCCGCCATGGGCACCATAGAAGGGTCGGCCACGTGGGCGATAAGGGGGTTATCCGCCGGCCGGTTTTTGGCGGCAAAAATTTTGGCCACCGCCTCGTCGTTCAGGGCGTCGGCTCCCAAACCGTAGACCGTTTCGGTGGGAAAGGCCACGATCTCACCCTCCCGTAGCAGGGCGCCGCAATGGGCCAACTGCTCAGACGTTATGTTTTTAAATAATTCCGTTTTCAAATATACAATCTTCTTTCTACATTGTTGCGATCATCAGCGCCAGCGCCAGACCGCCCAGCCAACGGGCGGAGAGGGGCAGGCGGGGCGCCGTTTGTAATACCAGCCCGCAACTGACTGCCAACAGCATTCCGCACAATCGCAGGGGTGGAGAACACCAATGGTGCAGTATCACCCCCACCAGATAGGCGGGTGGCGCCGCCCATGGCAGGGCGGGGGCAGACAGCAGTCCCACGCTTGTAAAATACCACAGCAGGGGGACGGGCAGGGGTGTGGCGTTCAGCCCCAGACAGAGGCTGTGTACCGCCAGCGCAAGGATAAACAAATTTGTAAAGTTTTTTGGCTTTACAATTTCTTTTAAGAACACACCCCCGATAATGCCCAGCACAAAGGCGGGCACCGGGATCAGGGTGGGCAACAGTGGCAGACAGCCGGGGAGCAGGCAAAACACCTGACAGCCCCACAGCATTCCCGCCCCGATGGCGGGGAGCCGGGGGTAACGCCGTAACCACCGTCCCAACAACAGCCCCGTCAAAATGCGGCCGCTGTGATACAGACCCGTAAGGATCATAGGGATCACCTCATCAAAGTATATGAGGTGAGAGGGATTTATAAGCCGGCTTTCAGCTTTTCAGCCTGATCGGCGGTGATCAGAGCGTCGATCAGCTCATCCAGATCGCCGGCCAGAGTCTGCTCCAACTTGTACAGGGTCAGTCCGATGCGGTGATCGGTCACACGGCCCTGGGGATAGTTATAGGTACGGATGCGCTCACTGCGGTCGCCGGTACCCACCTGAGTCTTGCGCTGATCGGCGATCTCGGCCTGCTGTTTGGCCATTTCCATATCCAGCAAACGGGCGCGGAGCACCTTCATGGCCTTTTCACGGTTTTTGTGCTGACTGCGCTCGTCCTGACACTCTACCACCAAACCGGTGGGCAGATGGGTGATGCGGATGGCGCTTTCCGTTTTGTTAACGTGCTGACCGCCGGCGCCGCTGGCACGGTAGGTATCTACTTGCAGGTCGGCGGGATTGATCTCAAAGTCCACTTCTTCCGCCTCGGGCAATACGGCCACCGTAACGGTGGAGGTGTGAATGCGGCCGCCGCTTTCCGTTTCGGGTACACGCTGTACACGGTGCACGCCACTCTCAAATTTATAACGGGAATAGGCGCCGTCGCCGGTGATGTTAAAGGCAATTTCCTTGATGCCGCCCAGCCCCGTTTCGTTGAGGGAGAGCACCTCGAATTTAAAGCCCTTGGTTTCGGCGTACATGGTATACATACGGTAGAGGGCGGCGGCAAACAGCGCGGCCTCTTCACCGCCGGCACCGCCGCGGATCTCCACGATAACGTTTTTGTCGTCGTTGGGGTCACGGGGCAACAGCAGGATCTTCAGCGCCTCGGCGCTCTGCTCCATACCTTCCTTGCCTTCCTTGTACTGGGCCTCGGCCAGCTCCTTGAGCTCACTGTCTCCCATCTCCAGCAATTCCTTGGCCTCCTCAAAGGCGGCGGAAAAACCCTTGTAACGGGCAAACTCCTCCATAATGGGGGAGAGGTGCTTGTGCTCCCGCATCAGCTTGGTATAGGTCTGCTGATCGGAGATGACGGCGGGATCGGCCAGCATATTGCCGATCTCTTCAAATCTTTTTTCAATTTCACTCAGCTTTTCAATCATACTCTTATTCCTTGATCTGTTTGATATTTTTTTCCACTTTACTGCGGGGCAGCATCATTTCCCGTCCGCATCCGTCGCACCGCAGTTTAAAGTCTGCGCCGATTCGGGTGACGGCAAATTCACGACTGCCGCAGGGGTGGGGCTTCTTCATAATGAGGATATCGCCGACGGCTATATTCATAAGAATGCCTCCTTTAGTACATACATAATTATTATATCATATTTATATAAGGGATGCAAATAAAAAAACGCCAAAGTTGGGGCATACTTGCCCCTGAAAATTCATAGATATATACAAAGATTTTTTGGAGGGAACAAATATGAAGGAAATCTCTTATCGAAGTGAGGGGATCAAAAATCCGGGAGACGAGGTATACCTCTCTTCTCTCAGAGGACTTCAGACCGCTATGCGGCAGGGGCGTATCCTGCAGGCCCGTTGCGTGATGTGCGATGCGGAACACAATTTATACGTGGAGCTGGGAGAGCGACGGGGCATTATCCCCCGTGAGGAGGCGGCTCTGGGCATTCGTGAGGGCACGGTGCGGGACGTGGCCATTATTACGAGAGTTAACAAAATGGTCAGCTTTAAGGTGATCAGCGCCCAGGAGGACGAGGTGGTGCTCTCCCGTGCCGCCGCCCAGCGGGAGTGTCGGGAGATGCTTTTTTCCACCCTTTCACCGGGGGATATTCTGCCCGCCCGCATCACCCATCTGGAGCCCTTCGGGGCCTTTGCGGATATCGGATGCGGCATCGTGAGTATGATTTCCATTGATAATATTTCCGTCAGTCGGATCCGTCATCCCGCCGATCGGTTTTGTGTGGGAATGGAGATTCTGGCGGTGGTGCGGGAGGTGGATCGGGAACAATTTCGCATCAATCTCTCCCATAAGGAATTACTGGGCACCTGGTCGGAAAATGCCGCCTTGTTTGAGGCGGGGCAAACGGTCAGCGGGATCGTGCGCAGTGTGGAGAATTACGGTATTTTCGTGGAACTGGCCCCCAATCTGGCGGGACTGGCGGAATATGCCGAAGGCATCACGCCCGGCACATTGGCCGGGGTGTATATCAAGAGTATTTTGCCCGATAAAATGAAAATCAAGCTGGCCATCGTGGATACGGGGGAAACGGCGCCCCGTCCCGCCCGACCCGAATATTTTATCAGTGAAGGGCGATTGGAGCATTGGCGCTATTCTCCCGAAGAATGCCCGCGGCTGATAGAAACGGTATTTCTGCCCCAAGCCGCCGCACTTCCATACGAATAAATTAAAATATCCGCCCCTCGAGGCGCACTCCGTAAGGAAGTGCGCCTCAACTAAGTTTGCCCTTTCGGGCAAGTGAAGTTATCTGCGATCGTGAAGTTGTCCTGCGGACAGTGAAGTTTCGCCTACGGCGAAATGGGCAAACTTAACTTCACTTGGTCTGCAAGACCAAGCTTCACTGTGAGCAAAGCGAGCAACTTCACTTTTGCGTCAGCAAAAACTTCACTTCACAAGCCGAAAAGAATCTGCTGTTTTTCGTCAAGTATTTACCTTTCTCAAAGTATGTAACCCACTATGACACTTTCACAATCCTTGTGCAAAGTGTCATTTGTTTTGTGTAGATAAAAACCGAGAGAGACAACTTCTTTACGAAGTGTCTCCCTTGGGGCGGATATTTTGTTTGTCACAAAGGCTTGTAATGTGTAAAATAATTTGATAAAATGGAGAAAAGAAAGGTGGGAACGCTATGAAACGTATTCTTGCAATCCTATTGATCCTGCTTTTGTGTCTGAGCGCTTGCGCGCCAAAGGAAGAGGATCAGATCATCGCCAACAACAACTCTGTGCCTCAACAGGAACAGGTGGAGCAGGAAGAGCCCTCGGATACGCCTGCCGATCCCACGGTGCAAACGCCGACGACCGATAACAGCGCCGACGGGAAACCGACACCGCAACAGCCGGCGCCGTCTACGCCCGATGGAGGGGAAGAGCCGGAGACTCCCGTGACCGACACCCCCGTCACTCCGGGCAATACCAACGATACTACACAAGAAAAGGATGATTCACTGGTGGATCTTGCAACGGACGTGCGGTTTTTTGGCCGTACTTATGAGGAAAACGGCGTATATTGGTTTAACTGGACGGAGTCCGGTTTTGAATTCAGTTTCAACGGTACCGGCGCGGAAGCCATGCTGGAAAGTGAAAACAACGGCGAAGATCATATCGCCTTTATTCGTATTTACATCGATGGCAGGGAACAACCCAAGAGCGTTGCCATTACGGACAGTATGCAGACGGTGGAGCTGTGCAAAGGCCTGAAAAAAGGCAACCACACCCTGCGGGTGGTGAAGCGGACCAACGCCCGCAGCGCATCACTCGGCGTTTCGGACATCACGCTGGCAAAGGGCGGCAAAGTGTTGCCGCCGCCGACGGCGAAGGAGCGCCGCATTGAATTTATTGGGGACTCCTTGACGGTTGGATACGGCACGTTGGGCAATGATTCCACTGCCGCTTGGAGCACTGCCACCGAAGACGGCAGTTGCACCTTTGCCGCCTTGACGGGCAAGGCGCTGAATGCCGATTATAACGTGGTGGCCATCAGTGGTCGTGGGCTGGCGCACAATACCGGTGGTGACACGGATAAATTGATGCCCGCCCTATACACCAAGGTGGACGAGTATAATTATCCCGGTCACGATTGGGACTTTTCTTCCTTTGTGCCCGACGTGGTGGTGATCCATTTGGGTAACAACGATCATTCCACCAGTAGCGAATCGGAAGTGACCGAAGCGGCCAAGAAGTTTTATGCGACTGTTCGGCAAAAGAACAAAAACGCACATATTATCGTGGCGTACGGTTTGAGCGGCAACAAGATGGAAGCGGCCATAAAAAGCGCCGTGAACGGTATGGGAGACAGTAAGCTGACCTATCTGGCGCTGCCCAACGCTACCGAAAAGGTATTGGGTCATCCTGCCAAATCTGCCCACAAAGCCGGCGCCGAGGTGCTGATCAAAGAGGTGCGCCGTGTGACCGGTTGGAAGGACTGAGCATAAAATTTGCCGATTTTTGTTGCAAATAAATGAGAAATGTGCTAATATATATATTATGAAACGTTTTACTCGTCTCATCCCAAAACTGTTGATCACGCTGGCGCTGGCGCTGGGGATCTACGGGCTGATCTATTGGGTCAGAGTGCCCTGTTTCTTTAAGAGCCTCACCGGCTTGCCCTGCCCCGCCTGCGGGCTGACACGGGCGTGGCTGGCGATCCTACGGGGGCAGGTGGCGCGGGCCTTTGGGATGCATCCTATGTTTTGGGGCGTGCCCGTATTGTATATCTATTTTCTCACCGATGGTAAACTGTTTTCAAAGCGGGTGGATCGGTGGATACTTGCGCTGATACTGGTTGGATTTGCGGCGGTTTTCGTGGGCAGATTGCTGGTGCCGGCGTGGAGAGTTTAGTTACATTATCCGAGCAATCGGAAGATATTATAGGAGGAAAGAACTATGTTTTGCAGAAATTGCGGAAATCAGATGGATGATCAGGCTGTCGTATGTGTAAAGTGTGGCGTTGCCGCTGGTAACGGCACCCAGTTTTGCCCCAATTGCGGCGCTCAGACTGTTCCCGGTGCTGCCGTTTGTACTCAGTGCGGCGTGGCCTTTGCCCCTGCGGTAAATCCTGCGTCCAAGAGTAAATTGTGCGCCGGTTTGCTGGGCATCTTTTTGGGCGGCCTGGGTGTGCACAACTTCTATCTCGGCTTCACCGGTAAGGCGGTGGCCCAGTTGCTCATCAGCTTGCTGAGCTGTGGCGGTCTGGCCATTGTTTCCAGTGTCTGGGGCTTGGTAGAGGGTATTATGATTCTCACCGGCTCCGTAAACAAGGATGCCAAGGGCAATCCTCTGAAGGACTAAAAATAGCAAAATAAAGGCACCGCTTTTCGGCGGTGCCTTTATTCAGCGTGTCAAAGTTCTTCTTTGACACGCTGTTGAGTGTCAAAAAAGGAAGTTGCATTTCGTCGAGGCGATCTCGTCGGCGTACGTGGGTACGGTAGAGAGCGCATCGGCGGAAAACAGTGAATCCCTTGCAATGCAAGGGAAAAAGAAATCACCTTGGTTGTTTCAAGCGATCAAAGACGGTTTGTACTTATCGTTTCACACAAACCGTTTTTCTTTTTGTTTTCTTTTCACTGTGGTGAAACGACTTTTTTACAATCAAATAAAAGCACCGCTTTTCGGCGGTGCTTTTATTTTGTACAAAATTATTAACTTAAGCTTCTTCCTTCATCTTGGCGAAGCATTCGCTGCAGTAAACAGGTCTTTCATCGGTGGGTTTGAAAGGAACCTTGCAATCAGCGCCGCATGCTGCACAAACGGCATCATACATAACTCTGGCACTCTTTGCAGCAGCTTTTCTGGCATCTCTGCACTCTTTGCACTTCTTGGGCTCGTTCTGGAAGCCTTTTTCGGCGTAGAACTCCTGCTCACCGGCGGAGAAAATAAATTCTTTGCCGCACTCGTTGCAAATTAAAGTCTTGTCTTCGTACATTGGTTTACCTCTTCCTTTTCCTGGGAAAAATTTATTTACCCTTCCACGGAGTTGAACCGTGCCTCCAAACGTTGCTCACCCTGAGCCTTCGGGCATATTGACCGGACAAGTCGTCCGGTAAAAGATTTGGTTGTCAGGACTGTAGCTTGGTCCGTGCACGGGCCAAAGCGTTGTCCACCGCCTTGGTGTCCAGCCCCAAGGCGTCGGCAATCTCTTTGTAGGTATAGCCGTCGGCAAACAGCAACAGCACCTGCCGCTCTCTGGCGGAGAGGGTGTGAGAGATCTTTTTGTTCACGTCCGAGATCTCCTGCCGACGTAACACCACCTTCTCGGCGCTGTCCACCGATTGACCCAACTGATCGGTCAGTTCCACGGCGTGATTGATCACACTGGCCTTTTGCCGCCCGTCCTGCCGCACGGCGGAGAGCAGGGCGCTCTTGATACACAAAACGGCGTAGGCAACGAAATTGTCGTTGCGGGCCGCATCGTAGGTTTCAATGGCTTTGGTGATGCTGCATCTGGCTTCCTGCCGCAGATCCTCCTCGTCCCCACCGTCGATATGATAATCGCCCGCCAGAGAAACTACCAGAGGTTCCAGCCGACGGATGATCTCGTCGGTGGCGTCCATATTGCCGGATTTTGCCAGATGGACCAATTGTTTGTCAATGATAACGGATTTTTCCAAATTGGCACCTTTCTATCCACATTGATAGATTTATATGTATACATTGTACAATACTCTTTAAATGAAGTCAAGAAAAATTAAATAAATTTTAAGAAAAAGGTATTGATTTTATGGAAAAATAATGTTAAAATATCTACTGCTGATAAAATATACATTTGATAGAGGGAGGTGCATCGTCCGTGGCGAACATTAAATCCGCTAAAAAGAGAGTTATCGTTACCGAGACCAAGACCCTGCAGAACAAGATGGCAAAATCTGACCTGAGAACTGAACTCAAGAAGTTTGATGCTGCTGTTGCAGCCGGTGATAAGGAAACTGCTACTGCCGTTTATGCAGAGGCTGTTCATAAGGTTGACAAGGCTGCTGCTAACAACCTGATTCATAAGAACAACGCAGCCCGCAAGAAGAGCCAGCTTACCAAGAAGCTGAATACCCTTGCTTAATAACAACGTAATAAAATGAGCACACCATTCGGTGTGCTCATTTTTTATACCGTCAAAACCACGCTTCATCACAACGGAAAAGAACACCGCAAGCAAAAAATAAACCAAAAGGGGACTGTCCCCTTTTGGTTTATTTTGATTCGGATTTGGCGATTTGCAGGAGCTCCTTGCGGGAGGAGACACCCAGCTTGCCGTAGATGTTTTTGTTGTGATATTTCAGGGTGTTTTCGGTAATGAACAGGCGGGCCATCACTTCCTTGGCCGTCAGACCCTCCAGATAGAGATTGTAAATGTTGCGCTCGGCGGGGGTGAGGGCGATCAGGCGATCCTGCAACTGCCGGCGCGCCGCCGACAGGGCGTCCTCGGGGGAGGGCTCCGGCGCCGAAACGGGCTGGGTCGATTGCTGTACCAGCAGATCCAGCCCCAGCAAAAACAGCTCGCTGATAATATAAGATATGGAAAGAAATTCAAATTCAATTTCCACCAGTTGCTCCATCAGCCATACGCCGATGTTGGAAAATACGGCCATGGCCAGTAATACGGCGTGGGCACAGGTGGTCAGCCGTTTGAGCTTTGCGGCGTGGATGATGGCGCCCACCATAGCGGCAAAGTAGAGCAGCAGATAGATCAGATACAGAGAATGCAGGGGGCCGTACACCTTGTCCAGAGAGGCCACGCCGTGGGTGATCACAAGATATACTTCCTTATAATATATGGGAAGAATTCCGGGGGAGGCGGTGATGGCAAACATTCCCATGCTGATGCCGCACAGCAGGGCGGGCAACCATTTGCGATAGCGCAGATCCAAAGTGTTCAAAATGATGAGTAGCATAGCGGTGGGCAAAAAGACCGAGCCAAGATATGCCAGACGGTTGGCCCACAGCGCCATTTCCAGCGTGCGGGACAGGGCCAGCAACAGATAGCCCGAGTTTACCACCGTCACCGAGGAAAACAGCAGGTAAAACCAGCCCTCTTTTTTGCGGATGATCAGGGTATAGGCGATAAGGATCGCCAGCGAAAGCAGAGCGGCCACCCCATAGATCACCGATAAATTTGCTCCTTTTTCTCCCGCCCTCGCACAGCCGGTCAGACAGAGCGGCAGAGCGCATAACAGCGGTACAAACAACCGTTTCATAGTTTCTCCTTATATCTTCCCACCCTTTTTCCCACCCTAAAATCAGGGTTTTCCCACCCCAAAGCGGGGAAAAGTGTGGGGACATTTCTTTTAAGAGTTGATACAATTAATGTAGTAATATTATATCACATTATTATGTTTCGGTCAAGGATAAGCATTTATGACCAAAAAAAGAACCAAGGAGGACCTATTATGAAAGTGAAAAGAATTATAAGCATAGTTCTGTGTCTGGTCCTGCTGTTGGGTATGCTACCCGTAGCAGTCTTTGCAGAGACGGAGAATACCGTGATTGAGACGATCAATCTCACCGGTGTTACCCTGCCGGCGGTGGGGGACGCGGCGGTGACCGATCCCCCCTGCACCGTTGAGGCGGGGAAGGGATACACCTACAAATCTTCTCTGTATTTTGACGGTGGAGTTCAATTCACCGGCACCTTTAAAAATGCCAAGACTTATACCATAAAATTTAATCTGGGCGCCGAGGACGGCTATGAATTTGCCGACGCTTCGGACATCACCGCCACCGTCAACGGCGGTGCCCTTGCTGTCAAGGAAGTAACGGTGGCAAACGCTTACAGAAACCGAGACCGGGCTACCGTCGTGGTGGAATTCACCATGCCCGACAACAGAATCGCCGTGTCCGAATTTGTGGCCACCTCCGATATGGGTGTTCCCACCTACGGCGACGACGTAAAGAATTACTTTGACTTTACCTTCACCAAGGGCGGTGAGGCGTACGTCACGGGCTCCATGGGCCACTGGTACAAGTGGGACGAAGAAGCTTCCGAGTGGGACAGATATAACGAAGCCAAATTTGTTGAGGGCAAATATTGTTATTCCAATCAGCTCCGTATCGACGGTGTTAACGGCGCCACCCATAGATTGGCAAAGACCGGCGTCACGGTGGAGATCGACGGCGCCGCCTGGACCTACGACGAGGAAGCTATTTGGGTCGAGCCCACCTATTCTTACACCTACATCACCTCTCCCGAATTTACTGTGGAAAAGGTTGCGATTCCCCTGAGCTTTGGCGACAATCGTTTGTACGACATCCCGATGAATTTTACAGGCATTGCCATTACGTCCTATTCCGTCAAGGGCGGTGTGTTGGGCGGTACCGAGCCCTACACCTTCAGCAAAACCTCCGGCCCCGATTGGGTGACCGTCGCCGCCGACGGTACCGTCAGCGGTACACCCACGGTGATCGGTACCAATGCGGAGCTTGTCATTCGTGTTACCGATGCCGAAAGCAATTATAAGGAAATTACCGTTTTCGTTGATAAAACCAACTGTGATCCTGCCGACAGAATTGCGGTGTCCGAATTCGTGGCCACCTCCGATATGCCCACTCCCGCCTTCGGCGGCGAGGTGAAGAATTATTATGATTTCACCTTTACCAGGGGCACCGAGGCGTACGTCACGGGCTCCATGGGCCATTGGTACAAATGGGACGAGGATGCTTCCGAGTGGAAAAGATATGACGAGGCCACCTTTACCGTAGGTAAATATTATTATTCCAATCAGCTCCGTATCGACGGTGTTAACGGCGCCACCCATAGATTGGCGCAGACCGGTCTTACGGTGGAGATCGACGGCGCCGCCTGGACCTACGACGAGGAAGCTGTTTGGGTCGAGTCCACCTATTCCTACACCTACATCTCCTCCCCCGAATATACCGTTACCGCACCCGTTGTGATCAGTGCTGTCAATTTGACCGACGTGATCCTGCCCGCCAACGGTGACACGGCGGTGGACAATCCCCCTTGCACCGTTGAGGCGGGCAAGGGATACGCCTACAAATCTTCTACGTATTTTGACGGCGGAGTTCAATTCAAAAGCATTTTTAACTGCGCCAAGACCTACACTGTAAAATTCAATCTGAAAGCCGAGGCCGGCTATGAATTTGCCGACGCTTCGGACATCACCGCCACCGTGGGCGGCGGCGCCCTTGCTGTCAAGGAAGTAACGGTGGCAAACGCTAACAGAAACCGAGACTGGGCCACCGTTGTGGTGGAATTTACTCCCCTGCATTCGCTGACCGCCGTTCCCGAGGTGCCCGCCACCAAAACGGCGACGGGTAAACAGGCCTATTATCATTGCTCCGCCTGTAACGCTGACTTTGAAGATGCCGCAGGCACCAAGAAGATCAGAGATATTGACGCTTGGGGCATTATTCCCGTACTGAAACCCGCTACCAACCCCTTCGTGGACGTGAAGAAGAAGGACTATTTCTACGATGCCGTATTGTGGGCAGTGGACGAGGGCGTTACCAGCGGTGTGGATGCCACCCATTTCGGCCCCAAGGAGAGCTGTACCAGAGCGCAGGCCGTCACCTTTATG
>JAZQJG010000067.1:0-1902 GCA_045541535.1 Eubacteriales bacterium
CGGCAAAATTCTGCGACCTGAAAGCGCAGAATTTTAAGAGATTTTTGGTGCAGAGGAGGAGGCAAGGCTGACGCCTGCCGACGACGATAATCCAAAAAGCACCGAAATTATGCACTTTCAGGCGTGTTCGGATGCTCCTCCACTGCTTAACCAGTATTACTTAATATTATACACCCGTTTTACTTGATCGGTCAATAGATAATGATTGAATTCGTATGCCCGCCCATAAAGTATGTCCTATCTATAATTAAATATTGAAATTGCCGGAGGACTGTGTTACACTGAAAACAGAAAAAATCAAATAATCAACACGGAGGTATTGTCAATGAGAAAGATCCGTCTGATTTCCCTTTGCTGCGCCATCCTGTTAACACTGAGTTTATTTCCCACCGCCCATGCCGCTTGCCAACACATAAAAAGCGAGGCCTATGATATCGTTTCCTACCCCACCTGCTACCAAACCGGTGTGGGACGGTATTATTGTGTGTTGTGCGGTATCTCCATGGGGACCACGGTCATCCCTGCCACCGGCAATCACTTTCCTGCGGGCGGATACGTCACCACCGACACCCATCATTATTATAAATGTCAAACCCCCGGTTGCACCGTTCGACTGGGTGAAGAGGAACACACCCCCGGCAGAACCATCGCCGATCAGGAGCCGACCTGCGGCAACGGCGGCGTGGGGCACACCCTGTGCTATTACTGTGATGCCACCATTGCCATTGAGGTGCGCATTCCGCCCACAGGTATGCATGAGCCGGATATTCTCCACCCCGTAGTTGACATCCCGCCCACCTGCTCCCAACCGGGAGAGGGACACATCATTTGTATCAACTGCGGCGCCACCGACAAGCCCCGCTGGACCATCCCCGCCACCGGCGTACATACCAAGGGCGCCTACGTGGTGGTGCAACAGCCCAACTGTATGCCGGGTTGGAAAGAAGCCACCTGCACCGGTTGCGATCTGGTGATGGACACCATTGAGATCCCTGCCGACGAAGAGCATAAAGCAGGGCCGTGGATCACCCTGCAACCCGCCACTGCCACCGCCACGGGGCTGAAGGAAAAGCGTTGCAAAACCTGCAACACCCAACTGGAAACTGCCGTGATCCCCAAGCTTGTCACCCTTTCCTTCGGGGACGTGAAAAAGAGCGATTATTATTACACCCCCGTCCAATGGGCCATTGAAAACAACATCACCGCCGGCGCCACCAAAACCACCTTCGGACCAAACGAATCCTGCACCCGGGGTCAGATCGTCACCTTCTTATATCGGAACTATAACTAAAGACAACTCCCCTCGGAATCTCCGAGGGGAGCTTTTTTCAAACCGTTGTTTACGGGCGATTTGCTTTGGCGAAAACATCCCATTGAGATTTCTATATACCTATGATATAATAAAGAAACCAAGCCAACACACGTAGGAGGTTTATGATGAAAAAGTATATTTCCGCCCTTCTGATTCTATTGTTACTCTTTACTATGGCTCCCGTTTGTTTGTTGCCGGCAGGCGCCGCCACGGAAGAATTTGCCGGCGGCAACGGAACGGAAGCCGATCCGTATTTGATCGCTGACAAATATCACCTGAATAATGTGCGCTATTATCCGTCGGCGCACTTTAAAATGACCAAGAACGTGGAATTTGCCGCCGAGGACTTTCTCACGGGCGGCGATTTTTACAATGCCGGTCATTTTTTCGCCCCCATTGCAGATTCCTTTACCGGCACCTTTGACGGCGGTAACTTTGCCATCAAAAATCTGAAGATCAACTATGTCGGTGATGATTTTTACTGCTCTCTTTT
The DNA here is from genome assembly GCA_045541535.1 of Eubacteriales bacterium. Lineage (GTDB taxonomy): Bacteria > Bacillota > Clostridia > Oscillospirales > QAKW01 > Firm-08. The sequence goes on from JAZQJG010000067.1 coordinate 1,806, forward strand.
TCAAAGTGTCGGCTCCGGCGGCGTCATCCGTAATCTCGGCATCGTCGGCGGCAGTATCACCGGCAGTAAATTTTATGCCGCCGCCCTTGCCGGCAGT
>JAZQJG010000068.1:0-10052 GCA_045541535.1 Eubacteriales bacterium
ACGGGCCGATTTTCACCTCAGCTGTGTTAAAATACTCGCCAATACACAAAGTATTGGCTGCGTTTTATGCCTTGCCGATGCAAAAATCGGCTCCGGCAAAATTCTGCGACCTGAAAGCGCAGAATTTTAAGAGATTTTTGGCGCAGAGGAGGAGGCAAGGCTGTCGCCTGCCGACGACGATAATCCAAAAAGCACCGAAATTATGCACTTTCAGGCGTGTTCGGATGCTCCTCCACTGCTTACATTTATTGTAACAAAGAGGGTGAAAGTCAACAAGGGTTTTTGGGTCAAATTTATTGAATCTTTACAATCCCTGTTGTATACTGGAGAAAAGGAGGGATCGGTATGATCACCGTTTTTAACCGCAAAGAACTGTGCACCACCCGCAATCTCAAGCATCAGGGGCAGGTGCGGGATATCCTGTCAGCGGCGGGGATCCCCTACAAGGTATCGGCCTCCCCCATCGCCTCTCTGCGTTATCGGCGGGGCGGCACGTTGGGCATCCAAAGCGAGAGTCTGTATCAATACAAAATTTACGTACACAAGCGGGACTATGCCCGGGCGCAATTTCTGTTGCACCAAAAATAAGATCGGCAAATGAAAACAAAAAATGAAACAATTAATCAAAAGTTGCAGCAATTATACCGGGAGCAAACACCCGCATTTTTAGCGGCGTGGCAGAATGCCTTCCGGGCCCCACCGCCCGAGCGCATCAACGAATTCGGCATTTTAGACCCCCAACGATTTGACGAAAAATTGCGAATTTTGGTTGTCTGCAAGGAAACCAACGACTGGTCGGATGAAGATTTTGCTAAGGGATATCTGTTCCCCGTATGGATGGGTGAAATTTTTGAAAAAGGGCCCTTTGGACATATGCAAAAACATCCAAAAATGTGGTATAATCTGGGGCGGTGGATCGCCCTGTTGCGACAACCGACACTCCCGAACGAAACGTTGGCCTCTATGAAACGGGAGACCATAGACCAATTACGCACCGTGGCTTATACCAACCTCAACAAGGTACGGGGCTCTGCCGGCGCCGGCAAGGAATACAATACGCTGTTGCAGGCGTCCGTGGTAGCCGAAACCCTGCGACGGGAGGTGGCGATATTACAGCCGCACACCGTTTTGTGCTGTGGCACCTATGAGGCGGTGAAAGCGGCACTGCCTGACTTTGTGGGGCGGCTCATCCCAATGCCTCACCCCGGCGCATTCAAAAGCACAAACTCTATGCTGGAACAGTTACGACGACAAGACAAGGAGATAACACTATGAAACCAATGGTATATTTTACCCGTAACATCACCGGTGAATCGGTGATGAAGCTGTGTAAAATCCTCTCCCACAAGCTGGAGGGACGGGTGGCCGTGAAGGTCCATTCCGGCGAGGTGGGCAACCAGAATTTTTTGCGCCCCGAATTTTGGCGTTCCACCATTCAGCTCGTAAAGGGGACGGTGTGCGAGTGCAACACCGCCTACGACGGCCAGCGCAACACCACCGCAAAGCATCTGACCGCCATCAAGCTCCACGGCTGGACGGAATTCCCCGTGGATCTGTTGGATGCCGAGGGGCCCGATCTGGAGTTGGCCGTTCCCGAAGGCAAACGGATCCAAAAGAACTACGTGGGCAAAAACATTGAAAATTACGATTCCCTGTTGGTGCTCTCCCATTTTAAAGGCCATCCCATGGGCGGCTACGGCGGCGCCCTGAAACAGCTCTCCATCGGTCTGGCCTCCTCCTTCGGCAAGGCCTATATCCACGGCGCCGGTGAGCCGGCAAAAATCTGGAGCGCCGATCACGACAGCTTTTTGGAGAGTATGGCGGATGCCGCCAAAAGTATTACCGACCGTTTTGCAGGCAAAGCCGTTTATATCAACGTGATGAAAAATATGTCGGTGGACTGCGACTGCTGTGCCGTGGCAGAGGATCCCTGTATGAAGGATATCGGCGTGCTGATCTCCGAGGATCCCGTGGCCATTGATCAGGCCTGCATTGATCTGGTATACGCCGCCAAGGACGACCCCGGTCAAAAGCATCTGCTGGAGCGGATTGAAAGCCGCAACGGCGTGCACACCATTGAGGCGGCCGCCGCCCTCGGCATCGGTAGTCGGGAATACGAGTTGATCGACGTGGATCACCGCCCCGACTATGAGCTGTCCAAAAAAATATTGCGGGAAACGGCGCCCCAACTGGCCTATGACGGCTCCGCCGACTGGAAAAACAGAGCCCGCGCCAAGCTGCGTGAGCTGTTGGGACTCTCCCGTTTTACCCCCGTGGCCCCCGAAACCGAGGTGGAATACACCCGCAAAATTGACGGCGCCACCGAGCTCCGCTTTACCTTTGCCAGTGAGGCGGGCTATCGAGTACCCTGTCATTTGTTACTTCCCGACGGGGTGGAAAACCCGCCGGTGATGATCTGTCTGCAGGGGCATTCCAAGGGAATGCATATTTCTCTGGGACGACCCAAATTCCACGGCGATGCCGAAACCATGTCCGGCGGCGACCGTGATTTTTGTGTGCGTGCCATCAAGGAAGGCTATGCCGCCATTGCCATGGAGCAACGGCATTTCGGCGAGTGCGGCGGCAGTCCCCGCGGCCCTGCCTGCTACGAGCCCTCTATGACCGCCCTGATGATCGGCCGCACCGCCATCGGTGAGCGGGTATGGGACGCTATGCGCCTGATTGATCTGATCAAAACCGAATTTTCCGACAAGGTGGACACCAACCGCATCTGCTGTATGGGCAACTCCGCCGGCGGCACCGTTACCGCCTATCTGGGCGCTCTGGAGGATCGCCTGGCCCTGGTGATGCCCTCCAGCGCCCTGTCCACCTACGCTGCCTCCATCGGCGGAATGCAACATTGTATGTGCAACTATATCCCCCATATTGCCGAGTATTTTGATATGGGTGATCTGATCGCCATGGCCGCCCCCGCCAAATACGTGCAGGTCAACGGCGCCGTGGATCACATCTTTCCCGTGGGGGGCGCCAAAGAGGTCTTTGCCCACGGGCAAAAGGCCTATAAAGATGCGGGGTTGGCAGAAAATCTGCGGCTGGTGATCGGTGACGGCGGGCATCGTTTCTATGCCGACGACGCCTGGCCGGTTGTGAAAGAACTTATGAAGTAGTGACCGCAAAAATCGGCGCAAACGCAAATGGTGAAAAATATAAGTTCACAAAAGCTTCTGCTCACAAGGCCAAAGGTAGAAAAAATATCGGGCGATATTTTTTCATTATTTGATACCATTTGCTACCTCCCAACCTCGCCACTCGGCGTATGGCATACGCCGTCGGGTAACCCGTGGCCACGGCCACGGCTCGGTTTGAAGGTTTTCATCCGATTTTTCCGGTCCCTTTCCTCACATAAATCGGCGCAAACGCAAATGGTGAAAAATATTAGTTCACAGAAGTCACCGCTCACAAGGCCACCGGTAGAAAAATATCGTACGATATTTTTCCATTATTTTGATACCATTTGCTACCTCCCAACCTCGCCACTCGGCGTATGGTATACGCCGTCGGGTAACCCGTGGCCACGGCCACGGCTCGGTTTGAAGGTTTTCATCCGATTTTTCCGGTCCCTTTCCTCACATAAATCGGCGCAAACGCAAATCATCTAAAAAACGCAGCGACACCCCTTGTGGTTGTCGCTGCATTTTTTCATAAAATGCGGAATTATGGTAGCCTTTTTGCTTTCGCAAAAAGCCATTCAAATTAGCTTTTGGGCTCTGCCCAAAAGGTTTCCTTCGTTATTCGTTATTCGTTTTTCGTTTCTGCCTTCTCCCACGGCAGTGGTCCGTCGCAGATCACCCCGTCCAGTTCGTCCTTGGTGCAGAGGATAAAGGTGCGGCGCTGGCCCAGCTTGGAGCTGTCGCAGAGAAAATACTTCTTTCCGGCGGCGGCCAACATAGCACGGCGCAGGGCGGTTTCCTCCTCCGAGGCGTCGCTGATGATCCCCTGCTCATCCATACCCTGACTGGAAAAAAAGAGGATATCTGCCCGCACCGAGCGCAGAAATTCCTCAGCGGCGTGGCCCAAAAAAGCGCCGCCCTCGCTGTCGTAACGGCCGCCGGTACAATGGACGGTATGGGGCAGAGTGCGCCCGTCAAAGAGACTGGCGTTGTTGGTGATGATCCGCAGATTTTTCTTATTTTGCAAAAAAGGCAACAGCCGACGGGCGGTGGAGGAAGCGTCCAGCATCACCGTCATACCGTCCTCCACCAGATCGGCGGCGCGACGGGCGATCTGCTCCTTACGGGCGGCATTGGCCGGGTCCCGCAGGGCCAAGGGCATTACGCTGTGCTCGTATTCCGCCAGAACCACGCCCCCATATTTGCGGCGCACCAAGCCCTGCTCCTCCAGCGCGGCAATATCCCGCCGCACCGAGGCCTCACTGATATAAAGCAGGCCGGACAGGGTCTTGATGGTGGCGCTCTTGTGCAGGCGCAGATAGGACAAAAGCTGTTGCTGACGCTGGTAACGGATCATAAAAAATCCTCCTTTTCTCACTTTTGCAAAAGTTTGCAAATCTTTCAACTTTTCCGACGGGCATTGACGGAAAAATCCTTTTCTGTTATGATAATATCACAATTTGCAAAAACTTTCAAATATTTTCAAACTTTTTCAAAAAGGAGTAAAAAATTATGGCTATCGTTACCATCGTAGGCGCAGGTATGATGGGCTCCGCCCTGGCATTCCCTGCAAGAGAAAACGGACACGAGGTACGTCTGGTGGGTACCCATCTGGACCGTGAAATTATTGAAACCTCCATCAAAACCGGCCGTCATCCCAAGTTCAACGCCGACTTCCCCGCCGGCGTGAAATACTATCAGATCGAAGAGTTGGAAACCGCTTTGAGCGGCGCCGACATGGTCATCGGCGGTGTCAGCAGCTTCGGTGTGGACTGGTTTGCCGACACCGTATTGCCCGTCCTGCCCGAGAGCGCTCCCCTGCTCACCGTTACCAAGGGTCTGTGGGACACCGAGGACGGCACCCTCTTAACCTATCCCGACATCTGGCAGAAAAAGCTGGATGAGCTGGGCAAAAAGGTCTCCCTCAACGCCATCGGCGGCCCCTGCACCAGTTATGAATTGGTGGCCCACGATCAGACCGAGGTGGCCTTTTGCGGCAAGGATATGAAGATCCTGGAGACCCTCAGAGAAATCATAACCACCGACTATTATCATATTTCCCTGTCCACCGACGTCACCGGCATTGAGAGCGCCGTAGCTCTGAAAAACGGTTATGCTCTGGGCATTGCCCTGACCATCGGCCTGAATCAGAAAAATTTCGGCAACGACGAGCTGCACTTTAACTCCCAGGCCGCCGTATTCGGTCAGGCCGTCAAAGAAATGAGCCGTCTGCTGGACCTGCAAGGTGCGGGCACGCTGGATAATCTGTGCGTCGGCGCCGGTGACCTGTACGTAACCGTCTACGGCGGCAGAACCCGTCTGGTGGGTATTCTGTTGGGTCGTGGCCTGAACATTGACGAGGCCAAGGCAGAATTGGCCGGTGTCACTCTGGAATCTCTGGTGGTGGCCGAGCGTGTGGCCAGAGCCGTGAAAAAGCACGTGGCAAGCGGCCGCCTCAACGCCGCCGACTTCCCCCTGCTGCTGCACATTGATCAGATCCTCACCGAAAAGGCACCCGTCAACATTCCTTGGGAAGATTTTACCTTCCGCGCCTAATATCACAATATAAAGCCCCCGTCGAGCCGACGGGGGCTTTATTTAGTTGTTGCAATTTTTTTATAAATATTATATAATAATTATATATATTTTATTTTCAGAGGTGTTGTGAAAATGAAAAAACGTTTGCTTTCTTTGCTGTGCGCATTGGCAATGCTGTGCAGTATGTGCAGTATCTTCTCCCTGCCCACCACAGCCCTGAGTCTGACCCATGAGGATCTGGTGGTCGGCGACGGCTGGACTGCCGACACCGTACCGGATTATTATACCCTGAACGGTACCCTGTTCCAACTCAAATTCGGCACCAATGCCTTCGGCACCGTGACCGCTGCCATCGCCGCCGCCGAAGCGGGAGACACTATTCTGGTCACCGAGGGCACCTATTCCGAGACCGTTGTGATCAATAAAAACATTAACATCGTTGGTGTGCAAAACGGTGTCGACCCCAACGTAAAGGGTGGAGAATTCGAGCCCTGGACCTTAAACGAGAAACGGGGCACCAAGGAGACCATCTTTACCGGCAACATTATGCTGGGTGTCAACGGCAGCACCGTTTACAGCGACGTAACCGATATTGCCATCGACGGCATTATGCTGACCGATGGCGGTCAGTTGCGCTCCAACTGCGGCGCCGCAGGAGAGTGTAATATCACTTTGAACAACATCTATATCAAAAACGTCACCAAGACCACCCCGCCTATTTATCTGGAGGCCTTTTACGGCGGCGGCAATCTGTACAAGCGTAACGTAGTGATCAAAAACCTGCGCTACGAAGGACTGACTGCGGCCTACGGTATGATGTTGAGCGCGGAAAGCGCCGACATTTCCGGCGTGTATATGCACTCTGACTGTACCAAGGTGCTCTTTGACCACCTTTCCGCCGCCACCGTGACCGAGGACAATGCCCCTGCGGTTACCTGGACGGTGCGGGACAGCCAGTTCTGCAACCCCGTATACCGTGTTATGTATGCCGCCACCGATAACATCACGGCCAACGGCGGCACCATCAAACTCACCGAGTCCATCGGCAAGCGGGAAAAGGTTACCTTTACTCTGAAAAATTCCACCTTCCTTGGCTGTCACGCCGACACCGGCAACGGCCATATCGTCGCCTGCCGTCCCGCCACCGACAACTTCTATTTCAACATTACCGACAACACCTTCTATACCACCAAATTGCCCGGCGTAAACACCAATCCCGTCGCCGGCTACGTTACCAACACCTCCATCAATTACGGTAATAAGGTCACCGTGACCCGCAACCGTTTCATCGGTTACCGCTATGCCTTCTCCTTCCCGGGGGCGGGCGATGCCTGTAACGTCAACGGTAACTATCACGAACAGCTGGACGGCACCGTGGGCGCCATCGTTACGGGCGGCCCCGTGACCCAGACCTGGTGGTACCTCAACCGAGAGCTTACCGCCCGCAGTGACGGCGGCACCGTAAACGTCAGCGCCGACCGTCTGCTGAATCTGAACACCGACGTTAAATTTATGGGTCGTAACTACACCGAAAACGGCGTACATTACTTTAGCTGGACCAACGGCGGCTTTGAATTTAACTTCCACGGCACGGGCGCGGCCTGCACCATCCATTCCAACGGCGCCGGCGGCGACAATCTGGGTTATCTGAACGTTTACGTGGACGACGTACTCACCAAAACCGTCACCCTGGGCGCCACCAAGCAATCGGTGGTACTGGCCACGGGACTGACCGACGAGAGCCATACCGTCCGTGTGGTCAAGCGCACCAACGGTCGTTCTTCTTCCGCCGGTGTCAGCCGTATCTGGCTGGAAGAGGGTGGACACGTGCATCAGCCCGACGCCCTGTCCTCCCGCAAGATGCAGTTTGTGGGTGACTCCATCACCGTAGGCTATGGTTCTATGGGTGATGCCAACACCGAAAAATGGAGCACCGCCACCGAGGACGGTACCATCACCTATGCCGCCCTTACCGCCAAATATTTTAACGCTGAAAATCACACCATCGCCGTTTCCGGCCGTGGTATCGTTAAAAACGTGAGCGGGGACTCCAACGATTACGCACCCGCCATGTATGAATATACCGACTGGCGCAATCACAACCAGTGGGATCACAGCAATTACGTACCCGACGTGATCGTGATCAACTACGGTACCAACGACAATTCAGCGGGCGTTACCGCCGCCGACTTTAAGGCGGGTTGTAAGGCTTTTGTACAACAGGTACGCGCCGACAACCCCACCTCCATCATCATCTACGCCTACGGCTTTATGGGCAACCCGTATGCCACCCAGGTTTCCGAGGTGGTCTCCGAGCTGAAAGCCGCCGGTGATAACAAGGTTCATTATCTGGCCCTGACCCCCATCACCTCCGGTGAAAAATGTCTGGGGCATCCCAACGCGGCCGCCCATGCCGACCGCGCCCAGACCCTGATCGCCAAGGTCAAAGAGGTCACCGGCTGGACCCAAGAAACCAGTCACAATTACGTCAGCACCACCACCGGCGCCGCCACCTGTAAAAACGAGGGTCAGCGGGTCAAGGTCTGCTCCCTGTGCGGCGACACCGTGACCGAAGCCATTGACACCATTCCCCATACCCCCGCCGGTGAGATCTTCCCCAACGTAAAGCCCACCTGCGGAACAGCGGGTAGCGGTTATCAGCTTTGCTCCGTTTGCGGCAAGGTGGCCAAAACCAATATCACCCTGCCCGCCACCGGCCAGCATTCCGCCGGCGCTCCCGATGCCGAGGGCAATATTTACTGCGTGGTCTGCGACGAACTGATCTCCACCGTACCCGTGGACGGCGACAAGATCCGTCTGGAAACGGAAAACGTTATCAACCATTACTTTGCCAACGGCGCCCATCAGGTACTCACCGAGGAGGAGGACGTTGTCATCCGTCCCATCGGCGGCACCCTTTATACGGATGCGGCCTGTACCAAGGCATTGGGCAATCATATCGCCGTCACCCCCGGTAAGGCTACCTATTATCTCAAAGCCGCCGACGGCACCGTGTACCCCTTGTATCTCTATCGCCCCACCGGCACCCCCTCCACCCACAACGCCGTCTACGTGGACGACGACTTCGGCGATACCGTGGGCAAGGTTGCTTTCTGGGACGGCGTCAACGTCTACTTTGTGGACGGCGGCACCAACGCCTTTAACACCCTGCTGAAAGCCGAGGGCAAAACCATTACCAAGGACGGAGGCATTGCCACCATCTATATGGCCCCTGGTTATTATAAGGGCAACGCCGACGACGCCATCAACACCTCCGTTGTGATTTTGGGCAGCAACCACAACGTTTCTCCCAACGTCCGTTCCGCCGACAACGTCTGGTCGGTAAACCAAGACCGTCTGCCCGAAACGGTGATCGAGGGCACCATCGTGTTCTACCACAATCAAGCCGACGAGGACGACGTTTCCGTTACCATCAAGGGCGTTACCATCGTAGGTGAAAGCAGTAACGGCCCCATCTACATTGCCGAGGGTCGTTCCGCAAGCCAGAACAAGACCCTGAAGATGGATATTCAGAACAATATCCTCAAGGGTTGGGGTACCTCCTTTAACTCCGCCGCCGTCTGGGCCAACTCCCTGTGCGCCAAGAGCGGTCTGATCAAAAACAACTATTTTGAGTTCATGGCCCCCACCGGCTATGACGACAATCCCGACGATTTCTGCCGTGGCTTCTTTATGCGCAATCTGGACGGCATCGTGGTTGATGCCAACCGCTTTATCGGCTACCCCATAATCGCATGGACCTCTTCCGAAATGGGCGACGGCAACAAAACGATGTACGGCAAAAACAATCAAATCTTCCAAAACAACCGTGCGGAAAACTGCGGTGCCAGCCTCAACTTTGCCCTCAATGCCGCAGAAAGTCACGTGCAGTTCTTAAATAACGACTTTATTGGCTGTGACAATGCGCTGGAAGGTCCGGTCATTCAGTTCACTGTAAACGAATTGGAAGAGCTGCCTGTGGATTTCAGCAAAATCGCTCTGACCGTGCGCGGCAATCGCTTTACCGATTGCAATCGCAGTGTTCGTGTATCCCGCAATGAAACCTGGCATCACGAGCAAGATATGCGGGACGTAAGTCTGCACATCAACGAAAACCGCTTTATCAACCCCGCCCAGGCCTATAATGAAAGTACGGCGGCGGTGAACACCATCCGCTTCAACTTCTTCTGCGACGGGACCAAGACCCCCGATCTGCCCGCAGGCGATGCCGATTGGGATTTCAGCCGCAACTACTTCTACGGGCCGGAGTTTGAAACCAATGTAAACGACCCCGCCCGCTATATCACCAACGCTATCCAGGGCGGCAAGAGTTTTGTGATGGAAGAATCCCTGTACACTCCCTATTACACCGATTATGCGATG
>JAZQJG010000069.1:0-47947 GCA_045541535.1 Eubacteriales bacterium
TTAAAAACGGCTATTTTCGCCCTATACTACGTCAAAACACCGCAATATGCGTCAGCATTATTGCGGTGTTTTTTCTTGTCTATGACAAAAATATCTCGTTTTTAAGTGCCGAAGGCAGTTTTTGGATAGGAAATTTTGTTTGCGGCGAAGTCAAAAATGTAGGAATACTGACGTATTCCGAGGCTTTTGACGAGATGGCGGGGAAAATTTACAGGCAAAAACCGGTTGATCTCTGCGGAACACCGCCCTTGGCGGTGTTCTTCTTTTTTTGCAATCCTTCTACAATATCCAAGTTCTTTTGACCTTTTGTGCGATTGACAGAGGTTGAAGATTGTTGTATACTTTAGAAAAACATAAAAATAAGGTGAACAAACCGTGCAACGATTGAAAAATTTGCGAAGGACCCGCCGTTTGACACAGGTGGACGTGAGCCGACAATGCGGCATTCCCCGTCCCTTATACGCCCTCATTGAGCAAGGGAAACTGCCGCCCAGTCAGGCGCAGTATGAGGCCCTGTCCACCCTGTACAACGTTTCGGTGCAATACCTTCAAAAACAATAAAGGAAGTAAAAAATATGATTACCATTCAACGCGGGCCGATGAAGGCCGAGATCGATCCCCTGGGCGCCGAGCTGGTGGCCCTGTACAAAGACGGAGAAAACAAGCTCTGGTGCCGTGATCCCGAGATCTGGGGCAGCAGCGCTCCCCTGCTCTTTCCCATCTGCGGCAGACTGCGGGAGGGCCGTTACACCCACGGTGGCGCCACCTACGAGCTCTCCCCCCACGGCTTTGCCAAAACCGCCCTCTTTACCGTGGCGGAGCAGAGCGAGGATCGGGCCGTCTTTGAACTGGAGAGTAGTGACGAGACCGTAAAGGTATATCCCTTTACATTTTTGCTCCGCGCAGTGTATCAACTGACCGACGAGGGCTTGGAGTTCCGCTTTGAGGTGGAAAACAAGGGAGAGAACGTTATGTACTATTCCCTGGGCGGTCACTGGGGCTTTGCCCTGGCAGAACAGCTCACCGCTTATACTCTGGCGTTTGATCAGGCTATCACGCTGGATCGGGAGATTTTGGACGGCGCCTTTTTGTCCGGGGAGACGGAACGGGTGATGACCGAGCAAAAAGCCCTACCCCTGAGTTACCGCATCTGTGACAACGATACCTACGTTTTTAAAAACGTTCCCGCCGCCTGCACCCTGCGCCACGGCACCACCCCCGTGGTACGGCTGGAATATCCCGACACCCCCCATCTGTTGCTGTGGACCCTGCCGGGGCAGAAATATCTGTGTATTGAGCCCTGGAACGGTATGCCTGACGGCAAAGAGAGCGGAGAGCTGTCCCAAAAAGATTCCATCTGTGCCTTGGAGCCCGGCAAGCAGAAGACCTTTACACATAAAATCATTCTTTATTAATTCCCGAAAGGAACAGGACGATGAAAAAACTTGGATTTGGACTGATGCGTCTGCCGAAGTTGGACGAGCAGATCGACATTGAACGCACCGCCGCGCTGGCCGACAATTTTTTACGGCAGGGCTTTACCTATTTTGATACAGCCTACGTTTACCCCGGCTCGGAGGAGGCCTTCCGCGCCGCCATCGGCAGTCGCCACAAGCGGGAGGAATATCTGCTGGCAGATAAACTGCCCGTATGGGCATTGGAATCGGCGGAGGACTGCGAAAAGGTATTCACCACCTCGCTGGAGCGTTGCGGCGTGGACTATTTTGATTATTATATGGTCCACTCCATCACCGACGACAAATTGGATAAGATCAAAGAGTATGGTATGTTTGACTTTTGCCGCCGCAAAAAGGCGGAGGGTAAGGTCAAAAAGATGGGTTTTTCCTTCCACGGCTCCCCTGCCGCGCTGGAACAGCTTTTAAATGAGCATCCCGACGTGGATTTCGTCCAGTTGCAGATCAATTATCTGGATTGGGACAACGGCATCATCGCCTCCCGCATCAATTATGAAACCGTTCGCCGTCACGGCAAGGATATCATCATTATGGAGCCCGTCAAGGGCGGCGCGTTGGCCAGTCTGAAGCCGGAGGCGGTGGCGGAATTTGCCGCCGTAGATCCCAAGGCTTCTCCCGCCTCCTTTGCCCTGCGGTACGCCGCCACCCTGCCCGGTGTCATTATGGTGCTCAGCGGTATGAGTGACGAGGCGCAGATGGAGGATAATCTGGCCACCTTTACCAATCTCAAAGACTTGAGTGAAGCAGAAAGAACCGCCATTGAGCGGGTGCGCCGCATCACGCTGGATTCCCCGGTGATCGCCTGCACCGCCTGCGGTTATTGCGTGGAGGGCTGTCCTATGGAGATCCCCATTCCCGACATCTTCAAGGCTTATAACAAACAACTGCTTTCCGCCGACGGTATGGACCGCTATCGCAAGGTGACCGAAAACAAGGGCAAGGCCGCCGACTGCATCGGCTGTGGCGGGTGCGAGGCCGTGTGTCCCCAGCATTTACCCATTGTGGACACCCTGTCGGCCGCCGCAAAAGTATTTAACAAATAATCCAAAAAGGAAGGCGATGCCTTCCTTTTTTGTTGACGGGAAAACGTTCTTGAGATATAATGGAAACGTTGTGATTAAGGATGGTGAAGCTATGAAAACCGATCTGCTGGAAGCTCTGCGGCAAGGCAAGACCCTGTCTCTGCGGCAACAACTGCGACTGATCCTACAGCTCAGTCTGCCGGCCATTATGGCCCAATTGTCCAGCATTGTAATGCAATATATTGACGCCGCCATGGTGGGTCGGTTGGGAGCGGAGGAATCCGCCGCCATCGGGCTGGTGGCCAGCAGTACCTGGCTGTTCGGCGGGCTGTGCTCGGCGGCGGTGGTGGGCTTTACCGTGCGGGTGGCTCAAAGCATCGGCGCCGGTGAAGAACGACGGGCCAGAGACATTATGAAATTGTGTTTTGTCGCCACGGGAATACTTTTCGTCCTGTTGGCGCTGGCGGGAGCCCTGATCAGCCCCGCCCTGCCCCATTGGTTGGGCGGCAGTGCAGAGATCTGTGGCGGTGCCACCGGCTATTTTTTGGTCTACGCCCTCTCCCTGCCCTTTGTGGGACTCAACGCTTTGGCCGCCGGTATGTTGCAGGCCAGCGGAAATATGAAATTGCCGGGGCTGTTGCACGTAATAATGTGTTTTTTGGACGTGGTGTTCAATTTCTTTTTGATCTATCCCACCCATACCGTGGGCGGTGTGACGCTCCCCGGCGCGGGGCTGGGGCTGGTGGGTGCCTCTCTGGGCACCGCCCTGTCTCAGGTGGTGATCGGGCTGATACTGACCTGGTTTCTCCTGTGTCACTCCCCCATGCTACGCCTGCGCAAAGGGGAAAAGAATTTCTTTTCCGCCGGGGAGTTGGGCCGCTGTATCCGCATTTCGGTACCCGTGGCGGTAGAGCAGGTGGTGTCCTGCGGGGCGCACATTTTATTCACCGGCATTGTTTCTCCCTTAGGAAACGTTGCCATTGCCGCCAACTCCTTTGCCATCACGGCGGAAAGTCTGTGTTATATGCCGGGCTACGGCATCGGACGGGCGGCCACCACCCTCATCGGACAGAGTGTGGGCGCCGGTCGTAAAGATCTGACCAATAAGTTGGGATGGCTGACCACCCTGCTTGGTACGGCGGTGATGGGCGTTGCAGGTCTGCTGCTTTATTTAGCCGCTCCCTGGATGATGGCCCTGCTCACTCCCGATACCCGGGTAATTGCCCTGGGTGTACAGGTACTGCGCATTGAAGCGGTGGCCGAGGCCTTTTACGGAGCCTCCATCGTAGCGCTGGGCGTCTTTCAGGGCGCGGGTGACACCTTGATCCCCAGTATAATGAACTTTTTCAGTATGTGGGTGGTCCGTCTGCCGCTGGCGGCCCTGCTGGCCCCCCGTTATGGTCTGGCCGGCGTGTGGGTGGCTATGTGTCTGGAGCTGTGCTTCAGAGGCGTTATCTTTTTGGTACGTCTGGCAGGCAAAGGATGGCGAAAAGAACGAGAATAAGTATTGCTTTTTGTATCAATGAATGATATAATGATTTATGTATGTAATACACCTTCAAAACAAGAAAGGGATGTTTGATTATGGTAAAAGCAGTCGTCGGCGCCAACTGGGGCGACGAAGGAAAAGGTAAGATTACAGACGTATTGGCCAAGGATGCGGATATCGTCGTCCGTTTTCAGGGCGGTGCCAATGCAGGTCATACCATCAAGAATAAATACGGCAAGTTTGCGTTGCACACCCTGCCCAGCGGCGTGTTCAACGACGGCGTCATCAACTGCATCGGTAACGGTGTGGCGCTGGACGCTGACAAGCTGATCAAGGAATATAACAGCGTGGTGGAGGCCGGTGTGCCCGCTCCCAAGCTGATGGTTTCCCAGCGTGCACAGCTGGTTATGCCCTATCACATCCTGCAGGACGTGTATGAAGAGGAGCGTCTGGGTAAGGCCAGCTTTGGTTCTACCAAGAGCGGTATTGCCCCCTTCTATTCCGACAAATACGCCAAGATCGGTTTTCAGGTCTGCGAGCTCTACGATGAGGAGCGCCTGAAGGAAAAACTGACCCGTGTATTGGAAGTAAAGAACATTCTCTTTAAGAATTTGTATAACAAAGAGCCTCTGGACGTAGAGGAAGTTTTTGCCACCATGATGCAGTGGAGAGAGGGACTGGATCCCTTCGTCGGCGACGTAAGAAAACTGCTGTGGGAAGCGGAGAAGAGCGGCAAGACCGTATTGTTGGAGGGTCAGTTGGGCTCCCTGAAGGACACCGATCACGGCATCTATCCCATGGTTACCTCCTCCTCCACCGTAGCCGGCTTCGGTGCCATCGGCGCCGGCGTCGCCCCCTACGCCATCAAAGAGATCTACACCGTCATCAAGGCCTATTCCTCTGCCGTAGGCGCCGGCGCCTTTGTTTCCGAGATCTTCGGTGACGAGGCACAGCAGATGCGTCTCAACGGCGGTGACGGCGGCGAATTCGGCGCCACCACCGGCCGTCCCCGCAGAATGGGTTGGTTTGACTGCGTGGCCACCCGCTACGGCTGTGAGGTACAGGGTACCACCCACGGTGTACTGACCGTTATCGATGCTCTGGGCTATCTGGACGAGATCAAGGTTTGCGTGGGTTATGAGATTGACGGCAAGGTAACCAAGGACTTCCCCGTTACCCCCCTGCTGGAAAAAGCCAAGCCCGTATTGGTCACCCTGCCCGGCTGGAAATGCGACGTGACCGGCATCACCAAATACGAGGATCTGCCCGAGAACTGCCGCAAGTATATTGAATTTATTGAAAGCGAGATCGGCTTCCCCATCAAGATCGTTTCCAACGGTCCCGCCAGAGAAGACATCATTTACAGATAAATTTTATAAAAGAATGCCGCAGGCCAATGGCCTGCGGCATTCTTTATTTGTTTTTTGATCGTATTTTTATAAAATTTCTTCCATTCCGATCTTTTGCGGGACAAGTCCCAGCTTTTCATAAAATTTCAAAGCGGAGGGATTGCAGGACCAGACGTTGAGGGTGATATTATAAAAGCCCTGTTCCTTGGCCCAAGCCTTGATAAAAGCGTACATCTGTTGCCCCACGCCCTGCCCCCGACATGCGGCATCCACGCACAGATCGTCAATATACAAAGTGCGACGGTCGGCCAGGCAGTTTTCGTTTTTGATCTCCTCCACAATGCAGAACAGATGGCAAAGTACCCGCTCCCCCTCGGCGCCCACGAAGATCACGTAGTCGGGATTATCCAACAAGGCCAACAATTGTTCATCGGTGTATTTTTTGGCCTCGGGCTTAAAGAGATCGGGGCGGCCCCGATGATGTACGTCGGCCACCTGATAGAGCAGACGATTCAGTTGCGGCAGATCGGCCGCCGTTGCAAGACGGATTTCCATAACAGTACCTCTTATCTTTTTAAAATATATTCAATGGAATTGATGAACTTCTGTTCATAGCCGCGGGCGGCAAATTCCCCGGGGGAGGAAACGTGGGGAAACTCAAAGAGCGCAGCGTGATAGCCCAACGAACGGGCGGCGTAGACGAAAAGATACCCCCGCCCGCCCAGCTTTTCGGGAGCAAGGGAGGGAAACTGACTCCAAAAGGCAGAGCGAAGCAACGTTTCCGATTCGTCGGCAATGATCTGGTTGTACCAGCCGTGTACGTCCACGAAATAGCGGGTGGCGTGCTTGTCGGCCACCTGCCGTAAGAAACCGTCCAACGCTTTGGCCTCCGGTGCCGCCAGAGGGGCCGAGCCGTTGAAGTTACGATCATCGGTATACACCTTAAAGCCGGAGGGGAAGGAACGGTTGAGATCAATTCCTTTGCGGATCAGTTTCCCCGAGGCGTCGTAGCTCCAGACGGTACGCCGTCCCGGCCCGTCACAGGAGGTTCCTTCCGCCAGCCCGTCGGGATTGCAGGAGGGCAAAACGTATACCGTCCAGCCCCCAAGGGCTTTCGGATCCTTTTTGAGTTTAGTCTCCAATGCCCGTACCAGGGCATGAGCGGTGTTGACCAGCGTTTGCCCGTCCCGCGCCCAATTATCCTCCCAGCCGTGAACGGCAAAGGTGAGCACCAAGGCCTTGGGCCCGTTGCCTAACTGATAGCCCGTCAGCGCCCGACCGGCGCCGCTGGTACCGTAAGTAAAGGTCTGGACCGCAATTTTCAAAGTGAAGCGCCGCCGCAAGGAGGGCTCCGCCAATCGGGCCAACACTCCTGCCAACTCACAACGCAACACCTTATCTCGGGGGCCGAAGGTGCCGTAGGAATCCTTGCCGCAAATGACTCCCGCATTATACAAATGCAGGATGGCATCCGCTTCCTCCCCGGCATAATCGGGCAGAGCGTTCACCCGATTTAACGTGGGCAAACTGCCCTGCACCATACGGGCAAACATCCCCACCGCCTGCTCCCGGGTGGCAGAGGCGTCGGGATCGGCGGTATATTCCGCCGGCAGCAGGCCGGCGGCAGACAGGTAGCGATAATAACGGGAATACCAGGTTTTCCCCTTGGGAAAAGCATCCAACAGCTCGGTACTACCGGTAAGTCGCCGACAATGAAAGCGAGCCGCCGCCACTGCCACCTCGGACAGGGTGACGTGGCCGTTGGGGGAAAAGCTGTGGGCCGTTTCTCCGACCATCAATCCCCTTTCAAAGCAAAGGACTACGCTTTTATAATACCAAGCCTTGCGAGAAACGTCGGCAAAGCGGCCGTCATATTCGGTCACATCTGTAAAGTCATAGTACTTGCCATCATCAAAAGGCACAAAATACTGCTTTTGGCGCAGAGCGGGACGGATCAGACGACTGCAAATGACCGCCGCGGCGCCGCGGGTAAGGGGTGTATCCGGCTCAAAGGTGCCAAAGGCGTCGTTCCCCACCAGCACCCCCGCCCGATACAGGGGCAGAATGCGACGGGCAGACTCCGGCGAGCAATCGGGGAGTGCATAGATCAGATTGATCTCCGCCAGATGCTCCGGATGGATAATGTCAGCAAACAGAAGTGCCAAAAACTCCCGTGGAGCGGGTGCCTCCGGCCTTTGGCGCCAGCTTTCGTCCAACAGTCCCAGATTTTCAAGATAGGTATAATAACGGACAAACCAGCCGCCCTTACTCGGAAGGGCATTCAGCTCCGCCAGGGAGCCGGTGGTATAAATCGCGTGTACACGGGCGGCCAGACTCACCGCCTCGGCCACCTCCATCGGCTTTTCCGGCAAAAAGCGATCGCCGCCCACGCCGCTCATCAAACCCAAGGCAGACATTTCCCGCACGTTGCCGTAATACCATGCCCGTCGGGGAACGTCGGTAAAGGCAATGGGGGTACCGCTGACAAAACGGTTCAAATCCCCTGCCGTCCCGTCGGTAGCAAAGACAGGGATGGAAAGAACGGCGCAAAATAATATAAGCCAACTGAGTATCCTTCGAAATTTGCGCATAAGAGCCTCTGCTCCTTTCTGTGGTAGGGTATCATTGTATCACACCCATTCGGATTTGACAATCGTTTTTTACCCAAACCCTTGACTTGCTCTTCTATAAAAAATATAATAATATTGTATAACTATAAGGGGGAATCATTATGAAATTACAATTTTTAGGTACCGCCGCCGCTGAGGGCTTACCCGCCCTGTTTTGCACCTGCGAGACTTGCCGCATTGCCCGGGAAAAAGGTGGTAAAAATATCCGCTCTCGCTGTCAGGCGTTGGTGGATGATCGGCTGCTGCTGGACTTCGGCCCCGACACCTATTATCACAGTATGCGGGACGGCATTGATCTGACCTATATTTTCAATATTCTCATCACCCACGTCCATGAGGATCATTTGAGTCCCAGTGAGCTCCATTATTACCGCAAGGGATTTGCCAACCTGCCCGAAGATCATCCCAAATTTCATTTTTGGGGCGGGCCGGAAATGGTCAGCGTGCTGACCCCCATTGTTGATCAACCGAACACTCTGGGGCGAGTGGTCCTGCACGAACTGCAACCCTTCACCCCCACCCTCATTGACAACTATACCGTAACCGCCCTGCCCGCTTATCACGGTACCGAAACGCCCTATTTCTATATCATTGACGACGGCAAAAAGACCTTGCTCTACGCCCACGACACCGGCGCCTTTAAGGAGGAGGTATGGGACTATTTTGCAAAAGTCCGTCCCCATTTTGACCTCATTTCCTTTGACTGCACCATGGGCAACCGTCCGTTGGCCAAGCCCTGCAGTCATCTGGGCTTTGTGGACATCAAGGCTCTGCGGGAAAAGTTGATGGCCGCCGGCTATTCCGATGACAAAACCGTATACGTTGCCAACCACTTCTCCCATAACTCTCCCGATGTAAATTACGAGGATCGGGACGTGTATGAAAAAGAAGGCTGTGTAATGAGTCACGACAGCCTTGTACTGGAGTTTTAAATGAGGCCCGGTTACGGCGCACCGCCCGGTGCCAGAATGCGGGACAAGCTCCGCGCCAAGCCGCCCAAAAATCTGCGGGACGTACCCCGTTGGTTGAAAGAGACGGTGGGCGGCACCTGTTACCGTCTGTTTTACATCTTCCGCCTGGTATGGGAGACCAAGCCCGGACTGTTGCTCTTTATGGTCTTTATGTCCATCTACGACGGTCTGATTCCCTCGGTTACCACGCTGGTCACCTCCAATCTGCTCTACAAGCTGACCCTGAGCTTTACCACCGAGGTCAACCTCATCCCGCCCCTGTGCTGGATGTTCGGCATTTTATTCCTCAATTCCCTTACCGGTGGCATCAACACCATGATCACCGAGATCTCCGGCGAAGCGGTGGCCAACCACATCAAGGTCAAAATTATGAACAAGGCCAAGACGGTGGACGTTGCCTCCTTTGATATGCCCGATTTTTACGAGCGGTTGGAAAATGCCAACCGTGAGGCAGGGATGCGACCCGTGCATATTTTACGCTCCGCCTTTTCGCTGGTGAGTAAGATCATTTCCATCATTTCCTATCTGGGCATTTTGGTGACCTTTACCGGCGTTCTGCCCACCAGCAGCTATCTCTTTTTCGGGCTGTTTTTGATCGTCTCCCTCGCTTCTGCCATGGTCAGCTTTTATTTTCGGAAGAGGAAGCATGACTATATGTTCCGCCGTTCCAAGGACCGCAGACAACTCAGCTATTACAGCGATATGATGGTTTCCAAGGATCTGGTGAAGGAGGTCCGTCTCTTTGATCTCTCCGATCTGCTGATCGGCCGCCATAAAAAGGTATTTGCCGGATATTATAAAGGGCTCAAAGGTATCATCGTGGGAGAGGGCAGTTGGAACATTTTGCTCTCCCTGCTCTCTGCCCTGCTCAACGGCGTGCTCTTTTATCTGGTGGCTACCAACATTTCCCGTATTGACGATTATAACAACTATACCGGCGCGCTCAACGCCATCTCAGCAGGGCTCACCTCCCTGATCAGCACCACCGCCGGTATTTATGAGGGCTCACTGTTTATTGAAAATCTGATTCTTTTTATGAGAGAGAAGCAGACCGTGACGCCCGCTCTTCCCACGCCCCGTATCCCCGCCCAACAGCAAGGGCACACCATTGAACTACAGCACGTTTCCTTCCGTTACCCCGGTACGGAAAAGGACGTGTTGAAGGATCTGAACTTTACCTTTAAGGCCGGTGACACCGCCGTGCTGGTAGGTCTCAACGGCGCAGGCAAAACCACCCTGATCAAGCTGATCACCCGTTTGTACGATCCCACCGAGGGACGCATCCTGCTGGACGGTCACGACATCCGTGAATACGACCTGAAGGCGCTGTACCGCCTGTACGGCATCATCTTTCAGGATTTCGGCAAATACGCCGAAACGGCGGGCACCAACATCACCTTCGGTCAGATTGATCTGCCCTATGAAGAGGGGCGGATCCGGGAGGCGGCCGTGGCCAGCGGCGCCGACGAATTTATTCAAAATCTGCCTCTGGACTACGACACACCCCTGACCCGTTATTTTGAAGAAACGGGCATTGAGTTGTCCATCGGTCAATGGCAAAAGCTGTCCATCGCCCGCGCCTTTTATTCCGAGGCGGATATTTTGATTCTGGACGAGCCCACCGCTTCGCTGGATCCCTTGGCAGAACAGGAGATCTACAATCAGTTTGACAAACTGCGCAAGGACAAAACCAGCGTATTTGTCTCCCACCGTCTTTCCTCCGCCACCACCGCCGACGTGATCGTGGTGTTGGAAAACGGACGGATCGTGGAGAGTGGCAATCACGACGAACTGATGGCGCTGGAGGGCAAATACCACCATCTCTTTACCACCCAGGCGGCCCGCTACCGCCGAAAGGAGACCCTATGAAACTGAAAACCGTTTTGTTCATTCTCATTGCCGTACTGGTGCTGGGCGCCGTGGGCGTTGGAATGTATCACACCCTACCCTATCACTATGAACAGGGGGAAGAATATCAAGCAGGTGACGCTTCCTATGCCGCCACGGCGGTGCAGGCCCTCCACATTGATTGGATCAACGGATCAATTACGCTGGAGCGCTATGACGGAGATACCGTCACCCTCAGCGAAACGGGCGCCCCCGAGGACACCGCCCAACATGTACACTCCGCCCTGCGGGACGGGGTGCTGGACGTACGCTATTGTCAAAGCGGCGCCCTGTCCACCGGCGCCCGTAAGCAGTTGACCCTTCGCCTCCCCAAAACGCTGATCCCGGATCTCACCCTCACCGCCAAAACCGCCAATCTGGTGGTTAGCGGCGGCAGCTATGGTGAGGTAAATATAGAAAACGCCACGGGGCTGACCCGTTTTTACCGCGCCAAGGTAGACCGCATCATCGGCAAAACCGACAGCGGTGACGTAAATTTCAGCGGTGAGATGCATACGGGCAAGTTTGAGACCGTTTCCGGCAATCACAACTTGAACTACACCCTACAGCCCGCCGAGTTGGCCTTTTATTCTATGGACGGCGAATTACAGCTTACCCTGCCCAAAAGCGCCGCCTTTACCGCCGAGTTTTACACCAAGAGCGGTTCCCTCACCTCCGGCTTCAAAGGCAACGTTACAGACAACCTGTTGACCGTTGGCAAAACGCCAACAGCCAAATACACCATCGTTACTGCAGGAGGCAATCTGCGGATCGACCCTGCAAAATAGTCATTATACTTCAAACAGCGGTAGCCTTTCGGCCACCGCTGTTTTTACCCAGTTGCAAAACGGAACGGGATGTGATATGATAAAGATACATTAAAACAAAAGGAAGCAAACGATATGCATTTATTGGAATCAGGCGAGATGTATCTGGAGACCATCTGGGTCCTCTCCCGTAAGCTATCCCGTGTCCGTTCGGTGGACGTAAGCGAATATATGGGCTTTTCCAAGCCCAGCGTCAGCCGCGCCATCGGCATCCTGAAAAAAGGCGAATACATCACCGTGGCCGAGGACGGCGGCATCCGCCTGACCGAAGCGGGAAAATCCGTGGCGGAAAAGATTTACGAGCGGCACACGGTGCTGACAAAGCTACTGATCAAATTAGGCGTGGACGAGGCCACTGCCACTGAGGACGCCTGCAAGATGGAGCACGATATCTCCGATCAAACGCTGGACGCCATCAAGGCCTTTGTAACAGAAAAATAAATACAAAAACGGCATTGGGCAGAGCACCGCCCAATGCCGTTTTTCCAGACTGTCAAAAAAGTCGTTTCACCACAGAGAAACAACCAAAACAAAAAATATTTGTTTGTAACTAACGATAGATACAAATCGTTATCACAGTATACTGATCACTTAAATCTAAACATAGGGAACCCTTGCGTTGCAAGGGTTTTCTCTGTTTTCCGCCGATGCGCTCTCTACCGTACCCACGTACGCCGACGAGACCGCCTCGGCGAAATGCAACTTCCTTTTTTGACACCCAACAGCGTGTCAAAGAGGGTTCTTTGACACGCTGCAAAAACGGGATTGGGCGGAGCGCCGCCCAATGCCGTTTTTCGTCATAAAATTCGTTTACATCATAATTTGGCTATCAATATACTCGTAATAAGACATATAAGGATAATTGCGTACAAAGTTGTAAATAATGGTGGCAACCTCCGCACGGGTAGCGTTACCCTTGGGATTGAAGACGTAGCCATCGCCA
This sequence comes from Eubacteriales bacterium, assembly GCA_045541535.1. GTDB lineage: Bacteria > Bacillota > Clostridia > Oscillospirales > QAKW01 > Firm-08. Next base: position 12,594 of record JAZQJG010000069.1, read on the forward strand.
CTCTTTACACCATTGATGATACCGCCCTGCTGACAGGCCGCAACGGCAGATTTTGCCCACTTCGAAATCTTACTTGCATCCTTAAATTTCACAGCGGGGGTATCGTTGCGCAGACCCAGGCCGATGTACTGAATGAATTTTTCCATCATCACGCAGATCTGTTCACGGGTGATGTTGGCATTGGGTTCAAAGGTGGTGGCGCTGATACCGTTGACAATTCCCACCTCGTTGGCCCAAGCCACGTAGCCGGTGTAGTATTTGCCCTTCTTCACGTCTTTAAACTTGGTGGCAACCTTGTGATCCACGTCAACGCCGCCAAGTCTGCCCAGAACGGTCACGAACATACCGCGGGTCATACTTTCGTTGGGAGAAAACTTGGTATCGGAGGTGCCGGCAAAGAGCTTGCTGTTAAAGGCGAAATTGACCTCATCGTAATACCAGTCTTTTTTCTTGATATCGGTAAACTGTTTGGTAACGTCCTTTTGGACGGGCAGTTTATCAGCAATAGTCCAATCTGTTTCACCACACTTGGTGCAAACCACATAGATCTCACCGGGGGTGATGGTGGTGGGGGCAAGAATGCCGTCCTTTTTCCACTCATGCTGACCGGGAGCGCAAGGCGGGGCATAATTCGGTCCCTCGGTGGAGATCGTAAAGGAATAATTTCCGCCCTCGGCGCCGGAGGCCTCAATGGTATAGGTCTGACCGGCGGTCAAGCCATACCCGTAGCCGTCAGCGCTCGGCATATTGATCCAAGCGCCGCAGTAGGCGGCGTTCTCTACCTCAATATAATAAACACCGCTGGTTTCAGGTGTGAAATTAAACAAAAAGGTGTCTTGTGCCGCCGTGGGACTGAATTTGTGCGGACCGGGACCGGTGATCTCGGGAATGTCCACTACACGAACGGTAAAGGTACATTTCATTCCCTGGGGATTCTCAGCGGTAATGGTGGCCGTACCTTTTTTCAGCAGGCGCAGTTCATCATCGGCTACCTCCACGACCGTTTCATCGGAAGAGGTATACGTAATGTTTCTGTAATCCACCAAAGCGTTGATTTTGCTGGGCTCAATATCGGGATAGATTTCCGTATGCGCATAGCCCACGTATTCGTTCACCCTCGGTTTAATGCCGCCGGTGGTAACACCTTCCAGCAGGCCAACCTCTATCATACCGGGACCAAAGTATCCCTGCATCACCATATAAACCAGATCGTTCTTTTGCAGTTCCATATAGCAGATCTTTGCATCAGCGGTGTACCAAGATCCACCGACGTCATCGCCATTTTCGGGATCGTACACAATGAAGTCAACCGGCGCTCCGAATTGCATATCGGCTTTCATATAAAAAACGTAGTTGCCGTCGGCAGGGGCCTTAAAGGCATAGGTGGGCAGCGTTCTGTTGGTCATGGAAATCTTAAAGGTGTCCCCCACCTTGATGGATGTGGTGGGAACGACGGTAATCTTAACGCTGTCTCTCAACCCGTTTTCGGAAGTTGCCGTCAGGGTGGCGGTGCCGGGAGCCATGGCATAGTAATTCCAACCATTCGTATCAACCACGTCTGTGTTGGAGGAGGAATAGGTTACGTCCACCTCATAACTTTTTTCCGGATAAAATTCCGGCTCAAAGCTGAAACCGGCGCCTACGTTGATCTGCAAATTGGTTTTTTCTTCAAAGGCCTCCATTTCGGTGGGCTCTACCATCTTGTAGAGGGTTACTTTCATGCTGCCGGTACTATTGCTGTAACATCTGGCGCGCAGCGTATACTGAACACCGGCGGTAAGCTCGGCGCTGGCGAGGAAATTATTACTTTCGCCTTCATCGTCACTGCGGTCCAGTTCTTCTGAGCCATCATAAATATAAGCCAAGGGATCACCTAAACTATCAAAGGACTCAAAACCATAATAGCCCGTTTGGGTAGGCGTAAAATAAAAGTCCACATACTCGCCGGAAGCGGTAATATTTACGTTCTTGATGTCCTCCAGTGCGATGGTATCGGGCTGGGCGGCAGAAGCCGCCAAGGGCAACATACCACAGAGCATCACCAATACCATACACAACGTGAGGATTCTCCATTTTTTCTTCATACTCTTCTCTCCTTTACAAGATTTTTTGTGATTCTATTATAATAGAAATCAATCGGTGCTGTCAATATCAAATAGATATTTTATACAATTTTATTGATTAAAACTTTCTTAATTTGTGTATTATTGCTACATTTTGTCAAAGGATGCCGCAGATAGAATATATCTGCGGCATCTTGAGCTTACATTTCGTTTGACATCTCGTACAAACGGCCAAAATAGTTCTTCGTAAAGTTATACAGGATGGTGGCAACCTCAGCGCGGGTGGCGTTGCCCTTGGGCTTGAATACATAGTCACTTCCCTGCTTGATGCCGTTGATGATGCCGCCCTGCTGACAGGCAAGGACCGCGTTTTTGGCCCATTTGGCGATCTCGGCCTCATCCGCAAACTTCACCTTGGCAAAATCGGTGCGCAGACCTAAGCCCAACGTGCCAAGATATTTCTCCATGATCACGCAGATCTGCTCACGGGTGATATTGGCATCGGGCGCAAAGGTGGTGGCAGTGATGCCGCTGACAATGCCGGCCTCATTGGCCCATTTAACGTAGGCAGTATAATACTGGCCTTTCTTCACGTCTTTAAACTTGGTGGTCACGGTTTTATCCGCCGCAACGCCGGACAGACGGCCCAAGACGGTAACGAACATACCGCGAGTCATCTGATCGTTGGGAGAAAACTCGGTTTTGGAGGTACCGGCAAAAAGATTACTGTTGGCGGCAAAATTCACCTCGTCGTAGAACCAATTCTTTTTCTTTACGTCGGTAAACCGCTTGTCGGCCGCTTTGGTGATCTTCAACTGCTCGGGTTGAGTTTGCTGTGTCAACAGGCATTTTTTACAGTACTGAATCATCATACCCGGATGGTTGGTGGTGGCAGTAAAACCGTAGATGGGTGCGAATTGATGCTCGTCGTTACAATCGGGCTTGGCATTTAAAACGTAGAAACGTCCCGTTAGTCCGCCCATAAGATCCGGCAACGTCATCGTCATAATCAACAAGCCTTCGCCTTTTGCCAAGGTATACGATCCGTCCGGATTTTTTTGTCCCATTGCTTCCGCAACGGTGTAGGCCGTTTTCACTGCGCCGAAGAAATAGTCGCCGGCTTCGGGGGCCACGAATTCATACAACACTAAGGAGTGTTCTACAGTAGACTGAAAACTGTAATAGCCGGTTTTGGTAAGCTTGGTGGGTTCCACCGCCGTCACCTTGCAGGTGGCGCGCAGTCCCGTATTGGTGGTGCCGGTAACCGTGACGGTTCCCACGTCATTCATTATGATCCGATCTCCGTTATCGCTGACAGTGGCAATGGTGGAGTCGCTGATCGTTAAGAGGACTTCGTTCCAATCCTTTTCGGAATGCAGCAAGGCGGGCACGAATTTGGGAGTCACACTCGATCCCACGTAGGTAATATACTCCGGTTGTTCAGCTTTAATGGCCGGCTCTGCTTGGGGCAGCACACCGACGATGGTATTCGCACTGAAGATCGTGCTCAGCACCGACGTGGTAATGTAATATACCTTTCCCTTTTCTGCTGCAAAGGTTACGGTATAATTATCGGTTTCGCCTGCGGAGCTTCCGATAAAATTAAAGGGGAATCCTTTTTCCCACACCGAAGCCCTCGTGATTCCGCAGTCGCGCATATAGAAAACGTAAACGCCGTCTGCCGGAGCGGTAAATTCGTAAGTGGAGTCCACCTCATTGAGCATTCCCGTGCGTTGCTCCTCCCCTATCTTGAGGGGAGTGGGAGGCAGAACCGTATACTCAACGTCGGCGGTCAGCCCACTGTCGGTGGTAACGGTGACGGTGGTGGTGCCGACACCCACGCAGATTCCGCCTTTGATTACGTTTTCATCGGAACTCTCGATCGTGTATTCTTCCCTTGCCGCATTTTCCGGAAAGAAAGTGACGTTCTCTTCAACAAAAGCGCCCAAATTGTTCTTTATTGTCTTTTTGCCGCCGAAAATTTCAATACCGGTGGCCGGCACCAACTTTTTCAGCACGACCTTCATCGAGCCGACGTCCCGACCACTATACGTATCTGCGCGCAGAATATACTGGGTGCCCGCCGTCAATTCGGCCTCTACCCTGAAGTTTGCATATCCGCCCTCTTCATCGTCTTCTGCAATGAGTGTTTCCCCTTGGTAGATAAAACCGTAAGTATCCAAGGGAGTTTGGTTTTCCATAACGTTCTCCCGAGAATAAAACAAATATACGGCAGTTTCGGCGGGGGTGAAGTAAAAGTCCACGTATTCCCCCGGATTTGCAATCACAACGTCCTTTATATCATCCACGGCAATGGTGTCCGACTGTGCGGCGCTTGCCGCAAAGGGCAGCATACTGCAGAGCATCACCAATACCATACACAACGTAAGGATTCTCCATTTTTTCTTCATGCCTTTGTTCTCCTTTGCTAAATAGTTGGTAGTTTAATTATAAACGTAATTAGTAATCATTGTCAATAATTTTTTCAAAAAATAACTCCGCGACAAAACTTGCCGCGGAGTCAGATGCCTTAGAATTTTAAGAGATTGATAAACAGGCCGCCCTGCACCGTTCTGGCCTGGAAGCCGCGATGCACGGGAAGAGAGGTGAAATACCAATCGGTGAAGGGTACGCGATCCTCGGTTTCGGTGAGGAAGGCCACCATTTCTTTGCAAACCTGATCAAAATATTCTTTGTCGTCAAAGAGCATGGTGGACCACATCTGCCAGTCGCTCTTGGTGTAGTCGGAACGATTGTCCAAGGGAAGTCCGTAACCGTTGAATTTGGTCTTATAATAGGCCAACTCGGTATCGTAAACCTTCTGGGGGAAGAGACCCAGCCGGAAGATCTTATCCCATACCATATTGTATTTTACGCTCCAGGTGCCCTCCTGATCAAAGGCCAGGCGGTAGTGATCGCCGTTATCGGCGGCGGCCACCCATTTGGCGGCAAACTCTTCCGCCTTTTGCCGGTAGAAGGCGCCGTCCTTACCCACGGCCTTGCACATTTCGGCAAAGAGGGCCAGACCCACGATGCCCTTGACGGACAGGTTGCAGTTATGAGCCAGATGACCGGCAAAGTCGTCGGTGCAGAGCTGATTTTCGGGATCGTAATCCACCTTTACAAGATAATCGGCCCACTGCTTGAGGATATCAAAGTGCTTGATAAAATAGCTGTGATCCCGGCGCTTGGCGCACATAGTGGCAACGCAAATGAGCATATTGCCGCATTCTTCCACGGGCATCTGTTTGGCCAGCGGGTCGGAATCCTTGGACTTAAAGCCATAGATCTGCTTGTTGGCCAAGGGGTACTGACCCACGTCGTGGGGCGCAAACTCATAGTCCCACAGGCCTTTTTCCACCAGCTTGAAGATGGGGTTGAGCATACCCTCCACCAGATCGGGGTTGTAAATCAGGAACAAGGGGATGGAGGGATAGGTCACGTCTACCGTGCCGATACAGCCGTTGGAATAGTTTTCCTTGGAGAAGAACTGGATCTCCCCATCGTGCCAAGTACATTTATGACCGGCGATGGTCTGACGGTAGGCGGCGCAGAGAATGTTTTTATAATCCTCGCCCAGGGCTGCCGCCTTTTGGCAGAGATCGGCGTCAAAGGCGTCGGCCTTTTCTTTCAGCAGATCGTGCTCGGCTACGGCTTTGGCGGCGATCTCGTCAAAGGTCTCGCCGTCCTTGCGCCAGTAGGCCTCGATATTCTCGCCGAAATACTGGATGGATTTCACGTCGTCATAGCCCACGCACAAAAATCCGCTTTCGCTGTCTGTAAGGGTGATCGCCTTGTCAGCGCAAAGCAGGGGATCGTTGTTCCAGATGGACATTTTGGCGCCGTCGGGAATGGGTTGGTTTGCCTCGGGGCGCAAACGCTCACCATTATTCTCTCTTCTGTAGGCGCCGGGATAGTCCATGGGAACGCCTACGGTGTACTTGCGGTCGCCCACGTAATCCTTGCGGATATTGTCACTTCTGCCGACAAAGTAATACTTCTCGGTTTCAAAGGTGGGGGCGATCAGATGGAGCGTACCCCATTCAATGCGGTGATCGTCGCCACTGCGGCGGAGCATCATATCAGTGCCCATAGAGGCGGTAACGGAATAATCGGTGCGACCCAGGGTTACCTCCTGATCGTAGGTATTCACCGCCAGCTCGGCGGCCACGTCAAAGAACAGTTTGATCTCGTGGGTTTGGCCGTCTACGGCTTTCAAGGTGTAATCAATATAGGAAATGGGACGGCTCATCACCTTGAGATCGTCCATCAGTAAGGGCGTCATAAAGGACAGCTTGAGCTCCACACCCGCCGCCTCAAACACGTAATTGGTGGTCAGGGGCAAAATCTCCATACTCTTTTGCTCCATGGGCGGGAACTGGGGCTGATAACGGTTGCCGGACTGCATCTTACCCATAAAACGGTACAACTTGCCGTCAATGGCGATGGTACCACTCATATAGTGGCGTTGATTGGTCCAATGGTAGGTGGTATCATCATACAGACGATCGCTGTTGGACCAGACGCTGAAATAGGGATCAACGGCAATCAACGGGATTGCAGGGGCTCTGAATTTTTTCATTGCGGTTACCTCCGTAATTTTTTACAATGTAATCTTATCACAGGCGGCGGGAAAATGCCATACTTTTTGTAATTTTTCGGCTGTTTCTTGACATTTTCGGGTCGGGGTGTTAGAATCACTTTATTATATAATATATAATACGGATCCATTACCTCCCCATTGTACTCAATCCGATGGAGAAAATAAATGTCCGTTTATCCTTTAGAATTGACCTTTTCTACTGTTTTAAGGAGCGCGCCATGGAGCTTTATCAAGAGAAAAATATTACCGTTCCCCACGGTTTTTTCCTGCGCGTGGTGGAAGAGACCGATTCCACCAACGTTCATCTGTTGCGACTGGCGGAGGAAGGGGCGCCCCACGGGCAGGTATTATTGGCCCGCAAGCAGACCGCCGGTAAAGGAAGTCGCGGCCGCAGTTTTTTCTCCCCCGAGGGAGGTATTTATCTTTCCCTACTGTTGCGGGACGTTGCCACCGAGGCGTTACCGAAGCTGACCCCCATGGCGGCGGTGGCGGTGCTGGAGGCGCTGACCCCCTTTGCCGGCGCCCCCCTTGCCATCAAATGGGTCAACGACGTTTATCTGGCAAGCAAAAAGGTGTGCGGCATATTGTGCGAGACCGCCTTTACAGGGGAGCATCGTGCCACGGTGATCGGCATCGGCATCAACCTGTTGCCGCCGAAGGATGGCTTTCCCGAGGGTCTGCGTCATCCCGCCACTTCCCTGCTGGACGCCCCCGATCCTATGGCGGCGGAGCAGATCATCAGCGCCCTACTGCACCGTTTACAGCAGTTGTACCACGGGGGAGCCTATATGGAAAAATACAAAGCCCATTGCTGTACGCTGGGTAAGACCGTCACCCTGCAACAGGGAGACAAAACCGTACGGGGAACGGCCGTGGACCTCACCCCCGACGGCGGGCTGATCCTACGTCAGGCCGACGGAATGCAAAGAATTTTTACCTCGGGAGAGGTTACGTCACAATTGGAGGAATAAGAAATGAGAATCGTCATTAAAATCGGCACCAGTACGCTGGCACATCCCACCGGACATCTGAACATCCGTCGGGTGGAGGAAATCTGCAAGGTGATCTCCGACATCAAAAACGCCGGTAACGAGGTCATTATGGTCTCCTCCGGCGCCATTGGTATGGGGGTGGGCAAGCTGGGACTGGCCACCCGTCCCACCGATATTCCCACCAAGCAGGCGGCCGCCGCCGTGGGCCAATGTGAACTGATGTATATTTACGACAAGCTGTTTGGCGAATACAATCACACCGTGGGTCAGTTGCTGATTACCGGCGCCGACGTGGAGCACGAAGGCCGCCACCAAAACTTCAGCAACACCTTAAACCGTTTGCTTGAGATGGGCGCCATTCCCATCATTAATGAAAACGATACCGTGGCCACCGAGGAAATCGTGATCGGTGACAACGATACCCTGGCCGCCATCGTGGCCGAAAGTGTGCAGGCAGATCTGCTGATCCTGCTCTCGGACATTCGGGGACTGTATACCGCCGATCCCCACAAGGATGAAACGGCTGAACTGATTCACTGTGTCAGAGAAGTAAGTGACGAGCTGTATGCGCTGGCCGGCGGCGGTGGCAAGCAGGGCACCGGCGGTATGGTGACCAAGCTGGATGCCGCCAAGATCTGTCTGGCCTGCGGCTGTGATATGATCATCACCGACGGCAGTGAGCCCACCTGTCTGTACGATATTATGGACGGTAAGGACGTGGGCACCCGATTTACTGCAAAGGAGAACTGAGTATGCTTGCAATGTTACAACGGGCGGCGGCCGCCAAAACGGCCATCGCCACCCTGACCGAACAACAGAAGAACGAAGCGCTGTTTGCCATGGCAGACGCCCTGATGCAACACACCGACGCCATCCTCGCCGCAAACCTGCAGGATATGGAAAATGCCAAAGGCAAGATCAGCGAGGTAATGCTGGATCGCCTGATGCTCTCTGCCGCCCGGATTGAGGGAATGGCCGAGGGCATCCGTCAGGTAGCCGCCCTGCCCGATCCCGTGGGACGAGTGCTGGAAACCCACACCAGAGCAGACGGCTTGATCATTGAAAAGACCGCCGTTCCCATGGGTGTGATCGCCATCATTTACGAGAGTCGGCCCAACGTAACCTCCGATGCCGCCGCCCTGGCGCTGAAAAGCGGCAACGTTTGCGTGTTGCGGGGCGGCAAGGAAGCCTTTTTATCCGCCAACGCCATCGTGGAGGCCCTGCGGGACGGTTTGCGCCACGTGGGGATCACCGAGGATGCGGTGCATCTGGTGCAGGACATCACCAGAGAAAGCGCCAATCAACTGATGAAGGCAGACAAGTATGTGGATCTGCTGATCCCCAGAGGCGGTGCTGGCCTGATCAACGCCTGCGTACAAAACGCCACCGTTCCCTGCATTGCCACCGGCACCGGCATCTGCCATATTTACGTAGAAAAGAGCGCCGATGTGGAAATGGCCCTGCAGATCATTGAAAACGCCAAGACCAGCCGCCCCAGCGTGTGCAATGCCGCCGAGGTATTGCTGGTGGACAAAGCCGTTGCTCCCACCCTGCTCCCCCTGTTACAACAGCGACTGGTGACAAAGCGCAAGGAAAACCCCGTGGAATTGCGTTTGGATGAAACGGCCGCCCGCTATATTACGGGCACGCCCGCAGGAGAACGGGACTTTGATACCGAATTTTTGGACTATATTCTGGCGGTAAAATGTGTGGAAGGTGTGGCAGAGGCTATCGCTCACATCGCCGCCCATTCCACCGGTCACAGTGAGGCCATCCTATCCACCGATGCCGCCGCCATTGCCGCCTTTACGGCGGGAGTGGACAGCGCCGCCGTGTACGTCAACGCCTCCACCCGATTTACCGACGGCGGCGAATTCGGACTGGGCTGTGAAATGGGTATTTCCACCCAAAAGCTCCACGCCAGAGGCCCTATGGGGCTCAGGGAGCTGTGCACTTACAAATACATCGTCCGTGGCAACGGACAGATCAGATAGGAGATCCATTATGAAATACGGATTTATTGGTTGCGGCAATATGGGCGGCGCCATCGCCAAGGCTCTGGCCCGCAACACCACCGACATCCTGCTGGCCGATCACGACCAAAATAAGGCCGAGGCGCTGGCAAAAGTCCTGGGTTGCAAGGTTGGCAGTAATGAAGAGGCGGCGGCCTGTGACCGCCTGTTTTTGGCCGTAAAGCCCCAGATGATGGGCGCTATGTTGGAAAAGATCCAACCTGTTTTGCAGGAGCGTCGCCCCTTGCTGATCACTATGGCGGCGGGACTTACCATGGCCCGCATTGAGGAAATGGCCGGCGGCAACCTGCCCGTCATCCGCATTATGCCCAACACCCCCGTTTCCGTAGGTAAAGGTATGATCCTTTACAGTTGCAACAAGCAGGTCACCCCTGCGATGGAGCAAAGCTTTGTCAGCGATCTGTCCTTTGCGGGAATGCTGGACCCCATTGAAGAAAAGTTGATCGATGCCGGTTGTTCCCTGCAGGGCTGCGGTCCCGCCTATATGTACCTGTTTTTGGAAGCTCTGGCCGATGGCGCCGTGGCCTGCGGTCTGCCCCGTGACAAGGCGCTGACCTATGCCGCCGCCACCATGGCCGGCGCCGCCGAGTTGGCGCTGACCAGCGGCAAGCATCCCGGCCAGCTCAAGGACGAGGTATGCTCCCCCGGCGGTAGCACCATTATGGGTGTAAAGGCGCTGGAGGACGGCGGTCTGCGTGCCGCCGCCATCGCCGCCGTACAAGCCGCCTTTCAAAAGAACAAGGAACTTGGCAACAACTAATGGATGCTGAATTTAAAACGGTGTTTGTCCGAAAGGACAAACACCGTTTTTTTATTTTTGCAATGCGAGTGTAAAACTGAACTCAATATGCTTTTCCTGCAGGCGATATTGCTCCTCCAGAGCGGGACCGCAGGAAGCAGAGCCGATGCCGGAATTTTTATAATCCAACCGCAGATGGGTGTTGCCGTCTGCCACCAGCTCGTCGGTATGTTCTGCCGCCGTGAGAGCGGCGGTGCTGTAGCGGGACAGGTTACACTCAAAGGCGGGGGCGCCAAGGAAGGTCAACCCTGCCACGTTTAACTCACGCACGCCGGTATGATTACCGTGCTCCTGGGGACGGACGTAGGGCACGTATTCCCGAGCAGGCGTGCTCTCGTAGCGGCCCAAGGGGGCGTGATGATAGAGATCCACGTAGTTTTCCCACGGGCCTCTGCCGTAATAATCAAAGGGCAGATCCTCACCCAATAGACTCATTTCAAATCCGAAGCGCTGGAGCCACACACATTCCTTTTTGATATCGCCCGTCAGCGTCACCTGCACACGACCGTCGGCAAAGAAGGTGTATTGCAGGGTGCCGCGGAAATAGGGAGCGCGGGAAACACCGGCCAGAGAGATCTGCGCCGTCACCACGTTGCCCTCCACCGTCAGATCATAGAGATGAGTAAATTGCCGATTGAGATTTTCTGCGCCACGGTCAGCGCCGGACTTTTCCCACATCCATCTCTCTTTACGCTCGTTGTCAATGGGCGCTCGGAAGGCCGTGAGTTGCATAGGCTCGGCCAGTTTTTCCTCCCCCTGCAGACAAATACTGTCAAACATACCCGTCTTGGGGCTGAGGCGATAGCAGAAATCCGACCCCTTGGCGTAGACGTAGCCCTGCTCGCAGGAAAGGGTCAGGGGCTCCCCCGTCGCAACAGTGGCAACAGGATTTGCCAGTTCACAACAGGCCGTACCCAACAATGCGCCTCTTTGCTTCAGCGTCACCTTCAGCAGAGCGCCATATCGGCACTCGGGCAGAGCAACGGGCAGATCCACCACACTGGTCTGATGGGCGGGAGTGGTCAGTGGCAATTGGCCTGCGGCCACCTGTTTTCCATCGACTTCCAAGCAATAGGAAATCTCACATTCGGCAAAGGAAGTGAAATCAAACAGGTTACGGATTTCCAGTTTTCCTTCCTTATAATAAACACGGAAGGGGGCGTAGGCCTCTTTGATATCCAATGTTCCCGCCTTGAAAGAACGATCAGGGAACACCATACCGTCTACGCAGAAGTTGCTGTCGTGGGTCAGCTCGCCGGGGAAATCGCCCCCATAGCGATAGGCGCCGTCACGCCATACGGCGTGATCCGCCCATTCCCAGATACAGCCACCCGCAAAATTGGGGTAGCGGTACAGCAGATCCATATAATCCCACATTCCGCCGGGACCGTTGCCCATAGCGTGGGCGTATTCACATAAAAACAAAGGAAGCTCTGCCACCTGCTCGCAATAGGTACGAACACCGTCAAGGGAAAGGTACATACGGGAATGGACGTCCACCTTGTGCTCGTATGCCTTGGCCTTTTCAAACCCGGCCTTGGCGGCGGCCAGTTTTTCCGCCGCCTGATCCTCTTTTTCCTGCAGAGCTTTGGCAATGCGATATTGCTCCTCCGCCTTCTCCACCTCCCGTTTCCAGCGTTGCTGGTGGGCGCGGCTGGCATCCTCGGCGTGGATCAATCTGCCATCCTCTTTAGAGCGCAGATAGCGGATCATTGCCTGATGATTTTCCCCGTGGCCGCTCTCGTTACCGGTGGACCACATCAAAATGGAGATATGGTTTTTATCCCGTTCCCAGGCACGCTCCATCCGCTCCACGTATTCCTTTTCCCAGGCAGGTCGGTTGCAGATCCAATCGGGATTTTCCACGTCATAGCCGCGCTTGAACAGCGCCTTGCCGTGACGGTGGCAAAAGCCGTGGGTCTCAATATCCGTTTCCAGCACCACGTACAGACCCAGCTCGTCGCACCATTCCAAAAACTTGGGGGTGGGCGGATAATGGGAGGTACGGACGATATTCATATTCAGTTCTTTCATCAACTCCAGATCTCGGCGAAGCTCCGCATCCGTCATCACCCAACCGCCGGTGGGAGAGGTGTCGTGATGATTGACGCCCTTTAGTTTTACCGGCACACCGTTGACGCAAATGGCCTTTTGGGCATTGACGGTGATCTCGCGGAATCCGATCTTTTGTGTGATCTTCTCCCCTGCCTTCTCCAGACACAGAGTATATAAATAAGGTTTTTCCGGATTCCACAAAACGGGTTTTTCCACCTGCAACAGGGCCACGCCCCGCTCATCGGTGATGGCGGTGGCCAACAAGGTCGTACCATCGGACAGCGTGAGTACGGTGGCAGGGGCGGTGGTAACGGTCACCTTACCGCTGATATGGGTACGGATATCCACGTCCACGATATGACCCTCGGGGCGTTCCAACAGATACAGGTCTCTGAAAATACCGTTGCAACGGAAGAAATCCTGATCCTCCAGATAACTACCCACGCACCATTTACGCACGGCGATCCGAAGGGTATGGGTACCCTTGGCGGCGAAGGGGGTCAGATCAAATTCTGCCTGCAGATGGCTCCCTTGGGTGCGGCCCACGAACTGACCGTCCAGATATACCTCCGCCTCGGAGGAAACGCCCTCCAACACCAGATAGGTGCGACCAATGCCGCATACCTCGATCTCACGGGTGTAAATCCCCACGGGATTTTCCATCGGCACGTAAGGAGGATCCACGGGGTATGGATAGTCCACGTTGGCATAATTGGGCTGTTCATATCCGGTGTTTTGCCAGGTGGAGGGCACGGCAACCCTGTCGTTACACGGCGCCGCACAAACGTCCACTCTATCCCCATCGGGATAATATCCAAAAGAAAATTCACCGTTGAGCAAGGTATATTTCGCCTTTCCCTCCGGAATATAATAACTGCGTGTGGGTAAGCGCCCCACCGACGTGTTTTGCAGATCTTCGTAAAAGCGCATTGCCGTTTCCTCCCGATTTTTATTATAATGTCATCATATCACAGCCACTTAAAATATTCAAGAAAAAAACGACCGCAAGCGGTTGCTTGCGGTCGTTTGATTATTGGGTTATCTCACGTAGCTCTTGGCGCCAACCATAATGGTTACGATCTCGGCACGGGAGATGGACTTGGTGGGATTGAGATAGCCGTGCTCGTCACCATTGACCAAACCGTAGGCTACGGCGGTGGCAACAGCAGTCTTAGCCCACTTGGCAACGTCGCCGCCATCCTTAAAGCGCTTGAGGTTGGAGGCAGAGCCCTTGCTGGTATCCAGAGCGGCTGCACGAACCATCACGGACATAAACTCCTGACGGCTGATGTTAGCCTTGGGGTTGAAGTTGGTACCGTCACCCTGCATAATACCCAGTTCATAGACAGCCTTAACGGCGTTGGAAGCCCACTTGGAGATCTGCTTGGCATCCTTGTACTTCAGGGTAACACCTTGGTAAGCGGCGGAGTTCACGCCCATCAGGTTACACATAAAGACGGCAACCTGCTCACGGGTGGCTTTGTCCTGAGGATTGAAGGTGTAAGTACCGTCACTCCACTTGGTACCGTTGGTAACGCCCATCAGATAGGCTTCATTGATGTACTTGGCGGCCCAGTGATCCTCAACGTCCTTAAACTTGGCGCTGAACATACCGGCGGTCAGTTTGAGTACGTAGCTGGAGGTTACACCGGTCTGGGAAGTAACGTCAACGTACAGTACCATATAGCCCTGAGACATGGGGCTGGACAGTTTGCAGTTGGTGAAGGTTTCCTTGGTCTCGGTAACGGTGTAGGAAGTCATCGTGGAAGGAATTTCCTTGGTCTTCTTACGGTCGGCATAAACCTTGGCAGTGGCGTTGTCGCTGACAAAGATGTCCACCTGAGGATTATCGGTGCCGTTGCTACCGGTGATCACGTTGTCCACACGCTTCTGAGCGAAGCCGTTGACGGAGATGATGTCGCTCTCGGTGTTCCGGATCTTGTTAAGAACGATCATCTTGAAGACGGCGGAACTACCGTTGAGTGCGTTGATGCGGATATAGAAGGTGTTGGTGCCTTCGGCCAGCTTGATGGTCTTCTGGTCACTGTTGGAGCTGAGCTTGCCGCTGAGCTCGTCGGTGCCTTCGTCATACTGAGCAAAGATCTCATAGGTGGCGCCGTCGTTCACGACCAGAGTATCCTTCAGAGAAGCAATATAGTCGTTGGGCTGGAGATACAGCACCTTGGCGCTGTTGTCAATTCTCTTCATACCGATCATTTCGCCGGTGGCGTCGTTGACCAGTTCATCCTCGCTGGTAGCAAAGATGGGGAAGGAAGCAACCATAATTCTCTTATCGGCGGATTTATCCATACGCTCAATTACGATGGTGTAAACCTGAGAGGTAACGCCATCCTCGGCGGAAACCTTGGCATAGACCTTGTTTTCGCCGACTACCAGTGCCAAAGCCTCATCCTGATAGATGTTGCAACCGATGTCGCTGAACAGCTCATAGGTGGCGCCGTCGCTGACAACCAGCTCGGGCAACAGGCTTGTGGTTTCGTTATCAACCGTCATCTTCGCCACGTTACCGTCAATGGTAACGTCCTCGATGCTGTCCTTAACGTCTACCAATTCAGCCGCGGTGCTCTTGGTACGGGTGAAGGAAACTTCGTATACCTGCTCGTTGGTACCGTCCTCGGAAGTTACTTTAATTAAATAGGAAGTCTTTCCGACGGGGATGTACATATCAACGGTGTAGTTGATGGGGGTGGTCAGTTCGGTATCGGTGGTGGCATAGAAGGAAGCGCTGCCGCCTGCGGAAACGATGGGCAGGAGGGGACCCTTAACGTAACTGTTGGGGAGGACACAATTGTACTTGGTGCCCTGCTCTACCCAGGTGCTACCCTCAACGTCAATGCCCAACAATTCGGCGTTGTTGTTAATGGGCTGGTTCACCGTTACGGTGTATACTGCGCTGGAAACGCCATCCTCGGCGAATACCTTTACGTAGAATACGGTCTCCACACCCTTCAGGGTGATGGTGGAAGAAATCTCGTTTTGACAAGTTATGTCGCTATAGATCTTGTAGGTGCAACCGTCGGAAACCTCAACGGCAAAGTCAAGGAAGTCGGCGGCGGTAGCGGCGTTGTAAGTGATGGTCTTGTTCTCACCATCCAACACAGCGGCGGCAGGAGAGGTAACGGAGGTGATCTCGTAAGCGCCGGCCAGCTTGGTCATTGCCGCATCAGTATAATAAGGAACGTAAGTACCTGCACCGGCGATGGCACCGACGGGACCGTTGGCAAAGTAGTTGTAAGAGCAGTCTGCCACGGTGGCCAGCAGGTTGTTGGTCAAAATCTTGGAGATGGAAGAATCAAAATAGTTCTCATGGATGTCAATGGTCTGACCGGTAAACTTTTCATAGCAGTTTACGTTGAACTGACCCTTGGAACCCTCAAAGCGGTTGTTGGTAATGGTCAGGTGGTTACCGGCAGTCCAGCGGTCAAGATACATAAAGGTACCGCCGGTGCAGCCAAGCACTTTGTTACCGTCAAGGGTAATGCTGTTCTTAACTCTGGCACCGATATCGTTGGTACCGTTGGTGGACTGACCGATGTAGAGGAAGTTATTACAGGTGATGTTCTGGAAAATATTATCCTTGAACATCAGCACGTCGGTGCTGCTACCGTCGAGACCGCCCATGTAGATGTTTTTGTTACATCCGGTGAAGACGTTAGCCTCAAAGATACCGTTGGAGATGTTGGGCAAACGCATCACGTAGTTGGTACCTGCTCCCTCAAAGCGGCTGTTGGCCAGACGGAAGTTGGAGAAGGTGCTCTTGCCGGTATCATTACGGCCGCGATACATCAGAGCGTCCTGATCGGTAGAACCGGTACACATAATGTTCTCAAAGGTCATATTCTCAATGCCGAAAGTACCGGAGAAGAGGAAGCGACCCTTTTCGGTGAAGGTAACACCATCGAAAGAGATACCGTTGATACCGCTCATCAGAGTGATGTTAGCAGTGAAGCGGGTCTCTTCATTGAGATCGCCACGCTCGTCACTTCTGCTGTAATCGGCGCTGTTCATATTGTTGGGGTTGATACCCGCCTTGGCACCGCGGATCTTAACGCCCTTGCCCTGAATGGTAAAGGGAGTCTCGTAAGCACCGGCGGTCATATAAATGATGTCCCCGGCCATCGCCTTGTCCATAGCCAGAGGCAGATCGCTGAACGCAGAGTGACCGGCAACAGCGCGGCGCCACTCACCGTTAACCTCAACGTAGATCTGCTGGTTGGCAGGATATTGAGAAAACTCGGGACCGACAACATATTCGGAAGCATCCAGGTAATCAGTATAAGCAACCTTGCTGGTCAGCAAGATATTGTAAACAGCGGAATAATTGCCATAGTATACCTTTGCATAAGCATAGCTGATCTGACCGGGGGTCAGGGCTACGGTATTGTTTTCCAACGGAGTGGTGCAGGTGGCATCGGAAAACAGCTCGTAGTATGCGCCTTCCTTAACCTCCAGACCGATCTGAACTTCGTTCAGCTTGGAAGGAATAGAGGTAGTGATGGAGCAATCGGGAGCCACTTTGATGTCAGCGCCGGCAAAGGAAACACCGTTGGTGTTGGTAATGGCGGTAACGTCCAACAGAGAGGAGGGATCCGTCTTTTCCTCGTTGAGCCAATACTCATCAAAGGCAAAGGCAGTCGCGGAATCGCTGGCGTCAATCAGACAAACGTCCTTGGGATTCCGACCGCCGGTGTAGTTATCGTAAACGGGCACCTTGTACAGACCGTCACCGTAGCTCATATGGATAAAGGTACAGTCGGCGGCGGCTGCGGGAACGAAAACGTTATCAAAGATCTTGGTGCCGTAGGGAGAAGAGTTGATGGGAGAATCACTCTGACGCAGACGGCCGTACAGACGGATGGCCTTACCCAGGTTGGTAAAGGTGTTACCGCTGATCTGAACGTTCTCGGTATCCACGGGCCAGTTACTGGAATAGGTGGAGGTGTTTGCCTCGGCATATACGCCCAGAGCATACTGACCGTTACCGGTGGATCCACCCACGGTATCAAAGGTGTTGCCGGTGATCTTCACGGTACCTCTGATAAACTCGTGAACACGGGCCATACCGGCGTTCTTAACGTAGTTGTTAGAAACGGTGGTGGTGTTGACCAGATGGGCAACGTTAAAGCCGTCACCGGTTACGTTGGCAATGTAGTTACCGCTGATATTGATTTCCGTCACCCAAGAAGCGGTGAAGCCGGCGGTGGTGGCAATGCCGTTACCGGCAGAGCCGACTCTCTCAATACGGTTGTTGGTAATCGTTGCCATAGAAGCCACGAAGCTGTAGGAAGCGGGCTGACCGATCTGAACGGCGCTGAATGCGTCGTCGGTAATGCCCAATTTATTGTAGGCCTTATCGTTGATCAGATCAAACACGTTGCAGGTGATGGTGACACGGGCGTTGGACACACGGTCCTCCTGCAGGCGAATGCAGCTGTCGCCGGTGAGGGCAAAGCCGTTGACCGTCAGCTCACAAGAGCCGGTGATCTGCTCATCCATAGCTCTGGGCAGGTAGGAGATCAGGGTATCCTGCAGGATCGTCTCATCCTTACCGGTGGCAGAGCGCTTGTCAGAAGCCTCGGAAATTTCATTTTCATTGTTGGGATTGACGTCGGCCTTATTACCAAACAGACTAACCGTTTTGTTCAGCTTGAGCTGTTCGGAATAGATACCGGCCGCAACGTAGATGGAGCCGTTGGCCTTCAGGGCCTCGTAGGCGTCCTCAATCGTTGCAAAAGCGGTACTGCCCATAACGCCCTTGTACGTGGTACCGGCGACGATGGCAGATACAGCCGTGCCCTTTGCCGCATTGGCAAAGTCGTCATCGACAACGATAATGCTGTCGGTACAGTTCACGGTGCTGGCGGCAGAAACCGTAAAGGTGCTGCCCAGCAACGTAAAGACCATAGCCAACATCAAAGCCGTTGCCAAAATACGCTTGATGCTTTTCATGATTATTACCTCCTGGTATGCGTTGAAATTATACTTGCGCATAATACTTAATAAAATTATATATAAATCTAATACAAAAGTCAATGCCAACATTTCCGCCTTCCTGCGTTTTGTGGATATTGCATAATTTTTTTGGTGCCAAATTGTATATAATACCAATAGTAGGAGGTCGGGGACTTGCAATTAACGGAAAAATATGGTATGATAACAGACGTCTTTGGAGTGATCGGCAGACCGCTCCCCTCGGAAAAGACGTCTTTAGGAAAAAATCTTTAGGAAAAATGGAGAAAATCGAATATGGAAAAACTGGCTTACATCCTGCGGGATGGCAGCCCTTTTTCTGCTACAACGATTTCCGCATTGCTGCTGGAGGAATTTGTGCACGCACAAATCAAGGCAGCATTGCCGGAGATTAAAATAGCGGAAAAGGACTGCGACACCCCGATGCAAGGCGGTCTTTTTCTGCATGCCGACGCAGACTTTTGCCCCGAGGAATTGGGGCAGGTCGCCGGAAATGCAAAAAGAGGGCGCCTGCTATCGGAAACCGGTGAGGAACTGGGCTATATTTCGGAGTCGGGAGTCCTTGATGCACAAGGGATCGCGAAGCTTCCGACTCTGGTGTTACACCACGCCCGACGGCTCACCCCTTACAACCTTTCAGAGGTCCTTTCCACCCGAAAAAACGCTCTGCTTTCCCGCCTGTGGGAGCAAGGAGTTTTCGTGGAATGTGACCAGGTCACCCTCAGCCCATTGTACACCGTCGGCGCCGGCACCTTTATCGCCCGGGACACCGTGCTTTCCGGCAAGGGAAGCATCGGCCGTGGCTGTACCCTGTTGGGCGGTCGCCTGCACAACGTGGTGCTGGGGGACGGCGTTTCCGTGGAAAAAAGCGTGCTGACCGATTGTACCGTGGGCGCCCACAGCACCGTGGGTCCCTTTGCCTATTTGCGTCCCGCAACCGAGGTGGGAGCAAATTGCCGCATCGGCGACTTCGTGGAGCTGAAAAACGCCAAGATCGGCGACGGCACCAAGGTCTCCCACCTGACCTACGTGGGAGACAGCGACGTGGGAAGCGGCGTTAACTTCGGTTGCGGCACCGTCACCTCCAATTACGACGGTATTCATAAATACCGCACCGTGATCGGTGACAACGTGTTTATCGGCTGTAACACCAATCTCATCGCTCCCGTCACCGTGGAAAACAACGCCTATATCGCCGCCGGCAGTACCGTGACCGATCGGGTGCCTGCGGCGGCGCTGGCCATTGCCCGCGCGCGACAGACCAACAAAGAAAACTGGGTAAAAAAGAATAAACCTGAGCTCATCAAGTAAGGAGGATCGCTATGTGCGGTATCATCGGATACGTCGGTGAGCGTCAGGCTCCCGACGTGTTGATCGACGGATTGCAAAAGCTGGAATACAGAGGCTATGACTCTGCCGGCATCGCCGTCTTTCATCATCATAAAATTGAAATCGTAAAAACCGAGGGCAAGGTGGAACGCCTTGTCCGCAAGCTGTCCCAAACGGGACTGCAGGACGCCCGTTGCGGCATCGGCCACACCCGTTGGGCCACCCACGGGGAGCCCAGCGATTGCAACGCCCATCCCCATCGGGTGGGACGGGTGACGCTGGTGCACAACGGCATTATTGAAAATTATCCCGAGCTTTCCGCCCGTTTTCACCCCCACCCCGTTTCCGGCACCGATTCGGAAATTGCGGCGGCGGTGATCAACGCCTGCTATCAAGACAGTCCCGAGGAGGCGATCTTTGCGGCGGTGGCCCATTTCCGGGGCGCCTATGCCCTGGGCATCCTCTTTGAGGACCGGCCGGACACCGTTTACGCCATCCGGCACGGCTCACCCCTCATCGTGGCGGTGGGAGAAAAGGAGACCTTTCTGGCCTCGGACATTCCCGCCGTTCTCGCCCGCACCAAACAGTATTATCTGCCGGAAACGGGAGAACTGGCCGTGCTGGACAAAAACGGTGTACGCTTTGTAGATCAAGGGTTGCGGCCCATTGAGAAGGAACTGAAAACCGCCGATTGGGACGAGAGCGCCGCCCGCAAAAACGGCTATGCCCATTTTATGCTCAAGGAGATCTATGAACAGCCCGCCGTCCTGCGGGATACGGTGGCCCGCTATAAAAACGACTTTACCATTTTTGAAGAGGAAGCCTTTGATTTCCGTGTGAAGGGCAACGTGCACATCGTGGCCTGCGGCAGTGCCTATCACGCAGGACTCTTGGGCAAATACGCCATTGAAAAGCTGGCCCGCATCCCCGTGATGGTCCACGTGGCCAGCGAATTCCGATACGACAATCCCATTCTGCATAAAGAGGATCTGGTGATCGCCATCTCCCAATCGGGAGAAACGGCGGATACGCTGGCCGCCGTGCGACTGGCAAGGGAGCACAACGTGCGTACCTTGGCCATTGTCAACGTGCGGGGCTCCTCGCTGGCGCGGCTCAGCGATCACACCCTGTATACGCTGGCCGGTCCCGAGATCGCCGTCGCCACCACCAAGGCCTATCTGTGTCAGGTCTGCCTGCTGCAGTTGGTGGCGGTACGACTGGCAGACAAGGGGCTGAGTATGCAGGAATATAAGGATATGATGGTAGCCTTTGAGGCATTGCCGGAGCAGATCGAATCCGCCCTCGCCTTTGCGCCGAAGGCCAAAGCAATGGCCACCCGCTTTAAAGATTGTGAACAGGTGTTCTTTATGGGACGGGGGCAGGACAGCCATCTTGCCATGGAAGCCTCGCTGAAGCTCAAGGAAATCTCCTATATCCATTCCGAGGCCTACGCCGCCGGCGAGCTCAAGCACGGCACCATCTCCCTCATCACCCCCGGCACTCCCGTAATCTCGGTGATGACCGATCGCGGCCGTCTGGCCAAAACCGCCTCCAATCTCAAGGAGGTCAAGGCCAGGGGCGCCTTTGTCACCGTGGTGACCTACGAGGACGTGGATGTTTCCGACTTTGCCGACGCCGTGATCCCCCTGCCCCCGATGGCGGAGATCACCGCACCGCTGGCCGCCGCCGTGCGGCTG
The DNA here is from genome assembly GCA_045541535.1 of Eubacteriales bacterium. GTDB lineage: Bacteria > Bacillota > Clostridia > Oscillospirales > QAKW01 > Firm-08. The sequence goes on from JAZQJG010000069.1 coordinate 34,156, forward strand.
CAACTACTGGCCTATTACGTGGCGCTGGAAAAGGGCTGTGACATTGATCAGCCCCGCAATCTGGCCAAAAGCGTTACGGTGGAATAGGAGGGTGGCGTTATGAGAAAATATTTCGGAACCGACGGCATCCGTGGGGTGGTGGAAAACGCACTGACCCACGATCTGGCCTTTCGTTGCGCCGCCTCCTGCGGTCATTTACTGAAAAAAGACAATCCCCGGGCCAAGGTATTGGTGGGCAGTGACACCCGCATTTCCCGCGGGATGCTCACCGGTGCTATGATCAGCGGCTTTTGTTACAGTGGCGTGGACGTGATCCACGTGGGGGTATTGCCCACCCCGGCCCTGGCCTTTCTCATTGATCGGATGGGGGCCGATGCGGGAGTGATGATCTCCGCCTCCCACAACCCGTACGAATACAACGGCCTCAAGATCCTCACCCGCGGCGGCATCAAACTGCCCGACGAAAAGGAAGAGGAAATTGAGGAGCTGATGGATCATTTTGAGCGGGTACCCTTCTGTCCCCAGGCCGGCAATCTCAGCGAGCATCTGCAGGCCAAGGATTTTTACGTGGAGCATATCAAGCAAGCCTGCGAGCAGGATCTGAGCGGATTTACCCTTTTGCTGGACTGCTCCAACGGCGCCGCCTGTGACACCGCACCCCGCGTGTTCGGCGGGCTGGACGTGCAATATACCTTGTTCGGTCATCATCCCGACGGCAAAAACATCAACGACGGTTGTGGCTCCACCCATATGGAATATCTGGCCGCCAAAATGGCGGAAAGCGGCGCCGACATTGGCTTTGGCTTTGACGGAGATGCCGACCGCTGTCTGGCGGTAGATGCCAAGGGGCGCATCATCGAAGGGGATAAAATCATGGCCGTCATTGCCCTGTATCTCAAAAAGCAGGGACGACTGAAAAGCAACACGCTGGTGGCCACGGTGATGAGCAATCTGGGCCTGACGGAAAAGATGGCGGCCCACGGAATTCAGGTGCCCCGCACCAAGGTGGGCGACCGCTACGTGCTGGAGGAAATGCTGGATAAGGACTATATGCTGGGCGGGGAAAACTCCGGTCACATCATCTTCAGAGAAAAAGCCACCACCGGCGACGGACAGCTCACGGCCGTGATGCTGTTGTGCGCCATGGCGGATTTAAAAATGAGTGCCGCCGAGGTATACGACGTTTTTACCCCCTATCCCCAATCCCTCTTCAACGTCACCGCCAACGACCTGCAAAAGCGCAAGCTGATGCGGGACGAGGTGTTTTTGTCCGACGTACGGCGAGCGGAAGAAATTTTCGGCGGCAAGGGGCGCATTTTGGTCCGTCCCTCGGGTACCGAGCCTTATATCCGCATTTTGGTGGAGGGTAAAAACGCCGAAGAGGTGGAGAGCACCGCCCGCAAGCTGAAGGAGTCCACCGAGATCCGTCTGCAACAAATATTTTAGTTCTCTTTTACTTGAGAAAAGGAAGAAAAAAGTTATGGAATACAGCGCCGAATTTATCAAAACTACCCTGTCCGAGGAGGGTAAGATCCTAAAGAAATCTTTGGGGCAGAATTTTCTTTTTGATAAGAAAATTCTGGATGCCATCGTTGCCGCCGCCGTGGAGAACGGTGACGAAAACGTGGTGGAAATCGGCGCAGGTGTGGGGCTTTTAACAGATCTTTTGTGCAAAAACGCAAAAAAAGTGGTGACGGTGGAAATTGACAAGACCCTGCCGCCCCTCTTGGAAAAGACCGTGCCCCACCCCAATTTTTCCTTGGTTTTGCGTGACGTTCTCAAGACCGATCTTGCCGCCCTGGGGGCGGCAAGCTTTGGGGGAGAAAAGTTTGTGATCGTGGGCAATCTTCCCTATTACATCACCGCCGAGATTTTGGACAAACTGATGGCAAATCTGAGTCTGTTTGACCGCGCCGTCATTATGGTCCAAAGAGAGGTGGCCCTGCGGTTGCAAAGCAAGCCAGGCAGTAAGGAATACCGCGCCCCCGCCGTGGCGGCTCAGGCGCTCTTTGATCTGGAGTACGTATGCACCGTGCCGCCCCATTGCTTCGTTCCCGCCCCCCACGTGGACAGCGCCGTGATCAAGCTGACCCCCAAAGGGGACAGCGGTATCGAGGACGTGGGTGCCTTTCTCACCTTTTTGCGTGGAGCCTTTGCCGCCCGCCGCAAACAGCTCAAGGCGGCGGCCGCCGCCCTGCACACCACGGCAGATAAAATCAGTCAAAGTCTTGTGGCCCTTGGGCTGCCGCCCACGGCCAGAGCCGAAGCTCTCACCCCCGAGCAGTTGATCCGGCTCTTTGATTTGTTGCAACAATAGAAAAGACGGCGTCTGCGATGCAGACCCCGTCTTTTATTTATTATTTCTCTGCCAGCAGGACCCGTACTCCTTGATTCCGCACCAGCTCCAGCACCTCCTGCGGGGCGCCGGTGTCGGTGACCAGGGTGTGGATCTCGGTGGTGGCGCAGGTGGTCACGTCCGCCGCCTTGCCGATCTTGGAGCTGTCCAATACGGCGATCAGCTCGCCGGTCTTGCCCAAAATGCTCTTTTTCAGCAGAGCCACTTCCATAGAATATTCCATAAGCCCTCGCCCGGGCAAAAAGCCGTCGGCAGAAAAGACGGCAACGTCCACCTTGGGAAAGAGGCTCATACTCTCGTTGGCCAGCATCCCAAGGGTCACCAGCATATCCACCTTGACGTGGCCGCCGATGCAATACACCTGCAGATCCTCTTCCATTCCCAATAAGGAAGCAATGCGAAGGGAGTTGGTGATGACGGTGAGGTTTTTCCGTCCCACCAGACATTTGGCCACCTCGTAGAGGGTGGTACCGCTGTCCAGATAGACGGTGCAATTGTCGGGAATCAGCTCCACCGCCCGCAGGGCTACCGCTTCCTTTTCGTTTAGTCCCTCCTGACGGCGGCGCTCCCATCGGGGAATCTCCTGCGCCACATCATCCTGCTGGGCGGGCACGGCACCGCCGTAGACACGGCGGATCACCCCTTCTGCCTCCAGAATATCCAGATCCCGGCGGGCAGTGGCCATAGAAATACCAAAACGGCGGCAAAGGTCGGTGTTGGTCAGCCGTCCCTCCCGCAGTATGATCTGTTTGATTTGGGTCAATCGGTCCGATTTCATTGAGATTCCTCCAAAATGATTGATTTGATCGTTTTCATTGTATAGCATCTTTTTTCAAAAGTCAATCCTTCATTTTTTGCTCGCTTGCGGCGGAAATATTGACAATAAATTTAGAAGCTTTTATACTGAAATCATCCAAAAAATATTTAAAGGAGTGTTTTCCCTATGAAAAAAGTAGCAATCATCGGCGGCGGCAACGGCGCCATCACCATGGCGGCTGATCTGAACAGCCGCGGCTATCAGATCAATATGTACGAACAGACCGAATTTATCGGCAAGCTGGCCAATCTCAAGGAGCACAAGACCATCCGTGTCACCGGCGTGATCGACGTTACCGCCAAGATCGAAATGCTGACCGACAATCTGGCCGAGGCCATTGACGGGGTAAAATACATCCTCATCGTCACCCCCTCCTACGCCCACGAATCCATTGCCGAAAAGCTGAAGGGTGTGGTCAAGAAGGATCAGGTGTTGGTACTGTATCCCGGTGCCTTCGGCGCTCTGGTATTCCGCAATCTGCTGGGTGACGAATGCCCCGTGATTGCCGAAGCCAACAACCTGCCCTACGACACCCGTCTGAAGGGGGAGGCCGTCGCTTTCTGCTCCGGTATCAATCCCATCAATATGTCCTTCTTCCCCGCCGATGCCAAGGACGAATACTTTGACGACATCAACGACTTTATTCCCATTCAGTATTGCTACCGCGACGTGCTGGAATGCGGTCTGTCTCTGGTCAATCCCGCCCTGCACTCCGGCGCCTGCGTCATCAACATCGGTATGATCGAGCAGCCCTGCCGCGGCGGCTATCATATGTACGAGCATTTCACCCCCGGCTGCGCCAAGCTGGAGGTTGCTCTGGATCAGGAAAGAAAGGCCATCGGCCGCGCTCTGGGCTATGAACTGCGCCCCATTGAGGACTTCGCCGGCAAGCCCGAGGGTCATCAGATCACCTGGAAAGAGCTGTATATGCAGATGCACGGTGACGTTTCCCTCACCGCCATTTCCGGTCCCAACGATATCTGGAACCGTTATCTCACCGAGGACTGTCCCAACGGTTTGGTACCCTGGGTCGCCATTGCCGAATTGGTAGGCGTAGAGGCCCCCACCATGAAGGCGATCATCACCATCTACAGCCATATCCATGAGAGAGATTGGTGGGCGCTGGGCCGCAAGCTGGACAGACTGGGTCTGGACGGTATGACCAAGGAGCAGGTACTGGAATACGTTAAAACGGGTAAAAAATAATGATTAAAGCCGTAATTTTTGACTTTGACCACACCCTCTACGACCGTTGGCTGACCTATGAAAAGTTTTACGACGGATTTGTGGCGGAGTTTGGCGACAGACTGGCCGATCTGCCCCGTGAGGAAATGATCGCCAAGATGCACCTGTCCGACCAGCAGGGTCTGTACGTTAACGAATGGCCCGGTATCTACGACAAATACGTGGAAAACGGCGTGTTTACCGCCCCGCCGGGCTTTGAAAACTTTTTCCCCTACGTAAAAAAGCATTATCCCGAGGCCATCGTGGTCCATACCGATGCGGTGGAGACTATGGAAGCCCTGCACAAAATGGGTCTCAAGACGGGCATCCTCACCAACTGCGAAAAGGGTGCGCCGGAATATCAGCACGACAAGATCGACCGCACTCCCCTGCGGGCCCATATGGACGGCATCCTCACCAGCGCCGAGGCCGGCTATGAAAAGCCGGATGCCAGGGCCTTTCTCAAGATCTGTGAAAAGCTGGGCGTAAAACCGGAAGAGGCCATCTACGTGGGTGACAATCCCGTCAAGGACGTGTGTGGCGCCCGAGGCATCTGTATGACCCCCGTCTGGATCCGTTTTTATCCCGTCTGGCCCGAGGCACTGCCCCGCAGCCCCTATGAGATCGACCACCTTATTGAAGTGGTGGACATCGTCAAGGAAATCAACCAATAAGTAAACACCGAAGCCCTGTGGAAGTCCACTTCGTACAGAAGTGTCTCCTACAGGGCTTCAGCTTTCTTTCTTGACAATATTTCTGAATTTTTATACAATAAAATATAATATATGTTTTGCTTGTTTTGATGAAATATATTGACATTTGTTGAGATTTTTGGTTAAATAGAAAAGGAGTTCAAAATGATTAAAGCGGTAATTTTTGACTTTGACCACACCCTGTACGATCGTAAGATCAGTCTGATCAAGACGGTACCCTTTTTGATGAGCGGCCTGCAAAAATACCTACGCCGAGATCTGACGGCGGAAGAGTTTACTGCCGCCCTGCTGGAAGCGGAAACCTCCGAGGCCGGCTATTATACCAACGGTTATCCCGGCGTTTGCGCAGAGCTTGACCGATTGGGAGTATTTGCAGAAAAACCTGCTGACGAGGACTATCGGGCCATTTTCTATCCCGCTTTTAACAACGGGATCACCCCCTTCCCCGATGCCTACGACACTCTGGCTACCCTGCGGGAAATGGGATATCGGGTGGCCTTGCTGACCAACGGCTTTACCAAAATTCAGCGCGAAAAGCTGTCCTTTACCAAGGTGCCCGAATACATGGACGAGATCGTAATCAGCGAAGACGTGGGAAAAAGCAAACCCCATCCCCTGCCCTTTCTCACCGTCTGCCGCAAGCTGGGCATCCGTACCGACGAGGCGATATACGTGGGGGACAATATTTTTTGCGACGTGTGCGGCGCCAGAGGCGCAGGCCTTAAAACCGTGTGGAAGCCCTTTGCCCGTGTGTGGCCCGACGATATCACACCGCCCGACTTTATCATTGAAAATCTAAGTGAGCTCCCCGCCATTTTACAAAAAATTGCACAGGAGAACTGAAATGCTCAACAAATACTATCTGGGTATCGACCAAGGAACCACCGGTACCACCGCCATTTTATTTGACGAAAACTTTGTGGCCGCCAGCCGCGGCTATTGCGAGACCCCCTGCTATTACCCCGCTCCGGGCTTGGTGGAGCATAAGGCAGAGGAGCTGCTGTACAGCGTAAAGAAAGCAGTCAGCGCCGCCCTGAAATTTGCCGATGCGGTGGCAAGCGACGTAACCTGTATCGGCATTGACCACGAGGGGGAAAGCGTATTAATGTGGGACGCCGAAACGGGGCAGGCTATCTCCCCGGTGATCACCTGGCAGGACCAGCGCACCGTGGCCGCCGCCCAGCAATTGGAGCAGACCCACGGCAAGCTGATCTATGACAAAACGGCCCTGCACTCGGACTGTTATTTTTCCGCCACAAAACTGCAATGGATGATACAAAATCTGCCACAGGCGGCCGCTCTGCGGGAGCAGGGACGGCTGATGGCCGGCAACCCCGATGCGTGGCTGTTATGGAATCTCACCGGCGGCAAGGCCTTTGCCACCGATGCCTCCACCGCCTCCCGCACCCAGTTGTGCGACGTGCGCAAGGGATGCTGGGATGAGGCGTTGTTGGAATTGTACGGCCTGCAGGGCGTCCGTCTGCCCCAGATCCGTGATTCCGCCGCCCCCTTCGGGATAAGCGATCCCGACGCCTTTTTGGGAATCAAGGCCCCCATCAACGCCCTGATGTGCGATCAGCAGGCGGCGCTGTTGGGACAGGGCTGTTTACAGCCCGGTATGCTGAAAACCACCTATGGCACCGGTTGCTTTATGCTGATGAACACCGGTGAGAGCCCCGTGCTCTCGGACAGCGGACTGCTGACCACCGTGGCCTGGCAGTTGGAGGGCAAGCGTACCTATGCTCTGGACGGCGGTATCCATATCGCCGGCGCCGCCACCCAGTGGTTGCGGGACGGGCTGGGAATCATTCGCGCCCCCCACGAAACCGGCGTACTGGCTGAAAGCGTGAAGGATAACGGCGGCGTGTATTTCGTCCCCGCCTTTACCGGACTATCCGCCCCACACAGAGATAATTCCGCCACCGGTATGATCATCGGCATCACCGGTGGTGTGACCAAAGCGCACATCGCCCGCGCCACCCTGGAATCCACCGCCTATCAGGTGTGTGATCTGCTGGCGGCCATCCGACAGGACGTGGGTCATCCCGTCACCCTGATGCGCTGTGACGGCGGCGCCACCGCCAACGAATTTTTGATGCAGTTTCAGGCGGATATCTCCGGCATCCCGCTGGAGATTCCCGGTCAGAAGGACACCACCGCTCTGGGCGCAGCCTTTTTGGCGGCCCACGGCGCCGGCAAAGCGGAGTTGGATCAACTCAGCACCCTGCACAAGCATTGCCGCCGCTATGAACCCCGTATGAGTGAGGATCAGCGGCAAACCCTGCTGACCCGTTGGAAGCAGGCAGTGGAGCGCTGTCGGGGCTGGAACTAAAAAAACGGCGTATGCACCGAGTGCATACTCCGTTTTGATTTATCTTAGCCGATCAGGTTCATAGCGATGATCACGCCGACCAAAATGATGGAAACGATAATGGTAATTTTGGCCAGAATCGCATCACGACCACGCTTTTGGTTTTTATTGAAATAGCTCTCGGCATCGGCAGCGTTACCGCCGGCCATGGCTCCCAGACCGTCGTTCTTACCCTGCTGGATCATAATCACGACCATGATCACAACGCTCAAAACGATGGCGGCAGCGCCCAAAATAATCTGTGCAATACTCATTTTTATCACCTTTCTATTTTAAAAAACAAAATTTTACAATAACGCACGAATATCATACCATACCCTGCCACAGAATGCAAGGTTTTTTTAAACTTTGGCAGTACAATAATTTTACGTACCCATACTTTTCCACACCAAAAAAGTCGGTTTTACGGGGTTTTGGGCGATTTTGACCCGAGTTTTTCACCTTTTCCACAGACTTTTCCACAGAATTTATGTAAACCAAATTTCCGTCAATGTGTAGAAAAATATATTTTTTACCAAAAACTATTGACTTTTTTGCGCCGGTAAAGACCCGTCAGGCGATGACGCGGATCTGCCGCAACACCCGCAACAGGATATACCAGCCGGCCAGCACACCGCTGAAAATCAGGGTAACGATATAGCCACTGCCCCAGCCCAATTGCAGTACGCCCCAATAGGCGGCAAAAATAGCTACCACGCTGAGATTTTTCCAGCAGGAAATACCCTTCTTTTTCCAAAAATACAACATCAGCAGGGCGGCCGCCGCCAGCACCACCCAGCCCACGGTATAGGCATCCCCATGGGCCAACAGCCGAGTGGGAATGGTCAGCTGACGGGTGTTATAGTAGGTCTGAAAGGTCCCCATCATCCCCAGCCCCGCCGTGGCGCACAAAAAGCCGAATCGCAAAAAGTCGGCGCCCTGATCCACAGCGGTAACGTATAAAATATAGTGCAGGATCAGCATTACGTAAATAATGGGGGCGGTGTAGGTCCAGAATTCTACGGGACGGGTCAGGGCCAGCAACAGATGAGCGCTGGCGGCGCTGGCGCAAAGATAGCACCAAAAATCCATCCCCCAGGGTTGGGTACCCCGCAGAGCGCCCGCCTTTTGCTGTTTTTTCCACAACAGCAGGGTGAGCACAAAGGCCGCCAGCAATACACCGGCGGTGACGTATACCAAAAAGTCCACCGCTCTGTACAGCCGACGCACGCCCCAGACGCTGAAGATCATCAGCGCATACAAAAACAATGCCACCACGCTTTGGGTGATGTGCACCTCCTGGACGTTATATTTAACCGTTTTATTTTTCGCCATGGCTTACTTCCTCCGTTTGATGTTTGTAAAATAGCACGGGCAGCACGTAGGCGGCCGCATTTTCCGTGCGCAGGATACGGGTGCCCAGCGTGACGGCAGGAATGTCCGCCTGCTCCCACAGCGCGGCCTCCTCCTCTGCCAGTCCACCCTCCGAGCCGATGAGAAAAGCATATTCCTCGCCGGCGGGCAGATTGGCCAATGATCTTGTTTGCTCCTTTTCATAGCAAACGAAGGCGCCGGGCAGATGGGCAAGAGCGGCCACCGCCTCTTTAATATCCATAATGGGAGCGATCTCGGGCACCAACCCTCTGCCGCTTTGCTTGGCGGCGGCCAGAGCGATCTTGCGCCAACGCTCCAGTTTTTTCTCCCCTTGCTCGGGTCGGGCCACGCAGAAGCGGGACAACACCGGTACGATGCGGTAAACTCCCATCTCCACGCAACGGGTGATGATCTGTTCCATCTTCTCACCCTTGGCAATACATTGATAAAGGGTAACGCGAGGTCCGTTTTCCGCCGCACTGGGCGCAGAGCGCTCCACGGTCAGTCTGGCCGCCTCCTTGTCAAAAGCGGCGCAACGGCAAAAGTAGTCGGTCCCCTTTCCGTCACAGACCTCCACCTGCTCCCCCACACGGGCGCGGAGCACACGGGCCAGATGATGAAAATTCTCTCCCCGCAGAAGGATCTCGTTTTGCTGAATACTGTCCTCAGCGCTCAGGAAAAATCGGCTCACTTGGCTCCATCCTTTCCGCAGACCAACGCACTCCAGCCCCGCTTGGTCTGCTCCTGCAGAATGCAAAAGCCGTGGGCCGTTGCCGCCTGACGGATCTCCTCGGTGCGCCCCTCAATAATCCCGGACAAAATCAGACGACCGTCCTCTTTCATAAAAGCGCCGATGTCACCCAACAGCATCTTGATCACGTCGGCCACGATATTGGCGCACACCACGTCGTAGGTACCACTGACCTTTTCCACCAGATCGCCGGCCATAAATTCACACTTATCTTCCACGCCGTTGCGCGCGGCGTTCTCACCGCCGGCCTTGACCGCCAGTTGATCAATATCCACACCCACGTTGCGTTCGGCGCCCAACAGCAGGGCGGCAATGCCCAGAATACCACTGCCACAGCCCACGTCCAGTACCTGCTTGCCCTGTAGCTCCATCTCGGACAAAAAGCCCAGACACAGCGCAGTGGTTTCGTGACTGCCGGTACCGAAGGCGGCGCCGGGATCCATCCACAGCACCTTTTGCTCCGGCAGGGCCTCAAATTCCTCCCACACCGGCACCACCGCCAGCTTGTCGCTGATGACGATGGGTTTGTAATACTGTTTCCAGGTGTCGGTCCATTGACTGTCGTCCCGTTCCTCCAGGGTGATCTCCAGCGAGCCGTAGAGTTCTGCCAGCTCACTTTTTCCCAACTCACTCATTCCGTCACGAATGAGGGCGAAGGAGGCCAGCCCCTGCTCGTTATCGGGCAGATAGATGCGGATCACACTCTCTGCCTGCCGCAGTTGCAACAGCTCGTCGTCCACGTAATCCCAATGGGGGGTGGTGGTTTCCAAAAACTCTTCAAAGTCCCGACTGTCCACCACCTCGAAGCCGCCGACACCCAGCGCAATGAGTACGTTGCTCACCGCCTCGATTCCGGCGGAGGTGGTATGAATGGTAATTTCTCTGTATTTCATAATCCTCTCCAAAAATCAAAAATATCTGCTGAAGGTTATACAGCAGATATTTTATCATATTTTTTAAAAATATACAAGACCTATCCTTTAACTGCTCCCGCCATTACCCCTTTAATGATATATTTCTGGCAGGTGAAATAGAAAATCACGATGGGCAGGATGCTGAGCAGGATCAGGGCCATAATGGCGCCGATGTCCCGTTGACCGTAACTGCCGTTGAGATATTGGATATGAATGGGAATGGTTTTAAATTCTCCCAGATCCAGCACCAGATAGGGTAGCAGATAGTCGTTCCAGATCCACATAGTCTGCAAAATGGCCACCGAGATCAGGGTGGGCCGCATAATGGGCAATACCACACCGAAAAAGGTGCGAGGTACGCTACAGCCGTCAATGGAGGCGGCCTCCTCTATCTCCAGCGGCATCCCTTTGACAAAGCCGCTGAACATAAATACCGCCAGCCCCGCCCCGAAGCCCAGATACACCACGGGAATGGTCCACGGTGTGTTGAGCCCCAGCTCATCCGCCGTTTTGGAAAGGGTGTACATCACCATCTGGAAGGGCACGATCATGGAAAAGACAAAGGCCAGATACAGCCCCCGACACACCCGGGTATTCCGTCTGGCCAAAAACCAGGCGCACATAGAGGTGCACAGCAAAATCAACCCCACCGACAGCAGGGTGATCACAAAGCTGAAGAGCACCGATTTGTAAAAGGGGTAATTGCCGAAGGTCATACCGGTGATATAGTTTTCCGCCCCCACAAAGCTCTCCCCGTCCGGCAGGGCAAAGGGGCGGGCGGAGATGCCCGCCTTGCTCTTAAACGAGTTGATCAGCACCACCGCCAACGGCCAGAGATAAACGACGCTGAGGGCCGCAAAGACAAGGCTGAGCAGCCATTTTTTGACCGAGATGTGTGTTCTCATTGCTGCACCTCCCGTTTCCCCGTCCAGCGAAGCTGTAGCAGGGCGATCACCGCCACCAGTGCGGAAAAGAGCACCGCCTTGGCCTGCCCCACGCCACGGGCGGCGGCACTGCTGTAAAAGGTATTATAAATATTCAGCGCCAGCATCTCGGTAAGATAGACGGTGCCGCCGCCCTCCGTCAGCCGTCCCGGCGCGCCGCCGGTGAGGGCCAGATTTTGATCAAAGAGTTTAAAGGCCCCGGTGAGGGTGAGAAAGGTGCAGATGGTGATGGAGGGCACCACCATGGGCAGGGTGATCCGCCGCAGGATCTGCCAGCCGGTGGCGCCGTCGATACGGGCCGCCTCGTAGAGGCTGTCCGGCACGCTCTGCAGTCCGGCAATATAAATTACCATCATATAGCCCACCTGTTGCCACGCTGTCAGAATCACCAGACCCCAAAAGCCGTATTTCGCCTCCAATGCCAGGGCGGTCCCATAACGGGCAAGAATACCGTTGAGAATGAGCTGCCAGATATACCCCAGCACGATGCCACCGATGAGATTGGGGCTGAAAAACACCGTGCGGAAAAGATTACTGCCCGGTAGCCCTCGGGTCAACAGCCGTGCAATGGTAAAGGCGCTGATATTGATGACCAATACGCTCACCACCGCAAAGGCGGCGGTGAGCAAAAAGGAATAGAGAAAGCCCTCGTCTGCCAGCGCCGTCCGATAATTGGCAAGGCCCACCCATTCGGCGTCCCCCACCGTCACAAAGCGGCAAAAGGACAGGTAAAGTCCCCTGCAAAAGGGCCAGACAAAGCCCACGGAAAAGGCCGCCAGCGTGGGCCAGAGAAAGAGCGGCGCCCAGCGTCGCAACTGCTTGTTCATAGCTTAGGAGTGGGCCTTTTTGTATTCGCTTTCCCAGCCGTCCACAAAGGCCTTTTCCACGTCCGCCCAGCTTCCCTTACCGGCGGCGTATTGGGTCAGGGCGGTGCCCACCCCGCTTTTCCAATTGTCCGAGGGAATGGTGGAAAAGCTCCAGCTTACCGGCTTTTTGCCCGCTTCGAGCATTTCGTCGGCAATGCGCACCAGAGGGTTTTCCGCCTGCTTTGCCATCTTAAAGGGAGCCACAAAGCCCATATCCTCCGCCAGGGCCCGTGTTCCCTTTTCGTCCGTTACCAGCCACTCCAAAAAGTCCAGGGTCGCCTTGCGGTCGGCCTCGCTTGCCTTGGCGCTGACACACCAATAGTTTTCCGAGCCGGTACACAGCCCCTGCTCCTCTTCTCCGGCCACGCCGATATAGATGGGCAGCATTCCCAGCTCCTCATCCTCCAGCCCCACGCCGTCTTCTTCCTTCAGGCCACTATATTCCCAAGTACCGTTCTGGTAAAATACCGCCTTGCCGGTCTTAAACTCCGTCTGGGCGTCGGTACCGGTCTTGCCGGAGAGCGCGGTGGGCGGCACGGTGGCGTTGTTGATATACAAATCCCAGATCTTTTTATAGCCGTCCAGATACCGCCCCTCGATCTTGTCGGTGGCGGTGATGTTTTTATCGGTGTATTCGTAATAGATGGGCAGGTTTGCCAGATGGTTTTTAAATCGCCAGTCGGAGCTGGCATCCATCCCCGCCGAGGTAAAGGCGCCCTCTACCCCCAGTTCTTCCTTATGAGCCTGGATCTCCCGCACCACCGTGGAAAAACGGTCAAAATTATGGATGTCCTCCACCCGCTTTACCGTGGAAAAATCCGAATCAAAATATTTTTTCAGCAAGGTTTTATTATAAATGATGCCATAGGTCTCCACCGCATAGGCCACGCCGTATACCTTGCCGTCCTCCTTCAGCGCAAAGCTCTCGTCGGTGAGCTCCTTGTAAACGGCGGTATCCGACAGATCCATACAATAGTTTTTCCAGCCGGCCAGCCCCACCGGTCCGTTGACCTGAAAGAGGGTGGGAGCGTCGCTCTTATCCATTTCGCTGGTCAGGGTTTGCTCATACTGTCCTTCTGCGGCGGTGAGCACCTCCACGGGCACTCCCGTCTCCTTGGTGTATTCCTCCGCCAACTGCTGCCACGCGGCATCCTGCTCGGGCTTGAAGTTGAGATAATATACCCGTCCCTCGGCGCCCCGTTTCCGACAGCCGCCAAAGGCTGTACACAACAGCGCCAACAGCAAACAAACAATCAGTTTTCGTTTCATATTCATAACCTCCGGTAAATTTTCACCTTTAGTTTTTACAAACAAACGAAAACTATACAAAAACGCCCTTTTTAAAAGGGCGGTGCTCCGCAGAGATCAACCGGTTTTTGCCTGTAAATTTTCCCCGCCATCTCGTCAAAAGCCTCGGAATACGTCAGTATTCCTACGTTTTTGACTTCGCCGCAAACAAAATTTCCTATCCAAAAACTGCCTT
>JAZQJG010000070.1:0-26057 GCA_045541535.1 Eubacteriales bacterium
AGGGGACGGTTCTATTGTGTTAGAACACAAGGGGACGGTTCTATTGTGTTTAAGGTCAAGAACACAAGGGGACGAACACAAGGGGACGGTTCTATTGTGTTTAAGGTCAGGAACGGTTCTCTGACTTAGAAAAACTTAAACAGGGCAGGAGAAATTTCTCCTGCCCTGTTTTTGTAGAAACGAACCGAAAAAAAGAGCCCCCCTCATTTCAACATAAGGGGGGCGAAGTGGTTCATCCCATCAAAATCAGCTTAACTTAATGACATTGCCTAAAAAGGTACTTCTTTATTTCATTATACTATATATCAAATCACAGCGCAAGACGGCAGGGTGCACAATATTCTTCATAGCGGAAAACGGTCAAGAAGTTATGGTTTGTTGATTCTGTACAAAAGAAAACAGGCATCTGTTCCCAAAGAACAGATGCCTGTTCAGACTGTCAAAAAAGTCGTTTCATCACAGTGAAAAGAGAATCAAAAGAAAAAAATGGTTTGTGGAGTCATAATAAACACAAGTCGTTTTAATAATGGAAAGTCATCAAAGCAATTCCTTCTTTCCCTTGCGTTGCAAGGGATTCACTGTTTTCCGCCGCTACGCTCTCTACCGTACCTATGTACGCCGACGAGATCGCATCAGCGAAATGCAACGCCCTTTTTGGCAGTCTGCCTGTTTTATAAGTTGATTTCTTCTATAATGTCGGCGGCCTCTTGGCACAGGGTGGCAAAATCGGCGCGGGGCGGGAGCTGCAGGGAGGCCAGCGGAATGGCGGAAAACTGCGCTTCCAATTCGGCTCTGCGGGCGGCAAAGTCCACCGCGGGACGTTCTTCCTTGGGGGTGGTCAGCCAGCGAAGCGCCTCCTCGGCTTCGTGCAGATAGAGGAAGCGACAGGGCTCGGCGGCGTAGGTGCGGCAATAGGCGCAGAGGAAATTGCGCTTGAGGGTGGCCTCAAAGTCGGGGGTGACGGGGTGTTCCCGTTCCAGCCGTTGCAGGGAATCGTAGAGGGAATAGTCGCTGTGACAGGCCAACAGTTCACCTAAAATCTCCAACAGAGTCAGGGATTTTTGAGCCAGGACTTTGGCCCCGGCGTTATCCTCGTCGGCGATGAGGATGATCTTCATCAGCATAAAGTTTACGTACCGTCCCAGGGCGGTGCGGGTGATGTCCAACAGGTCCCGATCCACAAAGGCATCCTTGCCGTAGGGGACGCTTGCGGCCTGCCGCAAAAGGGCGGGGGTGGTCGCCAAGGCATCTTTATGGGTGCGCAGTTTGTAGGCAAAGTGGGCGCGGTTGGACACACCGTGCTCATTTTTGTGGGTAAAGTTGGCGGTGCGGTAGGGGGATTCGTAGTTACGAATAAATTCGTAGCACATATTGGACCACATTTCACGATGAACGGCGCCGGTGGAAAGATAGCGCCGGGCCAGCGGATCACTTTCGTCCCGATTGGTAAAGCCGCCCCAATCACCGATCTTGATGATGGGCAGGGCCGTCTGCCACAGCTCGTTCATTGCGGCGCCCTTGGCACCGTAACGACGGAAGCTGTATTGACGGGCCATCTCTTCGACGTTCATCTGCAAGGGGTTCCAAGCGTTGATGGCCAAATATTCCAGTATCAGCGGGTCGCTGTGGCTCAGCTCGGGCCACACCACCATACCCTTGCACATGGGATCTTCAGCGGCCACCTTCAGGCGGGCGTCACTGCGCTCGTAGGGGCCCCGCAGGGCGCTGTCTGCCTGATAGCCGTGGAACAAACCGAAAATGTAGGGAAACTTACCCACCATATCCCAATGCAGGAAGGTTTGGGCCTCGTCGTCTGCCTCGGCGGTGTAGTCAAGGATCATGGTCTGTTTGGGGTCCAGCTCTTTGAGCAGCTCGCCCACCTCACGCCCCTTCCACCAGCCGATAAAGTCCCAACCCGCCACCAACAGCTTGGTATGGGGATAACGCTCGCGGAGGCTCTGGGCAATGCGGCGCAGGGTGATCTTTTTCAGTCGGAAGTTCTGGGCTTTGTCGGGGAGCATATTGCGCTCACCCAAGCCAATGGTGTGGAAAAATTCGGGGTTGGGGTTGTACTCCTTTTCCGCCGTTTCGGTGAGCTTCATATACAGGTCCATATTGCGCTGCTTGCGGATGTCCCAGACCAGGGTGCGACGGCTTTGATAGCGGGTGTCGGCCTGGGGGAAGAAATCCGGTTTTTCTTTTTCAATAAAGCTTTCGGGGGCGGGGGAGTACCAATGGGACATGGTGCCGCAATCCTCGGGATGGATCAGATCCAACTCCCTTGCAAAGGCCAGCACCCGTTGGCGCAGTTCCCCTCTGTATTTCAGATCCCAGAAGGGGGTGCGGTCGTTGTAGCCCTCGCCGGGGGCGTCGGCGGTGTAGTCACAGCTCTCGGGAAAGGCTCTCTGCCACAGATCGTCCATACCGATGCGCAGCATAAAGAAGTTCAGCCGCCGTTTGGTGAGGAACAACAGCTCTTTTTTCCAATCCTCATATCCCCAATGCTCCGCCTGAAAGCGGTGGAGGGAACGGTGGGCAAAATAGCGAAAACCACGGTATTCAAAGCGGGGGCGCTCCACCACGTCGCACTCGGTCAGTTCCAAGGATTCTTTGGTGGGGATCACGTCGCCGTCCCAGAAATAGTGACAGCCCGCCGCCCGCTCAAACCAATCGTAGAGGGCGTAGAGGGTGCTTCTGCCGCGGCCGCCGGCCAACAGCAGGATCTTGCGACCCTCCAAGGGGAAACAGCGTACCACGTAGTCGTCGGTGCCGTAACGTATTCCTAACTCACCAATGCTGCCCACCAGCATTTTTTCCATCAGCCAATCGTTGACGGCGTCGTGACCGATGACCACCAGATCGCTTTTGCCGTCGTCTCCCTCGGAAAGGGTGAGGCCGGTAATTTGTTTGTAAAGAGAAATAAAGGTATCGGCGGCAAAACGATAGGCCGCCTCCCCGTGGGTGGGGGCAATAACGCGAATGCTCATAACAAATCCTCCTTTAAACCGCAAAAGGCGCAGTTCTGTTTTCAGTATACAAAACTTTCCGGTTCTGTGCCACCCAAAAAAGAAATAAAAAAGTTTGAATTTCATAACTTTTTGTGGTACACTTTTGTTGAGGTGAAAAAGTATGTTTTTTCTCAACGAAAATAATCGTTTCGGATTGATGACCGTGTTGGAGTTTGAAACCAAGGCCAAGGATACCGACGTGGCGCCCCGCCCCTTTCACGCTCTGAGTCTGCGGTTATCGGGCAACGCCACCTTTTCCAATGAAAAGGGGAGCATTTCGGTGGGAACGGGGGATCTTTTGTATATGCCCGCAGGGGAACCCTATCACTTAAAATCCTCTCCCGAGCACGTGATCTGTATGCATTTTACCATGTCGGAAAAAACCGAACAGCACTTTGCGGTATACCATCCCGTTTCGGGGGCGGTGTTCAAGGAGTCCTTTTGTTCTCTGGCACGGGTCTGGAGTGAAAAACGGCCGGGTTATAACTATAAGGCTATGTCTCTTTTTTACAAGATTCTTGAACAGATGACCCGTCAGTTTTCCCCCGATTATTTGGGGAGTGAATACGGCCGCATCGAGGCGGCGGTGATCTATATTCACGAGCATTTTAAGGACCCTTCCCTCAACGTTCCCGCCCTTTGCCGGATCAACCATATGAGCGATACCCAACTGCGCAAGCTCTTTTATAAGGTCTTTTCTCTCACCCCGTTGCAGTATATCAACACCCTGCGCACCGACTATGCCGCCGATCTGTTGGAGGGCGGGATGCTGTCGGTGGAGGAGGTGGCCTACCGCTCCGGCTTTTCCGATGCCAAGTATTTTGCTACCGTATTTAAAAAATATAAGGGGTGTACACCCTCGGCATTTAAACGCACTTCGGAATAAACGGGCGAATTTTCCATATACTTTCCTTGAGGTGAGTTATGTGAAAATAAATTGGAAAAAACTTTTATTGCATCTGGCCATTCCGCTGGGAGTGGGCGGGTTGTCTGCACTACTGACAAGGGAGAGTATGCAGAGCTTTTCCCAGCTCAATCAGCCACCCCTGTCGCCGCCGCCCTGGCTGTTTGGCGTGGTGTGGACGGTGCTCTATCTGCTGATGGGCTTTGCCGCCTATCGGATAAGCGTGAGCGGCGCACCCGCCGGGGAGAAAAAACAGTTCTGGTATCTCTACACCGCCACGCTGTTTTTCAATTTCTTCTGGTCCCTGATCTTTTTTAATCTGGGCGCCTATATCTTTGCCTTTTTCTGGCTGGTGGCGCTGTGGGTGCTGATTCTGTGGATGGTACGCACCGCCCGAGGGATCGATCCCGTGGCCTTTTGGTGTCTGGTGCCCTATCTGCTGTGGGTCAGCTTTGCAGGATATCTCAATTTAGGGATCGCGCTGCTAAATTAATCCTGTTGATTTTGTAGAAAGAATCTGTTATAATTCTGTAGGATTTTGTAAAAACAAGGAGAAAAACGTTGAAATATATAAGAATTGTGGCGCTGGCGCTGGTGGTGGCCTGTTTGTTGGCCGTCCTGCCCGCCGGAGCGCAGAACGAGGTGGACGGTACTTTCTTTGCCACCCGTCTGATCTACCTGCGGCAGACCTACCGCCACGGAGAATACTGGAACGATTATAACGGAACGAATTATCTGGGCAGCGGCCCCAATCCCTGCCCCTCTTGCTCTCAGGCGGGACGCTATTCCTGTAAGGGATGCAGTGACCGTTGCGGCGGATTTTACTACGAGGGGCAGCGCATTGCGGGGCAATGTCTGGGATTTACCTATCAGTTGGGGCACGAGATCTTCGGCGGCAACCCCCTGTACTGGGAAAAGCACAACGATGCCTCCCGTCTGCGCCCCGGTGATATTATTTACGGCAATATCGGGCCGATGTTTGACCGCTCGCTTGCCAATCACGGCGTTTTCGTTACCGAGGTCACGGAGGATACGGTGACCTTTGTGGATTGTAACTGGAGCGGCCCCTGCCGCATCCGTTGGGACAAAACGGTGGCCCGCAGTAAGGTGGCCGCCTCTATGAAAGGCGCCAATATTTATCACGCGCCCAACAATAGGGTGGGCTCGCTGCCTACTTTTCTATTGGAAAGCAGCAAACAGCTTTTCGCCGCCGACGAGGCGGTAAAGGTGACCTGGCTGGCCCCTGCCGGCGGCAAGGTCAAGCTGGAGCTGTTTGCAAAGAACGAAAAGGGCAACTACGTCACCCGTAAGATCTACGCCCCCACCGCCTCCCCCTTTTCGCTGGGCAAGCAGGCAGTCGGGGAGTATCGGTTGGTGCTGACCCATACGGCGGGCGCAACGGTGCAGACCGCCTCCCTGCTCTTTGAGGTGTTTGAGCGGCAGGCCCTTCCCTTTACCGACGTTAAAAGCGGGCAATGGTTTTGCAAAAACAACGCCGTGCCCTACGTATACAGTCAGGGGCTGTTTGCCGGCCTCAGCGACACCCGATTCGGCCCCGATAACGTGATGAAGCGCAATATGTTCGTCACGGTGCTGGGCCGCCTGTCAGGCGCCACGGTGGATCACACCACCCAAACCGCCTTTGCAGACGTGCCCACCGGCAAATGGTTCAGCGGCTACGTGGCCTGGGCGGTGGAAAACAAGATCGTCAGCGGTGTTTCCGCCACCGCCTTTGAGCCCGAGGCCCCCATCACCCGGGAACAGATCTGTCGGATGCTGGTCAGCTATGCCACCTTTGCCAAGGTGACCCTGCCCGCCGACCGTCGGGTGGCCTTCGCCGATGAAACCGAGATTTCCTCCTGGGCCAAGGAGAGCGTGATGCGCTGTGCCGCCGCCGGTATCATCGTGGGTATGGAGCATCAGGGCGCCATGTATTTTGAACCCACCGCCACCGCCACCCGCGCTCAGGTCGCCACTATGATCTGTGGATTTATCAGTAATACATAACTGACTTTTAAATAACAAAACGCCCCTCGGTGAAACGATTTGTCGTTTTGCCGAGGGGTTGTGTTTTTGAGGTGACCCGTAGCCGCCGCCCGCCAAGCGGCGAATGATATTTTTGCACCGTGGGCAATTTGTCGGGCGGCAGGTTGCCGCCCCTATTTGTTAAAGCACACCTGTCGGGCGGCAGGTTGCCGCCCCTACTAAAGTTTTGCTTGACAAGCGGCGAAATGGGGTGTATTATTATAATAATTTTAAAGGAAGGAGCTAATCAACGATGGCAGGATTTTACTTTTATTACTTTACAAGCGCGGACTGCCTGAACGTCGATTAAGCCAAACGGCCCTTCTGACAAGACAGCCCGCATTTCGTGTTTGCTGAAACAGACACCGAAGGCGGGATTTTTTATTTTAAGGAGAGTTAGGTATGATTTCAAATGAAATGTTGGCCTTGGGCAAAAAGAGCAGTGTGATCCGTGAGATTTTTGAATACGGTAACCGCCGCAGAGGGGAGATCGGCGCAGAAAACGTGTTTGATTTTTCCTTGGGCAATCCCTCCATTCCCGCTCCCGCCGCCGTAAAGGAGGCAATGACGGAGCTGTTGGAGCATACCGATCCCGTGGCCCTGCACGGCTACACCTCCGCCCCCGGCGCGCCCGCCGTACGGGCCGCCATTGCCGAAAGCATTCAAAAGCGGTTTGATTTCCCCGCAACGGCCGCCAATATCTATATGACCTGCGGCGCCGCCGCCAGCCTGACCGTTTCCCTCAAGGCATTGCTGCTTGCGGGGGACGAGGTAGTGGTACTGGCCCCCTTCTTCCCCGAATATCGGGTGTTTGTGGAGGCCGCCGGCGGCAAGCTGGTCAGCGTCCCTTCTCGTCAGAGCGATATGGGCCCCGATCTTGCGGCGCTGGACAAGGCCATTTCTCCCAAGACCAAGGCCATTATCGTTAATTCTCCCAACAATCCCACCGGCGCGGTGATGGGCAAGGCAGACGTGATCGCCCTGACCGACCTGCTTGCCGCCAAGGAGAAAGAGTACGGCACCGATATCTATCTGCTGGCCGATGAGCCCTACAGAGAATTGGTATACGGCGATACGGAGGTGCCTTATCTTCCCGCCTATTATCACAACACGCTGGTATGTTATTCCTATTCCAAGTCCCTGTCCCTGCCGGGGGAGCGGATCGGATATATCTTCGTCTCTCCCAAGGCGAGGGACAGCGCCGATCTCTTTGCCGCCGTGTGCGGCGCGGGACGGGCGCTGGGCTTTGTCTGCGCTCCCAGTATGATGCAATACGTGATTGCAAAGGTGCTGGAGGAGAAGAGCGACATTGCCGCTTACAAGAAAAACCGCGATCTGCTGTATAACGCCCTTACCGAATACGGCTACGACGCTATTGAGCCTCAGGGCGCCTTTTATCTCTTCGTCCGTTCCCCCGAGGCGGATGCCGCCGCCTTTTGCGAGAAGGCGAAAAAGTACGAGCTGTTGCTGGTACCGGGGGACAGCTTTGACGGTCCCGGCTTTGTGCGCATCAGCTATTGCGTGGCGGAGGACACCATCCGCCGTAGCCTGCCCGCCTTCAAAAAACTGATAGAGGAGTACAAATAAAGTGAACGATCTGGAAAAAGCAAGGGAGATCATCTCCGCCGTGGACGTGGAGATGGCCGCCCTGTTTGAAAAACGGATGCAGGCCGCAGAGCTGGTGGCATCCTATAAAAAGGAGCACGGTTTGCAGATCTTCGACGCCGCCAGAGAGGCGGCCCTGCTGGAGCGCAACGCCGCTCTGGTGGAGAAGGAGGCCTATCGTTCCTATTACGTCAGCTTTTTGCAACACACCATGGACCTGTCCAAGAGCTATCAGCGTCGGCTGATGGAGGGAATGCGGGTGGCCTACAGCGGCGTTAAGGGCGCCTTTGCGGAGTTGGCCGCCGGCAAGGTGTTTCCCCAGGCGCAGGCGGTGGGCTATGCGGATTTTTCCGCCGCTTATAAAGCGGTGGAAAACGACGAATGCGACGTGGCCATCCTGCCCATTGAAAACAGCTATAACGGAGACGTGGGGCAGGTGATGGATCTGGCCCAATTCGGCTCCCTGCACATCAACGGCATCTACGCTCTGGAGGTCACCCAAAATCTGTTGGCCCTGCCCGGCGCCCGTTTGCAGGAGATCACCGAGGTTATCTCCCACCCCCAAGCGCTGGGACAGTGCGCCGAATATATCCGTCAGCACGGCTGGAAGCAGACCGCTGCCGTCAACACCGCCGTGGCGGCCCACACCGTGGCTGGGAGCGGCCGCAAGGATCTGGCGGCCATTGCCAGCGTGGAGGCAGGGGAGCAATACGGACTGGAAAAGCTGGAGGGGCATATTGAGACCTCCGGCGGCAACACCACCCGTTTTGCCGTTTTCTCCCGTTCGGCCAAGGCTCCGGCGGCCACGGACGATCATTTTGTAATGACCTTCACCGTGGGTCACCGTGCCGGCGCCTTGGGTAAGGCGGTCAGCGTGATCGGTGAGCACGGCTTTAATCTGGAGGCGCTGAAAAGCCGCCCCACCAAAAACCAAAATTGGGACTATTATTTCTTCGTAGAGGGCGAGGGCAATCTGCACACGCCGGCCGGCCGCCAAATGCTGGCGGCGCTGGAGGAATGCTGTAGCAGTGTCAAACTCCTCGGGAATTTTGAGGTATGATATGAACACCTTACGGGTAACCACCGCAGGCGGTGGATATGACATTATTTTTGAAAAAGGCGGCATCCATCGGGTGGCCGAGCTTTGGGGCAAAGGGGGTAAAACCCTTGTTGTCACCGACGACGGCGTTCCCGCCGAGTATGCCCTGGCGGTCAGCCGCGGCTGCGCCGAGGCCCGAATTCTCACCCTGCCTCAAGGGGAGCGGACCAAGCAGATGCCCCATCTTGCCACCCTGTGGGAAACCATGGTGCAAATGGAGCTGACCCGTACCGACCGTGTCATCGCCGTGGGCGGTGGCGTGGTAGGGGATCTTGCCGGTTTTGCCGCCGCCACCTATATGCGGGGCATCAAGTTTTACAACGTTCCCACCACCGTGCTCTCGCAGGTAGACAGCTCGGTGGGCGGTAAAACCGCCATTGATTTCGGCAGTTATAAAAATATCGTGGGCGCCTTTTGGCAGCCCTCCGGCGTGCTGATCGATGCCGACACCCTGTCCACCCTGCCGCCCCGTCAGATCGCCAACGGTCTGGCCGAGGCGGTGAAGATGGCCGTCACCTACGATGCGGAGCTGTTTGAGGCCTTTGAGGAGATGGAGCAACAGGATCTGGAAGAGTTGTTGCGCCGCGCCGTGGCCATCAAGCGGGACGTGGTCCAGCGGGACGAGCGGGAGAGCGGCGAGCGCAAGGTGCTCAATTTCGGTCACACGCTGGCCCACGCACTGGAAAGCAAGCTCACCTTTGACGAGCTGTATCACGGCGAATGCGTGGCCCTGGGGATGCTTCCTATGTGCGCCCCCGCCGTGCGTGAGCGACTGATCGGGGTGTATCAACGGCTGGGTCTTCCCACCCGGTTTCCGCTGGCGCCGGAAGAACTGATCTCCGCCTGCCGTCACGATAAAAAGTGTGCCGGCGAGCGCATCACCGTGGTATATGCGCCGGCGGTGGGCAGTTATGAAATGAGAGAAATGAATTTTGACGAGTTTTCAGAATATATCCGAAAGGCGGCGAAACAATGAAAAATACC
Source organism: Eubacteriales bacterium (assembly GCA_045541535.1). Classification (GTDB taxonomy): domain Bacteria; phylum Bacillota; class Clostridia; order Oscillospirales; family QAKW01; genus Firm-08. The sequence goes on from JAZQJG010000070.1 coordinate 9,626, forward strand.
TTCGGTGAAAGCATTACCCTGACTTTGTATGGGGAGAGCCACGGCGGCGCCATCGGCGCCGTGCTGGACGGTCTGGCCCCCGGCATTCGGGTGGAGGAGGACTTTATCCGTCATCAGCTCACCCTGCGCCGCCCGTCGGGCAAGATTTCCACCCCCCGTGCCGAGACGGATCCCTTTGTCATTGAGAGCGGTGTTTTCAACGGATACACCACCGGCGCCCCCATCTGCATCCGTATTCCCAATGGGGACACCCGTTCCGCCGATTATCTGCCCCGTGCCGCCCGTCCGGGACACGCCGATTACGGCGCATTTTGCAAATACCACGGCTTCGAGGATTATCGGGGCGGCGGTCATTTCAGCGGTCGGTTGACGGCGGCGGTGGTGGCGGCCGGCGCCATCCTGATCTCCGCCTTAAAACAAAAGGGCGTGCTGATCGGCACCCATATCGCCGCCATCGGCTCGGTGCAGGATCGGAAATTTGAGGATCTTACCAAGGATATTGAAACCGTAAACGACAAGGTGTTTGCGGTATTGGACGAGAGCAAGCAGGCCGCAATGGAGGCGGCCATTCTGGCGGCCAAGGCCGAGGGCGACAGCATCGGCGGCGTGCTGGAAAGCGTGGTGTTGGGTCTGCCCGCCGGAGTGGGGGAGCCCTTCTTCGACTCTCTGGAAAGTCGTATTGCCCACGCTTTGTTCTCCATTCCCGCCGTTAAGGGCGTGGAATTCGGCGACGGCTTTGCCCTTGCCGGCGCTCGTGGCAGTGAGGTCAACGACGCTATGTGCGCCGAGGAGGGCGCCGTGCGCCTGCAAAGCGGTCACGCCGGCGGTATTTTCGGCGGTATTTCGGTGGGAGCGCCCCTACTGGTGCGTTCCGCCGTCAAGCCCACTCCCACCATCGGTCGGGAGCAAAACACCGTATCCCTGCCCGATCTGCAAAACGTGGTGATGGCGGGCAAGGGTCGTCACGATCCCTGTATCGTCCATCGGGCCCGTGTGGTGGCCGACAGTATGTTGGCCTTGGCGCTGGCCGATCTGCTGGCCCTGCGCTTTGGAACGGATTGGATGGCGTGATATGCAATACGGTTGTATCGGTGAAAAGCTGGGGCACAGCTTTTCCAAACTCATTCATAATCGGCTTGCCGACTACGAGTACGAGCTACGGGAGCTGACCCCCGACGCCCTGCCCGCCTTTCTGCGGCAACGGGATTTTAAGGCCATCAACGTCACCATCCCCTACAAGCAGGCGGTGATCCCTTTCCTGCAATACGTGGACCCCGTGGCGGCGGCCATCGGCGCCGTGAATACCATCGTCAACAAAGACGGGGTGCTTTACGGCTATAATACGGATTATTACGGAATGAAGAGCCTGCTGGACCGACAGGGGATCGCCCTGCAGGGACGCAAGGTGCTCATTCTCGGCTCGGGCGGTACCTCCAAAACGGCGCTGGCCCTGGCAAAGGACGAGGGAGCCGGAGCGGTCTACCGTGTTTCCCGCACCGCAAGGGAGGACTGCATCACCTACGAGCAGGCCGTTGCCGACCATAGGGATGCGCAGATCATTCTCAACACCACCCCCGTGGGAATGTACCCGAATCTTGGCGGTGCGGCGGTGAATATCGACGAGTTCCCCCTATTACAGGGGGTGGCCGATGCGGTGTATAACCCCTTGCGTTCCGATCTGGTGTTGGCGGCGCTGGAGCGGGGTATCCCCGCCGTGGGCGGCTTGTATATGCTGGTGGCGCAGGCGGCAAGGGCAGTGGAGTATTTTCTGGATACCACCCTGCCCGTCAGCGAAACTGAGCGGGTATTTGCCGCCCTGGAGCAGGAAAAGGAAAATCTGGTGCTCATCGGTATGCCCGGCTGTGGCAAGAGTACGGTGGGCCGTCTGCTGGCAGAACGTCTGGGCAAAGAATTGGTGGACACCGACGCCCTCATCGTAGAAAAGGCGGGGAAGACCATCCCCGAGATCTTTGCTGAGGATGGGGAGAGCGTTTTCCGGGATCTGGAGGCGCAGGTGATTTCCCAGCTTGCCCCCGGTCAGGGATGGGTCGTTGCCACCGGCGGCGGCGCCATCCTGCGGGAGGAAAATATCAGGAATCTGCGGCGCAACGGGGCGCTGATCTTTGTGGATCGGCCGCTGGAGGAGCTGGTGGTCACCGACGACCGCCCCCTTTCCTCCCATCGTGCGGCGCTGGAGCAACGCTATAAAGAACGTTATCAAAAATACTGCGCGGCGGCCGATCTCCGTCTATGGACCGAGGGAGGACCGGAGGCCGTGGCGGCAGAAATCATAAAGGAATGGACGAAATGAAGCTTTTGGTCATCAACGGACCCAACCTCAATTTGCTGGGGTTGCGGGAGCCGGACATTTACGGAAAAGAGGATTATGCGGCCCTCTGCGCCAAGATCCGCGCCCATGCCGATGCCATCGGCGTGACGGTGGAGATCTATCAATCCAACCACGAGGGGGATCTGGTGGACACCATCCAACAGGCCTACGGTAAGGTGGAGGGCATCGTGATCAATCCCGCCGCCTACACCCATACCTCGGTGGCGTTGTTGGACGCTCTCAAGGCGGTGGGCATTCCCACCGTGGAGGTGCACATCTCCGACGTCAGCCGTAGGGAGGACTTCCGTCAGGTCAGCTTTGTACGGGCGGCCTGCCGCAAAACCATCTGCGGTCACGGTACCGACGGGTATCTGGAGGCTATGGACTTTTTAAAAGAGGAACTACAATGAAGGTAAACGTTTTACCCTCCCTTGGAAAAGGGAGTCTGGTGGCGCCGCCCTCCAAATCGGCGGCCCACCGTGCCCTGATCGCCGCCGCCCTTTCCGACGGCTGCGCCGTGTTGGGCGTGGGAGAGAGCAAGGATATGGAGGCCACCATCGGCTGTCTGGCCGCTCTGGGCGCCCGCGTGGAGCAAACGGGAAGGGTAGTCACCCTTGGAGGACTGGATCCGTTTCGGATTCCCCCTTGCCGTATTGATTGCGGTGAGAGCGGCTCCACCCTGCGATTTCTGATCCCCCTTTGCCTGATGAGTGGTAACCCCATTACGCTGGTGGGCCACGGACGGCTGATGGAGCGGCCGTTGACGGAATATGAAGAACTGTGTAAGGAACGGGGCTTTTTGTTTGAGAAAAAAGACAACACCCTGACGGTGTGCGGTCGACTGCAGGCGGGAGAATACCGTATGTCGGCGGCCCGCAGCAGTCAGTTTATTACCGGAATGCTCTTTGCGTTGCCCCTACTACCGGGGGAGAGTCGGCTGGAGATCACCGGGGATGCCCAGAGTATGTCCTACGTGGAGCTGACCCTGCAGGTGATGCGGGACTTCGGCATCTCCATAGATCCGTCGCAACCCATTGCCGGAGGACAGACTTACCGCGCCGACACTTTTTTGGTGGAGGGCGATTGGTCCAACGCCGCCTTTCCCGCCGCCCTGTGCGAGCTGGGCGGAGCGGTACAGGTGGAGGGCCTGCGGCCCGACAGTACCCAGGGAGATCGGGTATTTCCCGATTATTTTGCCCGTTTGGGGAAGGAAAGGCTGGATCTGTCCGATTGTCCCGATCTTGCTCCCATTCTCTTTGCCCTGGCAGGGGTAAAGGGCGGCGATTTTGTGGGATGTAAGCGTCTGCGGCTGAAGGAGAGCGATCGGATCGCCGCCATGGCGGCGGAGCTGGCCAAATGCGGCGTTACCCTCACGGCCACCGAGGATGGGGTGCAGATCGCTCCCCACGGCCTGCGCCCGCCCACGGAGATCATCAACGGTCACAACGATCATCGCATCGTGATGGCGATGACGGTATTGCTCACCCGTTTGGGGGGCCGTATAGAGGGGGCCGAGGCGGTGGCCAAAAGCTGGCCGGAATTTTTTGAGGCGATGCAGAGCCTTGGAGTTGAGGTGGAAATATGCTGAACAAACAAACCAATATTTTGATCGTGGGTCTGGGCCTGATGGGCGGCTCCTATGCGGCGGCCCTGTCCCAAAAGGGCTACACCGTGCGCGCCCTGTCCTTGGAACAGCGACCCATTGATTATGCGATGGCCCGTGGCTGGATCTGTGAGGGTGGCACCACCCCTGACGAGCATCTGGTGGGCACGGCAGACATTATTATTTGCGCCCTGTATCCCCATACCTTTGTGGAATGGGTCAAGGAATATCAACGTCTTTTCAAGCCCGGCGCTCTACTTACCGACGTTACCGGTGTCAAGAGCTCGGTGGTCACCCGGGTGCAAGATCTGTTGCGGGAGGACGTGGAATTTATCGCCGCCCATCCCATGGCGGGCCGTGAGCGCAGTGGCGTGGAATATGCCGATGCCGGCGTGTTTGAGGGTGCCAACTATATCGTGGTGCCCACCGAAAAGAACACGGGGCTGGCCATTGAAACCTGTAAATATCTGGGCGAGGTGTTGGGATTCGGCACCATCAGCGAGCTGTCCCCCGAGGAACACGACCGGATGATTGCCTTTCTGTCCCAGCTTACCCACTGTATCGCCGTTGCCTTGATGAATGCGGGGGACGACAAGGGGCTGGTGCGCTACACCGGCGACTCCTTCCGTGATCTGACCCGGATCGCCAAGATCAACGACGAGATGTGGAGCGAACTCTTTCTCATCAATCGGGAGCCGCTGTTGGAGCAGATGGAAAAGTTTCGTCTGGCCTTTGATGCGCTGGAGCAGAGCATCCGCGAGGGCGATAGAGATAAAATGAGAGAAATGATGCGCTTGTCCACACGGCGGCGCGGCTGGTTTGATCGATAAGCAGCGGAGGAGCATCCGAACACGCCTGAAAGTGCATAATTTCGGTGCTTTTTGGATTATCGTCGTCGGCAGGCGTCAGCCTTGCCTCCTCCTCTGCGCCAAAAATCTCTTAAAATTCTGCGCTTTCAGGTCGCAGAATTTTGCCGGAGCCGATTTTTGCATCGAAACGCAGCCAATACTTTGTGTATTGGCGTGTATTTTAACACAGCTGAGGTGAAAATCGGCCCGTCAAAATCGGGTTCGGATACTCCTCTGCTGCTTACTGAAATAATTTGTTGAAATTGCCTGAAGAATGTGATAAAATATATTGTAACTATGCTTTTATACGTGTTTGGATGCTTGAGTTCAAAAATAGGGAGATGTTCGTTTTGAGTGAAGCAAAAATTCCCGCTAAGGGGAAGGAAAAAATCAAACAAAAGCTGAGGGATCTGTGGAAGGATAAGCGTCCTTTTACCAAGCGGCTGATGCTTTCGGGCGCGGTGCTGTTGTCCTTCGTGTTTACCTTTATCTTTTTCGGGCCGCTGGAAATGGTGGCCTTCAGCGGTAATTCCCTGTATTATTCCTACAAGGACGTGCTGTGGCTGTTGCTGTTGACGGCGCTGGCCGTGTGGGTTGTGGGCAGTCTGCTGTTGGCGCTCTTGCGGGGCAAGATCTTCAATTACCTTGCCAGCGTGATCTTCGTGATCACCCTGTGCGGCTATTTGCAGGCCGGCCTGCTCAACGGCGATCTGGGCGCCCTGACCGGGGATGCCATTGCCTGGCAGGAATACCGTGGCAGTATGCTGATCGGTTTGGGCGTATGGCTGGCAGTATTGCTGGTTACTTTCTTTGTGATGTACCTCCATCGCAAAACCTGGCGCCGTATTTTGACCTTCGTTTCCCTGTTGCTGGTGGTGATGCAGATGGCCCCCACCGTGGGCATTCTGACCGGCAGTTATAAGGCTACCGAGATCAAGGACATCAGTAGATATTCCCTGACCACCGACGGAATGTACGAATTCTCCTCCAAGGACAATATTTTCGTGTTTGTTTTGGATCGTCTGGATTATGACTATATTGAAAAGGCGCTGGCAGAGGATGCCGACTTTTTCGCCCCGCTGGACGGCTTTACCGCTTATACCAACGCCATTTCCGTCTTTGCCCGTACTCAGCCGGCCCTCAATCACCTGCTCACCGGCAGTGACGAGCTGGCCTATCGTATCTCCGATACGGAGTATTACAGCCGCTCCTGGACGGAAGGGGGCAAGGACCTGTTGGGCACTTTGAAGTCCAAGGGCTATACCAACGAGATCTATTCCAATATCAAATATCTTTTCAGCGATGCCGCCTATGCGACGGAAAACGTGGAAAACGTGAGTAACGGCGTCGGGGAGATCAACCGTCTTGCACTGCTGAAAAAGATGGGAGATCTTTCCACCTATCGCTATGCTCCTACGGCCATCAAGCCCTTCTTCTGGGCGGATACCAATTATTATAACGACGTGTTTGCCCCCGCCGAGGTGGAAAAATACGGCTTTAATGATGCGGCCCACGCCGCCGGCTTTGCCGACAGTGCGGCACAGCGTAGTGAGAGCGCCTTTAAACTCTATCATTTCTTCGGGCCCCATGCCCCGTATACCTTGAAGGAGGACGGCACCACCGACGGCAGTAAGACCTCGTTGTTGGCCCAGACCAAGGGGAGCTTTAACAATCTGTACAAGATCTTTGATCAGATGAAAAAGCTGGGCATCTATGAAAATGCCACCATCCTCATCACGGCGGATCACGGTGCCGCCATCGACGACAGCAAGCCGGTGAGCAAGCCCACCCGTATCGGTCTGTTTTACAAGCCCTCGGGTGCCGCCGGTACTCCGCTGACCCGGTCCGGTGCGCCCGTCAGCACCGATCAGATCCCCGCCACCCTGCTCAAGGCCGCCGGCGCCGACTACGCCGCCTACGGTAAGGCGTTGGACGAGATCGGGGAGACGGAGCAGGTGGACCGTGTCTATTACAAATCCATTGAAAACCCCGAAACCGGGGATGAAGTACAGGTATACAAGTACAACGTGGTGGGTGACGCTTCGGTTATGGAAAACTGGAAGGTAGCCGAGGTTATGGACATCCAACACAGCTTTTATTAAGGAGGTTGCTATGAATATTACCGATCTGGTAGGCGTACCGCTGGCCGCATTGCTCGGCTGGTGCTATGAGCTGTTGCACAGCTATGGCTGGGCCATCATCGTGTTCACCCTTTTGACCAAGGTGATTTTGTTCCCCGTTTCCATGTGGGTGCAAAAAAACTCCATTGCCATGGTGAAGATCACGCCGGACATCAATCGGCTGAAGATCAAATATTACGGCGATAAGGACACCATTGCCGAGGAAACCCAGGCGCTCTATAAACGGGTCCATTATCATCCCATGGCCAGCATTATCCCTATGCTGGTGCAACTGGTATTGCTCATCGGCGTGATCGGCGCCGTCAAGAGCGTGGTGGGCGAGGCGGAAACTGTGCTCACCAAAATGCCCTCCGTGGACGGCGGCTGGACCTATCTGATGCCTCTGGGCGCAGGTCTGGCGGCGCTGGCGCTGGGCTTTGCCCAAAACAAGTTCAATCCCTTACAGCGGGAGCAGGGCACGGCCGAGCAATGGATGACCAACGGTTTTTCCATCGCCATCTCCCTGTTTTTGGGCGCCTTCGTTTCTCTGGGCGTCGGTATGTACTGGATCTTCTCCAATCTGTTCAGCATTCTCCAGCAGATGGTGCTCAATCTGGTGATCAAGCCCTCTAAATATATTGACTACGAGGAGCTGGCCAAGAGCAAAAAGGAACTGGAAGAGATCAACAGCCTGTCTGAAAAGGTTTCCAAGGAAGATAAAAAGAGAGAAAAGGCCGACTATAAAAAGTTCTTCTCGGTGGCCAACAAGCATCTGGTGTTTTACTCCGAAAAGAGCGGCTTTTATAAGTATTTTAAGGACGTCATTGAATATCTGCTGGCCAAGAGTAACGTGGTGATCCACTACGTTACCTCCGACCCCAAGGACCAGATCTTCAAGCTGGCGGAGGCACAGCCCCGTATCCGTCCCTACTATATCGGTGAAAACCGTCTGATTACCCTGATGATGAAGATGGATGCCGACATCGTGGTGATGACCTGCCCCGATATTGAGAATTATCATCTCAAGCGTAGCTACGTGCGTAAGGATATTGAATACATCTATATGTTCCACTATCCCCTCAGCACCCATATGGTATTGCACACCGGCGCCTTGGATCATTACGACACCATTTTCTGCGTGGGTGAGTTCCAGTTTGACGAGATCCGCGCCGCCGAGCGGGTGTACAATCTGCCTGCTAAAAATCTGATTGCCGCCGGCTACGGCCAGTTGGAGCAGTTGCACGAAAGCTATCAGGCCATGGAAAAGGTGGAGCGCACCCATCCCAAGGTGCTCATTGCGCCCTCCTGGCAGTACGATAACATTTTGGACAGTTGTATCGATCCTATGTTGGAGGCATTGCTGGGCAAGGGCTTTGAGGTGGTGGTCCGTCCCCATCCCGAGTACGTCAAGCGCTACAAGCCCAGAATGGACGCCATCGTGGAGCGTTATAAGGGCAGAGAGGCCGAGGGACTTACCTTTGAGCTGGACTTCACCGGTAACAACTCCATTTTTGACAGTGATATCCTGATCACCGACTGGTCGGGCACCGCCTACGAATTCTCCTTCGTCACCCTGAAGCCTGCGGTGTTTATTGATACCCAGCCCAAGATCAACAACCCCGAATACGTAAAGCTGGATATTGAGCCCTTGGAGTTCTCCCTGCGTTCTCAGGTTGGCCTGCAGGTTAGTCCTGATGATCTGGGGGATCTGGACGAAAAGATCCGTCATCTGATCGCAAACGGCAGTGATTATGCCGATCGGATCCTTTCCATCCGTGAAAAGTACATCGCCAACTTCGGCAACAGCGGACCGGTGGGCGGCCGCTACATTTTGCAGCAGCTCAAAAAGCGCCGCAATTCCAAATAGTTTATTTTAAAATTAAAATATTAAAGGAGTTACCGTTATGAAAAAAGTACTGAAATATCTGTATTTCGCCGTATGCTTTGCATTGATTCTGGCGCTGCCCTGCTTTGCCTATATCGATCCTACCATTATGACCTACGGCATCCAGATCATCGCCGCCGTGGCCGTTACCGTGGGCGCCGTTGTGGGTATCCTCTGGCGCAAGGCCAAGAAGAAGGTGCAGGACAAGCTGGGCATTGACGAAAATGCCAAAAAGGAAGTCGAAGACGAAATCGAGTTTGATGACGACGACGAATAAAAACAGATAGAAGATTGGCGCAACGTCCTTTAGAACGTTGCGCCAATTCTACTATTCCTCCCGTATAGATGATATTAAGGAGCAATGTATATGAGAAAACATCTTCGTTTATTGGCAGTATGCTGTCTGGTTGTAATTTTGCTGGCAGGCTGTAAAGGGCGGATGATCATTGATTCCGACGATATGTCTGCTTCTGCAAAAGATCTTTTGAAAACGGCGCCCCTTGTGTTTTTGGGTGTGGTCAGCGAGGAAAGCGAGGGCCATTATCGTAACGAGACCCAGGTGCACAAAAATGCAGACGGCAGCACCATGTATAACTATTGGGTCACCCCCTACACCGTAAAGGTGCTGGAGGTCTATAAGGGCGATCTGGACGAAAGTGTTCGGGAATTGACCGTCAGTACGCTGAATTTCAACAGCAATGAGGACACATCAGCGCAAAGCGCCCAATCCTCTTTTTATCTGCAGGTGGGCGATAAAATGATCTTTTGCGTCAGCTATGAGCAAGCGGATGAGAGCTACGTTCCTTTGTTTGACGATCTGGGATACTTTGAGCAGGTAAAGGGTGACGTTTATCGCAATGCCCAGGGCGAGGCGCTGGACGTCAGCCGGATAAAGGAGACGTTGCAAAGCGCCGAGAACAACGGCGTTGATCTGTTGGCAGGGACCAACTATACCGCCGTGATCAAACCGGAGCATCTGGCAAAATAAAACGTCTTTGCAAGACAATAAAAATAAATGCAGTCCGAAGGGACTGCATTTATTTTTTTATTTATCAAATTGATACCAGGGGTCGTTTATAAGGGCTTCGGGGAGCTTGTCGGTGCGGTTTTTGACGCGAATGGCAATGCCGTAGCCGGTGTGGTTGGCATAGTAGCTGTCAAAGGTGGTGGCCATATAGGTCAGCTCGCCGCTTTCGTCTTTACATTCCACCGTCTGTATGTCGTTTTTCTTTCTGTTTTCGTCCTCGGTGAACAGATGGCTGTAGCGGAAGGCCATACGCATCATACGGATATTGTTGCGACAGACGGGATCGGTGGCGCGCTCCAGCGCCTGATCAAAGAGGGCGTAGACCGTCGGCTGATCCACGTGGGCGATGAAGAAATCGCCGGTGTCGTTGATGGGCACCTGACCGTCCAGGGTGGCCTCGTAAATGTGCAGGATCTCTTTGATCTGCTCGCCGCCCTCGCCGAACAGCGGGATAAAGCGGTCAAGCTGATCTTCCATAGACAGCCCGGTGTCGTAGGCGGTGCGGGCAAAGCAATAGAAGTTGAAGAGATTGTTCCAGTGATTAAAGCACTCCATCTGGGTGCCACTGCCGTCCAGCCCCAGCTTTACCATATTTTGAAAAGCGCTTTGCATCTCGTCGGCGGCGGGCATCACCCGTTGCTGGTTGCCGAAGTTGCCCATATAATAATCATAATATACGGCGTGACGGCACTTTTGGCGGAAGCCCATCAGATTCTTTTCAAAATAGGTGTTGATCAGGGAACTGCCGTCGGGCTTGCCGCAGGTGCGCATCCCGTCCTGACTCCAGGTGGCCTGATCAATGAGGATGCCGTCACACAGGGTGATATCCTCGGGACATTGCCACAGGTCCATATACACCAGCACGTCCACCTTTACGTCGGTGCGCTTTTCGGTGATGCGGCGGGCCACCTCGTTTTCAAAATACAGATAGTTTTCTACCTTGGAATGCTTGGCGCAGGCGGAGCAACAGCATTGTACCTTTTTGCCGTCGTGGGGCCACAGCGCCACGGTGTCCACCAGCGGATTTTGCTCCAGCCAGTTAAGGATATTGTCGGCCATGGTACGGATACAATCTTCGTTACGACAGCAGAGCAACAACTGGCCGTCATAGTCGTCGGCGGCTTTGGGAATACAGCGACTGCCGTCGGCCTCCAGACGGTAATATTCGGGATGTTCGGTGGCATAGGCGGTCTCAAAATAACGGTTGCCGTAGGGCGGTAGCCAGGTGGAGATGGCCTGATGATGGCCAACACTCAGGCGGATGCCCCGTTTGGTCAGCTCCGGAATCAACCCCAGATCGATCATCTGTTCATAACAGCCCGTCCAGGTGAGAATGCGGTTAAAGCGGTTTTTGGCCAACCAATCGATGAAGGGGAGGGTGAGCCCTCTGTCAACGTTGCCCACCCAAAAATGGAACTGCACGATGGCGGTGCGGTAGGGCAGATCGGCGGTCTTTTCATAGGTTTGCTCGGAAAGGGTAAGGGTATGTTGATGGGGAATGATCTCACCCATAGGTACCTCGGGATTGCCGTAGGCGGCAAGGACACAGCCCACGTGTCTCTCCAAAAATTCATACACGGCGTACAAAACACCCCGTCCCTCTCCGTCGGGACTGCCCTGGAGATACACGGTGTCGGAGGTGATACGGATACGCAGGCCCTCGGGACCTTTCACCGTATCCTCCACGCCCACCACGAAGGTGTAGGGGCAGACCTCCACAGCCTGTTGCAGATAGCGCTTCAGCTCCTCTGCGGCAAACTGCTCCACGGGGGTGGGATTTTCATTTACACGAAGGGTAACGTTCATATTTTTACCTCCCTACCACGGACGTAAATTCCGCGGATATTGATCTCGTCGTCAAAAATAATCAGATCGGCATCGGCGCCGGCGCGGATGCGACCCTTGTTCAACCCCAGCAGATCGGCGGGTACGGCGGCGGCCATATACACGCTGTCTACCAGCGAGATGCCTGCCTTCCGGCAGGTGCGCAACAGAATATCGCCGGTGGCGATACTGCCGGCAAAGGCGGAGCGATCCGCCAGCTTGCATACCCCGTCCTCCACGATATAGGGGACGCCGTTCAGTTCGCCCGTTTGCTTCTCCAGACCGGAGGCGCTGAGGGCGTCGGTGATCAGGGCGATCTTGTCCCGTCCTTTGACCTTATACACCAATTGGATCAGTTCCGGCGGCAGATGGGCGCCGTCGGCAATCAACTCGGCGTAGATGCCTTCCTCCAGCAAGGCGTATTCCACCACGCCGCCCCGACGGAATCCCCCCGCACGGGTAACGGTGGAGGTGCAGGAATACAGATGGGTGATCAGCCGACAGCCGTCGGCAAAGGCGGCCTGCATTTCGGCCACGGTGGCGTCGGTATGACCGGCGGCAGGAAGCACGCCCGCCGCCACCAGCGCCTTGCAAAAGCGGCCGTCGGTATCCAGCTCGGGGGCATAGCTCCAGCGACGGATCACGTCGCCGTGACGAGCCAGTAGGGGCAGATATTCCTCCGCCTTGGGCGGGGTGATAAAGTCGGTGTTTTGGGCGCCGCATTGGTTTTTGGAAAAATAGGGGCCCTCCAGATGGATGCCCGCCAGATTGCAGGGGGTATCGTTGCGCCGCAGGCACTCTTTATATTGTTTGATAGCGGCCTCCAGTTGCGCCACGGGGGCGGCGGCCAGAGTGGGCAGAATGGTGGTGGTGCCGTGGGCCAAATGATGGTCTGCGGCCAGGACAAAGTCGTCGGCATTGCCGGTGCCGAAATCACTTCCGGCGCCGCCGTGCACGTGCAGATCGATCAGCCCCGGGGACAGATACAGCTCCCCCAGATCGACACTTTGGGTGCAGGGCTTCTCCTCGGCGCTTACCGCTGCAATTTTGTCCCCCTCCAGATAAACGTAGCCGTCCAACAGGCCCTCGGGCAGGATGATCCGTTTACTCTTGATGCGTACCATTACAGTGCCAGCTCCTTTGCGCTTTCCTTGTCGCAATACAGGCGGGCGCCGCCGTGGTTGCGCAGGGCGGTGGCGGGACAATGTTCGTCAATGCACTCGGTGGTCAGCATTTCCTTCACCGCCGCTGCCTTGGTGGCATAGGGCACCACGCAGAACATTTTGTCGGCGGCCAGCAGGGCGGGCACGGTAAGGGTCAGGGCATAGCGGGGCACCTGGTCCAGCGAGGCAAAACAGCCGTCGTGCACCTGCTGGGTGCGGCACTTTTCGTCCAGCTTCACCGGCTTGATCAGGGCAGGATCGGCAAAATCCGCCACCGGCGGATCGTTAAAGGCGATGTGACCGTTTTCCCCAATACCCAGCACCACGATGTCTACGGGATATTGCCGCAGCAGGGCGGTGTAACGGGCGCATTCGGCATCTCCGTCCTCGGCAGAGGCGTTGATAAATTCCACACTGCGGAAGTTTACTTTTTCAAACAGATGTTCCTTCAGATAGGTCTGGAAGGAGGCGTGGGAGCCTTGGGGCAGGCCAATGTATTCATCCATATGGAAGGCGCGGATGCGCTCCCAGGGAATGTCGTAGGTCAGCAGGGCCGCCAGGGTGGTGTTTTGGGAGGGGGCGGCGGCAAAGATCATAGCGATCTCTTCCTTCTCTGCCAGTTTTTCCTTGATGGCGGCGGCAATGTCGGCGGCGGCTAAATGGCCCATCTCTTCGGCGCTGTCGGCCACGGTGACAAATAATTGATCTTTGGTAAAGGTTTTCATTGCAAAATCCCTTCCTTTCATATTGTAATTCCATCTTACTCCTTTTGCTCGGGGAAAACCATTGATAAAATACTAAAAATATATTGCAAAACGTCTACTTTCGCAGTACAATATACTGGGTGATTGTATGAATGATTATTTGTTTGCCGGGTCCCTTTCCTATGCCCACAAGCTGACCCGTCATCCGGAACCTAACGAAACCTCCCTCCACGCCCACGATACCTATGAGATCTTTTATTTCATCTCCGGTAGCGGGGAATTGGTGCTGGAGGATCGGAAGATGCTGTTGTTTGACGGTGCGCTGGTGCTGTTACCGCCTCGGGTGCGCCATCGCATCCGACTGCTCTCCGACCTGCCCTACGAACGGGCGGTGATCAATCTGGCGGAACTGCCGACCCGTTACACCTTGTTTGATGAGGTGCGGGTGCTGGATCTGCGGCAAAACGCCGCCCTGCGCTCTCTCTGGCAACGGATGGAGGAATATGCCGCCCTCTTTTCCAGAGAGGAGCGGGAGGAACTGCTTGCGGGACAGGTGCGGGAAATGTTGTTGTTACTACAGCACACCGCCGCCGACGGGGAGATCCGTCTTTGCCACGGTCAGCTCATCACCGATGCGCTGGCCTATATCGAGGCTCACATCACCGAGATTACCGGGGTGGAGGAGCTGTGTCGGGCTCTCCACGTCAGCCGTGCCTGGCTCTATCGGGAGTTCGGGCAGGCGGTGGGCATCAGCCCTAAACGGTATATCAATCAGCGCCGCTTGCAAATTGCCCGTCATCTTTTGCAGGTGGGGGAGGACGCCACCAAGGTGGCCTTCCGTTGCGGCTATGGGGACTACAGCGCCTTTTATCGGGCCTATCGGGCCTTTTTCGGCGTGGCGCCCAAGGAGACGGAAAAATAAAGGAGAATCCAATGCTGTTTATCAAGGATAAAGATTTTTACAAAAAGGCGGCGGCCATTGCTATCCCCATAGCCCTGCAGGGCCTGATCACCAACGGAGTCAATATTATGGACACCCTGATGGTGGGCGCGCTGGGGGAGACCAGCCTGTCGGCGGTGTCTCTGGCCAATCAGTTTATCAATATTTTTCACATTTTCTGTATGGGTATCGGTATGGGCGCCTCGGTGCTGGTGGCCCGTTATTACGGGATGAAGGATCACAGCGCCCTGAAAAAGACGGTGTCCATTATGCTGCGGCTCTGCCTCTTTCTCGGCACCCTGTTTTGCGTGGTCACCGCCCTGATTCCCGAACAGATTATGAGGATTTACACCGAGGAGTCGGCCATTATCACCCTCGGCGCCCGCTATCTGCGGTATTCTGTCGTCAGTTACTATCTGTTGGGTCTGTCCCTCACCTGTACCATCGTTCTGCGAAACGTGGGTCAGGTGCGTCTGCCTCTCTATACCTCCATCGGCGCTTTCTTTGTAAACGTTGGGGCTAACTACGTTTTTATCTTCGGTAAATTGGGGTTGCCGGCCATGGACGTGGCCGGCGCCGCCATCGGTACCCTGATCGCCCGTATCTTTGAATTTGCTCTGATTTGCGGCTACCTCTTTTGCAGGGATCGGGAGATCGGTTTTCGCATTAAAGATCTTTTTCGTCCCGTGGGCAGTTTGTGGAAGGAATATATCCGCATCAGCATCCCCGTACTGGTCAGCGACGGCATTTTGGCGCTGGGCAACAATTCCGTGGCCATGGTCATCGGCCGTCTGGGGGAGAGCTTCGTGGCGGCCAACGCCGTTACGGCAGTCACCCAACAACTTTCCTCGGTGGTCACCTCCGGCTTTTCCCAGGCGGGCGCCATCGTCACCGGCTATACCTTGGGTGAGGGAGATCGGGAAAAGGCCCATCGGCAGGGCTATGCCTTTCTGGGGCTGGGACTGGTGTTCGGTCTGGTGGCGGCGGCCATCATTCTGCTCATCAGCGGACCGATGATCGCGGCCTACCATCTCTCTCCCGCCACAGTGGAGATCGCCCGTCAGCTCATGCTGTCCATCAGCATCATCGTGGTATTTCAGGCCACCAACTCCATTATGACCAAGGGCGTGCTCCGGGGCGGCGGTGACACCAAGGTGCTGATGCTGGCCGATAATATCTTTTTGTGGATCTTCGCCCTGCCGCTGGGGATCGTGGCGGGCCTCTGGCTCCGTCTGCCCGCCTTCTGGATCTATTTCGCCCTCAAGAGCGATCAGGTGCTCAAGGCCGTTTGGTGCGTCATTCGTCTGCGTAGCGGCAAATGGATCAAAAAAATCCGAACGGAAAAAGAAATTGAAGAAGCGTAAACTGTTTGCCCCCGATTTACGTCAATAATAAAAAGAGAGTGAAACGTTATGAAAAAGAATTGTCTTGGAATTATGATTTTACTGGCTGTATTTACTTTGACAGCCTGCGCATCGCTCCCGACCGACTATTATATGTTTTTTGATATCACCGAGTGCCCTCTTTTGGAAATGTATTTACCGGAGGGGGCGACGGTCAACCGATTGCACGCCCGTGATGAGGATGAGGCGGTGGCAAAGCTGAGCATTGGCTCTTCTTATGCAATTGACGTGAAGTGTGAGGCGTGGGAGGCGAGACTGTTTGCCTACGCCTTTCCGTCAGAAGATCAGGCAAAAGCCTATTTTCAGCAGGTGACGGGAAAAGAAAGTGCCTATGATACCAATTATTCCGCCGTCAGGGGAATGACCCGTTATCGGATGGTGGTAATAGACGGTAAAAACGCCTATCAAGTGAGCACTTCTGCCAGATCGGCGGCCGGGGTACACCAATGGCTGAAAAACAGTTTTAGCCTGAAATTGTCCGTTTCCGATGGGGCGGTCAAAACCGTGGAACAATAGTTTTGTTATAAAAAACGTCGCCCTTCTTGCCAAGGCATGAAGTCGGAGGCCAAGCGGTCTTAGGAAGACA
>JAZQJG010000071.1:0-35818 GCA_045541535.1 Eubacteriales bacterium
ATCCGAACCCGATTTTGACGGGCCGATTTTCACCTCAGCTGTGTTAAAATACTCGCCAATACACAAAGTATTGGCTGCGTTTTATGCCTTGCCGATGCAAAAATCGGCTCCGGCAAAATTCTGCGACCTGAAAGCGCAGAATTTTTAGAGATTTTTGGCGCAGAGGAGGAGGCAAGGCTGACGCCTGCCGACGACGATAATCCAAAAAGCACCGAAATTATGCACTTTCAGGCGTGTTCGGATGCTCCTCCACTGCTTACCCGCTACGCTCTAAGCCCTTACACCAAATTCGTGTCTGCGTGGAGCCCACAACAAGCGTTAGTTTCTGCTATCTTTTGTTATTTTACCGCACCGGGTCTGTGCACAGTTTTATGTGCAATTTGCAATCAATGGAGGTTTTGCGGAGCAAAACCATTCCTGAACTATTCACTATTCACTATTCACTATTCACTAAAAAAAGAGAACGCCTCGGGCGTTCTCTTTTTTTACTTTCCTCGGGGCTTGAAGAGCATGGCAAAAAGCCAGCCGAAAAAGATGGCGGCGGTAATGCCGCCGGCCGCCGCGCCGATGCCGCCGGTGAAGGCGCCAAGGAGTCCCTGACTTTCCACCGCCGCCCGGACCCCCTTGGCAAGGCTGTAGCCGAAGCCGGTGAGGGGCACCGTGGCCCCGGCGCCCGCCAGCTTGACCAAGGGCTCGTACAGACCCAGAGCGGTGAGGGCCACGCCCGCCACCACGTACACCACCACGATGCGGGCGGGGGTGAGGGCGGTTTTGTCAATAAGGATCTGGGCGATGACGCAGATCAGACCGCCCACCAAAAAAGCAAAAAAGTAGTTCATTTTTCTTCCCTCTCAAAAAACACCAGATGGGCCACCCCGGGAATGCTTTCTTTTTGTTGCACCGTCAGGGGGCTCATCAGGGCGCCGGTGGCCACGAAGAGCAGGCGGCGCAGCTCGCCCCGCTCCATCCGGGGCAACAAATGAGCGGTGAGCACCGAAGCGCTGCAACCGCAACCACTGCCGCCGGCGTGGGCATCCTGCTCCTCGGCAAAGATCATTTTGCCGCAATCGTTATATTTTGCGCCCAAAGGATAGCCTGCCTGTGCCAACAGCTCCTGCAACAGTTCCCCGCCGATCTGCCCCAGATCGCCGGTGACGATGAGATCAAAGTCCTCGGGACGGGTGTGGGAATTGGCAAAAAATGCCTGTAGCGTGTCGGCGGCGGCAGGGGCCATAGCGCCGCCCATATTGTTAATATCGGTCACGCCGAAATCGGTGACCCGTCCCAATTGAAGGGCCCGCACCCGCACGGAACTCTTTTGCGCCGTAGACAGGATCAGCGCCCCTGCCCCCGTGACGGTACGCTGAGCCGAAGGCGGCCGCTGGCCGCCGTATTCCAAGGGATAGCGGAACTGCCGCTCCGCCGAACAAAAATGGGAGCCGGTGAGGGCGGCGGCGTGCTCCCCCAGACCTGCGCACAGACACAGACTTGCCACCGCCGTGGACAAAGCCATCGTGGAACAAGCGCCGTATAGCCCGATAAAGGGAATTCCGCTTTGACGGGCGTTGTAGCCCGAGGCCACGCATTGATTGAGCAGATCCCCCGCCCCCAATACGCACAGATCCTTTTCCCGCAGACCCGCCCGTTTCAGCGCCGCCTGTAGGGCGGCCTGCTGGAAGGCGGTCTCCGCCTTTTCAAAGCTCTCTTCTCCAAAGTATTCGTCCTCTACCACCCGATCGAATTCCCGCCCCAACGGGCCTTCTCCTTCGGTTTTGCCCACACAGTTGCCCCGCCCGATGACGTATACGAGACGGGGCAAGGACAGCCATCCTTCCTTCATTCTGCTCCCCCTTTTTTTATTTTTTAGCATTCCCTACTCAACTCTTACTATACATTTTTAAAAAAATGTGATATAGTGATGATAAGGTAAGGAGGGAAATGAAATGCTGCGGGTATATCCCGATTATTTTTACGATTTTGCCTGCATTGCAGAGCGTTGTACCCACAACTGCTGTATCGGCTGGGAGATTGATATCGACGCCGACACCGCCGCCCTGTATCAGGCACTGGACACCCCCTTCGGCCGCCGCCTGCGGGCAGGCATAGCCACCGAGCCGCAACCCCATTTTGCGCTGACACAAGAGAAGCGTTGCCCCTTTTTAAACCGGCACAATCTGTGTGATATCATCACCGAGCTGGGAGAAGAAGCGCTGTGCGACGTTTGCTATCTCCATCCCCGTTTTCACAACGAAGGGGAAGGACGGCTGGAGCTGGGGCTGGGGCTGAGCTGTGAGGCCGCCGCCGCCCTGATTTTACGCCAAAAAGAGCCGATGAAATTGCTGTACGAAGGAGAGCCGTCTGCCCCCTCCCCCCTTGTGGCAGAACGGGATGCCCTGCTGGCCCGCCTCGGTGACCGCCGCCGGCCCATAGCGGAGCGCATCGGCTTTCTCACCCCCGAGGAAACGGCGGAATGGATCCCCCGTTTTTTGGCGCTGGAACGGTTGGAGGAGGCGTGGACCGAGCTGCTGTACAAAGCGCAAGGAGTCACCGACGCCGACCTGGCCGCCTTGGACACACATATGAAAGAGCGGCAGACGGAGTACGAGCAACTGGCGCTCTACCTGATCTATCGCCATTATCTGCCCCACGGTCCCGCCGCCGGCGCCCTGCCCGCCGTGGTGTGTTCCCTGTTGCGGCAGATGGCCGCCGCCATTTTAAAAGAAACCGGTGACTTCACCTTTGCCGAACAGGTGGAGCTCTGCCGTCTGTTTTCTGCCGAAATCGAATATTCCGACAGCAGTCCGGCCCTGTTGCTGGCCGCTGTGGATCAATCTGTAAAGGAGTAAACCCTATGAACGCTTATAAGAAGATGCTGACCGCCTTTGGCGCGGCAGACTATGACACCCTGGTCTCCACCGCCCGCACCGCCGCCCTGAAACTGCGGGAGAGTTGTACCGCCCTGCCCTGCAAATGGGAGGAGCTGGCGGGCTACGTGATGCTGTCCGGCGTGGGCGCCGACGGCAAGGCATCCACCACCGAAAAGAAATTTATTAAAGACGTATTGGATCCGGAGGACGTAGAGGCGCTGATCGCCGCCTACCGTCCGGAGCTGGCCGCCTACGTGGACCGTATGGCCGACAACAACGGCGCCGCCGTAAAGGGCGCCATCCTCACTCTGATTGCCGCCACCGCCGCCGTGGATCACAACATTTCCGCCGGCGAAAACGAACTGTTACGCAAAATTTTGCGATAAATAGAAAAGGACACAAAAATGTTAGGACTGATTATTCTACAACTGATACTCATCGCCCTCAACGCCGTGTTTGCCTGCGCGGAGATCGCCGTGCTTTCTATCAACGAAACCAAGCTGGAGCGCATGGCAGAGGAGGGCGACAAACGGGCAAAACGTCTCTGCCGTCTGATCCGTGAGCCAGCCAAATTTTTGGCCACCATTCAGGTTGCCATCACCCTTTCCGGATTTTTAGGCTCCGCCTTTGCGGCAGACAACTTTTCCGAGCCGTTGGTCAATTGGATCGTAGGTCTGGGCGTGGGGATCCCCCGCGCCACGCTGGATGCCGTTGCCGTCGTTCTCATCACCGTGATTCTCTCTTATTTTACGCTGGTACTGGGAGAACTGGTGCCCAAGCGGGTGGCAATGAAGCGGGCGGAGGCCCTGGGACTGGGCATTTCCGGTCTGGTCAGCGGCATCTCCACCGTATTTAAACCCATCGTATGGTTTTTGACCGCCTCCACCAACGGCGTACTGCGATTGATGGGCATTGATCCCAACGAAGCAGACGAACAGGTCAGCGAGGAAGAGATCCGTATGATGGTGGACGCCGGCAGTGAAAAGGGTGCCATCGACGAACAGGAAAAAGAATTTATTCAAAACGTATTTGAATTTGACGATCTCACGGTGGACCGCATCGCCGTCCACCGTACCGAGGTCACCCTGCTCTTTATGGAGGACACTATGGAAGAATGGGCCGCCACCATCCACGGCAGTCGCCATACCCTCTATCCCATCTGTGACGGCTCCACCGACAACATCGTCGGTATCTTAAACGCCAAGGATTATTTCCGCCTGCAGGATCAATCCCGTGAAAGCGTGATGAAAAATGCGGTGAAGGAGCCCTTTTTCGTTCCTGAAAGCATCACCGGTGACGTGCTCTTCCGCAAAATGAAAAAAGCCTGTCGCCATATGGCCATCGTATTGGACGAATACGGCGGTATGGTGGGTATCGTCACCATGAACGATCTGGTGGAACGGCTGGTGGGCGAGCTGGCCAAGGATTCGCCCGAGGAGGCGGCAAAGGAGCCCCGTATTGACAAGATTGACAAAAACACCTGGGCCGTCTTCGGCAACGTAACGCTGGAAGAGCTGGAAGAAGTGCTGGACGTGGAGATCGGCCCCGACGAAATGGACACCTTTTCGGGGCTGGTGTTCCGTGAGCTGAATATGATCCCCGACGACGGGGAGCAAAACGTGGAGCTCAGTTATAAAGGATTGCAGATCTGTATCACCCGTGTGGAGAATCATCAAATTGCCCACGCCATCGTCAAAAAACGGCCCTCCGCCGAAAGGAGCCCGGAATGAAGCCGACCAACCTGATCCCCGATACGCCCAATCCCACCCCCGACTATTATTGCACCTGGCAGACCCAGCTCTTTGCCACCTGCAACGGCGGGCCTGCCGAACAGCGCAAAGCGATCTGTGAGCAATCCCTCTTTGACCCCCAAAAGCCCTACGGTTGGGCCTATTTTTACGAAAAGGCCAGAGGGGACTTGTATCTGGTAATGGACGATAGCTGGGACGTGCCGCCCGACAACGATGAGCGTTATTACGGCAGTCTGCAGCTTGACAAAGAAAAATTTCCCACCTTTTGCAATGAGCAACTGCCGTTGAAAGCGTTGACAGAAAAGGTAAAGGCCTTGGGCTGGAAGGGACTGGGCGGCTGGGTATGCGCCCAGCAATCCCCTACCTTGCCGGCCGAAAGCGAGCAAGCCTATTGGAGGGAGCGTTTGCAAGAAATGCACCGGGCAGGCTTTGCCTATTGGAAGGTGGACTGGGGAGAAAAATGCAGAGAGCCCGCTTTTCGCAAAATGCTCACCGAGCTGGGTCGTATCCACGCCCCCGACCTTTGGATCGAGCACGCCAAAATCAGGGAAAGTTTGCCCCACAGCGACGTGTTCCGCACCTATGACGTGCCCGCCTTGCTGTCCATCCCTATGACCTTGGAAAAGATCGCCGCCCTCGCCCCTTTTCCCGAGACGGGAGAAAATACAGGGCTGATCAACTGCGAGGACGAGGCCTATATTGCCGCCGCCGGCGGCTTTGCCATGGGCATTATGCGGCATCCCTACGTCGGCCCCTTCGCCGACGGCAGGACCGATCTTTCCTTCCCGCCCCTGCACCGCAATCTGAAAACCAAACTCACCGAGGTGCTCCGCGCCCTGCGCTGGCACCGTCTGGCCCCCGCCTTTGCCGGCGGAGAGTGTGTTTTTTCGGAGACAATACTTTCCGACACCTGGCGCTTTGAAAACCGGGAGGAAGAAATGGAGCTGTGGTGGTTTGACAGCCCGCTGATCGCCGATTGTATAACGGATGACGTAGTCACCAAATTCGCGCCCGCCGCCTTCGCCCGCAACACCTCCCTCCCCCGTGTCGAGCCCGATGAAAAGGGCCTTGTGCCCTATTGCATTGCCGCCGCCCATCCCAACGGTTGCTACTCCGTTGCCACCCTGGGCCGCACGGCAGAGAGAAGCTATTTTATTCCCCTATGTGACATCACCATTGCCGTCGGTGATACCGATACCATCGGTATTTTCGGGAAATATAAGTCCCTGCGTGTGGAGACCGTCCGCCCCTTTACCACCGTCCTTTTGCAGGATCTGGCGGCAGACACCGCCGTGGATATTACCGACAAGGTGTCGGTGTCGGCGGGGAGCCTTACCTTGCCCGGCGCTCTTCTGGAGCAGATCTGCGCCCAGCCCGAGGGCGACACCTCCGAGCCGGGCGCCGTATTAAAACTACAATAAAGAGAGTACAAGCCATGCCCTATTTTTATTTGATCACTTCTATTTTTTGTATCGCCTCGGCCAATATTCTCGGCACCCTCTTTAACCGCAGAAACGAAAACCGTGCCGGTCTTTCTCCCATCTACAATTTTTATCTATTATGCTCGGTATTTCTCTGTTGGCTGATGATGTTTTTGAGAGACGGCACCTTTGATTGGGGCGTCCTCCCCTATGCCTTACTGTTTGCCCTGTGTTATACGGTGTGCAATATCGGACTGATGGGCGCCCTGAAGCTGGGCTCGGTGATGCTGACCTCCCTGTTCGGTCAGTTTTCCCTGATTTTGGTGTCGGTATGGGGCTTTTTCTTTTGGGGCGCTCCCTTCACAGCGAGCGTGGGCATCGGTCTGGCCCTCACCGCCGTGGCTCTGTGGCTCTGTCTGTATAGCGGCAAGAGTGGTGAAAAAACCGGTTTTCATTTCAAATGGCTCTTATACGTTTTACTGTACGTGGGCGGCAACGCCGGCTGTTCCATCGTACAGCGCACCCAGCAAATGCAGTTCGAGGGTAAATACGGCAACTTTTTGATGATGATCGCCTCCGCCGTCTCTGCCTTGGTCTGTCTGGTGCTTTTCCTGCGGGCCGACCGCAGGGACGTGGGGGTCATCACCCGCACCTCTTGGTATCTGCCGGTGCTCGCCGGCGCTCTCAACGCCCTGCTCAATCTCTTCGTGATCCTGATGGCCGGCACCGCCCTTTCCCCCAGTCTGATCTATCCGGTCCTGGCCATCGGCAGCTTGATCGTAATCACCGTATTTTCATTGCTGGTATTTAAAGAAAAAATGCGCTGGTGGCAATGGCTGGGTGTTGTTCTGGGCATCGCCGCCACCGGCATTCTCTCACTGTAAGGAGGGAAACCTATGAACGTTTTATTCATCGGAAACAGTTACACCTATTACCACGATATGCCCGCTCTGTTGGAGGGGCTTTGCAAGGCAAACGATAAAGACGTCACCGTCTGCAGCATCACCAAGGGCGGCAGAAAACTGGAAAGCTATCTGGACCCCGAGGACGAGATCACTCTGGCGCTGGACAAAGTTTTATCCGAAAACACCTTTGATATTTGCTTTATCCAAGAGCAAAGCGTTCTGCCCGCCGCAGAATTTGACACCTTTATAAAAGGACTGAACTGCGTGGTGGACAAAGTGAAAGGCAAAGCCGACCGTCTGGTGCTGTATGCCACCTGGGGACGGCAAGCAGGGCACCCCGTATTGGCAGAGCAGGGTTGGACCACCGCAAGTATGACTCGCCTGCTCACCGATGCCTACTCAAGGGCCGCCAAGCAAAGCGGCGCCGATCTTTCCCCCGTGGGAGAAAACTTTTTATACGTAACGGAAAATCATCCAAGCATTAATTTATATGATGCCGACAAGACCCATCCCTCCTATGAGGGAAGCTGTCTGGCGGCGCTCACCCACTACCACACTCTGTTCGGCGCCTTTCCCGCCCACACCGCCTCCCTGGCCCTGAGTGATGCGACACTTTCCGCCTTCCGCACCGCGGTATGCCGATAAACAAAAGCCCCGACCTTTCGGTCAGGGCTTTTTGTATGGACAATTTTGCATTCCCGCAGGGGATAGAAAAAATTGTTTGAAACCTTCCAATTGAGCCGTAGCCGCAGGCTACGGGTTACCCGACGGCGTATGTGCTATACGCCGAGTGGCGAGATTGGGAGGTAGCAAAAGCGTTTCAGACAATTTTTGCATCCCCTACTTGTGGGGCATGGCGGCGCGGCCGCCATCAATCATAATGTTTTCGCCGTTGATAAACTGCCCCTTTTCGGAGGCAATGAAAAGACAAAGATCAATGATCTCCTGGGGCTCGGCGGCGCGGCCGACGAGGGTTTTCATCTTGGCCATGGCGGCACGGGTCAAAACGGGACCGGGGGAAACGCAAACGCACCGAATGCCGTATTTGGCGCCGAACTGCGCCACAGATTTGGTAAGGCCGAACATCAGTCCCGCCTTGGAGGTGGGATAGTCCATCCCGTAGCCGTCACCCTCTTTACCGGTGATGGAGCCGATATTGAGGATCAGACCGCTCTTTTGCTCTCTCATTTGTTTTAAAACGGCGTGGGCGAAATAAAAGGGCCCTTTGAGATTGACGTCAATGCCCCAATCGTAGACGTCGATGGGCACATCGGGAAACTCGGGATAGGCTTCTCTGTCCACCTTTTGCATACGAACGGCGGTGCCGCCCGCAAAATTTGCCACGATATCAATCCGGCCGAACTGCGCTACGGCCTCGTCTCTGACGGCGCAAACCTGCCCGTAATCTCTAATGTCGCAAACAACACCGACGGCCTTGCCCTTTCCCTTTGCGTTGATCTCGGCAACCTTTTCCTTCAAAGCGGTTTCGTTTACGTCGCATAAAACCACGTTACCGCCAAGGTCGGCAATATTTTGCGCAAACAGCAGGCCCATACCCGAGGCGCCTCCTGTAGAAATGGCTACTTTACCTGTAAAATCCATATGATAACCTCCTTTTTTTCTATTATAATCTATTCGTCTTTCTAAATCAATAGAAAAACCACTCCAATATAAAAACATTTGCATTCAATCCGACCTGTGGTATAATGAAAAAAAGGCAAATCAAAAAATAAGACGGGAGGACGTTTTTTATGAAAGCCGTTATGTATACGACCAACGAATACGGAGAATATATTGCACAGCCGATCTATGCCGGCGCCCCTTTGGCGGGGATCACTACGGCGGAAAAGGCGGAGTCGGAGGCAAACACCGATTTTTTGGGCTTTGGTGTGGCCATCACGGGAGCTTCTTGCTATAACTTGTCGCTGATGGACGGCCCACAGCGGGATGCCCTGCTGCAGTCGCTGTATACAACAGAGGGGTTGAATCTGGGCATCGGCCGCCTGACGGTGGGCTCCAGCGACTATTCCGCAGAGCTGTATACCTACGACGACGTGGCAGAGGACACCGACCTTACCCATTTTTCCATTGAAGAGGATCGGAAATACATCATTCCCGTCATTAAAGAAATTCTGGCCATCCGGCCCGATCTGTACCTGTTCGCCTCCCCCTGGTCGCCCCCCGGCTGGATGAAGACCGGCGGCAGTATCGGCGGCGGATATATGCGGGAAAAATATTTGGAATGCTATGCCGAATACATCGTAAAGTATATCAAGGCCTATGAGGCCGAGGGCATTAAGATCAGGGCCATCACCCCGCAAAACGAGCCCGAAACACAGCAAAGCGGCAAAATGCCCGCCTGTATCTGGCATCCCGACCTTGCGGCAAAATTTATCGGTATCCTGCGCCAAAAATTTAATGAGCAGGGGTTGGATACAAAGATCTGGGGCTATGATCATAATTTTCTCGGCGCCGGCAGAGTGGACTGGTGTCTGCAAGAATATCCCAAACTGAAAGAGGATTGCGACGGGATTGCGTTCCACTATTACGAGGGCACCATTGAGAACACCCTGTTCTTGAAAAAGGAGTATCCCCGGTTACGGCTCCACTTTACCGAGGGCGGCCCGAGCCTCCTGAGCGCTTATGACACCGATTGGTGCAAGTGGACGCTGATGATGATCAAAACGCTAAACTGCGGTTATTCCTCCTTTACGGGTTGGAACCTGATGCTGGATGAAACCGGCGGCCCCAACGTGGGTCCCTTTTACTGCGGCGGTCTGGTGACCCGAAACCGCATCAGCGGCGAGTTGTCTTACAGCGGACAATACAAGGCGCTGCGCCATTTTACGGGGATCACCCCCACCGATAAAATTTATCCGCTGCGCTTTGCCCGAGACGAACGGTTTTTACCCTCTTACAGCAAAAAAGACAAATTATTTACCGAGGGGTGCGTGGTGGAAAACGGCGAGGGCGAAACCCGGGTCATTTTGGCCAATCCCTCTGCCCAAAAAGAACAACTGCGGTTTTTCCACGCCGGCAAATGGTGGTATATTGAAATGCTGTCCAACACGTCGGCAACCATCGTTTTTGAGGCATAAACATTTAAAAAACAGAGGTATCCGAATATGAATATCAAAAAAAGAAGCGACTGTTTTTTCGGTCTGCACAATGACTTTCACGCCATCCCCATGGACGATCTGGTGGTAGGTGAAACTCTGCGGGAGGAGGATATTCGCGAGATCTGCGAAACGATCCAACCCGAGTTTATTCAAGTGGACTGCAAGGGTCATCCGGGATGGGCCTCCTATCCCTCGGCGCTGGGCAACGCCATGCCTGCATTCAAGGATGACCCGCTGATGCTGTGGCGCAAGGTGACCGCCGAATACGGCATTGGATTATACGTGCATTACTCCGGCGTGTACGACGTGAAATATTGCAACGAGCACCCCGAGCAACGCATTTTAAAGGCCAGCGGCAAATACGGCGATTCGGTGCGGCTTGACAGCAAATACTGGGACGAATTTTTTATCCCCCAGATCACCGAGTTGATCACCAAATACCGCATCGACGGCATTTGGGTGGACGGCGAATGTTGGTCGGTAAAGCCGGACTACCATCCCGAAACCATCCAAAAGTTTGAAAAGGAAACGGGCATTGATTTAAAGGGCCATTACCCCAAAACCAAAGAGGATCCCTATTTTAAGGAATATATCGACTATACCCGTGAAGAGTTTCGCAAGGTCCTGCGATATTACGTGGACGTGTTGCACGAAAAATTCCCTGATTTTCAAATTTGCTCCAACTGGGCCTTTTCCGACCATATGCCCGAGGAGGTCTGCGCCAACGTGGACTTTTTGTCAGGAGATCTCAACCCCTATCGCAGCTTTAATTCCGCCCGCTATGCCGCCAGAATGATCTGTCAGCACGATCTGCATTGGGACCTGATGGCGTGGAATTTCAGACATTGCGTATATTCCTCTGCAAGCTCTGCGCCCAAGCACCCCCTGCAGGTGATGCAGGAGGCGGCGGCGGTGATCGCCCTGGGCGGCGGCTTTCAGGACTACGTGATGCAGTTCAACGACGGCTCTCCCAACCTGACCCAGATCAGAAATCTCGCCTCGTTAAGTACGTTTTTAAAGGAGCGCAAGCCCTACTGCTTCGGGGGCAAGCCCGTGCCCCAGGCGGCCGTGTTGGTGCCCACCTTTGACCGCTATCACGAAATGACCGTCCCCTTCAGCCGTGAGGGTATGGAAAAATACGTGGGACTGGTATCCCTGCTCTGTGACAGCGGTGTTTCCACCCAAACGGTGCTGGAGAGCACCATGGCAAAGCATTTGCACGAATATCCCCTCATCATCGTGCCCGAGCTGTATCACGGTATATCCGAGGAAACCTTTGGACAGCTCAAGGAATACGTGACCCACGGCGGCAATTTATGTCTGATCGGCTCCAAAACCGCCAAGCTCTTTGCCGAGCACGGCTTCGGCTTTACGGCGGAATATTACAACGAACAGCCCGACGCCGTCAACCATGCCTATTTTGACAACGGACACAAATCCGAAACGGGCGGCTCCGATTATTTGCCCTACTATTTCACCACCGACAACCAAGCCTTTGGTCTGACTCTGGGCGGTTGCATCATCGGCACCGAGCAGAAAAATGCCCGTATTTTGGGCACCCTTCACAGAGCCCAACGGGGGGAGGGTGTTCCCTTTGCCACCCTGTTCCCCTTTGAACAGGGTACCATCAGTGTTATCGCCATTGATCTGGGCACCCAGTATCACACGGGCGCCCAATACCTGCACAAAGAGCTCATCCGGCAAAGCATTTTACGGCAATTTGACCCGCTGGTCAACATTGAATCGGCGGTGGGCACCCTTGAAATCGTGTGTCTGCGCAAAAACGGCCGCCTGATGGTACAGCTGGTCAATGCAAACGGCAATCACAACAACACCGCCTGCCTGACCGAAGATCAGATCCCGCCGGTGGTGGACGTGGTGCTGTCCCTCAAGGGCGACACGGCGCCCAAGGAGATCCGCCTGCAACCCGAGGGCAAGTCCCTGCCCTTTGACATCCGTGACGGCAGAGCCCTCGTCACCGTCCCGAGAGTGGATATTCACAGCATTTTGGAAGTGATCCAATAAAATATTTTTAAAAAAATTATGGAGGAATTGCCTATGAAAATCAAAAAAATCCCGCTCATTATTTGCATTGTGCTTTTGATAACGTTGTTCCCCTTTGGGGTTTCGGCGGCGGCGATAGAACACGATATCAGCCAAGCCAGCGTGATCCTGACCGACAGCTGCGGCGCTGACTGCCCCGGTCACACGATTACCGGTAATAGTAATGATAATAATATTCGGATCCTCAGCGGTGACCACAAAGTGACTCTGAAAGATCTGATGGTTCATTGCTTCTATCCTAATCCTATGACAGATGCAAGAATTCCGGATGGCTCGGCGCTTTATATTGCCGATGGTGTTCACCATGTGGAATTGACCATTGAGGGTGAAGCTTACTTCCATTGTGTCTATGGTCTTTATTCTGCTGCCGATGAACTGGTCATTTTGGGAAATAACACTTCGAATCTGAGCATCAGCGGCCGCTTTGACGGCGCTTATGTGAAGAATGATCTTGTGATCAAGGGCTGTCAGACTTACTTCGGCACCGCGTCTCATCCGGGAGAAGGTTCTTACAAACCCCATCTCCACGGTCTTGCGGCAGACGGCGCCGTTACTTTTGAAGATGCGACGATCGAAGCAACCGCTTCCAATTTCCCTCTAACGAGCGATATGAATCAGATCTATGTCGGCGGCGCCGATGATGATGTCGCCTCTGCCGGTATCAAAGCCAATGAACTGATCGTGAAAAACAGCCGAATCCAGGCAAGATGTGGTAATGTTTCCTATAAGGAAAGCACTTTCCCGAAATCCATTGCCATTGATGCGGTGAAAATGAGTGTAACCGATTCGGAAATCGATGCTGCCGGAGGAAACAGTTATAACAGCTATGGCATCCGTTGCGCCGGGAATGCCACTTTTACAAACTCCGAAGTAAACGCAACCGGCGGCGCCGCGCAAAATGAAAGCATCGGCCTGGAAGCGATCAATGCAATGATTGTGGGTATATATGGAAATTCTTCCCTTGCCCTGACCGGGGGTGAATCCGATTATATTTCCGTTGGCGGCTATTTCAATATGATGGACGTGAATGACTCCACCGTATATGCCTACGGCGGTAAGGCCAATCGCTATTCTGCCGGTATGGTGGGCGGATTGCTGGCAGCCGGTGGCTCCGACGTAAAAGGCTACGGCGGTGTTGCCACCGATACCAACGTTGTGGATCAGGAAGGCGTGTTCAGCGAAGGAATTTTCGTTGAAACCATCCGCGGCACCAACAGTGAAATCTACGGCGAAGGCGAAAAAGCCATGGTCAGCACCGGCGTTTCTGCCACGGAAATCACCATGGAGGGCGGTGTGATTTACGGTAACGGCTCCGACGAGAGCGAAGACAGTATCGGTATTTATCTGAAGCCCTCTAAAACGGATGGCGGCGCCGACATCCCCGCAAAATTTGAAGTCGTGGGCGGTGATATCGTTGCCCGCGGCGAAACTCAAGGGCTCCTTGCCGATACGGATGACTTCGCAGGGGTCTCCTACAAAGCCGATAAAAATGCCGAAGCACAGGTGAAGACCGATCTTACCGGCAAAGAATTCCTGTTTGGCAATAAATACAAGGTAAGTTACGTGGGCGGTGACGTGGATGTCAGAAATCTCCCCGCCGACGGCGCTTATCACCGTAACGAGTGGTACACCTTGCCGAAAGGGCCTACCGCTAAAGGATATCTCTTTTTGGGTTGGATGGATGCGGACGGCAGATTCTTTGACGCCGAAAATAATCATAAGGTTTCTATGAACGGCGAAGATATGGTTTATACCGCTGTTTGGAAATGTGAGGGCGGCAAAAATTGCATCCTGCACAAATTTGACGATCTGAATGCCAAAGCATGGTATCACGACGGCATTGAATTTTGCCTGGAAAGCAAACTGATGCAGGGAATGAGCAAAACCACCTTTGCGCCCGACACCACTACCACCCGCGCTATGATCGTCGCCGTGCTCTATCGTCTGGACGGCAGCCCGAAAGTTCAAACCAAAAATAATTTTTCCGACGTTCCTACCAAATCCTGGTACACCGACGCGGTGAACTGGGCGGCGGTATGCGATATTGTAAAGGGCTATGAAGACGGCTCCTTCCGTCCCGATCAGCCGGTCACCCGTGAAGAATTGGCAGCATTTCTCTTCCGTATGGCAAACTATTACGGTTTGGATACGGCGGCGCCGAAACTTCCCAACCAGTTTGCCGATAAAGCTGACGTGAGCAAATGGGCGGCCCCCGCTTTGGCATGGGCGGTGGATCAGGATATCATTAACGGACTGGACAAAAAAACCTTGGCTCCCCGGAACAATGCCACCCGGGCACAGCTGGCCACGATGCTCTATCGTTTTGTGCTGTGCTTGATTGGAGAAGCGTAAGGATTCATTAAAAACAAAAAAGAAAGGCTTGACCGTACGGTCAACCCTTTCGCGTTTCAAAGAACCGCTGCCGGACTGTCAAAAAGGAAGTTGCATTTCGCCGAGAGGACTTCGTCGGCGTACGTGGGTACGGTAGAAGTTCTATCGGCGGAAAACAGTGAATCCCTTGCAACGCAAGGGAAAGAAAGAATCTCTTTGGTAAATTTCAATTATAAAAAATGGCTTGTGCTTTTTGGTTTTGCACAAACCATTTTTTCTTTTTGGTTCTTTTCACTGTGGTGAAACGACTTTTTGACGGTCTGAAGGCTTGACCGATGGTCAAGCCCTTATATTTCTGCCCAGTTTGATGAGTTCTTGTTTAATACCTTCTTCAACGGTTGAAAAATCCTGTTTGGTAAGGCCTGTCACCTTCAACACCTTGGAACAATCGATATCACGATTATAACTTCTGTCATACAAATAGGCCCATTTCGTCTGAACGTTATGAAACGCTACGTATTCCTCTTCGTCGCACCAGCGTACCTTTAATCCAATGGTTTTGCGGTAGGCGTCCGCTACCTCGCCCCACGTGAGTCCGTGGCCGGAATAAATGGTAAAGGTTTCGCCGATGGCATCGGGCTTGAACAGAAGATTGGCAATCAACTTGCCGGAATTACCCGACCAATCGAGTCCCGCAGAATAATCCCGGGCATACTGCGGCAAAAGAAGTTCTTCTCCCTGATCTGCCGCGCGGAGCAAGCGATCGCCGGAATACATAAAAAGATCCATCCGTTTTTCGGAAAAAGAGATCACCGGACGAACAATGGTCCAGGGCTCACCGGCGCGCTGGTTTCTCAGGTAGTCCTCGCATATGGACTTGGGAACCGCATAGTTTTCGTTTTCCAGAAAATCTTTGTTCTTTACGATCTCTGTCAGACGGGGGGCTTCCTCGGTGATCGGATGTTGCTCGTTTGCGTAGACCCGATAAGAAGAGAGGAAGATCAGGTGGTCCGTATTGGCGATCAGCAAGGGATGGATCTGCTTATAAGCTTCCGCATCCTCGTAGTGAATAAAATTAACAATGCCGTCGTAATGCTTTTTTGAAAACAGTTCTAAAAGCAGTTCCTCCGTCGCAAGACTTTGATGGAAGGTCAGACGCTCATTGTCGGACACCTTTTCCTCAGGGCAGATCACCTCTACGAATGCCCCGTGATGCAAAAGTTCCTCAGAAACGTACGTACCCAACGTGCCGCCGCCGGCAATCAATAATACGCGTTTGTTTTTCAGCATAACAGCAACCTCCTTTTCTATTTTCATTATATAGAATTGCAATCAAAATTAAAATATGTTATTCTGTTTTTGCCGCATAATATTCTATAAATAATTAGGGGTATCTGCATATGAATGACACAATATTCTTTAAACAGTTTCGGTTTAACGAGTATCATTTCAACGAAACTCGGCACGTAGATAACAGCAGAGGGATCGATATGCATTTTATCGGCTTGATAAAGCACGGACGAGGACGTATTGTTTCAAAAGGGCAAACGCTGGAGATCTGTGAAAATGAGATGTTTTATATTCCCAAGGGTTGTCAGTATCACTCTTATTGGATCGCTGATGATTACGTCACCTTTGATTCCATCGGTTTTTTATATTTTCCGACGGAGAAATCCGATGGGTATATGCTGCAAAAAATAGAGCAAAATCAAGAAATACAAGAGGCCTTTGCGCCGCTGTCGGAAAGCAAAACGCTGCATACCGCTTCCATCGGCACACTATACGGATTATTAGGCATATTGGAAAGCAAGCTGAAATCATCACCTCTTTCACGAGATATCGGTATATATGAGGAGGTAGTTCGATATATGAAAACGGATCCGCACAAAACGATTCCGCAATATGCCGGGCTTTGCGGCGTGAGTGAAGCATCGCTGTATCACCATATAAAAAAAGCCACCGGCAAAACTCCCAACCGCATTCGCCAGGAAATTCTTTGCGAGAAGGCGGCAAATATCTTAATTGCAACGAATTACACCGTTGAGGAAATTTGTGATATGCTGGGATTTAGCTCTGCCGCCTATTTCAGAAAGGTTTTTCACGATATTTATCACAAAGCGCCCACACAGATACGTAAAGAAGGAACGCTGATATAAATATAGCGGGCGGCAGATTGCCGCCCCTACATTAAAATAACGTTTTCATCCAATAAATAATCCCATACACCACACTGGCCACGGTACCGTAGACGATAACAGGTCCTGCGATTGTGAACATCTTCGCGCCGACGCCCAGGACAAAGCCCTCTGCTGCTGTCAATATAGGACACACCGATTTGTAAAAATATTTACATTAAAACGGTGGTGTGGTATAATAACACAAAGCGAGGTATAAAAATATGAAATCTATAAAAAGTTTATATAAAATCGGCTTGGGACCTTCAAGCTCACACACTATGGGGCCTTCCTTTGCTGCGACCGAGTTTTTAAAAATATCTCCGCAAGCAGATTTTATTAAAGTAACGTTGTTTGGTTCTCTTGCAAAAACGGGTAAGGGACACGGTACCGACAGAGCAATTTCTGAAACCTTGGCAAACATCCCTCACGAAATTGTTTTCGATTATGAAAGCAAAACACCCATTCACCCAAATACTTTAGAGTTTATAGCTTTTAAAGATGGGAAAGAAACAGATAAAAAAGAGTTTTACAGTATTGGCGGCGGTGAAATTCAGTTTGATGGTGCTGACTCAGTTTCCCCTAAAGAAGTTTACAGTGAAAATAACTTTACTGAAATTGCTAATATGTGTAAATCAAGAAACATCCGCCTTTCTGATTACGTTTTCGAAAAAGAAGACAGCGACATTAAGCAATATCTAATGGCAGTTTGGAAAACTATGCAAAACGCCATTAACGAAGGTTTGAGCAAAAGCGGAACGTTACCGGGAGGATTATCAGTTGAAAGAAAAGCACAATTTTTATATAACCAAAAGCATATAGACGAAAGCCCCCAAACCCGTGAGAACAGGCTTGTTTGTTCTTATGCTTTTGCGGTTAGTGAGCAAAACGCCGATTGTGGCATTATTGTAACAGCCCCAACCTGTGGCTCGTGCGGTGTGTTGCCGGCAGTTTTAAAATATATGCAAGATAAAAACAATTTTACTGATGAGGATATTATACGTGCACTTGCTGTTGCTGGTCTTATTGGAAATATTGTTGCTACTAATGCATCTATAAGTGGCGCAGAATGCGGTTGTCAGGCCGAGGTTGGAACAGCTTGCAGTATGGCTTCGGTCGCTTTGTGCGAACTCTTTGAAATGGGTATTGACCAAATTGAATATGCAGCCGAAGTGGCTATGGAACATCATTTGGGACTTACCTGCGACCCCGTATGCGGACTTGTGCAAATCCCTTGTATTGAGCGTAATGCAGTGGCCGCTATGCGCGCCATAAATGCTTTAAGCCTTGCCAATTTCCTTTATGGCAGTCGAAAGGTTTCCTTTGACGTGGTGGTTGAAACTATGTACCAAACAGGTAAGGATTTATCTCATCTTTACCGCGAAACCTCTGAGGGCGGACTTGCAAAACTATATGCAAACAAATAAAACTAAAAAGGCTTGACCGAATCGGTCAAGCCTTTTTTGCGGATCGATGTGGGCATCAACCCCTACAAATATTCACCTACATTTCGTAGGGACGGATGCTCACATCCACCCGTTAGAATAAAGTTGTTACCCAATAAATAATCCCATACACCACACTGGCGATGGTGCCGTAGGCGATGACGGGTCCTGCAATTGTGAACATCTTCGCGCCAACACCTAAAACAAAACCTTCTGTTGCTGTCAATATAGGACACCGCTTAATGGTAAACTATTAGTCGGTTGCAATGCTGAGTTTTCTCCATTATAATTATATTCAACTTGAATAAACGGAGGCATCTTAATATGGATCTACAAAAAACAGGAAAATTCATTCAAGAAATGCGAAGCAAAGCAAATATGTCGCAAAAAGAACTCGGCCAATACCTTTCCGTTACTGATAAAGCTGTTTCCAAGTGGGAGAGAGGGCTTTCGTGTCCTGATGTGGACAATTTAAAAAATATGGCTTTATTGTTCAACAAAACGCTGTCGGAAATCATTTATGGCACTGAGAAAGATGCCCGTTATTCATCCAATTTGCCTTTTGATATAAAAAAAGAAATCATGAACAGGAATTACAACTGCGATGTGACTGTGGATTTTGATTTTGACTCCACGAAATATATATCACCCTTTCTGTTCGGTGATAACTTGGAGCATACGCGCGCTTGTGTCAACGGCGGTATATCTGCCCAGATGCTGAAAAACCGAAAATTTGTTGGAAAGCCCGGCAGATACGGCTGCGCATTGGATTGGTTCCGAATAGGAAATCAATCCTATCTAACCTTTGGAAACTCCTATACCTGTCATTATGAAGGCTATAAAATGAACCGTGCACACGAATGCAATGCGCAGGTGATCACTAATTATCAAAATAACACGACTGCAGGTATCGGTCAAAAAAACATCTTTCTGAGAGCAAATGAAAAGTATGATTTTGGCATAGTTGCCAAAGCATTTGAGGACACAACGGTCACCGTCCGACTCGTTTCTTCACTTGGGGTGATTTATTGCCAACATCAGTTTCTGATTCGAAGTGGCGATTTTTCCTCATATCAAACCGTTTTGATTCCGGATACATCGGATGCTGATGCTGTGCTTGAAATCTTTTTTACCACACAGGGCACAATTTACATCGGCGCCATTTCTTTGATGCCGACGAATAACTTCAGGGGTATGCGTCCTGACGTTATTGAAAAAATGAAGGAGATCGGAATCAAATTATTGCGTTGGCCGGGCGGCAACTTTGCAGGGGAATATAGTTGGAAAGACGGCCTACTGCCTCGGGACAAACGTGCTCCGTTTCAGTCATATCTGGGGCTTGAAACACAGCCACATACGCATGGCTATGATTTTCACGAAATCAACACGGATGATTTTGTCGCACTCTGTCGTGAGATTGGTGCGGAGCCTTTTATAACGATCAATCCTGCCTGGGACACTCCGGAAGAAAGTGCGCAATGGGTTGAATACTGCAACGGAAGCAAGGATACGCCGTATGGTGCCTTGCGTGCGAAAAATGGACACAGCGAACCTTATAATGTTCAATTTTGGTCGCTTGGCAACGAATTTGGATATGGCCACATGGAAGGCCCGAATTCTCCGACTGAATATTCAAAAATTGCCCGTTCCCATGCGAGCGAAATGTTGCGGATATCGCCAACGCTTACCCTATGCTCATCCGGTATTTACCCCCGGGAAGAATGGGTAAATTATTCTGCAAAAGTGTTAAAGGATATCGTGCCGAACGTATCCTTACATCATTATGCCTCTCCCTATCCTGAATACATTGATTCTAAAAAACGCAAAGAAGAGTACTATACTTACATTGACAAGGTATATACCGAGTATTTACCGAGAATTCAAATGCTGCGTACCATGTTGCGGGATGATGACATTAAAATATCGTTTGATGAGTGGAATGCATGGTATGCCTGGTATAGAGGCGGTAGTGTGACCGAAGGGATCTTTGCAGCATCATTTTTGAATATGATGTTTATGAACGCCGATCAGTATGGAGTTGCGCTTTGCTGTCATTTTGAATCTGTAAATGAAGGAGCGATTCAAGTTCATCCCGACACAGTAAGCCTTACTCCCACGGGGCAGGTTTTTTCCATTATGAAGCATCACGCAAACGGGAAGGTTTGCGCACTTCAGGATGATGTGATTGCCACACTTAAAGAGGATGTTTTAAATTGCACGTTCATCAATAGAACATTTGACAAAAATAAGACCTTTTATTTCTCCAACCCGGGAAGCATTACCAACGCAACGCTTTATTTTTCCGATGATGTGGTGCCTAATACCGTGTTCGAACAAAGCACACTGCCTTTGGAAAGTGATATGGTTTTACAAAAGGTTGTTTTACCCAAGCATAGCATCGCCCATATACAAATCAAGCTGTCTTAAGGCAGTAAATTCTGTTTTTAAAAGAAGGCAAGAATTTGCCTTCTTTTATTATTTAACTATCCAATAAACCAACCCATATACCACGCTCGCCACCGTGCCGTAGACGAGCACGGGGCCGGCGATGGGGAACGAGGGGACCGCCGCCGGTGGCGGATGAAGGGAGCCGAGTGAGTGGCAGCGGTCGACAGAGGTCAAGGAGCGCCGACGACGCAGGCAAATGTCGGGCACCGCAACAGGAAAACATCTTGGCCGCCATGCCAAGGACAAAGCCCTCTGCTGCTGTCAATATAGGACACCGTGATTTTGCAAAAATATTTACATTAAATCAGCGGTGTGGTAAAATTAAAGAAAGCGAGGTGGCACAAATGAACGACGTTCTTTTCCCAAAACGAAAAAACATACGTTTGCAGGAATATGACTATTCCTCTCCCGGATCATATTTTGTAACCGTGTGCACCAAGGGCAGAGACCCGATTCTGTGGCACAACGTAGGGGCGGCAACCTGCCGCCCGATGCGTCATACCCTCTCCGCTATTGGAGAGACGGTGGAATCCGCAATTCTTCAAATTCCGGCGCGTTATACCCGCATATCTGTGGACAAATTCTGCATTATGCCGGATCACATTCATTTGCTTATTACAATTTCTGCTATGGATAACGGGCGGCAGATTGCCGCCCCTACTATGGATAACGGGCGGCAGGTTGCCGCCCCTACATTGCCCACCGTTATAGGTCAGCTGAAACGACAGGTCTCCTTGCAGATTGGCCGATCTATTTGGCAAAAATCGTTTATTGACCGTATCATCCGCACCGAAAAAGGCTACCAAGAGGTGTGCCGATACATTGAAAATAACCCTCTCAAATTTCAAAAGGCTTGACCAAATCGGTCAAGCCTTTTGCGTTAGAATAATGTGGTTATCCAATAAATAATTCCATAAACCACACTTGCCACCGTGCCGTAGACGATAACAGGTCCTGCAATCGTAAACATCTTCGCACCAACGCCTAATACAAACCCCTCTGCTGCTGTCAATATAGGACACACCCTTTTGCAAAAATATTTACATCAAATCGGTAGTGTGGTATAATAAAACAAAGTGAGGTGTTATGTGTGAAAAGAATACTTTGCATATTTTGTATTCTAATGATGCTTTTGGGGCTATGCTCTTGCAAAGATGATAGTTCTCACAAATCAAATGAATACGAAACCATGAAAACCTCTGCCACCAAGGATTCCGTCGAAGAGTTTGTGTCTTTGCTGGAGAACATTGAGCCGAGTGGTCTTATAAGCGGCTATAAATTCGACGAAGAAACTTGCTACAACGTTACGCCCCCCGAAGTTGCCGCAGAAACTAATATGAAAATTTTTAAGTTTTCTGATTCTTGTGCATCATTCGTTATGATAGATAACGAAGTTTATCCTCTTTGTGAGTTTTTTGGCGGATATGGATTTGTTAATGCCATTCCTTGTGACTTTGACAATGACGGTAATAAAGATTTGTTTGTTGCATCTTCTTGGGGATCCGGTTTACACCGTTCTGTAATCTCTGTGTTCAATTCTGT
The DNA here is from genome assembly GCA_045541535.1 of Eubacteriales bacterium. Lineage (GTDB taxonomy): Bacteria > Bacillota > Clostridia > Oscillospirales > QAKW01 > Firm-08. The sequence continues at coordinate 22,068 of JAZQJG010000071.1, forward strand.
TTCTAAGGAATCCACTATCCTTTACGATACCTCAACCTCGGATACACCGAGCACAGACTTGATCGTTGCACGATCATCTGCCAACATTTTTACTGGTGAACCCGATATTGACGAAAAACTATACTACTCTGTATTGTCTGTAAAAATCAATGTTGAAAATAATAATTTTGCAAACCTTGCTTATGTTGTTACCGGAGTTGAAGGAAATATTGAGTGTAAAGATAATACACCCCAATTTATACCATACCAAAAATAGATTAAGAGGCTTGACCGAATCGGTCAAGCCTTTTTTGTTAAAACAACGTTGTTATCCAATAAATAACCCCATAAATCACGCTCGCCACCGTGCCGTAGACGAGCACGGGGCCGGCGATGGTAAACATCTTGGCCGCCATACCGAGGACAAAGCCCTCGCTTTTAAATTCCATGGCGCAGGAGACGATGGAATTGGAAAAGCCGGTGATGGGGATGATGGTGCCGGCGCCGGCATATTTGGCCAGCTTGTCATAAAGCCCCAGTCCCGTGAAGGCCGCACCCAAAAAGATCATAATAATGGGGAGCCAGGTTTTGACCTGTTCGGCCGGTACGGACAGGGACAAAAGCCCCTGCCGCACTCCCTCCCCGATGGCGCAGATGGCGCCGCCGAATAAAAAGGCCCGCAGGCAGTCGGCAAGCAAAGGGGAATCGGGTGTTTTTTTCTTTACGTAATCGGGATAATTTTCTTTATTCAGTTTCAAAATAAAACCACCTCTTTTGCAAGTAGTGTGCGCAAAAAAGGTGGTTTTTATTATAGATACATAGCAATCAGGGCCAGACGGGTGGCAAATTCCTTGAGGGAGGAAAGAAGGGCATATTCCTCTCCCGTATGAATTTTGCCGCCCAGCACGCCCAGCGAGTCCACGCAGGGCAGACCGTAGACGGTGACGTCGGCGGCGTCACTACCGCCCACACTGGCGCCCTCGGCCAGAGAAGAAAGTCCGTTTTGCTGCCAAATTTCGTTCATCTGTTGCAACAGACGGACGTTTTGCTCCCGACGGGGCATGGCGTGGCGATAGTTGAGGGGAATTACCTTGCAAGAGGTGCCCTCCACGGTGGTGTGCTCGGCAATCTCTTTGACGATCTCACGGGCCTGTTCCAACTGCGCCTCGTCCACAAAACGAATATCTACCGAAAAGGAACAATGACCCGGTACGGTGTTACGGGTCTCGCCGCCCTCCAACAGACTGCAATTAAAGGTAAGCCCCTTATCGTCTTTATATTGTTCCAAGGCGATGATCTTATGGGCCGCCTCGGTGACGGCGGAGGCGCCACGGGTACAGCGGGCGGAGTGAGCGGAACGACCGGTGATCTCCAGGGTAAAGCCCACAATGCCCTTGCGCTCGATGGTGGCGTGTCCCGCTTTGGCGCCCTCTAAATTGAGAAATGCGGCGCATCCCTCACCCTTTTTGCACATAAATTCCACGGTGCTCTTATGACTGGTCATACTGCTGACCTCCTCGTCGGTCTGCAGGATCAATTTGACGGGGCGGGCGGTAAAGCCGATCTCGGCCAAGGCCGCCATGGCGTAAAAGCCGGCCACTACCCCGCCCTTGCAATCGCAGACGCCGGGACCGTAGATTTTGGTTTCGTCACGGGTGACCGCAGGGGTACCGAAGGCACCCACGGGATGCACCGTATCCATATGCCCCGACAGACAGACCGGGGCGCCGGGAGCATCGGGATTCATCGTGATGCACACGGTGTTGCCGCTGACGGGCTGGGGATCGATCTCCACCTGCCAACCGTAGCCTTCGGCCCGGCGCACCACGTAATCACAGGCGGCGTCCACCCTTGCTTTGTCCTTGGTGGGACTCTCTATATTACATACGTCCTCCCAAAAGGAAATATATTCCTTTTCCTTGGCCGCCAGGGCGGCAAATAAGGCTTCCCTCATTTTTTCGGCTCCCTTCGTTTTTTTCTATTATATCTTTCCCGAAAAAATTTGTAAAGAGGACACTTTTGACAACAAGCCCTTTATTTTTCGGAAAAGGTGTGTTAGAATAAAAGAAAAAGGAGTTTTTTGCGATGTTTTTAACCATCACTCTGAATCCTGCCCTTGATAAATTTATCACCGTCCCCCAATTTAAGACGGGACAGGTCAACCCCGTGGAGATCCGCCGCACCCTGGCCGCCGGCCGTGGTGTATACGCCGCCAAGGTATTGCGGGATCTGGGTCATCCCGTGACCGTAACAGGCCTGCTGGGGCACAATCACTCCACCGAATTTCAACGGCTGTTCGTTTCCAAAGGGATCAACGACGGCTTTATCCGAATTCAGGGCAACACCCGCACCAATATTCATATGACCGATGCCGAGGGTAACGAAACCGAGCTGTTGGAGCCCGCCCCCACCATCACCGAAAAGGAATGGACCCTCTTTTTGGAGCGGCTGGGCCAGATTTTGGAGGGCTGTGATATGGTGGCCGTATGCGGCAGTGTACCGCCCAGCATCACCCCCCAGATGTTTTCCACCATGCTCTCCATCATCGGCACCTACCGTCTGCCGGTGCTCATCGACACCCAGGACAAAATGATGGACGTGGCCTGCACCAAGCGGCCCCGCCTGATCAAATTCAACCGGGAGCGCATCCGCAAGCAATTGGGTAAGGAGGACTGCACCACCGAGGAAATCGTCACCTATGCCGACGCCCTGATCAAGATGGGAGTGGAGAACGTGCTGGTCTCTCTGGACAAGGACGGCGCCCTGCTGATCTGCAAGGAGGGGGTATATCGCAGTAACGCTCCCGAGGTGGAGATCACCAGCACCATCGGTTGCGGCGACGCTATGGTGGCCAGCATTGCGGAAAGTTTGTCCACGGGGCGTGATCCCGTGGAAATGCTGCGCCACGCTATGGCCATCTCCTCGGCCAACTGCAAGACCGATGAAAACGCCAAGATCGTTTTGGACGACTACTATGGTCTGCTGGATAAGGTGGACATTCAAAAACTGTAACCATACAAACACAAAAGAACGCCGAGAGGCGTTCTTTTGTTTTTAAAAAACGGAAAGGGCGGGAAATATTCCCGCCCTAAAGATTTATTTCTTTCTGTATTTAATTTCCATCGTGCCCATGCGCTCGTTTTGACAGGTATCAAAGATCTCTTTGAGTGTGACCAATTCTTCTTTCTGATAAACGATGCCGTTAGCCACCACTACGTCGCTGTTTTCAACAAATCGGCCGAAAGCATACAACACTGCGTTGGATGCCCAGGCGAGAAACGGCGCAATCAAAACCAAAGCAGCCGCCATAGGAATGCAGATCAGCCCCATGGGGTCCGTCCACACAAACGCTACCCATAATCCATAAACCACCAATGCCGCCGCCCCAATGAATGCAAGAATAATTTCAATAATAAACGCAACGTAAGCAACGGACATAAGTTTTCCACCGATATTACTAAACCATCTCTCTCTTGAAAACATAAATATATTCCTCCTTTTTGAATATAGTAACATTATACTCAATATATTGAGTATTGTCAAGAGAAAGTTTATGATAAAATTAATACGGTGGTGATGGTATGATCAGTTACAAGCCGTTTTACGAAACATTATTAAAAAAAGGGATAACCGAATACAATTTAATTTTTAAACAGGGCTTCTCCGCCAACACCCTCTATCGCATCAAAAAAGGTGAAGCAATCAGCACGAAAACGCTGGATGCCTTATGTTATGCTCTGGACTGTGAGGTTAACGACATTATTGTGTTTGTAAAAGAATAGCACCCGAACGGAAAGTTCGGGTGCTATTTTTATGATTTGGGATCTTATTTGTTGAAATAGTAGGGCTCGCCGGTCTTGGCAGAGATGTAGATGCCCTCCAGAATCTGGGAGACAACGTAGGCCTGCTCGGGGGTGACCACGGGGGTGGTACCGTTTTCCAAAGCTTCGTAGAAGAGGCGGGCTTCTCTGTCAGAAGCGCTCTCGGTGGTGCCGTCGTTGAAATCCACGCCCTTGGCGTTGACCTGAGGATGGATGTTGATCTGCTTGCCGTGGCGAATGGTGTTGAGGATGAGGCCGTCTCTCATATCGGCGCCGCCCTTGTCACCGCAAACGGCAAACTTGGCCTCACAGCTGTGGTGGGTGTTCAGCGCCCAAGAGGACTCCAGAGAAATGGTGGCGCCGTTTTCCATCACGATAAAGCCGAAGGCGGAATCCTCCACGGTAAACTTTTCGGGATCCCAGTCGCCCCAGGCGTTACCGGTGTTGGTCTGATTGTTCAGCTTGTGATAGGTGGTGCCCACGCAATATTTGGGCTTGTAGTTGTTCATAGTCCAGAGGGTCAGGTCCAGCGCATGGGTACCGATGTCGATGAGGGGACCGCCGCCCTGCTCGTATTCATTGAGGAAAACGCCCCAGGTGGGAACGGCTCTGCGGCGTACCGCATAGGCGCGGGCAAAGTAGATGTCACCGAAAAAGCCGTCGTCGGCCTCGGCCTTAACGTACTGGCTCTCGGGACGCTGACGGTTTTGATAACCGATGGACAGGGTGCGACCGGTGGCCTTGGCAGTGTCTACCATCTTCTTGGCCTCGGCGGCGTTGATGGCCATGGGCTTTTCGCACAGAACGTCCTTACCGGCCTCCATGGCGGCACAGCTGATCTCGCTGTGAGAACGATTGGGGGTACAAACGTGGACCACGTCCAGATCGGCGGCGATCACTTCTTTGTAATCGGCGGTCACCTTGGCACCCTCGGCGCCGAACTTTGCGGCGGCCTTTTCAGCCCGCTCCAAAATAATGTCGCAGAAATACAGCAGTTGTACCTTACCGGCCTTCTGCAGTTTTTCCAGGGCCGGCAGATGCTTACCGTTGGCAATACCGCCACAGCCGATGATACCGACTTTGAATACCTTACTCATTGGGGAATTCCTCCTTAATTTTTAAATCGAAAAGATACCGTTATCCTTTCATATTCATTATATTTTCAAGGACGGCCCTTGTCAACGGCTAATTTTCCATAAATATAATATTATTTTATAGAACCCCCTTGACTTTAGGATGCTAAAGTGTTAAAATGGCAGAGCAATCATACAGGAAAGGATACCGCCGATTATGAACAACTATCAATCCCCCTCCATCGACCGTCTGTTTGACGCCGTATTGGGTCTGGCCGATCGGGAGGAATGCTACAAATTTTTCGAGGACGTATGCACCATTAAGGAGTTGCAGGATATGGCCCAGCGGCTGGACGCCGCCATTTTACTGGATCAAGGGGTCAACTATCAGACCATTTCCGAGCAGGTGGGCATCTCCACCGCCACCATCAGCCGTGTGAGCAAATGTCTCAATTACGGCTCCGGCGGCTATCGGGAGGCGTTGAATCGTTTGAAAAAGGATGAGAGCAAATGACACTGAAAAAATCGGAGCAACTGGCCCTGCAGTTGCGGGAGCGGTACGAGCGTTGCGGCTATCGCCCCTTTAAAATGAGCAAATTTGAGGAATACGATTTTTACGTACGGAACAAAGAGGCCCTGACCCACGAGGGTGTCATCACCTTTACCGACACCACCGGCAAGCTGATGGCCCTCAAGCCCGACGTGACCCTTTCCATCCTCAAGCAGGTGGGCGCCGACGGCGGAGCCCGAAAGGTTTATTATAACGAAAACGTTTACAGAGTTTCCCCCGACGAGAACTGCTATAAAGAGATTCCCCAGATGGGGCTGGAATGTATGGGGGAAGTGGACGTGGTGTGCATTCACGAGGTGTTGCGGCTGGCGCTGGACACCCTGCAGGCCATCGGCGGAGAAACGGTGCTGGATCTCTCCCATCTGGGGCTGATCATCGAGCTGTTGACCGACGTGCCCGTCAAGACGGCCCGTCGCCTCTGCGCCCTGCTGGCCCAGAAGAACGCCCACGAATTACGGGCAGAATGCGCCGCCGCCAAGCTGGATGCGGAACTGTGTGACACACTGTGCGCCCTGACCGCCCTATACGGTACCCCCGACGAGGTGCTGCCCCAATTGGAAACACTATTGCCCCACTCCCCCGCCCTGCAGGAACTCAAAGCAGTGGTGACCCTGTTGGACGATGCCACCCTGCGCATTGATCCCAGCGCCATGGACGATATGAACTATTATAACGGCTTTGTCTTTAAAGGCTTTGTCAGAGGTGTGCCCGAAACGGTGTTGTCCGGCGGTCAATACGACAAATTGATGCAACAGATGGGGAACCTTGGCGGCGCCATCGGATACGCTGTGTATCTGGACTGTCTGGAGCGACTGGAAGAGGATCGGGCGGCTACCGACGCCGACATACTGCTGTTATACGACGGGGACAGTGATCCCGCCGCCCTGCAGGCGGCCGCCACGGCCCTGCGGCAGGAGGGCAGCGTGATGCTGCAAAAGAGTATGCCCCGTGAGATGCGCTTCGGCAAGGTGATGCGCTTTGTACAAGGGAGGGTGGAAGAGATATGAAGGAAATGCTGAACGTGGCCCTACCCAAGGGACGGCTCGGTGAAAAGGTATACCAGCTGTTTGCCGCCGCCGGCTTTGAATGTCCCGCCCTGCTGGATCCCGGCCGCAAGCTGATCTTTGAAAACGAGGCCGCCGGCGTGCGTTATTTCTGGGTCAAGCCCTCGGACGTGGCCATCTACGTGGCCCGCGGCGCCGCCGATATCGGTGTGGCCGGCAAGGATATCTTGCAGGAATATGCCCCCGACGTGTACGAATTGTTAGATCTGGGAATCGGCAAATGCCGTATGGCGGTGGCCGCCCCCAAAACCTTTGTGGACGATAAGACCCGTACCCTGCGGGTAGCCACCAAATTTACAAACATTGCCCGGGATTATTATCAATCCATCGGACGGGATATTGACATCATCCACCTCAACGGCTCCATTGAGATCGCCCCCATTCTGGGCCTGAGCGACGTGATCGTGGATATTGTGGAGACCGGCTCCACCTTAAAGGAAAACGATCTGGAGGTGCGGGAGACCATCCTCCCCATCAGCGCCCGCCTGATCGCCAACAAAGCTTCCTACAAATTTAAGAGTGACGCCATCAACCGACTGGTGCGTCATATGACGGAGAAAACAGTATGATCAAGATTATGAAATGCGGCGAGGTTGCCGCCGAGGATATCTTTACCCGTGTCACCCCCAAGGTGGACGTTTCCGCCATCGTGGAGGAGATCATTGCAACCGTAAGAGAGAAGGGCGACGCCGCCCTCTACGAATATTGCAAAAAATTTGATAAGGCGGAGCTGAAAAGTCTGCAGGTGACCCCCGAGGAGATCGCCGCCGCCAGGGCTACCGTGGATCCCGAATTTATCGCCATTCTGGAGGAGGCAGCGGATAACATCCGCGCCTTCCATCAACGGCAGGTACGCAACAGTTTCGTCATCAACGACCGTCCCGGCATCGTGATGGGGCAAAAGGTGATCCCCGTGGATCGGGCAGGTCTGTACGTGCCCGGCGGCACCGCCGCCTACCCCTCCACCGTATTGATGGACGCCATCCCTGCCAAGATCGCCGGCTGTCCCGAGGTGGTTATGGTCACCCCGCCTGCCGCCGACGGCTCCGTCAATCCCGCCATTCTGGCCGCCGCCAGCGTGGCAGGGGTGGACAAGATCTTTAAGGTGGGCGGCGCCCAAGCCGTAGCCGCGCTGGCTTACGGCACCGAAAGCGTCCCCAAGGTGGACAAGATCGTCGGCCCCGGCAACGCCTTTGTGGCGGAGGCCAAAAAGCAGGTGTTCGGCGTGGTAAGCATTGATATGATCGCCGGTCCCAGTGAGATCCTCATCGTGGCCGACGGCAACACCGATCCCCGCCACGCGGCGGCAGATCTGCTGTCTCAGGCGGAGCACGACAGGCTGGCCAGCGCCGTGCTGGTCACCGACTCCTTGGCGCTGGCCGAGGCAGTGCAGACCGAGCTGGAGGTGCAGATTCCCCAACTGGAGCGGGCCGAGATCGCCCGTGCCTCCATCGACGACAACGGCAAGATCATCGTAGCCGAGGATCTGTGGGCCGCCATTGACATTGCCAACGAGCTGGCTCCCGAGCATCTGGAGCTTTGCGTGGACAATCCCTTTGATTATCTGGACGCCATCCGTCACGCCGGCAGTATCTTTATGGGGCGCAACTGTCCCGAGGCGCTGGGTGACTATATGGCCGGCCCCAATCACACCCTGCCCACCGGCGGCACCGCCAAATTTTCCAGTCCCCTGTCGGTGGACGATTTCGTTAAAAAGACCCAATACACCTATTTCACCCGGGAGGCGCTGGACAAGGTGGGCCGACAGGTGGCCCGCTTTGCCTGTGAGGAGGGCCTGACCGCCCACGCCAAAAGCGCCGTGATCCGACTTGAGGAGAAATAAATGAGTCAGTTTTTCAGTCAAAAATTCAGCCGGCTGATCCCCTATACCCCCGGGGAACAGCCCACCGATCAAAAATATATCAAGCTCAACACCAACGAATCCCCCTTCCCGCCCTCGCCCAAGGCCCGTGCCTATGCGGCCGCGGCGGCGGAGCGGCTGATGCTCTACCCCGATCCCGAATGCAAGGCCCTGCGGCAAAAGCTGGCGGAGCGCTACGGCGTAACGGCGGCCCGGGTATTGCCCACCAACGGCTCGGACGAGATACTGGAGCTGGCCTTTCTGGCTTGGTGTGACGGGGAGCATCCGGCGGTATTCGCCGATATCACCTACGGCTTTTATCAGGTATTTGCCGATCTGTATTCCATCCCCTGCACCGTGATTCCTCTAAAGGAGGATTTCCGTCTGGACGTGGAGGCCTTTTGTAAGGCAAAGGGCACCCTGATCATCGCCAATCCCAACGCCCCCACGGGGCTGGCCCTGTCGGTGGACGAAATCGAAAAAATCGTGGCAAGCGATCAAACCCGTGTGGTGATCGTGGACGAGGCCTATGTGGATTTCGGCGGGGAAAGCTGTATCCCGCTAACCCGAAAATACGACAATCTGTTGGTCACCGGCACCTTTTCCAAATCCCGCTCCATGGCGGGAGCCCGTCTGGGCTTTGGCATCGGGTGCGAGAGTCTGTTGCAGGATCTCAACACCCTGCGCTGTTCCAAAAACCCCTACAACGTCAACGCCTGCACCATGGCGGCGGGGCTGGGGCAATTGGAGGACGAGGAAGTGACCCGCAAAAACTGCGCCGCCATTATAGAAAATCGGGCCTATACCACCCGGGCGCTGGAGGCAATGGGCTTTACGGTCCTGCCCTCCAAGGCAAACTTCGTCTTTGCCAAACACCCCGCCAAGGACGGCGGGGAGATCTACCGAAAGCTCAAGGAACGGGGCGTGCTGGTGCGCCATTTTGACACCCCCCGTCTGCGGGACTATAACCGCATTACCATCGGCTCTATGGAGCAGATGCAGGTATTGCTGGCTACCCTGAAAACCATTGTGGAGGAAGGATAATATGAGAACTGCAACCATCAACCGTACCACCAATGAAACGGATATCGCGCTGACGCTGACCCTGGACGGAGGCGGCAGGGCGGAGATCAACAGCGGCGTGGGCTTTTTGGATCATATGCTCACCCTGTTTGCCCGTCACGGCGGCTTTGATCTGTGCGTCACCTGCAAGGGAGACACCTACGTGGACGACCATCACACGGTGGAGGACATCGGCATTGCTCTGGGCAAGGCCTTTGCCACGGCCCTGGGCGACAAAAAGGGGATCACCCGTTACGGGGATATCATCCTGCCTATGGACGAGGCGTTGATCCTGGCGGCGGTGGACATCTCCGGCAGAAGTTATCTGGGGCTGGAGCTTCCCATCCCCGCCCCCAAGGTGGGCACCTTCGATACAGAACTGGTGGAGGAATTTTTGCTGGCCTTTACCCGCACGGCGGAAATCACCTTACACGTAAAAGAACTGGCGGGTAACAACTCCCACCACATCATTGAGGGCGCCTTTAAGGCGTTGGGTCGGGTATTGCGTCAGGCAGTGGCGGTGGATCCCCGCTTTGCCGACAGCGTACCCTCCACGAAGGGAGTACTGTAATGATCGCCATAATTGACTACGGCGTGGGCAACCTGTTTTCGGTGCAGAGCTCCTTTACCGCCATCGGGGCCGAAGCGGTGATCACCGCCGACCCTGCCGTCATCCGCGCCGCCGACCGGATCTTATTACCCGGCGTGGGCGCCTTTGAGGATGCGGCCAACAAACTGCGGCAAAGCGGTATGGCCGACCTTGTCAAAGAACAGGCCGCCACCGGCAAGCCGGTAATGGGCATTTGTCTGGGAATGCAGCTGCTCTTTGAGACCAGCTATGAATACGGCGAGCATCAGGGGTTGGGACTGCTGAAAGGCAGTGTCCGTCCCATTGCCGACGTGATCCCCGCCGGCCTGAAGATTCCCCATATCGGCTGGAACGCCCTTGCCCTGACCCGGGATCATCCTTTGCTGAAATACGTAAACGAGGGGGATTGCGTTTACTTCGTTCATTCCTACTACGCCACCGATTGCGCGGAATCGGTGATCGCCACCGCCGAATACGGCGCCCCCCTCACCGCCGCCGTGGCCCGTGGCAATGTGTGCGGTTGCCAGTTCCACCCCGAAAAGAGCGGGCCGGTGGGACTGTCCATCTTAAAAGCATTTTGTGAAATGGAGGGAGCTAAATGAATATCTTCCCTGCCATTGACCTGTATGAGGGAAAAGCGGTACGGCTGTTCAAAGGCGACTATGCCCAAATGACAGTGTACAGCGAGCACCCCGAGGAAATTGCCCTGGACTTTGCAAAGGCCGGCGCAAAACACATTCATATCGTGGATCTGGAGGGCGCCAAAAGTGGGCAGACCCCCAACCTTGCCACCGTGCTGAAGATCAAGGAGGCCAGCGGCCTGTTTTGTGAGATCGGCGGCGGCATCCGCAGTATGGAGGTGGTGGACCGCTATATGGAGGCGGGCCTTGATCGGGTGATCCTGGGCACCGCGGCGGTGTCCGATCCCGATTTTTTACAGGCGGTCCTGACCAAATACGGTGAGCGTGTCGCCGTGGGCGTGGACATCAAGGACGGCAAGGTGGCCATCAAGGGCTGGACGGAAAAAAGTGAGCTGGACGCCTTTGATTTTTGCAAAACCTTGGAAGAAATGGGAGTACGGACGATCATCTGCACCGACATCTCCAAGGACGGCGCCATGAAGGGCACCAATCGGGAGCTCTATCAGGCGCTGGAAGAGCGCTTTGCCATTGACATCGTCGCCTCGGGCGGCGTGTCCACCATAGAAGACGTGCAACATCTGGCCTCCATGAATCTGTACGGCGCCATCATCGGCAAGGCCTATTACGTGGGCGCCATTGATCTGAAAGAAGCAATCGAGGTGGCAAAATGATCACCAAACGAATTATTCCCTGTCTGGACGTGCGGGACGGCAGAGTGGTCAAGGGTGTAAACTTTGAGGGCATCCGTGACGTTTCCTCCCCCGTAGAGCTGGCAAAATTTTATTCCGGCTGTGGGGCGGATGAGCTGGTATTTTACGATATCACCGCCTCCAGCGAGGGCAGAGGTCTGTTTACCGATATTTTAAAACAAACGGCCAGAGAGGTCTTTATTCCCCTCACCGTGGGTGGCGGTATCAATACGCTGGAGGACTTTGAGCGGGTACTTTCCTGCGGGGCTGACAAGGTCAGCGTCAACTCCGGCGCCATCCGCAACCCCGAGCTCATCTATCAGGCGGCCAAGCGCTACGGCGACCAATGCGTGGTGCTGAGCGTGGACGTTAAAAGAGTGGACGGCGTGTTCCGTGTCTTTGCCAAGGGTGGCAGAGAAAACACGGGAATGGAGGCCATCGGTTGGATCAAGCGGTGCGTGGAAAACGGCGCCGGAGAAGTGGTGGTCAACTCCATTGACACCGACGGCGTAAAGCAGGGCTTTGATCTGGAGATGCTGGAGGCTGTTTGTAAAGTGGCCCCCGTGCCGGTCATCGCCTCGGGCGGCGCCGGCGGTATCAACGATTTTATCAAGCTGTTTCACACCTTGCCCGGTGTGGATGCGGGGCTGGCCGCCTCCATCTTCCACTTTGGGGAGGTAGCCATCAACGATCTGAAAAAAGCAATGGCCGCTGCGGGCATTCCCACACGCCTTTAGAAAGGAACTCACCTATGTTAAACGTAAACGAACTGAAATTTGATGAAAAGGGGCTGATCCCCGCCATTGTGGTGGACGCCCGCACCAAAAAGGTACTGACTCTGGCCTATATGAACAGAGAAAGTCTGGAGATCACCATGGAAAAGGGGCTGACCTGCTTTTGGAGCCGTTCCAGACAGGAGCTGTGGTTGAAGGGGGAAACCAGCGGCAACTATCAGCACGTGGTTTCCATCACCGCCGATTGCGACAAGGACGCCTTGGTAGTAATGGTGGAAAAGGAGGGACCGGCCTGCCATCTGGGCAACGATTCCTGCTTTGAAAATCCTCTGTGGCAGAGCGAAGAGCTCCACGAATTTTCTCTGGAGGGTCTGATGGGCCTCATCGAGGGACGGAAAACCGACAAAAAAGAGGGCTCCTACACCACCTATCTCTTTGAAAAGGGGCTGGACAAGATCCTCAAAAAGGTGGGTGAGGAATCCACCGAGGTCATCATCGCCGCCAAGGCCGAGGACAAGGCGGAAACGGTGTATGAGATCGCCGATCTGGCCTATCACGTGATGGTACTGATGGTGGAGGCAGGCATCTCCCTGGAGGATATTCACAAGGAGTTGGCCTCCCGCCACGTCATTGATCACAAGGTAAAGCAGGAGAAAATGACCAAATGAGACGGGATATGCACGTTCACACCACCTTCTGTGACGGCAAAAACAGCCCCGAGGAGATGGTGAGGGCCGCCATCCGAAAAGGACTGACGGAGATCGGCTTTACCGCCCACAGCTATACTTTCTTTGACGAGAGCTATTGTATGAAGAAAGAGGACACCCCGGCCTATCAGGCGGAGATCCGTCGGCTACAGCAATGCTATGGGGACAAGATCCGCATCGCGCTGGGCATTGAGCAGGACTATTATTCCGATATGCCCACCGACGCCTATGAATATATTATCGGCTCGGTCCACTACGTTAAGATAGGGGACGAGTATATGCCCATGGACGATCCGCCCTTTGAGGAAAACGTGAAAAAATACTTCGGCGGCGACTATTACGCAATGGCCGAGGCCTATTTTGGGGCGGTGGCAAACGTAGTGAAAAAAACCGGCTGTCAGCTCATCGGTCATCTGGATTTGCTCACCAAATTCAACGAGGGGGGCAAGCTCTTTGACGAGAACCATCCCCGCTACGTGGCCGCCTGGCAAAGGGCGGTGGACGCCCTGCTCCCCTACGATATCCCCTTTGAGATCAATACGGGCGCCATTTCCCGCGGCTATCGCACCGCCCCCTATCCCGCCGCCCCCATCCGCGCCTATATCAAGGCCCACGGCGGCAAACTGATGCTGTCGGGGGACGCCCATAGCACGGAAGGGCTGTGCTATCTCTTTGAAGAGTACGAAGGAGAGTTGTAAATGCTGAGTATCAAGGCTATTTTGGAGCTCAACGGCATCGTAAAGGAACTTAAAAATTTCCTTTCCAATAACTACAAAGACGCCGCCCACGAACAGCGCAAGCTGTTGGGAGAAAAGGCGGAGGCCTATTATCGGGCGGGCAAGCTCACCCGCCGCCGCTATCTCCACTACCAAAAGCTCTACACCGATTTCACCCGTCAAATGAAAGACTATCATCACTAAAAAGCGCGTCGCCCTTCTTGCCTTGGCAAGAAGGGCGACG
>JAZQJG010000072.1:0-10297 GCA_045541535.1 Eubacteriales bacterium
GTGATGCGTTCCTTGCGGAACGTGATGCGCACTGTGTGCGTGATGCAGGCTTCGCCCGTGATGCACGCCTGCGGCGCGTGAATGGAACGCATCGCATCACCTATCACAGCACAGCTGCATCACTTATCACTTATTTACAAACAATCCTATTACGTGATATAATATTGAAAAGCGAGGTGTATATTATGTCAGAATCAAAGCTTAGGGAACTTTCTATGGAATTCTCCGTTGATATTATTGAATTGGTAAAGCATCTAAAATCCATTAAAGAATCCATCATTTCCAATCAAATCGGCAGGAGCGGCACTTCCATCGGTGCCAACATCCACGAAGCACAGTATGCACAAGGCAAGAAGGATTTTATTGCCAAACTTCAAATTGCTTTAAAAGAATGTTATGAAACGGAATACTGGCTTGAGTTGTTTGTGAAATCTAACATTTTGAATAGAGAAATAACCATTGATCTTTATAATCAATGCAGAACAATCCGCCGCATATTGATTGCCTCTATCAATACCGCAAAGGAGAATTCGCAATGAAGCGCGTGATTGTGATCGGTTGCCCCGGAAGCGGTAAAACAACTTTTGCAGAAAAACTAAATAAGAGAACAGGTTTGCCATTATATTACCTTGATGCTATCTGGCATAAGCCTGATAAAACACATATTTCAAGAGAAGAATTTGATCAAAGAATACAAGAGATTTTTGCAACAGACAAGTGGATCATTGATGGCAATTATAACAGAACGGTTGAAATGCGGCTTAAAGAATGCGATACATGCATGCTCTTTGATTTGCCGACAGAGGTTTGCTTGCAGGGAGCAACAGAACGACTGGGAAAAGGCCGTTATGATCTACCATGGATAGAAAAAGAATTGGATCCCGAATTTGAAGGTTTTATTAAAGAATTTGCAAATAATTCTTTGCCGAAACTATATGCGTTAATTGAGAAATACAGAGCAGAAAAACACATTATAATTTTCAAGAGCAGAAAAGAAGCAGATGACTTTTTGAGGAGAGTATAATACACCCTTTTCAAGTAGCAAAACTATTGCTTTAGGTGTACTTTTGCTTACTTGTACCTCTATTCTGCTCCGTTTGGTTACTCTTTTCAATGAAATAAATCCCTTGCGGGATTTGTGAAATAACGCTTCGCGTTATGAAATAGCTGACGCTATGAAATACGCTCTCGCGTATGAGGGATTTATTTTATTTCACATTGCGACGAAGGAGCAATATTTCACAATGTGCGATAGCACATTATTTCACATTCGGCAACGCCGAATATTTCACTAAAAATACCGCAACAAGTTGCGGATGATATACAAGGCTTCGCCTTGATTTTTTTACAGAAGCATAATATAATATACACAAAAAATTGGTAGGAGGTGGCTTATGGTGTTTTATTTTTTCATGATCGTAATAGCATTTTATAATTTTTGGCTATATACCGTTTTTCGCATCGGCATATATTCCTACCTTCGTTTGTCAAAGATGAGCAAGACCTATATCAAGAAAAACAGAAAAGGATTTATCAACTATTGGTTGTATCATTCGATCCATAAGCAGAACTCACTTGGGCATTTATACAGCCTTAACCTTACCTTTTTGATAGCGACGGTATCTTTTTTGCTTTTAGCGATTACATTAGGATATATCAGGGCAATGCAACCAATACTACTTACTTTTTCCATTTTGCTTTGCGTAATAGAAATACCGTGTACAATCATTGCCTCCATTCATAGTAATAACGAAGATTACGGAAAGCCATTTGTCTTGCTTGCAAAAAGAAAGCATATCAGAGGATACACCAGCTCATTAATTGATTGGTTATCGTGGACTTTAACTGCTTTCTTGATTTATTTATCTTTACAACAGCTGTGATAACGCACCTTTTCTTCGTTTTTACCTATATTTACGCACCGTTATGCTGTTCTTCCGCAACAAAAACGCACTATTGTCAAATGGCAATGGTGCGTTTTTTGAATGACGTCGCCTTTCCCTGACCGCCGCAGGCGGTTTTTTATATTGAAGTAATCAAAAAACTGTGATACAATAAGAAGAAAAAAGAGATTGCAGAGGTTATGGTATGAATTTTAATTCCTTGCAGTATCTGCTGTTTTTACCGATAACGCTGATATTGTATTTTACCCTGCCCCCAAAAATCAAAAATCCCCTGCTGCTGGCGGCCAGTTTTTTCTTTTACGGTTGCTGGGAGCCGGCGTATACCCTGCTGATGCTCTTTTCCATTATTGCTACCTATTTTTGCGGGCGGCTGATGGCAAGGGAGGAGGCGGTGGGCCGCAAAAAGCTGTGGCTGGTGCTGTGCCTGGTGATCAATCTGGGCATTTTGTTTTTCTTTAAATACTTCAATTTCTTCACCGACACGCTGGGCTGGATGGTAGGCAAGAGCCTGCCCACCCTGAACGTATTGTTGCCGGTGGGCATCTCCTTTTACACCTTTCAGGCGTTGGGATATACCATCGACGTATACCGTGGGGACGTACCGGCAGAGCGCAATTTTGTAGATTACGCCCTGTTCGTCTCCTTCTTCCCCCAACTGGTGGCGGGCCCCATTGAACGTACCGGCAACATCGTCCCCCAGTTGAAGGTAACCCACAAATTCAGTTTTTCCAACCTGCAGGAGGGTATGCTGCCCATCCTGTGGGGACTGTTTAAAAAAATGGTGATCGCCGACAATCTGGCCATCGCCGTCAACACCGTGTACAACGCCCCAAATGATAAAAACGGGGTGCAGTTGCTCTTTGCCACGGTGTGCTTTGCTTTTCAGATCTATTGCGATTTTTCCGCCTATTCGGACATTGCCAGAGGCTCGGCCAAGATTATGGGCATCGAGCTGATGCGAAACTTCGATTTTCCCTACGGCGCCTGTTCCATCAAGGACTTTTGGCGGCGGTGGCACATTTCGCTGTCCACCTGGTTTAAGGATTATCTCTACTTCCCCTTGGGCGGCAGTCGGGTAAAAAAATGGCGGCATCTGGCCAATTTGATGATCGTATTCGCCGTCAGCGGCCTGTGGCACGGCGCCGCCGTGACCTATCTGCTGTGGGGCGTGCTCCACGGCGGCTATCAGATCATCGGCATTTTGCTGACCCCCCTGCGGGAAAAGCTGTATGCCAAAACCCTGTCCAAGGATCATCCCCTGATGACCTTTCTCCGTTGGCTGGGCACCTTCGTTTTGGTCAATATCGCTTGGGTGCTCTTCCGGGCCAACACCCTGCCCGATGCCTGGCGGGTGCTGAAAATGATCTTCACCATTCCCCAGCAGAGTTCCTTCGGTCTGGGCGATCTGGGAATTACCACAGCCATGCTGATCGTGATGGCCGCGATGGTGCTGATACTGGTGCTGGTGGATCGTTGCAATCGCCGTTCCCCCCTGGCCCCCAAGATCAATGCAAGTCCTTGGCTACGCTATGGCGTGTGGCTGGCGCTGGTGCTGATCATCCTGATCTTCGGCTATTACGGCGACGGCTTTGATCCCCAGGACTTTGTCTATTTTCAGTTTTAGGAGGGCGCTATGAAAAAGATCGTCATTGAAATCATCGCTTTCCTGCTGGCGCTGGCCATACTGATCGGCGCCTGCTGTTATCTGGGTTATCTGTATATGCCCGAGCGGCAGGACACCGGCGCCACCTGGCACAAATATCTCAAAGAGCCCAAAGAGAGCGTGGACGTTATGTTCGTGGGCTCCTCTCTGGCCTATTGTGATATCATTCCCGCCCGTATTTATGAGGAAACGGGCCTCACCTCCTACGTGCTGGCCGCCCCTTATATGAAGCCGGATATCGCCTATTATTACCTCAAGGAGGCCCTGCGCACCCAAAGCCCCGAGGTAGTGATGCTGGAGGCCAGTTCCTTCTTCTTTGCCGACAGCGAGGCGGATTATTACAAGGTCAATATCGGCTATATGCCCTATACCGTCAACCGTCTGCAGGCCACCCTGGATGCCCCGGCAAAATACCGTTTCGGTCTGCTTTTCCCCCTATACAATTATCACAGTCGTTGGCAAAACGTGCATCCCGCCACCTATTTTACCGGCCGCAGGGATGCAGAGATCGATCTGCTGGCCGGCTATTCGCCGCTGGACACCTATCGTCCTCAGGAAAAACGTGTGGAGCGGGTATTCCCCGCCACCGAGGAAGAGCGAGAGGAAAACCTGGGCTGGCTGGAAAAGATCAAGGCGCTGTGCGACAAGGAGCAGATCACGCTGGAGCTGTTTGTGGTGCCCTCCTGCGAATATATGGGGCAAACGGAACTGACCCAACTGCGGGGGGCGGCCGGGACCATCCCCCTCCACGATTTTAACCGTGACTTTGAGGCCATGGGGCTGGACCCCGCCCGGGACTTTTACGACAGTCGGCACACCTGCCATACCGGCGCCGAAAAATTTTCCCTGTATCTCTCGGATTTTATGCTGGACCGCTATACCCTGACGGGTGGCCCCCACAACCGTGAACTGTGGCAAGAACGAGTGGAACGTTTGTCCACCTTAACCACCAAACCAAAGGAAGGAGAATAAAATGAACAAAACCTTTTCAAGCGACAAGCCGCTGCTGACGGTGATGCTGCAGTGTGAGACCCCCGCCACCGCCATCGGCCGCATCCGCAACGCCAATATGCTGGGGGCTGAGGCCTACGGCCTGCAGGTGGAATCCCTGTTGCCGGAATTCCACACCCCCGAAACCTATCAAAAGATCTTTGCCGAAATGAAGGGCAGACCCAGCTACGTCACCAACTATCGCAGTGTCCACAACAAGGGTAAAAGCGACGAAGAACTGGCCGAAGGGCTGATCACGCTGGCCGAAAGCGGCGCCACCCTGTGCGACGTGATGGGTGATCTGTTTTGCAAACATCCTGAGGAGCTGACCGACGACCAGGAGGCCATCCGCAAGCAGATGGCCCTGATCGATACCCTGCACCAAAAGGGAGCAGAGGTGCTGATGTCCTCCCACGTGCTCAAATTTACCCCCGCCGAGCGGGTGTTGGAAATCGCGCTGGAGCAAAAGCGACGGGGCGCCGACGTCATCAAGATCGTCACCCGTGGCGACACCATGGCGGAACAGATTGAAAATCTGCGCATCACCGACCTGCTCAAGCGGGAGCTGGGCGCCCCCTTCCTCTACCTCTCCGGCGGTGAGTGCAGTATCCACCGCCGACTGGGAATGCATCTGGGCTGCTGTATGTGCCTGTGCGTTTACGAGCACGACGCCCTCTCCACCCCCGCCCAGCCCCTACTGCAAAATATGCGCATCATCCGCGACGGGCTGGACTTTTAGTTTTCCTTTCACAGAAGGCGTATTTTGCCCGATTTCTTTTGTTATCTTACCGCACCGGGTCTGTGCGCAAATCTTATCAATGGCTTTTGGCAAAAGCCAACAGGCTACCGAAATTCCGAATTCCGACGTCATTCGTTATTCGCTATTCGCTATTCGTTATAAAAAAATCAAAAGGGGACAGTCCCCTTTTGGTTTATTTTAAACCGTTTGGGGACTGTCCCCTTTTGGTTTATATTTGCCATAATATTAATGGGTGATGTAATGAACAGATTAAAAGAACTCCGCAAAGAGCGGGGATATACGCAAATCAAAATGCAAATGCTGACCGGCATTGATCAAAGTGATTATTCAAAAATTGAAACCGGCAAACGATATTACAGTTTTGAACAATGCCTCAAAATAGCCACGGCGCTGGATACCAGCATGGACTATCTGGCGGGACTTACCGACTGTAAAGACCCCTACCCCAGAGCCAAGAAAATGAAATAATGCAAAACGGTGTTGGTCCTGTCACAGGACAAACACCGTTTAATTTTTAAAGGGAGATTTTGCACGGCAAAACCATTCCGACGTCATTCGTCACATTCCCTTGTAAACCTCGGCGGTTTGTGATAAGATAAAAGCAAAGAAGGGGGAGGAATGAAAATGGACTATTTACAAAAGCTCCGATACCACTACGCCACCAAACAGGGTTGGGTCAACGATCCCAACGGGCTGGTGTTTTACAAGGGATATTATCACGTGTTTTACCAGCACGCGCCCCACTATGAGATTCCGTGGCAAGAGGGGATGCACTGGGGTCACGCCCGCACCCGTGACTTTCTTGTCTGGGAGGAGTTGCCCGTGGCCCTCTTTCCCGACAAGGACTATGACAGAGACGGCTGTTGGTCGGGGACGGCCATTGTAAAGGAGGATGTTTTGTACCTCTTTTACGCCTCGGTCCAAAAGGTGGCCGGGGAGGAAAAGTCCCGCCAGACGGTGAGTGTGGCCACCTCCACCGACGGCATTCATTTTGAAAAATACGAGCAAAATCCCGTGATTGATCATTTTCCCGCCGACGGCGGCCCCGATTTCCGTGATCCCGCCGTGTGCGAGATCGACGGGGTGTACTACTGCGTGATGGCCTCGGGCAATCCCGCAAAACAGACGGGCAATCTGCTCCTTTACCGAAGCGAGGATCTGTTGCACTGGGAGTATCGGGGCGTAATGTGCGAGTGGGAGGGCTGTCGGTATTGCGAGTGCCCCTCCTTTATGAAGGCGGGGGACAAATACCTGCTCACCGCCTCGGTCTGTCCCCTGGACCACACCCACTATTTTTCCGTAATGTACGGCAGTTTTGAAAACGAAAAGTTTACCCCCGAGCAGATCAGCGAGGTAGACAAAGGACCCGATCAATATGCAGGGCAGGCCTTTTGCGACCCCAAGGGGCGGCAGATTTTGCTGGCCTGGGTGCCCGGCTGGAAATACAAGGGCTATGCCGCCCGTGACGTGGGCTGTATGTCCCTGCCCCGAGAGTTGAAACTGCAAAAGGGCCGTATCACCGGCTATCCCATCAAGGAAGTTGAGCATCTGCTCACCGACAGCGATCCCGCCCTGGAGCGCACCGAGGAAGGCTTTATCATCCGTCGCACCGGCAGAGCGCCGGTGGTATACAAAGGCGAGATCCGTGAGTTGAAGCTATTGCGGGACGGCTATATTTTAGAGGTATTTATCAACGGCGGTGAAGAGGTATTCACCGCCCTGCTGTGAGGTATACGATGAATAAAAAATTTACCGGTCGCTTTTGGGCGGCGCTGATCATCTTTTCCTTGGTAGGACAGGTGGCGTGGGTAGTGGAAAATATGTATTTCAACGTCTTTATCTACAAGATGTTCGGCGCCTCCCCTGCCGCCATTTCCGCTATGGTGGCCGCCTCCGCCGTGGCGGCCACGCTGACCACCGTATTTATGGGCGCTTTGAGTGATAAAGTGGGAAAACGAAAACTCTTTATCTGCGGCGGCTATATCGCCTGGGGTATCTCCATTGCCGCCTTTGCCCTGATCCGAATGGACGTGCTCACCCGCTTTTGCTCTGTGGCGGCGGCCGCCGGCGTGGGCATCTCGCTGGTGATCATTCTGGACTGTGTGATGACCTTTTTCGGCTCCACCGCCAACGTCGCCGCCTTTAACGCATGGCTCACCCACGCCACCGAAGAAGGCGGCCGCGGCAAGGCCGAGGGCATCAACGCCATGATGCCTCTGATGGCCATTTTGGTGGTGTTCGGCGGCTTTATGGGCTTTGATCTCTCTGGGGCCGACGCCTGGAGCACCATCTTCCTCATCATCGGCGCCGCCGTACTGTTGATCGGTGTGGTCGGCCTCTTTCTGGTGGAAGAAACCGCCCAAAAGAAAGAGGAAAACGCCCACTATTTTCAAAACATTTTCTACGGCTTCCGCCCCGGGGTGATCCGTGGCAATCTGCCCCTGTATTTTACTCTGATCGCCTTTGCCGTCTTTGGCATTTCCATCCAGATCTTTATGCCCTATCTGATCCTCTATTATACCGAGGCCCTGCAGATGGACAACTACGTGTTCGTAATGGCCCCCGCCATTCTGCTGGCGGGCGTGATGACCGCCCTGTACGGCAGGGTGTATGACAAGCGGGGCTTCGTCCCCTCCCTGCTCCCCTCTTTGGCCCTGCTTTGCGGCGGCTA
The DNA here is from genome assembly GCA_045541535.1 of Eubacteriales bacterium. Classification (GTDB taxonomy): domain Bacteria; phylum Bacillota; class Clostridia; order Oscillospirales; family QAKW01; genus Firm-08. The sequence goes on from JAZQJG010000072.1 coordinate 7,989, forward strand.
TCTGTTGCTCTACTTCTGTCGGGGCACTGCCCTTGTATTTGTGGGCAGTCTGCTGATGATGTGCGGCTATCTGTCGGGCAGCGCCGTGTTCGGCGCCCATATCCGCGCCTGCACCCCTGCCGGTAAAGCGGGGATGTTTCAAGGGCTTCGCATCGTGGGTCAGGTGCTGATTCCCGGCATCATCGGTCCCGCCGTGGGCGCCCGTATTTTGCAAAACGCCGCCACCGTCATCGGAGACGACGGCACCACCGCCTTTATCCCCAATCAAAACATTTTCCTGGGGGCGTTGGTGGTGATCCTGCTACTGTTGCCCTTGCTGTTTTTGTTTAAAGAGGAGAAGAAAAATGCGTAAGCTCTACACCCCGCAGGGAGAAAACCTGCCCGACATCCCCCACAACGTCTATCCCCGTCCCCGGATGCGACGGGACAACTTTTTCTGTCTCAACGGCCGCTGGGACTTTGCCACCACCCGCAGTACCAAGCCGCCGGTGTTTGAGCGCACCATTCTGGTCCCCTTTGCCCCCGAGAGTCTGCTGTCGGGCATCGGAGAAACCTACGACGACAAGACGGTGCTGTGGTACCGCCGCACCTTTACCCTGCCCGAAGATTTTAAGCAGGGGCGGGTGTTGCTCCACTTCGGCGCCGTGGATCAATGCTGTTCGGTATTGCTCAACGGTACCCCGCTGGGAGATCACGAAGGCGGCTATCACCCCTTTACCTTTGAGATCACCGAGTATTTAAAAGAGGAAAACGAGCTGGCGGTGCGGGTCACCGATCGGCTGGACAGCAAGATTTTGCCCTATGGCAAGCAAAAGCGCAAGCGGGGCGGTATGTGGTACACCCCCACCAGCGGCATCTGGCAAACGGTGTGGCTGGAAAGCGTGCCCGAGACCTATATCACCGACCTTACCGTGGAGGTGACCGCCGATTGGGCGGATCTGAGCGTAGCGGGTGTGACGGAGGGAACGGTGGACGTCACCACCCCCTTCGGCCCTATGAAATTGCCCCTTACAAACGGCAAAGCCCACATTGCGCCCCCCTTCCCCCGTCCTTGGACGCCGGAGGAGCCCTATTTGTACGAATTTACCGTCACCACCGACACCGACTGTGTCCATTCCTACTTTGCCCTGCGGGAGTTTTCCACCCGGGCGGAAAACGGTATTCCCCGGATGTGCCTGAACAAGGAGCCCTATTTTTTCCACGGGTTACTTGATCAGGGCTATTGGTCGGACGGCGGGATGACCCCCGCCGATCCCGAATGCTTTAAAGAAGATATTCTGGCCATGAAGGCGCTGGGCTTTAACACCCTGCGCAAGCACATCAAGGTGGAGCCCCAGCTCTTTTATTATTACTGCGACAAGTTGGGAATGCTGGTGATGCAGGATATGGTCAACAATTCCGACTATTCCTTCCTGCGGGACACCGCCCTGCCCACCCTCGGCCGTCTGCGCAAAAAGGACGGGCGTCTGCACCCCAACCCCCGCAGTCGCGCCGCCTTCCTCCAAGGAATGGAGGAAACGGTAAAACTGTTGAAAAGCCACCCCTGCATCTGTCTGTGGACCATCTTTAACGAGGGATGGGGACAGTTTGAGTCCACCGAGGCCTATTATCGCCTGCGCAAGCTGGACCGCTCCCGTTTTATCGACACCGCCTCGGGCTGGTTTATCCCCGAGGTCAGCGACGTCTGCAGTCGCCATATCTATTTTAAAAAACTGACCCTGGAGCGCAGTCGCAAACCACGGTTTTTGTCGGAATTCGGCGGCTTTGTTTATAAGGACAAGGCCCATTCCTTCCGCGACGGCCGCACCTACGGCTATGGCAAGTGCGCCACCCGGGAGGAATTTGTGACCCGCCTGAAGGCCTTGTACCGTGACGAGGTATTGCCCTTGATAAAGCAAGGGCTGTGCGCCGCCGTGTATACCCAGGTCAGCGACGTGGAGGACGAATGCAACGGACTTCTCACCTTTGACCGCCGTGTGCAAAAGATCACCCCCGAGGAATTTGCCCCCCTCTCCCGTGAGATCTGCAACGCCGTAATCGCGGAAGACGAATAAAACAAAACCCGATGCCTAAGGGAGCTGCGATAAGGGATTATCGCAACTCCCAATGATATATTACCTGACGGTAATATGATATATTTCCTGTCGGAAATGTGATATATTGCCGGGGGCAATATGATATATGCCCCAAAGGGGCATATTATGGTAAAAAATCGTCCGTTGTGTTCACAACGGACGATTTTTGTTCCTTCATATTTTCGAAGAAAATATATCATAGGCGAAGCCTATATCATACGGCTTTGCCGTATC
>JAZQJG010000073.1:0-4713 GCA_045541535.1 Eubacteriales bacterium
TATCATAGGACAAACACCTTTTTTTATTAATGAACAATGAACAACGAACAACGAACAATTATGGTAGCCTTTTGGCTCCGCCAAAAGGCCATTTAAATCAGCTTTTGCCCTGCGGGCAAAAGCTTTCCTCAACTCCAAAACTGCAGGGTGGTTTTGGGATTTCACGTGCGATTTTGTGCGAAGCGAAAATCGCATATTTTACGTTGCCGCAGGCAATATTTCACTTTTGCACCAACGGTGCAAAAATTTCACTTGCCGCATTTGCGGCAAAGGGCTCCGTGGCCGGAATTACAGATTGCCCAGTACGGCGGCCACGTATTCGTCGGCGGTGGGGCCTTCGGCGGTGCCGGTCATAGACATACCGGCGGCTTCGGCGGCGGTCATGGCGGCGGCCAGACGGTCGGCCTTGTCTGCCAGAGCGATGTGGCGGAGCATCATCTCCGCCGCCTTCATCAGAGAGGCGGGGTTGGCATAGGCGCCCAGGCCCTCTTCGATCAGGCGGGGGGCGGTGCCGTGGATGGCCTCAAACATGGCGTATTTGTCGCCGATGTTGGCACTGCCGGCAGTACCGACGCCACCTTGAATCTGGGCGGCCTCGTCGGTGATGATGTCACCGTACAGATTGGGCAACACAAACACCTCAAAGCCGGCGCGGATGGCGGGATTGACCAGATTGGCGGTCATAATGTCAATGTACCAATCCTCCGCCTCAATCTCGGGATATTCGGCGGCAACCTCGTTACAAATGCGGGAGAAGTTGCCGGCGGTTTTTTTCATAATATTGGCCTTGGTGACGATGGCCACCTTTTTCTTGCCGTTGTTTTTGGCAAATTCAAAGGCGGCGCGGGCGATGCGGCGGGTACCGCATTCGGTGGTCACCTTGAAGTCCATACTCAGTTTGCCGGGGAGCTCAATACCGCAGGAGCCCAGCACGTATTCGCCCTCGGTGTTTTCTCTGTAAAAGGTCCAGTCAATGCCCTCGGCCTCCACCTTCACGGGACGGACGTTGGCATACAGATCCAGTTCCCGACGAAGGGTTACGTTGGCGCTGGTCATGGTGCCGCCCTTGGGGGTGGCGGTGGGACCCTTGAGCAACACGTCGCATTCCTTGATGGCGGCCAGGGTGTCGGCAGGGACGGCCTCGTTGCGGGCCAGACGGTTTTCAATGGTCAGACCCTCAATGTCCTTGAGGATGATCTTGCCGCTTGCCAACTCGTCGGCCAGCAATTTTTTCAGCACCTTTACCACCTGTGCGGTGATGAGGGGACCGATGCCGTCACCGGGGCAGATACCTACGGTAATGGTATCCAGTTTGGTAAAATCGGTGGCGCTGGCGCCCTGTTCCATCTTTTCCTGACGGGCCAGTTGGGCGGTCAGCAATTCTTTAAACTGCGCTACGGCAGCATCAATATGTTGTTGCATAACTTATTCTCCTTTGGCGGTGTATTTCAGCAAACTGCCGGCCTTGAGGATGGCCTTTTGACGGTCGGTAAACTCACAGCACAGCTTGATTTCCTTGCCGGTGGTTTTGTCGGTCATCACGATGGTACCGCTGTCCATACCGGCATAAACGTCCCGCAGTTCCAGCTCGTGATCCTGCTCCAAGGTATCGTAATCGGCGGGATCGGCAAAGGTCAGGGGCATAATGCCGGCGTTGATCAGGTTGGCGATATGGATGCGGGCAAAGCTCTTGGCGATGACGCAACGGATGCCAAGATACAGGGGCACCAGCGCGGCGTGCTCACGGGAAGAGCCCTGACCGTAGTTACTGCCACCCACGATAATACCTTTTCCTGCGGCCTTGGCCCGTTCGGGGAAGGTGGTATCACACACACCGAAGCAGAACTGAGAAAGATGGGGAATGTTGGAACGGTAGGGGAGGATCTTGGCGCCGGCGGGCATAATGTGGTCGGTGGTGATGTTGTCGCCCACCTTGAGAATCAAGGGCGCCGAGAGGGTGTCCTCCTGGGGGAAGGCATCGGGGAAGGGCTTGATGTTGGGACCCCGCAGGATTTCCAGATCTTTTGCCTCTTCTGGGTCGGCGGGAGCCAGCACGGCGGAATCGTCGATGCGGGAGGCATCGGGCATTTTGATATTGGATATGCATAGGGCAGGGTGGTGGGATCGGTGGTATAACCGGTCAGGGCCGCCGCCACGGCGGTTTCGGGGGAAACCAGATATACCTTGGCATCGGCGGTGCCGCTTCTGCCCTCAAAGTTACGGTTGAAGGTACGCAGGGACACGCCGGCGGAATTGGGAGAAAAGCCCATACCGATGCAGGGACCGCAGGCGCATTCCAGCACTCTGGCGCCGCTGGCCAGAATGTCGGTGAGGGCGCCGCACTCGGAGAGCATGGTGAGCACCTGCTTACTGCCGGGGGAGATGGACAGGGATACCGAGGGATCAATGGTTTTTCCCTTCAACAGGGCGGCCACCGTCAGCAGATCGGTGAGGGAGGAATTGGTGCAGGAGCCGATGCACACCTGATCCACCTTGGTGCCTTTGAGGGAGGAAACGGGCACCACGTTGTCGGGGGAATGGGGGCAGGCAATCAGGGGCTCCAAGGTATTCAGATCAATGTCGATGATCCTGTCGTATACGGCGTCTTCATCGGAGCACAGAGGGGTGTAGTCCTCGCCGCGGCCCTCGGCCTCCAAAAAGGCCTTCGTCACCTCGTCGGAGGGGAAGATGGAGGTGGTGGCGCCCAACTCGGTGCCCATATTGGTGATGGTGGCGCGCTGGGGAACGCTCAGGCTTTGGATGCCCTCGCCGCCCCATTCAATGATGGCGCCCACGCCGCCCTTCACACTGAGGATCTCCAGAATTTTCAGGGAAATATCCTTGGCGGTCACGTAGGGGCGCAGGGTACCGGTGAGGTTTACCTTATACATTTTGGGGCAGGTGATGTGATAGGCGCCGCCGCCCATGGCCACCGCCACATCCAGACCGCCGGCACCCATGGCCAGCATACCGATGCCGCCGCCGGTGGGGGTGTGGGAGTCGGAGCCGATGAGGGTCTTGCCCGGTTTGCCAAACCGCTCCAGATGTACCTGATGGCAGATGCCGTTGCCGGGGCGGGAGAAATAGATGCCGTGTTTGCGGCAGACGCTTTGGATATAACGGTGATCGTCGGCGTTTTCAAAGCCGGATTGCAGGGTGTTGTGGTCAATATAGGCCACGCTCTTTTCGGTGCGTACCCGCTCCACGCCCATGGTTTCAAATTCCAGATAGGCCATGGTGCCGGTGGCATCCTGGGTCAGGGTTTGGTCGATTTTCAGCGCGATCTCCTTGCCGGGGATCATCTCGCCCGAAACCAGATGTTCTTTGATGATTTTTTGTGCAATGGTCAGTCCCATAACGTTGCTCCTTTATTCTTGGTTTTTCATAATGTTTTCGTATGCGTTGCAGATATGCGCCACCGTCAGCCGTTCGGCCAACCCGCTGTCGCCGGCGGCAATGGCCTCAAAGATGGCACGGTGCTCGGCGGCCGCCAAGCGGGCGCGCTCCAGATCGGTCACGCTGTCCTGCCGATAGCGTTGGATGCGGCGGTGCAGGGTGGTCAGAGTGTCCCGCAAAATGGTGCCGCAGCTCTCGTAGAGAATTTCGTGAAAGCGGGAGTCCAGACTCTGGATCTGCTCCGCATCCCCCTTAAAGGTGTAAAATTCCTGCAGCTCCACGGCGCTTTGCAGCTTGTTCAGCAGGGCCTCGGTCTTGCTCTCGGTGGCCCGTCTGGCGGTCAACCCTTCCAGACGACGCCGGATCTCGTAGATATCCGCCAGATCCTCTTTTGTTACGCCGATGACCACCATTCCCTTGCCGCTCTCCTGCAGCAGGCCCTCCTGCTCCAAGCGACGGACCGCCTCCCGCACGGGGGTGCGGCTCACGCCCAGCGCCTGGGAAATGCGCCCTTCGGTGAGGATATCGCCGGGGCGGTACCGCTCCCGCAGAATATCCTGCTCCAGTTGTTCAAACACTCGGTCTGCCAGTGACATGATCTATCACTTCCTTCCATAATTGTATACAATTATACAAGTATATGTGTATTTTGTCAACCGCTACCCTGTGAAATTTCAAAATCAATCGGCGTTTTTACAGCGTTTCGGTACAAGTTTTGTTCACGAAAAAGGGTGTTTGTCCTATGATAGGACAAACACCCTTTTTGAATTTTACGCTTTTTTCTTAGCAAGGATCAGTGCGATGGCAACGGCAATACCGGCCAGCATCACCGCCCCGCCGATCACCCACCACATTACCGCCACTGCCAGAGCCGGAACTGATTCCAATTGATCCAATGTTTCCGAGTGAAAAATATCGTTACGATTATAGTAGATATAAAAAACGTTCGTTTACGATATCTTTATATCCGGAGGAATACTCTGCTCTCACAAAGCATATTAAAGAAACCGGATATACACGTGCAGATTTTGTGCTGGCATGTGCCAGTTCCGCCGCTAAAGGCACAATGGCTAAAGCACATAAAAGAATCGTAAAAGAACATAACGCTTTACGACGCGAGCAACGCGAACTGATGAAAAAAGAATCGGTGATGTAAAAAATTGGCGATTTTTGTATGAATATTGATGCTTTTCAATTTAAGCAGTGGAGGAGCATCCGAACACGCCTGAAAGTGCATAATTTCGGTGCTTTTTGGATTATCGTCGTCGGCAGGCGTCAGCCTTGTCTCCTCCTCTGCACCAAAAATCTCTTAAAATT
>JAZQJG010000074.1:0-15718 GCA_045541535.1 Eubacteriales bacterium
TGGATCGGGTGGATATGGTGCTGGTAATGACAGTGGAGCCCGGCTTTGGTGGTCAGTCCTTTATGGAGGATCAACTGGAAAAGGCGCGCTTTTTGCGGGCCTACCGCGAGGAACACGGTCTTACTTATGATATTGAAGTGGATGGCGGCGTTAATCTGCGTAACGTGCGTAGCTGTATGGAGGCCGGCATCAACGTGGTGGTTGCCGGCAGTGCCGTCTACCGTGGCGACGTGATCAAAAATGCCGCAGATTTTATGCGGGTATTGGGTGAATAATATGACCTATCAACTTGAGCAAATGAAAAATAAAGCGCTGGAACGTTGTTCCGGCGCTTTCGAGCGTGCCCAACAGATCGCCTATCTGACCTCCGCCCGTGTGCTGGAGGCGTTTCAGGAGGAACGGGTACGGGCAGGATATCTGCAGGGCAGTACCGGCTACGGCTATGATGATGCAGGGCGGGATGCGCTGGATCGGGTGTTGGCCAGAAGTCTGGAGGCGGAGGATGCCATCGTCCGTCCCCATATCATCTCCGGCACCCATGCGCTGACGGTGGCGCTGTTCGGTATTTTGCGCCCCGGCGACGTGATGCTTTCCGTCACGGGTAAGCCTTACGATACCTTGGATCAGGTAATTGGTCTGGAGCCGGGGGACGGCTCTTTGAAGGAGTTCGGCGTGGCCTACGATCAGGTGGATTTTACCCCGGAGGGCGCAATTGATTTTGAGGGCATCCGTTCCAAACTGCACGATAAGGTGCGGATGGTGTATTTGCAAAAATCCAAGGGATATCAGGCCCGGCCCACCCTTACGGGGGAACAGATCGGCGAGGTTTGCCGCTTTGTTAAGGAACTGTATCCCGAGGTTTGCGTGATGGTGGATAACTGCTATGGTGAATTTACCGAGGAGCACGAGCCTACCTATTACGGCGCCGACGTTATCGTCGGCTCTATGATCAAAAATCCCGGCGGCGGTCTGGCCAAGATCGGCGGCTACGTAGCCGGTAAGGCGTGGGCGGTGGAAAAGATCGCCCAGCGCATCACCGTGCCCGGCGTGGGACGGGAGAGCGGCGCCAGCCTCAATACGCTGCAGGACTTTTATCAGGGGTTGTTTTTGGCCCCTCACACCGTTCTGCAGGCCAAAAAGACGGCGATTTTTGCCGCCGCACTGTTTGAGGAACTGGGATATGAGGTCAGCCCTGCCTTGGATGCCGAGCGCCCCGATATCATCCAGACCATTGTCTGCGGTAAGCCTGAGGGCCTGATTGCCTTTTGTAAAGGAATTCAGGCCGGCGCACCGGTGGATAGCTACGTTTCTCCCGAGCCTTGGGCGATGCCCGGTTACACCGATCCGGTGATTATGGCGGCGGGCAGTTTCGTGGGCGGCGCTTCTATTGAACTGTCGGCAGACGGTCCCATGCGTCCCCCGTATATTGCCTTTTTCCAAGGAGGTCTTACCTTTGAGACCGGTATGATCGGCATCCTGAAGGCGGCCGAAAATATGTTGAAAAATAACTGAGTGAAAAAATAGCAGACACGCTTGTGTCTGCTATTTTTTCTTAGTTATTGGAGGCAAGCTTTTTGACATTGTCGTTCAATGCCCGCAGGGCCTTGTATTCGCTGTAGTTAAAACTGCGGAAGTCAAAATCCTTGTCAAACTTTGCTTTGAGGTGGGTGCGGCGAGCATCCAGATAGAGTCGGGTTTCGGTGCGTACCGCGTCGTTTTTGTCATCCAGCAGGGGAATTATGTGGGGGATGGCGCTGTCGTTCAGACTCTTCAGTTCCTCCACGTCCACGGTGGACAGCTTGCCGCTTTGGTAGGCCTCTACGTTATAACGGGCAATGGTGGCGTCCACGTCTGCCAACCCAACGAGGATGGTAATCAGGGCGGCAATCAGGATCAGGGGCCGCATATAGGGCAGGCGGGTGATGAACAACCGAAGGATCAGCAGGATGAACACTGCGCCCAGAAAGATCATAAACACGCTGGTCAGCAAGCGCAGACGGGTCAGACCGAAACGGGTGATATAGAGATACATTTTGGATTGTGCCGTTACGATCAGCAACAGAGAAAACAGAGACATAAAGGTGCATACGGCGGCAATGGGTTTTTGAATTTTTCCCTTGTATCGGCCGGAGCACAACAGTACGCCGAACATCAGCGCCAGATTGATCACACAGATCACGCACATTTCAAAGAATCCTCGGCGGGCGTAAGCGGCGGGGAGGAAATCGGCGGGCGTTTTGCCGGTGAAAGCGCTGAAAAAGTAGGTAAGCTGGGAAATGATATAGAGCACGTAAACCAGAGAAACAGCGCCGCTGAAGGACATCAGAGCAGCGGTGGGCAGAGCGTGACGCTGTACGTCGTTTCGGGGCTCTCTTGCGTATATCCGCTGACCTGCGCCGTAGGCGTGGCAGTACAGCAGTACGAAAAGCACGGTACCGAAAATAACGGCGAATATGATGCGCGCCGGTTGCAACTCTTTTAAAAATCCGAACATTTTTTCAAAGGCGGCGTCGGCGCTGATCAGCAGGGGCAGTACGATGGCAATGACCGGCAGGGCGCAAACCAGCCCCAGCAATACGCCTTTGTTGCGGATCACGCCGTTTTGCTCACGGACAAACAGCGCTTTCATTGCTTTTCCCATGGACAGGAAGGGATAGGCAGCGATCAGCACCACCGTGTCGGCAATACTGCGGAAGGTGCCGGTGCTGTATTTGCCGATCTCATAGCGATCGCACAGGGCGGCGCTCATCATTAAAAAGAAGAGATTAAACAGGGTAAAGCGGATGAGTCCATCCTGATACACGGCAAAGATTACCGTACTTGCAAGGGATAAAATGATACAGCCCCAGGAATACACGGTGTTTTTGCCCTTGCCTGCAAAAATAAGATACAGTACGGTAGTGGCCCACATAGTAATGGTGTAACCGGCGTTAAAGCCGCCGAAGAGGCCGAAATCTATGCATAAAATGCAGGAGATCAGTAAAAAGAATGCCAACGTCTTTTTGCCGTTGCTCAGCGGCAGGATTTTCGGCTTTGGCGGGGTGACGGAAACGGGAACTTCTGTGGGTTGATAAAATTCGTTATTCATTTGTCAGTCCTCCTCAAATTCTAAAATGTCCCCCGGCTGGCACTCAAGCTCACGACACAGCGCCTCCAGGGTGGAAAAGCGGATGGCCTTGGCTTTTCCGGTCTTTAATATGGAAAGATTGGCCTGGGTGATGCCCACCCTTTCGGCCAGTTCTCCAAGGGAAATCTTTCGTTTTGCCATCATTACGTCCAATCTGATTATGATCATAATTCACCTCATATGGTCATATCATTTTCGTCCTTGAGCTCGGTGGCGGCAATGAAAACCGATTGCACTACCCGCAAAATCAAGCACAAAAAAACGGCGGCTACGGCTATGATCACACAGGGAAAATACCAGGCGGTGCCGATGGCGGTGAGCAGGGCGATGACCAGACAACACACTGCCATCGTCAGCAACAATGCGGAATTTTTGCGGTCAAACAAAATGCCCTTTGCAATGCGGGTGAGCAGTTGGAGTAGACCCACCAGGGCGACCACGGCGGCCAGGGCACAGCCGTAACACAAAATCAGCAGTGGCAAAAACAGAGTGGGGGGCATTTGCCGATAATGGAAATATGCCTTCATAATAAACGGTAAGAGTAAAACACACAGGATCACCACCGCCAATAACAGCGTGGTAATGATACGGGACAGGGTAACGCTACGTAGAGAATTGTTCATTTTTTCTCCACCTCCTTGTACCTTCAGTATACCATCAATTTATCGTTTGTCAATAAATTTTTGCCAAAAAACAGAAAATTTACAATTGCCTGCAAAAATGTAAAATATTTGCAAAAACCCTTTATTTTATATATTATATATGCTATAATGTAGAATGATATATTATAGGTTTTTGTGAAGGGGGAGAGGGCAATGATCATTCTCGGTATTGACCCGGGATATGCCACCGTGGGTTACGGTGTCATCCGTGAGGACGGCAACCGATTTCAAACCCTGGGGTACGGCGCCATCACCACCTCGCCTGATCTTCCCTTTGCACAGCGACTGGCTGTGATTTATCGGGATATGGGGGAATTGATTGAGACCTATCATCCGGATTATCTCAGCATTGAAAAACTGTTTTTCAACACCAATATCACCACGGGAATTGAGGTGGCTCACGCCAGAGGTGTGATTCTGCTGCAGGCGGTACAGCATTGCCTGCCTTATAAGGAATATACGCCTATGCAGGTTAAGCAGGCGGTGGTAGGCTACGGCAAGGCGGAAAAAAAGCAGGTGATGCTGATGACCCAGAGTCTGTTGGGTCTACCCTCACTGCCCCGACCGGACGATGCGGCGGATGCGCTGGCCATGGCCATCTGCCTGAGCCACAGTTCAAACTCACTTTTGGAGGAACTTTAAATGATTTATTCACTCAACGGAATTTTGCTGGAAAAGGATATCGGCCGTGCCGTGATTGATTGTAACGGCGTGGGCTTTGCCGTCAGTATTACCGAGCATTGCCTGTCCCGCCTGCCGGACGTGGGGGATCGGGTATTGTTGTTTACCTATCTTAACGTCAGAGAGGATGCCATGGAGCTGTTCGGCTTCTTTGACACCGAGGAACGGGATTGCTTCAGGCTGGCCATCACCGTCAGCGGTGTGGGACCCAAAATGGCGCTCAGCATCCTTTCCGAACTCTCCCCCCAGCAGTTTGCCGTTTGCGTTGTCAGCGGTGATCAGGCCGGCATCACCCGTGCCAACGGCGTGGGGCCGAAGCTTGCCCAACGGGTGATTTTGGAACTGAAGGATAAAATACAAAAGGAACTGCCTTCTCTGCTGCAGGGCAAAACCGTTGCACCGGTGCAGGCAGGGCAGGGTGAAAAATCGGCGGAGGTTATCGGCGCATTGATGGCCTTGGGCTATACCCAGCACGAGGCCAAGCGCGCCGTGGGTGCATTGGCCATCGCCGATATGAGTGTGGAGCAAGCGATCAAAGCGGCGCTTGCGCAGTTGATGGGGTGATAAAAAATGATTGAATCCGGATTTAATGAACAAGATACCAGAATTCTGGCGCCGACCTTGGGAAAGAACGAGGCGGAAACGGAGGAAAATCTGCGCCCCTCCCGTTTGGAAGAATATATCGGACAAACCAAGGTAAAAGAAAATTTGAGCATTTTTATTGATGCCGCCAAAAAAAGAGGGGAGAGTCTGGACCATTGTTTGCTCTACGGCCCTCCCGGATTGGGCAAAACCACGTTGGCCGGCATCATTGCCAAGGAGATGAACGTGGGCTTTCGCGTCACCTCCGGCCCCGCTATTGAAAAGCCGGGGGATCTGGCCGCCATCGTTACCTCCCTGCAACCCGGCGACGTGCTCTTTATTGACGAGATTCACCGCCTCAGCCGCGCGGTGGAGGAAGTGCTGTATCCGGCTATGGAGGATTTTGCGGTAGATATTATGGTAGGCAAAGGGCCTTCGGCTCGCAGCATCCGTTTGGATCTGCCTCGCTTCACCCTCATCGGCGCCACCACCCGCGCCGGTCAGATTTCCTCTCCCATGCGGGATCGTTTCGGCGTAAACCTCCGTCTGGAGCTGTACACCACCGACGAGCTGGCGGAAATTGTGGATCGCAGTGCCCGTATTTTGGGTATTCCCATTGATCACAAGGGCGCCATTGAGATCGCCCGCCGTTCCCGCGGTACTCCCCGTATCGTCAACCGTATGCTCAAGCGGGTGCGGGATTTCGCGCAGGTAAAGGGGGACGGTGTGATCACCGCCGACATTGCCGACACAGCGCTGAAAGCGCTGGAGGTGGATGCGTTGGGACTGGACAATATCGACCGCAGAATGTTGCGCTCGATTATTGAAAACTTCAGCGGCGGCCCCGTGGGGCTTGAAACGCTGGCCGCCACCATCGGTGAAGAGGCCATCACGCTGGAGGACGTATACGAGCCCTATCTGTTGCAGATCGGCTTTCTGTCCCGTACGCCCCGTGGCCGTGTGGCAACGCCTAAGGCGTATCAGCATCTGGGCCTGCCCTACAAAGGACAATTTACTTTCTAAAGGAGAAAAGGTATGTGGATCGCCGATCAATGGCAAGACTATAAATTGTTGGATGCTACCGCAGGGGAAAAGCTGGAGGATTGGAAGGGGCATATTCTCATCCGTCCCGACCCGCAGGCCATTTGGCAAACACCCAAGGAGCATCCGGGCTGGCGCACCGCCCACGCCCGTTATTCCCGCTCTCGCAGTGGTGGCGGACATTGGGACGTAAAGGCACTGCCCGAAAGCTGGAAGGTCCGTTATAAAGATCTGACCTTTCAGGTAAAACCTATGAATTTCAAGCATACCGGTCTTTTTCCCGAACAGGCGGTAAACTGGGATTTTATGGCCGAGAAGATCAAGGCCTCGGGTCGGAAGATCAAGGTGCTCAATCTCTTTGCCTACACCGGCGGCGCCACCATGGCCTGCGCCAAGGCAGGGGCCGAGGTGGTCCACGTGGATGCGGCCAAGGGTATGGTGGCCTGGGCCAAGGAAAATGCCGCCCTGTGCGGTCTTAAGGATCATCCCATCCGCTATATCGTGGATGATTGTGTAAAATTCGTACAGCGGGAGATCCGTCGGGGCAACCGTTACGACGGTATCGTGATGGATCCGCCCTCCTATGGCAGAGGCCCCGGCGGCGAGGTCTGGAAACTGGAGGAAAAACTCTTTGAACTCATTGAATTGTGTCAGGGCGTTCTTTCCGACGATCCGCTCTTCTTTTTGGTCAATTCCTATTCCACCGGTCTGTCAGCCTCCGTTATGGCTTATATGGTCCATCAAACCGTTTGCCGCAATTTCGGCGGCAGTGTAACGGCGGACGAGATCGGACTTCCCGTGGAGGGACAAAACATTGCATTTCCTGCAGGCGCCACTGCAAGATGGAGTAAATAATGGGTATTCTCGAAACCAAAAATTTAAGATTTGCCTATCCCGACGGGGAAGGCGGCAGAGAGGAAACGGTGTTGGACAACGTGGACCTTTCCATTGAGGAAGGCTCCTTTGTTGCCATACTGGGCCATAACGGCTGTGGCAAGTCCACCCTTGCCAAACACTTCAATGCCATTCTCTTGCCCCTTGGCGGCACCGTCACCGCACTCGGCATTGATACCAAGGATGAGAGCCGATTGCTGGAACTGCGTAAAAACGTGGGTATGGTTTTTCAAAACCCCGACAATCAGATCATTGCGACGGTGGTGGAGGAGGACGTGGCCTTTGCGCTGGAAAATCTGGGCCTGCCCCACGAGGAAATGGAGCAACGGGTGACCGAGGCACTGGAGATGGTGGATATGCTCCCGTATCGGGGACACGCACCCCACCTGCTCTCCGGAGGACAAAAGCAACGGGTAGCCATTGCCGGTATTATTGCGATGCGCCCCCGTTGTTTGATTCTGGACGAGCCCACCGCTATGCTGGACCCCAAGGGGCGCAGAGAGGTAATGGCGGCGTTGCACCGGCTGAATCGGGAAGAGGGAATTACGGTATTGCTGATCACCCATTATATGGACGAGGCGGTGCAGGCAGACCGTGTGATCGTAATGAACGACGGTCATATTCTGCTGGACGACACACCCGGTGAGGTTTTTCAAAATATCGGGCTATTGCAAAGCGTAGCGTTGGACGTTCCCCAGTCGGCGGAGTTGATGTACGCCTTGCGGGAGAAGGATATAAAGGTTCCTTTGTCGGTACTCACCGATGAGGATTGTGTAGAGGTACTTTCCGCATTGTTGGAGGGAAAATACGGTGATTATTCAGACCAAAGATCTGACACATAAATATTCTCCCGGCACCCCCTTTGAAAAGGTGGCGCTGGATCATATTAATCTGAATATTGCTGAAGGCGATTTCGTGGGCGTTATCGGCCATACCGGCTCGGGGAAATCCACTCTGATCTCCCATCTCAACGCAATTTTGCAGCCCACCGAGGGCGAGATTATTGTGGACGGTGTAAATCTTTGGACCTGCTCCAAGGCGGAGCGGATCGCCACACGCTTTAAGGTGGGACTGGTTTTCCAATATCCCGAATACCAGCTTTTTGAGGAAACGGTATACAAGGACATTGCCTTCGGACCCAAAAATATGCGGCTGTCTGATGAGGAAATCGACCGCCGTGTGCGGGAAAGTCTGCGATTTGTGGGGATGCGGGAGGATTGTCTGGACAAATCACCCTTTGAGCTTTCCGGCGGACAAAAGCGCAGGATCGCCATCGCCGGCGTGATGGCGCTGGAGCCCAAGGTGCTGGTGCTGGATGAGCCTGCGGCAGGGCTGGACCCCAAGGGACGGGATGAGATTTTGGCCCGTCTGCGGGAATATCATCAGACCACGGGCAGCACTGTGTTGTTGGTTTCTCATTCTATGGAGGATATTGCCGGAAATTGCAATACCGCCGTGGTGATGGACCACGGTAAACTGATGATGCACGCTCCCGTGGAAGAGGTCTTCGGCCGCGCGGCGGAGCTGACCGCTATGGGTCTGGACGTGCCTCAGATCACCAAGGTGTTTTTTGCCTTGCGGCAAAAGGGATATCCCGTGCGTACCGACGTTTACACCGTAGAGGGCGCCCGTCGGGAGATCCTGCGTTGCTTGCGGGAAGGTGGTGCCAAATGATCAGAGACATCACCATCGGACAATATTTTCCGGGAGACTCTCCCATTCATAAACTGGATCCCAGAGGCAAGATTTTGCTGGTTATTGCTTACGTTGTGTCTCTCTTTTTGGTGCAACGGATGTTGGGATTTGTGTTGGCGGGGGCACTGCTGCTGTTGGTGGTTTTGCTTTCCCGTATTCCGCTGAAAACCGTGTTGAAGGGCGTTCGTCCCTTACTGTTTATCATTGCATTTACGGCGGTCTTTAACATAATCTACGGTACCGGCGCTCCCATTTTTTCGGGAGTCAGTTGGCTTCAGTGGCTGACTTGGGGCGGCGTGCGTAAGGCGGTGTTTATGGCGGTGCGTATCGTACTGCTGGTCATCGGCACTTCTTTTCTCACCTATACCACCTCGCCCATTATGCTGACGGGTGCGATGGAAAGTTTGCTTTCTCCCCTCAAGCTGTTCAAGGCGCCGGTACACGAGTTGAGTATGATGATGACCATTGCTCTGCGTTTTATCCCCACCTTGGTGGATGAAACGGATAAAATTATCAATGCGCAAAAGGCGAGGGGCGCCGACTTTGAAACGGGTAATTTGCTACGTAGAGCGGCGGCGTTGGTACCCATTCTGGTGCCCTTGATGATTTCCGCCTTCCGCCGCGCCGAGGAACTGGCGGATGCAATGGAGTGCCGCTGTTATCACGGCGGTAACGATCGCACCAAATATAAGATATATCATTTCGGCTTGCGGGATCTGTGGGCGGCCATAACGGCGGCGCTCTATCTGGCGGCTGTGATACTGATCAATCTGATGTGAGGAATATGAAAAAGTTTTTGCTGACACTTAAATATAACGGCTCCGGTTTCGTGGGCTGGCAGGTGCAAAAAAACGGGTTGGCCGTGCAGACCTGTCTGCAAAATGCGCTGGAAACGTTGCTGGGCCATCGCCCCGACGTTACCGGTTGCAGCCGTACCGACAGCGGGGTGCACGCCCTGGGCTATTGCGCCGTTTTTGTGTCAGAGACTGATCGGGAATGCGACAAAATTCTGCGCGGGCTGAACGCATTGTTACCCGATTCGGTGAGCGTAACGGCTTGCCGAGAGGTGGATATGGAGTTTCATCCCCGCTATGATGCCGTTGCCAAGGAATACGTGTATCGTCTGTACGATGGCCCGCCCGATCCTTTTAACAAGGGTCTTGCCTGGCACTGCAAACGGGCGCTGGATGCAGAACGGATGCAACGGGCCGCATCCCATTTTGTGGGGGAGCACGACTTCCGTTCGTTTATGGCCAGCGGCTCAAGTATTACCGATACGGTACGCCGGATCCATTGGTTTCGCATACGGCGTAAAGAGGATGGTATGATTGAAATCCGCATCTGCGGCAACGGATTTTTGTACAATATGGTGCGCATTCTGGTGGGAACACTGGTGGACGTGTGCGCCGGCCGATTGCGGGAGGACGAGATGGAACGGGTGCTCTCGGCGCTGGATCGCAGTGCCGCAGGGCCCACTGCACCGGCCGAGGGGCTGTATCTGGCCCGTGTATTTTATGATCAAAAGGAAATGGAGGGATACGATGGCACGTGACTATGAAGCTTCCCACGACTATATTGAGCCGGATGGGGAAGAGAAGGTGCTGGATGATAAATTCGTCGGCAAATCACGCTTTATACTGCGCTTTTCCCGCTATTTGTTGTTATGCTTGTTCGTGCTCATTCTGGCCATCACCGTGATGGTCCATCGGGACAACATCAATATGGACAACCTGCGACGGTTGTTTGCAAAATTTGATATCGGCGTTTCCTCAGCGGAGGACGTGGACGGCAAGCAGATCGAGTTTGCCTTTGAGGAGGATGCGGCCGTGCGGTCCTTTAAGGACGGGCTGGCATATCTCACCCCTTCACAGCTTACGGTAATGGACAATTTGGGGACGGTGTTTATGTCTGCCGAAACCGGCTTTTCCGCCCCCGAGCTGTTGACCTCGCCCCGCTATATCGTGGCCTACGACCGCGGCGGCACCGATTTTAAGGTCACCAATTCCTTTGCTGTGGTTTTTGAAAAGACCATGGAGGATAAGATTTCCTATATCACGCTTTCCGAGGATAACTACCTCTCGGTGATCACCACCGGCGGGGGATATAAAAATTCGCTTTACGTGTACAACGCTTCCTTTGAGGAGATCTACGTTTGGCACAGTAACGACCGGTATCTGCTCAACGCCGCCGTTTCTCCCGATCGTAAAATGGTGACGCTGGTTTGCTATAATACCAAGGACCAAGCCGTTCGGGCAGAGCTGGTGGGAGTGCGGCTGGATGCCGAGGAGATCGCCTGGTCCGCGTCACTGGAAAATCTCCCGCTGGATATGTGCTATAAGAGCGGCAATCAACTGGCCTTGCTGTATGACGACCGATTGGAGTTTTATAGCGGTAAAGGCGTTCTGGGAAACACCTATCTTTTTGAAAAGAATTTTCTCCAGGCTTTTTCCTTGGAAGAGGATCACACCCTGCTGGTGCTTTCGGCCGGTAAGTTGGGCGACAGCACGCTGTACGGCATCAACAATCGGGGGAAGGTGAGCTTTTCCTACGATGCCGGCGGTCGGATCCGATCTATGGACGTAAAGGGCAATCGGGTGGCTATGCTCACCGATGGGGAGACGCAGGTGTTCTCCACCGTCTCGGAAAGGGTGACCTATCGCAAGAGCGCAGACAGCAATATCCGCGCTGTTGCCTTCGGCGGAAAAAACTGCTTACTTGACATTTACAGTACCTACTGTGTGTATAATGAAATTAATTAGGAGGATATCATAATGGGTATTATTTTTGATCTGGTTTTGGTTGCAATTTTGGCGGTATGCGTGTTTCTGGCCTACCGCAAGGGCTTGATTGCCACGTTGTTCGGCTTGTTGGGCACCGTAATTGCGTTGATCGGCGCTTGGATTTTCAGCACGCCGGTGGGCGCTTGGATTGATCAGACCTTCGTACATACCCCGGTACGAAATATGGTGTTGTCCACCCTGTCCGGCTCTCCGGTAATGAAGTATGAGGAGGCTTTGGCCGGACTTGACGTTGCAGGTAAGATCCGCGCAATGCCCGAAGCGCTTAAAAATTTGCTCGCTTCCGTCGGTATTTCTTCCGAGGAAATCGTTGCCAAGGCGCAGAGCGCTACCGCTTCTTCCGTTGAAGCGAAAAATCAACTGATTGACAGTATAGCAAATCCCATTTCCGCAACAATAAGTACTGCCATTGCTTTTGTGATTTTGTTTGTCGTATTGCTGCTGGCCTGCTCCGTTGCGGCCAAACTGCTCAGCGCCCTGTGCGGTCTGTTGCCCTTGGGCAAACAGCTCAACGCCGTGGGCGGCGCCGCCATCGGCTTTGTCAAGGGTGTGATTATCGTTCTGGTGGTCACTGCCGTGCTGTGGGGCATTTGCGCCGGCGCTACGGAGGGCTTGTTCAGTCAGGAGACGATGGAGAGCACCTTGGTTACCAAAGAAATTGTTAAGATCAATCCGATTTGTGATATTTTTCGGTAAATGCCCTCGGTGAGGAGGACCTTGCCATAAGGAGATGTTTTAAATGAATGTACCCAATCTCTTAACGATTGCCAGATTGTTTATGGTCCCGTGCTTCGTGCTCTGCTACGTCAAGGGCAGTGAGCAGACCTTGCAATACGGCATCTATTATGCCGCGGCGCTGTTTGTTCTGGCGGCGCTGACGGATATTTTGGACGGCTATATCGCCAGAAAATACAATCAGATTACCGACTTCGGTAAACTGGCCGATCCCTTGGCGGATAAAATGATGCAGGTGGCCGCCATTGCCTGTCTTGCCATTTACGAGCGGATCAGCGCCTGGATCTTTTACGTGTTTCTGGCCAAGGAACTGCTGATGCTGTTTGGCAGCGCCCGTCTGCTCAAACGCTTTAAATTCGTGGTCTACTCCAAATGGAGCGGTAAGGTGGCCACGGTCGTTTTGTTCATTTGTATTGTGCTGATCATCATTTCCCCCGGCATCGGTAAAACCACGGCCACGGTGATGATGACCGTTTGTATCGTGTTCACGCTGGTGGCACTGTTTAATTATCTGCAAATGTATCTTAACGTCAAAGAAAATCGACAGCACAAAAACGAAACCGTCGAGGAGTAAACTATGCTTTGTAAAAAATGTAACAAACGCCCCGCAGTGGTCTTTGTCTCCCGTCTGGAGGGGGATAAGCCCATCAATGAGGGCTATTGTCTGCGCTGTGCCCGTGACCTAGGGATCCATCAGGTGGATCAGCTTGTCAATCGTCTGGGGCTCAGCGATGAGGATATGGATTTTATGAGCGACGAGATGAACGCCGCTCTGCAGGAGCTGGGTGGCGGGCCCGATGATTTTGAGGGCACCGACGTACCCAGTATGCCGGATATGAACGTGTTTCGTTCTCTGTTCGGTAAAAAAGAAGAGGGCTCGGAATCCGAGACCCAAAAAGAGAATAAGAACGAGAAAAAAGACCGTAAAAAGCGGAAGTTTCTGGAGCAATACGCCACCAATCTCAATCGCAAGGCAAAAGAGGGCAAGCTGGATCCCGTCATCGGCCGCCAAACCGAGATCGAGCGTATGATCCGTATTCTCAACCGTCGCACCAAAAACAATCCCGTGCTCATCGGTGAGCCCGGCGTGGGTAAAACTGCCGTGGCCAACGCGCTGGCGCAGAAGATCGTCAGCGGCGACGTACCGGCGAAACTGCTGGATAAAGAGGTATATCTGCTGGATCTGACCGCTTTGGTGGCGGGCACCCAGTTTAGAGGACAGTTTGAGGCCCGTATGAAAAGCTTGATCACCGAGGTGGTGGGCGAGGGGAACATCATTCTGGTCATTGACGAGGTGCACAATCTGGTGGGCACCGGTGAGGGTGAGGGCAGTATGAACGCCGCCAATATTCTCAAACCGGCCCTGGCCAATGGTGAGATTCAGGTGATCGGCGCCACCACTCTGACGGAATACCGCAAATATATTGAAAAGGATTCGGCCCTGGAACGCCGCTTCCAGCCCATCGTTGTCAACGAGCCCTCCGTGGAGGATACCATTGAGATATTAAAGGGTCTGCGGGACGTATACGGCGCCTACCATCACGTGCATATTTCCGATGCGTTGCTGACGCAGGCGGCAGTGATGAGTGAACGCTATATTACCGACCGTTTTTTGCCGGATAAGGCCATTGATCTTATTGACGAGGCATCCAGCGGCGCCGCCATTGAAAACGTCAGCCAGAATCAAAAATTCAAACTGCAGTTTGAACTGGCCGCCCTCCACCGCAAGATGGAAACACTGGAGGCCGAGGACGAACAACAGCTCTTTGAGCAAAAAGCACTGCTCAACAGCGAACAGCGCCGTGTTGAGCAACAACTGGCCGAGCTTTCCGACGTGTCCGAGGTTACCGAGCTGACCTTTGATCATATTGCCTACGTGCTGGAGCTGTGGACCGGTATTCCTGCTTCCAAGATCAAGCAACAGGAATTTGACAAGCTCAACCAATTGGGCGAAAAACTGCGGGAGCGTATCATCGGTCAGGACGAGGCCATTGACGCGCTGACCGCCGCCATCAAGAGACGCCGCGTGGGCATCGGTTATAACCGTTCTCCCATCTCCTTTATCTTTACCGGCCCCACCGGCGTGGGCAAAACCGAGCTGGTGCGGCAACTGTCTTTGCAACTCTTTGATTCCACCGAGGCGCTTATTCGTGTGGATATGAGCGAATATATGGAAAAGCACGCCGTTTCCAAGCTCATCGGCGCCCCTCCCGGCTACGTGGGGTACGACGATGCCGGCCAGCTCACCGAAAAGATCCGTCGCAAGCCTTACAGCGTGGTGCTCTTTGACGAGATTGAAAAGGCTCATCCCGACGTGCTCAACATTATGCTGCAGATGTTGGACGACGGCAAGCTGACCGACGCCCAGGGCCGACAGGTCAACTTTGAGAACACCATTATCGTTATGACTACCAATGCCTCTGCCGGTATGATGAATACCACCGGCTTTAACCGTGGGGCAGAGGAACTGGAACGAGAAAAGGCGATCAAGGCGCTTCTTACCTTCCTTCGTCCCGAATTTGTCAACCGTATTGATGAGATCATTCCCTTCAAGCCGCTGACCAAAGAGATCGTAACCCGCATTGCGACCATTATGCTGGGGGATCTGACCCGCTCGCTGGCGGATCGGGAGATCACGCTGACCTACACCGACGCCGTGCTGGAGTTCTTGGTGGATAAGGGTTTTGATCCCAAATTCGGCGCCCGCTCCCTCAAGCGCACCATTCAAAAGGAACTGGAGGATAAGGCGGCCGAGCAGATCATCGCAAACTACGAAAAGACACTCCATCGGATGCACGCCGACGTAGTGGACGGTAATCTGCTGGTTACGGTGGAATAGACTGCATAACTTTTTCGGGAAACCGCTACGGTTTCCCGAAAAAGTTAAAAAAGTTCTTGACACCTCATTTTAATTGTGGTATTATATTTGAGCATTGTGTGCAGGTGTAGTTCAATGGTAGAACGCTAGCCTTCCAAGCTGGACACGTGGGTTCGATTCCCATCACCTGCTCCAACAGGTATGCGCCTGTAGCTCAGTTGGATAGAGCAACTGCCTTCTAAGCAGTGGGTCAGCGGTTCGAATCCGTTCAGGCGTGCCAATATGGTGGGTGTAGTTCAGTTGGTTAGAGCGCCAGATTGTGGCTCTGGAAATCGTGGGTTCGAGTCCCATCATCCACCCCATTTCATATCAAAGTGGATTTCGTATCGAAATCCACTTTGTACTACTGGGATATAGCCAAGTCGGTAAGGCAACGGACTTTGACTCCGTCATTCCGCAGGTTCGAGTCCTGCTATCCCAACCAAAAAATTCGACAAGTTTCAACTTGTCGAATTTTTTTATCCAAGCCGCAGGCTTGGCATATCATCACCGCGCGAAGCGTGGTGCATATCATCAGCCCCTTTGGGGCTGTATCTCATCACGCTTTAGCGTGCATCTATCTGCGGCTTGATGATATACAACACTTCGTGTTGGTGATATGCAATTCCTGCGGAATTGATGATAT
>JAZQJG010000075.1:0-20116 GCA_045541535.1 Eubacteriales bacterium
CGACCTAACGGTGCAAACGCTCAGACCGTATTTAGCAGAGATACGGAAGGTAACATCAGACAAGTTGGACTCGATAGAGTATTCAACCAAGGACAAATTATCGAAGCAGACGGGATCCTTGAAAGAGCAACTTCACAAGGAGATCAATCGTATGATGAACGAGCTGAAAGCCAAGGATTTGACACCGTGGAAACTCAAGCTGAAATGGGCAGCGGTTGGGGCGATATTACCATCGATGCTTTGTATCTTGCAGCTGATATTGCGATGATAGGAGAAACGGACAATAATGATAAAAATAAACCAAAATTTGTCCGTGAACGCAAACGCGGACAAAAGAAACAACAAAATAATAACGACAGCAATGAAATGCAGTTGAAAATGTAAAGGAGTGATACCGTCATAGTCCCATAAGTTCCGTGATGCCTTATGAAAAAAGGTGGATGGAATATTCCGGATTATGAATTAGAAGCAATAATAAAATGTTTCTTGCCCGATATTCAAGAATTCTTTGCCACCGATGAGGGCAAAGAATACCGAGAAGAATACAAGTCAGGTAAGGAACTAAAAACAACACCACAAGCCGATAAAACGGCTTAAAACAAACGCAAGGGCAGAGAGTAAAAACTCTCTGCCCTTATGTTTTTTGAATTCGTTTGGTGAATAATAGAGCGTTCCCCATGTACTTATCAATTCAACAATAACGATACCATGTTCTTTACTATTGAGAATATTTTGTAAAACACTACAAAACTTAAATAGACTAAATTTCTCCATTTATTTTTATATTAATCAAAATAGCAATATCAAATTTAATGCTGTATTCAAAGGAATTTCTGTCTTGCTTTGCTTTATTAATCATACATCTTTTAATTATATAACTTTAAACTAATTTCATATTCGATTGTACGATATATTTAAATTTAAACAGTTTTTATTCCTTATAGATTTAATTAATGGATAAACCCTTGCGAAAATTGTCAAAATAAGGTATAATATCATAAACGAAAGTGAGGGATAAATATGAGTTTGATACATTGGATACATTTTTCCGATTTACACTATAATAAAGTTGGCATGCAAACTGACACTATGCGAGAAAAACTTCCGGATTATATATCAGAACTTTCTGCCGCGAATAGCATTAATTATATATTTTTTACTGGTGATATTAGATATGCCCCCAAAAAAACTTTCCAAAATGAAGCTGCTGATTATTTTAATAAACTTTGTTTGGCAGCAAAAGTAGAAAAAGAAAATTTATTTGTTGTTTTAGGAAACCATGATGTTGACAGAGACAACGAAGAGAGACTCAACGCTATAACAGAATTGGAAAAAGATTATATTGATAATGATAGTGTAATTGATAGAAACCAAATTGCAAAGTTAAAAAAAGGACGAGAAGATTGTTTTAAACTATTAAATAAAATCATTACTGAAAAACAATTTGAGTGTCACACTGATCCAAATAAATTGCATTTTCTAATTGAGACTAACGATTTTAATATCGTGCATGTTGATAGTGTGTTAACTTACTGCGAATCTAAACAAAATGAATTTTTTATTGGCACTTACGCTTTGAAAAATGTATTTAAAGAATGTAACAATAAAAAACCTATAGTTGTTTTATCACATTACTCAATCGATAGTTTAGATCCAACCGAACAGAAAGCAGTCCTTCGATTATTGAAGGATTACAATGTTCAATTGTGGTTTGCTGGACACAAACATACCGATATTATCTATAAAGAACGTGATTATTTTTTCGTTGCTCATAGCGGAAATCAAACTTTTGAAAAACTCACTTCTCCTAGTTTTGTAGAGGGATTTTTAGATACTTGTTCCGGAGAAGGTTATTTTAAAGTACATAAATGGAATAATAGTGCTGGTTGGGCTGTATATCAAACCTTAACTGATAAAACAGATCTAAAAGAAAATTGTTATAGACAAGATAAAACTATCTATCCTTTTAAACTTGATAAATGGCTGAAAGCTAATGGCAAAAAAATCTTTGATACAACAGAAGAATATTATCAAGTCAAAAAATATCTATTAGGATACAAAGGAAATTCTTTTTTAGTAAAAACTCTTATTAATGATTTAAATATAAATGAATGCGAGATTAAAAACTCTCTTAGTATTTTACAAAAGGAAGGATTTATCAGACCTTTGAATTATGCCAAAACTCAATGGGAGATTATTAGAGTTGATAGATAGGAATTAAAGGAGTAAAAAATGGCTAAAAGGAAGAATTGGAATAGTGTCACATCGGCATTTTTGTTAAAATTAGACCCATTTTATAATAAAAAAATCAATGACTGTGAAGAGTTTGTACCAACAGAAAAAAATTTTTTCAAAAAGATTTATGTAAATCCGTCGAAAAAAAACAATTCAAATAGCATTGATGAAGAAATTCGAAATAAAATAAAGGAAAGGACAAAAAATCTTATCCTATGTATCAAAGGATATGCGGGTTGTGGGAAATCTGTCTATGTGCAAAAATTAATGCATGATTTTTATCCTAAAAACGATAATTTCAAAAACAATACTTACAACTTAAAACCAAATTTAAAGTCAAATAGTATTCATAGGTTAGAAATTGGAGCCGGAACGAGTTCTAATGATATTCTAAGTCGATATATTGATGATCTTTCAATTAGCATTGCAAACGGAATTAAATATGATTTAGATGTGTTTCATACATTTTGTGCTATTATTGCAGATAATGACGATGCTATAAGATACATAGACAATGCGTTAAAATTACACGATGAATTCATAATATCCAATTCAATAAAAAGTTGTTTACAGGCAACTTTTCAAGAATTAAAAGAGGCTATAAGAATCGAACTTAAAAAATATGATATTTCTTTATTGTTTTCGATTGATTGTTTATGGCGAATTGCTTTGCATGCAACCCAAAAAGAAAAAGCAGATAAAACTTTAAAAGAAGCAATGTTTTTTATCTGCTTTGATAATCTGGATGCTATTGATAACATAGACATGTGCCGTGAATTTATTAAGAATATGTGTGAGTTCAGGACAAATTTAGATGAATGTCTTTATTTGTTGAATAAGAATCATGCGGAATACGATATTAAAACATTTACTTTTATTATTACGTGTAGAAATGTTACATGGGGACGTTTACATCTTTCCGAGTATGCAGAGGATGATGATGCAGGTGACATATCATCGCATCTTTGTGATTATGATATTTCTAGTTTTTACGAATATGTTGATATCGTCAAAGGACGTATTGAATATTATACTACAATGGCTAATGGAAATCAAAAGGCTCAAAAGATACTTGATGAAATGGAAACTATCCAAAAGCTAAATAATATGCGATACGTTAAGGAACGCTTCAAACCGTTATTTAATTATAACTATAGAAAATGCGTAGATGTTATTACACATATTTTAAGAAAGTCACCAGTATATCTTAAGGAAGCAATAGATTTGGCTGGACATGATTTATTCTCTGTTAATGATAAAGTTTATAGTGGGTCTAGTTCTATATTTTTTAGATTAGTATTTGACTATTTTAAAGAGAATAAATTGTTTGGTTATGACATGATGGATTTGGTCGATCTTGATATGCCATTTGATGATGACTGTGAGAATAGAATATTAACTTCTCAGGCACGCATTATTTTGATGTATATTTATAATGAGTCCAAAAAACAAGATGGCGGCAAAACTCGTTTGGATCAAATATTTGAATATTTTGAAGGTATATATTCTTTAACTGATATTTGTGACACCATTTATGGTTTATTTACACGAAATACAGCTTGGAGAAGACCAATCAATTTTTCCAAACGACCTTTGGTCGAACATAGTGAAAAAGATGATTTATATAGCCAGATGGATCTCTACAATAAAACTAACAAATTGGATCCTTCGGCATTCACAAAATTTGAAATATGCAAAGCTGGTGCCGAATACATAGAATTCGTGATAGGACATTTTGAGTTTTTTGCTTGTAGAGCATCAGAAACTAATTATTTAGCTCCGCTATTCTCAGAGGAAAGTTTCAATTATATACAAGATGATGCAAAATATGAATTTGAAATCACTTGTGAAGCTGTATTAGAAGCAGTAGAAAAATGTTGCAAAAAATTAGCCGCTTTCAATCAAAAAGTTATGGATGCTAAAAATATTGATTTGCAGAAGTATTTAAAAGAACCGATAATTAAAAAAACCGAGCGCAATAATCCACAACTACATGAGGAAAGAGTTATTTTTTGTCATATTTATCATCTTGAGTCCTATCGTAACTATATTATTAATACATATATGAACGATAAATTGGCAGAAGATAGGGCAAATATTAACGAAAGAATTGTTAATATTATTCTAAAATATATTGATCTTTACGGAAAATATATTATATCAACACAGCGTCAGGGAGTAATCAAGACTCTTAGTGATAAAATAGAAACCATCAAAGAATCAAAGTATTATGATTTTAAAACTAAAATCTCATGTGATAATTAACAATTTTTATATTGTTGCAAAAAAAGTAGCCTTACCTAAAAGTAAGGCTACTTTTCTTATTTTCTCAAAATAATACTGTTTAACAATATTTTCGGACGAATAGTAATTTCAAAAAAATCTTTTTTTACTATTATAATTAGGATACTCCTCAAAAGCAATAAATCCGAACCCATCTCCAACAATGAGAAGGTTCGGATTTATACTGTTTGGTGCGGATGACAGGAATCGAACCTGCACATCGGAAGATACCAGATCCTAAGTCTGGCGCGTCTGCCAATTCCGCCACATCCGCATATTACGGCTATAAACTAAACGAACAGATTACGGTAGCCGCGCCGTAAAGTGATTCTCCGCGCTTTTAAAAATATAGGTCACAAGGGTGAGAGAAACTTGCCATTCCCCCCATTGCGGTGCCCGACTCTGTCGGCGCAGACGGGGCTGCTTGCCAATCGTCGACCGCTGCTGCTCCTTTTTGCTCGCTGTATCACCCACCGGGTGCGCTCGCAAACGTCCCCACACCCGCAATTGATAATATTTATGAAACGGGATAAAATCATTATATGGAAAGAAACAAAAAAAGTCAAGGTCAGGTGGAGAAATTTTGGTGGAAATTACAAGCCGATATTTTACAAAATTCGTTGACAAAGGGGCAGAGTAGTGATATAATTTTCTAAAATAAATCTTTAAAAGCGATCCAGTGAGGTCGGTAAGATTGCAACATATTCAGGTACGGTAAGACCGTATCTTTTCCTTGCATGTCTTGCCCCTTACGGCAAGACTTTTTTTGAATCAAACACGGAGGAACCATTATGGCAGAGATCAAGGCAAAAATTTACGGCGAAAAAGGATTTGCGGACAGCGTCAGTGCCCGTCTTTTGACCGACGAAATGAGTGCCTTTAATTCCTCTCAATACGTTATTTTTCCCGGCTTTTGCGATGTGCATGTGCATTTTCGTGAGCCGGGTTTTTCTTATAAAGAGACGATTTTGAGCGGCTCTTTGGCGGCGGCAGCCGGTGGATACACCGCCGTGTGTACCATGCCCAATCTGGATCCCGTGCCCGACAGTGTCGATCATATTGCCGAGCAAAAGGCGCTCATTGATCGGGATGCCTGCATCCACGTTTATCCCTACGGCGCCATCACCGTGGGACAAAAAGGGGAGGCCTTGGCCGATCTTGCCGGTATGAAGGATACGGCCATTGCCTATTCCGATGACGGTCGCGGCGTGCAGAACGCCGAAATGATGCGCTCCGCTATGCGGGAGGCGAAAAAATTGGGCAAAATGATCGTGGCTCATTGCGAGGATAATGACCTGCTCTTCGGTGGATATATCCACGACGGCGAATATTGCAAGAAAAACGGACATAAGGGCATCTGTTCCGAGAGCGAATGGGGCCCCATTGTCAGAGATATTGAACTGGTAAAAGAAACCGGCTGTCCCTATCACGTTTGCCACATTTCGGCGGCAGAGAGTGTGGAGGCCATTCGTAAGGCCAAAGCGGCGGGTGTGAATATCACCTGCGAGACCGGACCCCATTATCTGGTACTGGATGATTCCTGCCTGCAGGAGGACGGACGATTTAAGATGAATCCGCCCCTGCGGTCCTCTCGGGACCGAGAGGCTTTGGTGCAGGGCATTAAAGACGGCACCGTTGATATGATCGCCACCGATCACGCTCCCCATTCCGCCGAGGAAAAGGGAAAGGGGCTGGCCGGCAGTGCCTTTGGTATCGTGGGGCTGGAAACGGCGTTTCCCGTGATGTATACCCATTTGGTAAAGTCGGGGATCATCCCGATGGAGCGACTGCTGGAGCTGTTGGTCACCAATCCCAGAGAGCGCTTTGATATCCCGCTGGGATGTGACTTCAGCGTTTGGGATCTTGAAAAAGAGATCACCGTGGATCCCGAAAAATTTCTGTCCAAGGGGCGCGCCACACCCTTTGCAGGGAACAAGCTGTACGGCGAATGCGTTTGCACCGTGTGCGACGGTAAAATTGTGTATAAAAAATAACTTGAGATATATTTAGGAGGCAAAAATAATGGCAAAAAGAACGGATCTTAAGAAAATTCTCATCATCGGCTCCGGCCCCATCGTGATCGGTCAGGCGGCGGAGTTTGACTATGCCGGCACCCAGGCGTGTCTGGCGCTGAAGGAGGAGGGGTACGAGGTTGTCCTGTGCAACTCCAACCCCGCCACCATTATGACCGATACCACCATTGCCGACAAGGTGTATATGGAGCCCTTGACCTTGGAATACGTGGCCAAGATCCTGCGCTATGAGCGTCCCGACGCCATCGTGCCCGGCATCGGCGGCCAGACCGGTCTGAATCTGGCTATGCAGTTGGAGAAGAAGGGCGTGCTTAAGGAATGCGGCGTGGAGCTGCTGGGCACCTCTTCCGAGAGTATTGAACGGGCCGAGGACAGAGAACTGTTTAAGGAGCTCTGCGAATCCATCGGCGAGCCCACCATTCCCTCCGAGATCACTTATTCTCTGGAGGAGGCCAAGGCGGCGGCTGCCCGCATCGGCTATCCCGTAGTACTGCGTCCCGCCTTTACCTTGGGCGGCACCGGCGGTGGCTTTGCCTACAACGAGGAAGAACTTATTGAGGTCGGTCTCAACGCCTTCAAGCTTTCTCCCGTGCATCAGGTACTCATTGAAAAGAGTGTTAAGGGTTATAAAGAAATTGAGTTTGAGGTAATGCGTGATTCCAACGATCACGCCATCACCATCTGCGGTATGGAAAATATTGACCCCGTGGGCGTGCATACCGGTGACTCTCTGGTAGTGGCCCCCATTATGACCCTCTCCAAGGAAGACGAAAAGATGCTCAATGACAGCGCCATCAAGCTGATCAAGGAGCTGAAGATCGAGGGCGGTTGTAACGTGCAGTTTGCCCTCAACCCCCATTCCAGCGAGTATTATCTCATTGAGGTCAATCCTCGCGTATCCCGCTCCTCCGCTCTGGCGTCCAAGGCTTCCGGTTATCCCATTGCCCGTGTGACCGCCAAGATCGCCGTGGGTATGGCGCTGGAGGATATCGCCATTGCTAACACCAACGCCGCCTTTGAGCCGGCCTTGGACTACGTGATTGCCAAGCTGCCCCGTTTCCCCTTTGATAAGTTTGCCAATGCGCCCAATACGCTGGGCACCCAGATGAAGGCCACCGGTGAAATTATGGGCATCGGCTCCACTTTGGAGGAATGCTTGCTTAAGGGCGTGCGTTCTCTGGAGATCGGCGCCTGCCATTTCCATCTGCCCAAGTTTGACACTATGAGCGCCGAGGAACTGAAGACTTATATCAAGGAATTCAAGGACGACAACATTTTCGCCGTTGCTCAGTTGATGCGCCTCGGCACCACCGTGGCCGAACTCTACGATCTGACCCAGATCACTCCTTATTTCCTGGAGGCCATTGAAAGAATTATCAAGATGGAAGCTGTGATCAAGGCGGCTCCCATGGACCTTGCCGTATTGGCCGAGGCCAAAAAGATGGGCTTTGGCGATCAGTTTATCGCCAAGCTCTGGAACGTCAAGGAAATTGAGGTCTACAACCTGCGCAAGGCCAACGGAATGTTCCCCGTTTACCGTATGGTGGATACCTGCCATACCGGCGCCTATATTCCTTATTTCTACTCTTCCTATCACGGCGAGAACACCAGCATCCTCACCGATCGCAAAAAGATCGTGGTGCTGGGCGCCGGCCCCATCCGTATCGGTCAGGGCGTGGAATTTGACTATTCCACCGTTCACGCCGTTACCACCATTAAAAATTCCGGTTACGAGGCCATTATTATCAACAACAACCCCGAAACCGTTTCCACCGATTATACCACTGCTGACAAGCTGTATTTTGAGCCGCTGACCACCGAGGACGTTATGAACATCATTGAGTTTGAAAAGCCCGAGGGTGTCATCGCTTCTTTGGGCGGCCAGACCGCCATCAATCTGGCCGATCCGTTGATGCAGCGTGGGGTGAAGATCATCGGTACCGATTGCGCCGCCATTGAGCGGGCGGAAAACCGCGACAGCTTTGAAAAGATCCTCCGCGAGCTGGGCATTCCTCAGCCCAAGGGTCACGCCGTCACCAATATTGAGGACGGTATTGCCGCCGCTGCCGAGATCGGTTATCCCGTATTGGTCCGTCCTTCCTTCGTGTTGGGCGGTAGAGCTATGCAGATCGTTGCCGGCGAGGATCAACTGCGTCATTACCTCAAGACCGCCGTTGAGATCGACGAGGACAAGCCCGTTTTGGTTGATAAATATATTCAGGGTAAAGAGGTAGAGGTTGACGCCATCTGTGACGGCAAGGACGTATTTGTCCCCGGTATTATGGAACTGGTTGAGCGTACCGGCGTTCACTCCCGCGACTCCATCAGCGTATATCCCACCTTCTCCATCTCCGACAAGGTGCGAGGCATCATTCTCCAGTACGCCAAAAAGTTGGGTCTGGGCATCGGCATCGTCGGTCTGTACAACATTCAGTTCATCGTGGACAAAAACGACGACGTATATATCATTGAGGTTAATCCCCGTTCCTCCCGTACCGTGCCCTTCCTGTCCAAGGCCACCGGCTATTCTCTGGCCGATATCGCCACCGAGGTCATTATGGGCAAAACCCTCAAGGAGCAGGGTATCTTTAACATCTATCCCGAGGAGAAAAAGCGTTGGTACGTCAAGGTGCCCGTATTCTCCTTTAACAAGATCAAGGGTCTGGACGCCTATCTGTCCCCCGAAATGAAGTCCACCGGTGAGGCCATCGGTTATGATGACAAGCTCAACCGCGCCCTCTTTAAGGCCCTGCAGGCCAGCGGTATGAAACTGCAGAATTACGGCACCGTTTTCGCCACTATTTCCGATAAGGATAAAGAGGAGGCTTTGCCGCTGATTCGCCGCTTCTACAATCTGGGCTTTAACATTCAGGCCACCGTGGGCACCGCCGAATTCTTAAAGGAAAACGGCATCCGCACCCACGTGCTGGGTAAGATCAGCGAGGGCAGTGAGGAGATTGCCGACGCTCTGCGTCAGGGCCATATTGCCTACGTGATCAACACCCGTGATATCAACTCTATGGGTCAGGCCAGCGACGGCTATGAGATCCGCCGCATCGCCACCGAAAACAACGTGACGATGTTTACCAATCTTGACACCGTAAACGTTCTGCTGGACGTTTTGGAGGAAACCACCCTCACCATCTCCACCATTGATGCATAAGCCGAGGAATACAAAATGAAACAAACGATTTTTACCGTAACGGAAAATATCGCCCTCACCGACAGCGTATATCAGATGAAGCTGTCGGGAGATACCGAGGGCATTGCCTGCGGCCAGTTTGTCAATCTCAAGCTGGACGGGCTCTACCTTCGTCGCCCCATCTCCGTCTGCGATTGCAGGGAAGGGGAGCTGACCTTGGTTTATAAGGTAGTGGGCAAGGGGACCGAGCAGATGAGCGCCATGGCTGTCGGTACCGAAATTGACCTGCTCACGGGGCTTGGCAACGGTTACGATCTTGCCCCCTGTGGGGACACGGCGTTGTTGCTTGGCGGCGGCGTTGGTGTACCTCCGCTCTATAAATTGGCCAAGGAACTGCTGGCCGCCGGTAAACGGGTGACGGTAGTGCTGGGCTTCAATACCAAAAACGAAGTGTTTTACGAGGCGGAGTTCAAAGCGTTGGGCGCCAACGTTCTGGTCACCACCGCCGACGGCTCCTACGGCATCAAGGGCTTTGTGACCGACGCCATTGCCGACGTGGAGTATACTTATTTCTATACCTGCGGTCCAGAGCCTATGCTCAAGGCCGTATACAAAGCCACCAAAACCGAGGGCCAGTTCTCCTTTGAGGAACGGATGGGTTGCGGTTTTGGCGCCTGTATGGGCTGTTCTTGCAAAACCGTCACCGGTTACAAGCGGATCTGTAAGGACGGACCGGTCCTCAGAAAGGAGGAGATCCTGTGGGCAGACTGAGTGTAAATCTCTGCGGCGTGGAGTTGGATAATCCCATCATTCCCGCCAGCGGTACCTTCGGCTACGGTTATGAATTTGCCGAGCTGTACGATATCAATGTGCTGGGCTCCTTCTCTTTTAAAGGAACTACCAAGGACCCCCGTTTCGGCAACCCCACCCCTCGTATTGCCGAATGTCCTATGGGGATGATTAACGCCGTAGGCCTGCAAAACCCCGGTGTGGACAAGGTGATCTCCGAGGAACTTCCCAAAATGCGCAAGGTATTTCACAAGCCGGTAATGGCCAACGTCAGCGGTTTTTCGGTGGAGGATTACGCCTATACCGTGGAAAAGCTGAACGGGGAAAAGGACATCGGCTGGTTTGAGGTCAACGTCAGTTGTCCCAACGTGCACGGCGGCGGTATGAGCTTCGGCACCAGTCCCGAGGCGGCGGCCGAGGTCACTGCGGCAGTCCGTAAGGTCACCGACAAGCCTCTGCTCATCAAGCTGTCTCCCAATGTGACCGACATCGTTTCCATTGCCAAGGCCTGTGAGGCGGCGGGCGCCGACGGCATCAGCCTGATCAACACCTTGCTGGGTATGCGCACCGATCTTAAAACCAAGCGGCCCGTCATTGCCAACAAAATGGGCGGTTTTTCCGGTAGCGCCATCTTCCCCGTAGCGGTACGGATGGTCTATCAGGTGGCCGGCGCCGTCAACATTCCCGTGGTGGGTATGGGCGGCGTCAGCAGCGCCGAGGACATCATTGAACTGATGCTGGCCGGTGCCACCGCCGTAGAGGTGGGCGCCGCCAATCTCATTGATCCCTGCGCCTGCAAAACGATCATTGAGGATCTGCCCCGTGTGATGGATAAATACGGAATTGATAATTTGAAAGATATTATAGGAGGAGTTAAGTAATGGGAAAGGATGTAATCGTTGCTTGCGATTTTGCAAGCGCCGAACAGGTGTTTACTTTTCTGGACAAATTTGAAGGGAAGAGAAAGCCCTTTGTAAAGATCGGTATGGAACTTTTCTATGCCGCCGGCCCCGACATCGTGCGGGAGATCAAAAAGAGAGGACACAAAATCTTTCTGGACCTCAAGTTGCACGACATTCCCAACACCGTTAAAAAATCTATGAGCGTCCTTTCGGGTCTGGACGTGGATATCACCAATCTCCACGCCTCCGGCACCGTCCGTATGATGGAGGCCGCCATCGAGGGTCTTACCCGTCCCGACGGCACCCGTCCCTTGCTCATTGCCGTGACCCAGCTCACCTCCACCGATCAGGAGAGCATGGAAACGGATCTGCTCATCAAGGAGCCCATTGATCAAGTAGTAATGCACTACGCCGCCAACGCCAAAAAGGCGGGGCTGGATGGCGTTGTCTGCTCTCCTCTGGAGGCCGGCAAGGTACACGAGCGTTGCGGTAAGGATTTCCTGACCATTACTCCCGGCGTGCGTTTTGCCGACGGTGATATCGGCGATCAAAAGCGGGTAATGACCCCTGCCGAAGCCAAAAAGATCGGCTCCGATTACATCGTTGTGGGTCGTCCCATTACCGCCGCCGAGGATCCTGTTGCCGCCTACGAGCGCTGTGTTGCCGAATTCTGCGACTAACCCACCGAGTGGGTCGTCAGGCTCGGGCGGCGAGTAACCATTGGTTATCTCGCCGAAAGACCGCAAAACAATAGTCTGTGCACGAAAATAAAGTTTGTACTCGAAAATGAAAATAGAGCGGCGAGTCGCCGCAGACAATCTCGGACGGCGACCTACTACCGTACGGTCACCGAAAGAACGACAAACGATAAGTCTGTGCTCGTAAGCCCACCGAGTGGGCCATCAGGTTCGGGCGGCAAGTAACCGTTGGTTATCTCGCCGAAAGACCGCAAAACAATAGTCTGTGCACGAAAATAAAGTTTGTACTCGAAAATAAAAATAGATTGGAGATATAAAACCATGGAAAAGTTAATTGCCAAAGATTTGCTCAGCATCAAAGCCGTATTCTTCCGTCCCGAAGAGCCCTTCACTTGGGCCAGCGGTATCAAGAGCCCCGTATACTGTGACAACCGTCTCACTCTTACCGCACCCAAGGTACGTACCGACGTGGAGGAGGGCCTTGCCAAACTGATCAAGGAGCATTATCCCGAGGTTGAGGTGCTGATGGGTACCTCCCCCGCCGGTATTGCTCACGCCGCCATTACCGGCCATTTGATGGGTCTGCCCATGGGTTACGTCCGTTCCGGCGCCAAGGATCACGGCAGACAAAATCAGATTGAGGGCAAACTGGAAGCCGGCCAAAAGGTGGTCGTTGTGGAGGATCTGATCTCCACCGGCGGCAGCGTGCTGGAGGTTGTAAACGTTCTGCGGGAAGCCGGCGCCGAGGTGCTGGGCATCGTGTCCATCTTTACCTACGGTATGCAGAAGGGTATTGACCGTATGGCCGCCGCCAACGTCAAAAACGTTTCCCTCACCAACTTTGACGTCATTGCCGAGGTTGCCGCCGAGGAGGGCTATATCAAGGCGGAGGACGTTGCCCGCTTGATCAAATTCCGTAACAACCCCTCTGACGAGAGCTGGAGAGACTGATTATGCGTAGTGTCATTGACATTTTTGATTTGAGCGTAGAGGAGTTGGATGGGCTGTTGCAGGTTGCCTGCAACATTATGGACGATCCCGCCGCGTATGCCGAAGCCTGCAAGGGCAAAAAGCTGGCCACTCTGTTTTTTGAACCCTCCACCCGTACCCGCCTGAGCTTTGAGGCGGCAATGCTGGAGCTGGGTGGCAGTGTCATCGGCTTTTCCGACGCCAACAGTTCTTCCGCCTCCAAGGGCGAGAGCGTGGCAGACACCGCCAAGGTCATCAGTTGCTACGCCGATATCATCGCTATGCGCCATCCCAAGGAGGGCGCTCCCTTTGCCGCCTCGCTGGCGGCCGGCATTCCCGTCATCAATGCGGGGGACGGCGGTCACGCCCATCCTACCCAGACCCTGGCGGATCTGCTGACCATTTACCGTGAGAAGGGGAGACTGAAGGATCTGAAGGTGGGCTTTTGCGGGGACCTGAAATACGGCCGCACCGTCCATTCCCTCATCGCCGCTCTGTCCCGTTATACGGGCATTGAGATCGTGCTCATCGCTCCCGAAGAGCTCAAGCTACCCGAATACGTCAAAGAAGAATATATGCAACAGATGCCCTACGTGGAAACCACCTCTCTGGAGGATTCTATGGGAGATCTGGATATTCTGTATATGACCCGTGTACAGCGGGAGCGTTTTGAGGATCTTGCCACCTACGAGCGGTTGAAGGATACCTATATTCTGGACACCGACAAACTGCAAAAGGCCAAGGCGGATATGTGCATTCTCCATCCCTTGCCCCGTGTCAACGAGATCACCGTGGCGGTGGACGAGGATCCCCGCGCCTGCTATTTCAAGCAGGTTATGAACGGCAAGCTGATGCGTATGGCCCTGATTCTCAAACTGCTTTCCGAGGCTGATGGTATCAAGGTCCCTGTGACCGCCGACACCACCGATCTGGTCTGCACCAATCACCGTTGCATCACCTCCACCGAGCAGGAGCCCCGTCAGCTGTTCAAGGCGGTGAAGGGACAGCCCGGTGTTTACCGCTGTATGTACTGCGAAGCGGAATACAAGAGGTAAAAATACACAAAAAACTTGTGGGAAATACCAAAATTTTTGCATCTGTGTTTATTGACAGAAAAAGCGAAATATGGTATCATACTACTATGATATGTTTCTATTTAAAAAACGGCTTGCAACTGACGGATAAGTGGAGCACCACGGAGAAGCAAACTGTGGAAACGTATATGATATCGCCGACCGTCTGGGCATGCTAAAACGTTTATTTTAGCATGCCCTTTTATATTTTCTTTCACCATACAGGAGGCCAAAATGAAAAAAATCGGTATTGTAATGGGCAGTGACAGCGATCTGCCCGTAGTGGAGAAGGCCACTGCCATCTTAAAGGAATTGGGCATTCCCTACGAGGCCCATATTTATTCCGCACACCGCACCCCCGTACAGGCACGGGATTTCACCGTCGCCGCCCGTGATAACGGGTTTGGCGCCATCCTCTGCTTTGCGGGTATGGCCGCCCATCTGGCCGGTGCCGTGGCGGCAAATACCACTCTGCCCGTCATCGGCGTTCCCTGCAAGGGGGGAGCAATGGACGGGCTGGACGCTCTGTTGTCCACCGTGATGATGCCCTCGGGTATTCCCGTGGCCACCGTTGCCTTAAACGGCGGCGCCAATGCCGCTTTGCTTGCCGCCCAGATTCTGGCGGTGGAGGATCAAGAGCTGGCCGCCAAGCTGGAGGCCAAGCGTGCCGCCGATGCCGCCAAGGTATTGGATAAGGACGCCGCTCTCTCAATTTAGTTTACAATTTTGATTATTATAAAAAGGAGAAAATGACTATGAAACTTGTTTACACCGGAAAAACCAAAGACGTATTTGCGCTGGACAACGGCAACTGCCTGCTGAAGTTCAAGGATGACTGCACCGGTAAGGACGGCGTGTTTGATCCCGGCGAAAACGCTGTGGGCCTCACCATTGAGGGCGTGGGCGACGTCAATCTGAGAATGTCCATCTATTTCTTCGAAAAGGTCAATGCCGCCGGCATTAAGACCCATTATATCAATGCCTCTCTGGAGGACACCACTATGGAGGTCGTTCCCGCCAAGGTATTCGGTAAGGGTCTGGAGGTTATCTGCCGTCACAAGGCAGTTGGTTCCTTCTATCGCCGCTACAGCGATTATATTGAGGAGGGCGCCGATCTGCCCGCTTACGTTGAAATGACCTTCAAGAACGACGCAAAGGGTGATCCTCTGGTCACCAAGGACGGTTTGGTGGATCTGGGCGTTATGACCGCCAAGCAGTATGACGATATGAAGGAAATGACCCAGAAGATCACCCAGATCGTTGCCGACGATCTCAAGGAGAAGGGTCTGGTCCTGTACGATATCAAGTTTGAGTTTGGCTACGATGCCGAGGGCAACGTAATGCTCATTGACGAAATTGCTTCCGGCAATATGCGTGTATACAAGGACGGTCAGTACGTAGATCCCATGACCCTGTCCGAGCTCTTTTTTGCATAAATAAATTTCACAACCGAATCCGACACGTCCCAAGGGGCGTATCGGATTTTCGGTTTTTTTCTCAAGGTGACTTTCATCACCTTACCCCATGACAAGGAGGAACTATGGGAGGATTTTTCGGAATAACCTCAAAAAAAGATTGCCTGCTGGACGTGTTTTTCGGTGTGGATTACCATTCCCATCTGGGTACACGCAGGGCAGGTGTTGCAACCTATGACAAGGAGATGGGACTGCAACGACAGATCCACAACATTGAGAGCACCCCGTTCCGCACCAAGTTTGAGCGGATCTTTGTGGAGATGAAGGGCACCTCGGCCATCGGCTGTATCAGTGATCTGGATCCCCAACCCTTACTCATCCGTTCTCATCTTGGCACCTTCGCCATCTGCACCACCGGCGTGATCAACAACGCCGATGAGCTGATTGACGAATATCTGACCAAGGAAGGCGCCCATTTTGATGCGATGACCGGCGGTAAGGTCAACGGTACCGAATTGCTGGCCGCTCTCATTACTCAAAAGGCGGATTTTGTGGAGGGCATCAAATTTGCCCAGGACGTGATTGACGGCACCACCTCTATTTTGATTCTCAAGGAGGACGGCAACATCATTGCCGCTCGCGACAAGGTGGGCCGCCTGCCTATGCTGATCGGCAAAAACGAGGACGGATATTGCGTGTCCTTTGAATCCTTTGCTTCTATGAAGCTGGATTATACGGATGAAAAAAATCTGGGCCCCGGCGAGATCGTTCTGCTCACCCCCGAAGCGATGACTCAACTGGCCGCCCCCGGGAAGAAAAAGCGGATCTGCTCCTTCCTGTGGACCTATTACGGCTACTCCACCTCCAGTTATGAGGGCATCAGCGTGGAGAGTATGCGCTACCGTGACGGCGCTATTATGGCCCAGAGCGATCGGGAAAAGAACAACGTGGGCGAGCTGGACTACGTCTGCGGTATGCCCGACAGCGGCATTCCCCACGCCATCGGCTATGCCAACGCCAGCGGCGTGCATTATGCCCGCGCCTTTATCAAATACACCCCCACCTGGTCCCGTTCTTTTATGCCCAGCATTCAGACCGAGCGGAACCGCATTGCAAAAATGAAACAGATTCCCGTACACGATCTCATTCGTGATCAGCGACTGCTCTTCGTGGACGATTCCATCGTTCGGGGTACTCAGATTCGTGAAACGGTGGACTTCCTTTACGCGCACGGCGCCAAGGAGGTACATATGCGCTCGGCCTGTCCTCCCATTATGTACGGATGTAAATATCTCAATTTCTCCCGCTCCACCTCGGATATGGACCTCATCGCCCGTCAGGTGATTATGGAGCTGGAAGGGGAGAAGGGGTTTGAATATATTGAGGAATATTCAAACGGCGAAACCCAGCGTGGCCGCGCCCTGCGGGACGCGCTGTGTAAGCGCTTCAACTTCAGCTCTCTGGAATTCCAATCGCTGGAGGGTATCATCCGCGCCATCGGTATGGACGAGTGTGAACTGTGCACCTATTGCTGGAACGGCAAAGAATAAGAAAAGGTAGGTAAAATTTTATGGCTATGCATCCCAATTCCAAATCCGATTCCTACGCCGCTGCAGGCGTAGATATCACCGCCGGTTACAAGGCGGTAGAACTGATGAAAAAGCACGTGGCCCGTACGGCCACTCCCGGTGTTTGCAGTGACGTGGGCGGCTTCGGCGGTCTGTTTGAACTGGATCTCACCGGTATTCAAAAGCCCGTGTTGGTCAGCGGTACCGACGGTGTGGGCACCAAGCTGAAGCTGGCCTTTATTATGGACAAGCACAATACCGTGGGTATTGACTGCGTGGCCATGTGCGTCAACGACATCGTTTGCGCCGGTGCCAAGCCCTTGGTATTTCTGGACTATATTGCCTGTGGTAAAAACGTGCCCGAGCGTATCGCCGCCATCGTGGAAGGCGTGGCCGAGGGCTGTGTGCAGGCAGGCGCCGCCCTCATCGGCGGTGAAACGGCCGAGATGCCCGGCTTTTACCCCGTGGATGAATACGATCTGGCCGGTTATTCCACCGGTGTGGTTGATAAATCCAAGATCATTGACAACAACACCATGAAGGCAGGGGACGTGGTGATCGCGCTGCCCTCCAGCGGCGTACATTCCAACGGTTTTTCTCTGGTGAGAAAAGTATTCGACGTGGAAAACGCCGATATCAAGAGTCCTTGCGCAGAGCTTGGCGGTAAGTCCATTGGTGAGACTCTTCTCACCCCCACCAAGATCTACGTTAAACCCGTCCTGGCCCTGCTTGACAACGTATCCGTCAAGGGTATCTCCCACATCACCGGCGGCGGCTTCTACGAGAACATTCCCAGAAGCATTCCCGACGGGCTGGGCGCCAAGATTCTGAAGAAGGACGTCAAGGTCCTGCCCATCTTTGATCTCATTGCCAAGCGTGGCGGCATCTCCGAGCGTGATATGTTCAACACCTTCAATATGGGTGTGGGTATGAGCATCGTGGTGGCTCCCGAGGACGCCGACAAGGCGTTGGAGATTCTGCGCGCCAACGGTGAGGAGCCCTATATCATCGGCTCCATCATTGAAAGCGACGAGAAGATCATCCTTGCGTAATGCCTATGAAAACGACAGCCAACATTGCCGTGCTGGTTTCCGGCGGCGGCACCAATCTGCAGGCGCTCATTGATGCGCAGGCCTCCGGCATTCTCCACAGCGGTAACATCCGTCTGGTCATCTCCAACAAGCCCGGCGCTTTTGCATTGGAACGGGCCGAGAAGGCAGGGATCGATACCCTGGTTGTAAGCAAAAAAGAATGTGCCGATCACTACGAATTTGAAACCAAACTGATGGAGGCCCTCTCCGCCGCCGATATTGATATCATCGTGCTGGCCGGGTTTATGGTCATCCTCACCGAGCGTTTTACCGGCGCTTACCCCAAGCGGATCATCAACGTCCATCCCTCCCTGATCCCCTCCTTCTGTGGGGAAGGCTTTTACGGCCTGCGGGTACATCAGGCGGCGCTGGATTACGGCGTTAAGGTTACCGGCGCCACCGTCCATTTCGTCAACGAAATTCCCGACGGCGGTGAGATCATCCTGCAAAAGGCGGTAGCCATTGAGGAAGGGGACACCCCCGAAATCCTGCAACGCCGGGTGATGGAGCAGGCCGAATGGATCCTGCTGCCCCAAGCGGTTGAAAAAGTTTCAGCTTCTATTATCAAATAATTTTTACGAGGTGTAAGTATGAATATCTACAAAATCAACGACATCGGACAACTGATCAAGGACAACAGCTACGTAGGCCGCGGCATCGTCATCGGTAAGACCGCCGACGGTAAAAAGGCCGCCACCGCCTATTTCATTATGGGCCGTTCCGCCAACTCCCGTAACCGTATCTTCACCGAAAAGGACGGCGCCGTGTATACCGAGCCCTTTGATGCCAGCAAGGTGGAGGATCCCTCTCTCATCATCTACGCCGCCATCCGCGAGTTTGAGAACAATCTCATCGTCACCAACGGCGACCAGACCGACACCATTTACGAAGGTCTTGAAAACGGCATCAGCTTTTCCGGCGCCCTGACCCAACGGGAATTTGAGCCCGATGCGCCCAACCTGACGCCCCGTATCAGCGGTATGCTCACCTTTGACGAGGGTGACTTTACCTATCAGATGAGCATTCTCAAGAGCGCCGATGCCGAGGGTACTGCTTGCAATCGCTACACCTTCTCCTATCCCTCTCTGGCAGGCCTTGGCCATTTCATCCACACCTACGTTTGCGACGGCAACCCCATTCCCACCTTCCAGGGTGAGCCCGAGCGTGTGGCCATCCCCGACGATATTGATGCTTTCACCACCAATCTGTGGGATAACCTCAACGAGGAAAACAAGATTTCTCTCTACGTTCGTTACACCGATCTTGCCACCGGCGAGACCGAGAACAGAATGATCAATAAAAATAAGTAAAAGGAGTACCGCCATGAAAGAGTTTGAACTGAAATACGGTTGTAACCCCAATCAAAAACCCTCCCGCATTTATATGCAGGACGGCAGTGACCTGCCCATTGAAATCCTCAACGGCCGCCCCGGCTATATCAATTTCTTGGACGCCTTCAATTCCTGGCAGCTCGTCAAGGAACTCAAAGAAGCGCTGGGTCTGCCCGCCGTTACCTCTTTTAAGCACGTCAGCCCCACCTCCGCCGCTGTCGGCGTACCCTTGAGTGATAACCTCAAAAAGGCTTGCTTTGTGGAGGATATCGAGGGTCTGGACGACAGCCCCTTGGCTTGCGCCTACGCCCGTGCCAGAGGCACGGACAGAATGTGCTCCTTTGGCGACTGGGTTGCCCTCAGCGACGTTTGTGACGTCACCACCGCCAAGATGATCGCCCGTGAGGTTTCCGACGGTATTATCGCCCCCGGCTATGAGCCCGAAGCCTTGGAGATCCTCAAATCCAAGAGAAAAGGCTCCTACAACATCGTGCAGATCGACCCCGATTTCGTTCCCGCCGAGCAGGAGACCAAGCAGGTATTCGGTATCACCTTTGAGCAGGGCAGAAACAACTTTAAGATCAATA
>JAZQJG010000076.1:0-9095 GCA_045541535.1 Eubacteriales bacterium
GCAGAATTTTGCCGGAGCCGATTTTTGCATCGGCAAGGCATAAAACGCAGCCAATACTTTGTGTATTGGCGAGTATTTTAACACAGCTGAGGTGAAAATCGGCCCGTCAAAATCGGGTTCGGATACTCCTCCGCTGCTTAAGTTGACAATAAAGGAGGGTGTCGTTATGCAATTGTTTGAATTTATAATGCTTTTGTGCTTTGGTGCTTCGTGGCCCATCTCGGTGTACAAAAGTATACGTTCAGGCTCAACCAAGGGAAAAAGTGTGTTCTTTATTATTGCCATCATCATCGGATACATATCCGGGATCATAGGCAAGATTCTGAACGATCAGCTTACCTACGTTTTGGTGCTGTATTGCTTAAATCTGTTGGTGGTGTCCGTTGATCTTGTATTGTATTTCATTAACGGTAAGCGTGAAAAAACCATCATAAAAATGGAGGAAAAATAATATGAAAGAGACGGTACGGAAACAGGCTGCGGTGCTGGAAAAGATCAACGATCTGACGCTCCCGGGAGAAATTGTGCTGTTCGGGTCTACTTATATGGCAAGCTTTCCCATTTACGAGCTGATCAATCGGTGTAAGTTTGAAAACGCTGTGTACAACCGTAGCATCAAAGGGCTGACGGTTTCGGAGGCGTTGGACATCGTGGAGGGTTGTGTGGTAAAGATCAAACCGCACAAGTTGTTTGTGGCCCTTGGAGAGGAAGACGAGGGGGAGCTGAATGCGCCGGAAGCGTATGCCCGCCTTGTTTCTTTGTTTCGTGCACGGTTGCCCGAATGTGAATTGTTTTTGATTGGTTTGACGGGACAGGGGCAGTACGTTGAAAACTTCAATCAAAAGATCAGGGAGCTTTGCGATGGCCGAGCCGTCCGATACGTTGACTTCGGCATCGCCCCTACGACGGGAGTTGCGCAATATAAAGCAAGATTTATGCAACTGAGCCGTTTTTTTTGGAACAAACCCCTGACAATGGGGGACGCCTTTGCCCTTGCAGAACTGTAAATAAAACGAGCCGGGAGGAGTTTTTCCTTCCGGCTCGTTCAGCTTGTCAAAAAATTCGGTTCATTACATCGTGGGAGGTTATTTGTTGCCGGAGAAAACGGCAATGGCCTTTTTCACGTCCTCTTGCATGGCCGCTTCGGCATCCAGCAGAGCGTCGTGGAACTGGGCGTAGTCCTTGCCGGAGATGGCCGCGCCGCCTGCCTTTGCCATATAGGTATAATAGTTTACCTTGCGCACGCCTCTGCGGATGACCTCTTTATAATCCTCGTGGCTGACGCCGCTACCGCCGTGCATTACGATGGGCACGGGGATGAGCGCGCGGATTTTGGACAGCCGTTCAAAGTCCAGCTTGGGGGTGTCCTTGTAAAAGCCGTGGGCGGTGCCGAAGGCGCAGGCCAGGGCATCGACGCCGGTGGCCTTTACGAAAGCGGCGGCCTCGTCGGGATCGGTGTAGATGGAGCTGTCACCGGTGCCGCCACCCTCTCTGGCGCCCATGGAGCCGATCTCGGCCTCTACCGAAGCGCCGTACTTTTTGGCCTCGGCCACGGCAAGACGGGTGTTTTCGGTATTTTCCCCGGTGGGCAGGGTGGAGCCGTCGTACATCACCGAGGTAAAGCCCAGGGCC
The DNA here is from genome assembly GCA_045541535.1 of Eubacteriales bacterium. GTDB lineage: Bacteria > Bacillota > Clostridia > Oscillospirales > QAKW01 > Firm-08. The sequence continues at coordinate 1,633 of JAZQJG010000076.1, forward strand.
AGACCCCGTTTTACGTAGTCAAGGTCGGTGCCGTGGTCCAGATGGACGCACACCGGCACGGTGGCCCGTTTGGCGTAAAACAGCATCATGGGCGCCACCTCTTCCATGGTGCACAGCCCCATTTCCTCATGGACCTGGGCGTGCATCAGGATGACCGGCTGACCGGCCTGCTCGGCGGCGGCGATCACCGCCCGGGCGGCGCTCATATTGGGGGTATTAAAGGAGCCGATGGCAATCTTCTTTTCCTCGGCGATCTTCAAAATTTCCGTTAAATTTACCAGCATATCAAAATTCTCCTTCAAATTCCTTGCCCGTCACAAAGCGGAAGGACAGGGTGGTGGTTTTGCTTTCCTCGGGGGCTAAAAATTGCAGGCGTCCCTCTTTGCGTAACACGTCTCTGCCGTCGGGGGTGCAGTTACCGGGCTCCAGTCCCAGCACGTAGTCCCCTTTGCCCATCATTTTCCATTGGGTAAAGCAGGGGAGCTCTTCTTTGTTATAGGAGAACACCACGCCCTTGCCGATGCGGGGGCTGAAGATACCCACCTTGGCAGGCGTGCCCTTTACGTCGTAATAATAGCAACGCTCGGTAAAGGCGGCCGTGGGCTTTTCCATCTGTAGGGCGGTATCCATATATTGGGCCGCCTCGCCGTCCCGGGGGGCGACGGAATGATGGGGAATGCGTACCACGCTGTCCTCATCCAACAGAGGATAGCCCATATTGCAATGATACATAATCATATAGGGACTTTCGGTATCCGCCAGGTTAGTCACGGTGTCGCTGACGGAAAAACAGTTTTCGGTGTAGGAAAAGCGGTAGGTGCGTTCCATTACCAGCTTGCGTCCGAAGAGTCGGGCGTCGGTGACGGAAAGCCGTACCGTCAGCCCCTTTTCATCCTCCTCAATGCCCCGCAACAGGGCGGGGGTGTTGGAGACGGTACCGTGGAGCGGAAGCTCTTCCCCCTCGTCGGTGCAGGGACTGCCCACGGCGGTCAGCCCGCAGGTGGTGAAAAAGCCGGCGGTAAAGGATTTTAAAAATCCGGCGCCCTTGTCGTCATAATAGGCGGGGGACACGTAGCCGCAGGGGGCAAAATAGCCCATATTATCTCCCGTATAGCTCAGGCGGGAAATATCACCGCACCGATCCACCGAGATCCACGCTTCCAGCCCCAGACCGTTGCGCACGCACAACAGGGTCATTCCTTTTCCCTTGCCCTCCTGCAGCTGATATTGCTCCGCGCCGCGGATCTGCAGGGGATTGCCCAGATATTCTTTCATTGTTCCAACCCCTTTACGGCCTTGTACAGACCGGTGTATTTTTTGTACAGCGCGGCATAGGCGGCGCTGTGTGCTTCATTGGGTGTAAACACCTTGCGTTCGGTGACCATTTTGGCCACCGTATCGGCCAGATCCTCATAGGCGCCCACGGCTACACCCGTCAGGGCGGCGGTGCCGGCGGCACCCACCTCTTTGCAGGAAAGGGCGACGATGCGGGTGTTCAAAATATCTGCCTTGATCTGTAGCCAGATATCGCTGTTGGCGCCGCCACCGGTGGCCCGCAGCTCTTTGGGGGCGGGGATCTGGGCGCCTAAGGTGTTAAAGTTTAACAGCATTTCATAGCTGGTACCCTCCATCAACGCCTTGTAGAAATCGTATTTGTTCGTTTCCAGCGTCACCCCCACAAAGGCCGCCTTGGCGGCGTTGTCCATATATGGGGTGGCGGCCCCTGCAAAGTGGGGCAGTACCAAAATGCCGGTGGGACCCTCGGGCACGCCGGCGTCCATCTTGGCGTAAAAATCCTTGCTGTCGGGATCAAAGGTGTCCTTAAACCATTTGATGGTGGCCCCTCCCGTAAAGGAGAAGGCATAGCAAGCGTATTTGTCCCCGGGGTAGGGCACTACTGAATAGCCGCCCTCGTAAAAGGACAGGTCGGTGGGCTTTTCGGAGAGCACCACGGGGATGCATTCCACCGTGCCGGTGCCGTCCATGGCCTGCTCGGGGGTGAACACGCCGGCGCCGATCATACCGGCGATCTGATCGTGAAAACCGTTGACCACGGTAATATCATAGTCGATGCCCAGCATTACCTTAAGCTCGGGACGCAGCGTCCCTGCCACCGTGCCGGGGGCAACGGGACGGGAGAGCAGTGCCTTATCAATGCCGGCCGCCTGTAGGGCCTCGTCCATCCAGCATTTTTGCTCAATGTCAAAGGCACCGGTGCGAGCGGCTAAACCATCATTGATCTGCGCTTTGCCGGTGAGGGTGTAGACGACAAAATCCTCGCCCAAAAGCATCCGCTTGCACCCAGCAAACAGCTCGGGACGGTGATTTTTTAGCCACATCATTTTGGGCAGACTGTACATAGAGTGGGGTTTTACACCGGTGGTGAGGGTCAGGCGCGCCTTTCCCACCTTGCGGCACAGCTCCTCGCACTCCTCTTCCCCGCGGGGGTCGGTGTACAGCATGGCGGGGGCCAGTATATTGTCTTGCTCGTCCAGCATTACAAAGCTCTCGCCAAAACTGGTTACGCCCAAGGCATCAATCTTATATTCCTGCACGGCTTTTTTCAGCAGGGTCAAAACACCTTTTTTAACGTCTGCAAAATCAATTTCGTGCTGCCCGCCCTGATGATGGGCGGGATATTCGTTATAATAGGTGGACAACAGCTCGGCCTTGTCGTTGTACAAAACAATCTTACAGCCGGTGGTGCCCACGTCTAAGCCTGCGATGATCATTTCTTAACCCTCAATGCTGACCACGTCATAGTGGAGATAGTACTGAAAGGCTTCTTCCAGAATGTCCTTCACGTGACCGTTGGCCACGGTGGTGTGGTGCTTAAAGCCGCCACGGGCCAGACGGATCAACTTATCCTGCAGATGGTCGATCTTGGCCACGCCGCCGCAACCGAAAAATTCATTTTCGATCTCGTCCTCGGTAAATTCACCTTCGCTGAAGTAAATGGTGATCTTGCCGTCCTCGGTCTTGCAGTTGGAGAAGGTCATGGGGAAGGCAGCAATGCGGCCTTCGTTGGTGCCCCAGCCACTGCCGGGATCGGTCTTGTCAAACATCTTGTGAGAGGTCAGGGTGCCTTTGGCCTTCATCAGCTTTTGGGCGGTGGAGCCGCAATGGAAGAGAATCACCTTGTCGGGATCCTCGCCGTAGTTGTTGTTCCAGTCCAGACAGGCGGCGGGACCCTCGGTGGCCAGATGCAACGCTCTCATGGTGATGGCGGAGCACATATCGATCTCGCAGGAGGCGGCGATACCCCGATCGTTGAGCTCACTGAGCAATACGCAGGGGCAGACCCGCAGATAGGTCTCCATCTCGTTCCAGCAGCGCAGGGTGACGGCGTCCAGATGGTAGGTCTCAATATATTCGTCCACCACCACGCCGATCTTGGCCAGCATCAGCTTTTTGTCCTCGGGTACACGGGTAAAGTCGGTGTAGTTTTCCAAAACCGCTTTTTTGGCCAATACCTTGGGATCGTTGTCCTCCTTGGCGCGTACGAACTCAAAGAGCTCTGAGAGATCAAAGCTTTCTACGGTGATGCCGTGACGTTGCATGGTGATCTCGTCAAACCGCACCGTCTTAAAGGCGGTGGTACGGGCGCCGATACAACCGATGGTAAAGCGCTTCATACCGTTCACCACCCGACAAATGGCGGCAAAATCGTGGAGATTTTGGGCAAAAGCGGGGGAGAGGGGATGGACCACGTGGGGCTTGAGCACGGTGTAGGGAATGCGGCATTGCTCAAAAACGTCGGTTACGGAGAATTTACCGCAATAGGCGTCTCTGCGGTGCTTAAAGTCCATTTTGCCGATCTCGTCGGGATAGGCCTGCATCAAAATGGGTACCCCTGCATCCTGCAGGGCGGTCATGGCGCCGTTCTCATCCACAAAGATGGGCATACACAGGATCACGCCGTCGTATTCGCCCTCATGGCTCTTGAGCCACTTGGCATACAGCCGGCCCTCGTCTCTGGTTTCCACTGCGCCGTAACGGGTGGCTTCCTTGTCCATAATGAGATAATCATAGCCCGCCTCGGTCACGGCTTTCACCATATCCTCTCTGGCGCCCTCGATCAGCTCGGCGGGCATAAACCCGCGGTTTCCGAAGTATAAAGCAAAGGTCGTTTTTTTCATAAGATACACCTCCAAAATTTATACTTCCATTTTATAAAAAGTGCTGGTATAATAATAGTTAATATTATACTAAAAATGGTAAATTTGTACGGAAGGACGGATTTTTATGGCATTTCGCTTTGATGCGGAGCAGATGGGGGAGCTGATGCGGGCCTTTTACACCCTTACGGGCATCCGCTTCGTGCTCTTTGACGCCGATTTTCGGGAGATCATCGCCTACCCCGAAGAAAGCTGTGCCTTCTGCCGATTGATGAAGGGCTGTCCCAAAACCCGTCGCCGCTGTAATTACGCCGACCGCCGTTCCTTTGAAAAATGCCGCCGGCAGGATCAACCGGTGCTCTACCGCTGTCATGCCGGTCTGGTGGAGGCGGTGTTGCCCCTCCACGAAAACGAGGGGATCATCGGCTATCTGATGTTCGGTCAGATCAACGCCGGGGAGGATAAGAGCGGGCTCTACCAACGGATGGAGGATTGGTCGGCCCGCTACGGCTTTGACGTGGAGGCGCTGGAGGCGTGCATTGGGGAGATTGCCTGCAAAACCGACGAGCAGATCGCCGCCGCCGTAAAAATCATGGAGGCGGTCACCTCCTATATTATCTACAAAGAGCTGATCCAGCCCCAGCAGGACGTATTGCTGGACAAGGCCAAGGCCTATATTGAGGAGCATCTGGCGGAGGATATACGGGCGGAGCAGATCAGCAAGGCTCTGGGCATCGGCCGCACCCGTCTGTACGAGATTTTTAAGAGCGAGCTACATACCGGCGTGTCAGCCTATCTGTTGCGCCGCCGCCTCCATCGGGGCAAAAAACTGCTCAAGACCACCGACCTTTCGGTGACGGAGATCGCCGATCGGGTGGGCTTTACCGATTACAACTATTTCAGCAGAGTCTTCAAAAAAACCTACGGCAAATCCCCTAAAAGCTATCGTTGAAAAAAATCCCCGCCGCATCTTCCGTGCGGCGGGGATGGTTTATTTTATGGGGTAGAGTTCGGTGAGGATGGCGGAGTGATCGCTGATGATGCCATCGGAATATCTGCCGCCGAACACCTGGTATTTGCTGACCGCCGTGTTGGGACTGACAAAGCAAAAGTCAATGGGGGCGCCGTAGCGCTCGTTGTAGGCGGTGTCAAAGTCGGTGTAGGAGGCAAGGGAATTGTGATGGGTGGTCTGATACTTGCTGTCCAGCATACCGCTGTTGATATAGGTGTGGTAGGGCTCACTGCCCTCGGCCATATTGTGATCACCGGTCACCACCGTGATGCCGCCGTATTTTTTCTGCAGTTCCGCACCCTTGGCGCAGATGGCCTTCACCTGCTCCACTCTGCCCAGCTTGCCCGACAGAATCAGGTGGGTGTTGAGGTGGGTGACCACGTCACCGCTGGTTTTGTCCCGCAATACCGCCCAGGTCACCGAGCGCTTGGGGCGATTGACGCTGTCCCATTGTTCGGTGTCAAAGGTGCCGTCGATGGTGAGGAAGGCGTCGCCGCTTTCCAGCAGTTCATAGCGGGCGGTGTTGTAATAGATGGGGTTGATCAGATCCCATTGATTGCGGCGATTGATGTTTTCATAGGTGTGATTCTCTCCCGAGATCCCCTGCACCTCGCCGTATCCCTTGGCCGCCATTTGTTCGCTCAACAGCGGAGCCCAACGGAAGTTGACCTCCTGCAGGCCGATCACGTCGGGACGGTAGTCCTCTATAAAACGGAAAAACAGTTTACTGCGATAGGCCACGGAGCCCAGCTTTTCGGCGGGGTTTTTGTCGGTGGCCAGCACGTTATAGGAAACGGCCTTGATGATCTCGGCATCCTTGGGGGCAGGGGTTTCACAATAGGAAAGTTGCTGTTCGGTCAACAGTTTTCCGGGGAAGCAACCGGTGGTGCAGAGGAAGGCCTGCTCCACCCCGTTCCCGGGCAAAAACTGATAGGCATAGCTGTTGGCGGGCATCTCGTCGGGCAGGTTGACTCGGGTGATTACACGGTCGCCCTGTCGGAGCTCGGCGCTGACGGTAACGCCCGCATCCTTACTGCGCTCCAGATGGTCGATGCCGTCCAGCAGTTTTTCTCCGTCGCCGGAGGCTACACAGGCGATCATCGCCCGACGGCCTACGGGAATTTCAGTGTTATAAAAGGCGTTAAAGGCGTTCCAATACGCCGCTTTATCGGCATCGGTCTCATAGCCCAGCCCTTCTTTCACCGTGTCGGCGCTGTATACGCCGATCACAAAGGTGCCGTTCGGCGCCACCGTCAGAGAGGCATCCGTTTCCGTCAGCCACGCAAATCGGTGCTCGCCTACTTGGTCGTTATAAACGAAGGTATATTCCGACAGCGCTACGGGGGTGTCGGAGTAATTGTGCAGTTCAATATATTGGAACTTTTGCTCCTGGGAGCCACGGTGTTGTTTGTTGTCGTTTTCCAGATCGGAATAATAGGTCACCGTATGCTGGTTGGACAGCTCACTGATAAACAGGTCGGGCAGATACAGCGGGGAGATCTCCACCTGTCGGGTGGCGCTCAGCGCTTCTTTGCCTGCCGCATCGGCGGCCAGATACAAGGTGGCCTCGGCCATCTCTTTGCCGTAGAGATTATAATATCCCACACCCCGGGTCACGGGGATGCTTTGGGTCTCCGTCTTGCCGTCCGTCCCGAGAATTTTCATAATACCGTAGGCGGTGTCCGGAATTTTGTCCCCCGTCACCGTCAGGGTGCCCCGATGGCCCGTCAGCTCCGTCTGCAGGCTCAAATGCAGATCATAGCCCTGCCAATAGTGATCCTCTACCAAGTCTGCAAATTGCAGGGCAAACTCTTTTTTGTCCTTGCTTTCCCGCAGGGCAGAGCACAGGGCGTCGTTTAATGCTTCGGAGGTGTTGATCTCCTCATAATGGGACCAAGCTATATAGTCCAGCGCTCCCTTGATGGGCGCCACGTCCACGGCAAAACTGTCCACGGCGGCATTGTCCCGCACTTTCTTAAATTCCAGTGACGGTTGCAGCATTTGCCACCCCCACCAACCAAGGACGGCCAACAATACTACCAGTACACCGCCCCCAATGATCCATTTCAGGTTCTTTTTCATAAGGATACCTCCCTTTTGCAAGCATTATACCATACGTTTATAAATCAATCAAGCCGCAGGAGGGTTTATGCACGGCTATGCCGTGATGATATACCATCGCAAAGCGATGGATGATATACAGCCCCGTTGGGGCTGATGATAAGTGATAAGTGATGCAGCTGCGCTGTGATAAGTGATGCGATGCGTTCCATTCACGCGCCGCAGGCGTGCATCACGGGCGAAGCCTGCATCACGCACACAGTGCGCATCAC
>JAZQJG010000077.1:0-9626 GCA_045541535.1 Eubacteriales bacterium
TAAATACTTGCCGAAAAACAATTGTTTTTCGGTGCGTAAAGAATGATATATCTCTAACGAGATATGATATACGGCTTTGCCGTATGATATATTTTCACTTCGTGAAAACATGATATAATATCCGTTCCTTAATATGCCGCAGGCATATATCATACCGAAGGTATATCACCCGTTCCGTAAAGGAACGGATATCATTGAGGCACACTTCCTTACAGAGTGTGCCTCAATCTCCTGTCCTGTTTTGTTGTTCGGTTTTATTTCGCCGTGGCGACCTCCAGCAGATAGTTGCTGACCTTGTCATACAGCAGGCTGGCCTCCAGCTCAAAGGGCTCCACGCCCAGCTTTTCCACCAGTTGCGCCTTGGTGGTGCAACCGTAGTTGGTCAGCATGGTGGTATAGTCCTCGTCGGTGATGGTGATGCCCTGCTTGGCGGCGATGGTGTAGATGGCGTATTCGTAGATCATCTGGTTTTTGATATAGGTGTCCAGATCCAGCTTGTTGGCGGTCATAAAGCCCTCCAGATCGGTAACGCCGTAGGTGGCGTAGTAGGAGGAATACTGCTCATCCAGCTTGTTCTTATAATAGTTGTACATATTTTTGGGGTATTTTTTCAGCTTGGTACCCTCTGCCACGTTGGTCCAGACCTCGTTGCGGGCCTCGTCCTTGGCCTCCTGCTTGGCAGTGGCGTCCAGTTCCTCCAGCAAACCGGCCTTGTAGGCGGCTACGGTGGCGTATTTGTCCTCGGTGATCTCCTTGACCAGAGCGTCGGTGAGGGCGGGATAGACGGTGCGCTTGGCAGATTTGATGGTCACGTCGAACTTGACGGCCTTGTTCTGCAAGCTGGTCTCACTGTAGTCGGCGGGGAAGGTGAGATTGAGGGTGACCTTCTCGCCCACCTTTTTACCAATCAGGCCTTCCTCAAAGCCGGGAATGAATTTGCCGCTGCCCAGCTCCAGCTCCTGATCGGTGGCGCAGGCGGAATCCAGCTTTTTGCCGTCCACGTAGCCGGTAAAGTCCAGCACGCTGACGTCCCCCTCCTGCAGAGCGCCGCTGACGGCCTGCTCGCTGGTCTTCTTGGCGGTAACGAGGGCCTCGTTGATCTTGGCCTCTACGTCCTTATCAGTGGGGGCGACGTAGGAATCGGTATAGGTAACGGTGGTATAATCGGGCAACGTAATATTGGAAGCATAGCTCTTGCCCACCACCAGACCGGTGAAGGGCTGGCTCTCCTGATCCTTCATCACAAAGCCGGCCACGGCGGCCAGAGAGATCAGCAAAGCCGCCACCAGACAGCCGATGGTAATGCCCAATTTCTTAATGGTGCCTCTGGCCTTTGTCAGTGCCTTGCCCAGATCGCTCACCTGTGTCCAGACGGTATCTGCCTCGTCCAGGGTCAGCTTGCCTGCATCCACAGCGCTCTCCAGAGCGATCTCCAACGGATCGGGAGCGATCTCCTCACTCGTTTCCTCTTCCGTATCCTCATCGTATTCCCCGTCGGGCTCACCGTCCAGGGAATCCTGCTCGGCCAGTACCTCGGCCTCCTCCTCGCTCACCTCAACGACAAACTCGTCCATCGGCTCCTCGGGAAGATTTTTTTCCTCCGTTTCAAGCGGCGCAGGGCAATTCTCCTGCGCACATTCCTCCGGCGGGGTGCCGGGAAGCATTTCCTTTTCATCCATAGCGATTGCTCCTTTATATTAATACTGTTTTATCATATCATCTCCCGCCGCAAATAGCAAGGGAAAGAAAAAAATTTACAATTGGGCGGTTGATCTCTGGGGAGCACCGCCCTTCCTTAGTCAAGTTCCTTTTGACCGGTGTAGAGCTCGTAATAACGGCCCTTTTGCGCCAACAGTTCCTCGTGGTTGCCCCGCTCAATGATCTCGCCGTTTTCCAAGACCATAATGGCGTTGGCGTTGCGCACAGTGGACAGACGGTGGGCGATGACAAAGGTGGTACGATCCGCCATCAGGCGATCCATTCCCCGTTCAATATGCCGCTCGGTGCGGGTGTCCACGGAGCTGGTGGCCTCGTCCAGCACCAGAATGGGCGCCTTGGACAAGGCGGCCCGGGCAATGTTGAGCAGTTGTCGCTGTCCTTGGGACAGGTTGGCGCCGTTGCCTTCCAGACGGGTGTGATAGCCGTCGGACAGCCGCATAATAAAGCTGTGGGCCGAGGCGGTTTTGGCGGCGGAGATCACCTCTTCATCGGTGGCGTCGGGACGGCCGTAACGGATGTTTTCCATCACCGTACCGCTGAACAGATTGGTGTCCTGCAATACCATGGCGATGTTACGCCGCAGTTCACTGCGCCGATAGTCACGGATGTCGATATCGTCAATGGTGATGCTGCCCTCTTCAATATCGTAAAACCGATTGAGCAGATTGGTAATGGTGGTCTTGCCGGCGCCGGTGGAGCCGACGAAAGCAATCTTCTGCCCCGGTTTGGCATACAGAGAGATGTTTTTGAGAATGACCTTATCGGGATTATAGCCGAAGGTGACGTTGTCCAGCTTTACGTAGCCCTTCATCCCCTCCCCGCTTTTGGCGTCGGGGGCGTCGGAGGCTTCGGGCTCACGGTCTATAATGTTAAAGACGCGCTCGGCGCCCGCCAGAGCGGAAAAGATGGCGGAGGAGTTCATACTCAGCTCGTTGATGGGACGGGAGAACTGACGGGAGTAGTTGACGAAAATGGCCAGTCCTCCGATATCAAACCGACCCAGCGCACAGAGCACGCCGCCCACACCGGCGGTGAGGGCGTAGGCCACCTGAGAGGTGTTGCCCATCACGGGGCCCATAATACCGCCGAAAAAGTTGGCCTTGAACTGGGTTTGCCGCAGATCGTCGTTGAGGATGCCGAATTCTTCCTTGCATTCCTCCTCGTGGCAAAAGACCTTAACCACCTTCTGGCCGCTGACGCTCTCCTCAATATAGCCGTTGACCGAGCCCAGAGAGGCCTGCCCCGCCGAATGATATTTGGCCGAGCGACTGCCGATAAAGGCGCCGCCCTTGATGATCACCGGCAACATCACCACGGTAATGAGGGTCAGCCAGAAATTGGTGTAGACCATCATACAAAAGGTGCCCACCAGCGTAACGGCGCCGGAAATCAGGCTCATCACCGAGTGATCCAGCATCATACCGATGTTATCCACGTCGTTGGTGTATCGGCTCATCAGCTCGCCGTTATTTTCCGTATCGTAAAATCGCACGGGTAGGGTTTGCATCTTAACGAACAGATCGTTGCGCAGTTTTTCAATGGCGCTCTGGGAAACGTTTAACATAATGCGGGCCTGCAGATAGGTAGTGACCACCCCCACCAGATATACGGCGATCAGCAGTCCCAGCATTCCTGCCAGCGTAGCCAGACGCTGTTCTCCCGTCTGCCCGTTATCCTCCACCAACGCATTGATCATCGGACGCAGCATATAGGAGCCGATGAGGGTGGTGGCGGTGGTGCAGCCCATACACAGCAGGGCCGCCAGCAAGCGAAATTTGAAGGGCCAGAGATAGCCCAACAATCGCTTGATGGTATCCTTGGAATAGCGGGGTTTTTCCTTTTTACCGTGGTGCATCCGTCCTCGGGGGCCGCCCCCGGGGCCCCGCCGATTCATGGTGCGGGTGGAACGGTATTGTCCTTTCAGCTGTTCCAGTGTTCTTGCCACGGTTATTCCCCCTTTCCTGTCTGGGAGTCGTAGATCTCCCGATATTCTTCGTTATTTTGCAAAAGTTCCTCGTGGGCGCCCACACCGGTGATCCTACCCTCACTCATCACGATGATCTGATCGGCGTGCTGTACCGAGGAGATCCGTTGGGCAATGATGATCTTGGTGGTATCCTTCAGGGTGGTTTCAAAGGTCTCTCTGATGCGGGCCTCGGTGGCGGTGTCCACTGCGCTGGTGGAGTCGTCCAAAATCAAGATCCTGGGTTTTTTCAAGAGAGCTCTGGCAATGCACAACCGCTGTTTTTGACCGCCGGAAACGTTGACGCCGCCCTGCCCCAATACCGTTTGATATCCGTCGGTAAAGGAGGTGACAAATCCGTCGGCCTGGGCGCTTTTGGCCGCCGCCAGCATCTGCTCACGGTCGGCGTTTTCGTCGCCCCAGTGCAGATTGTCCTCAATGGTGCCGGAAAAGAGCACGTTTTTCTGCAACACCATACCCACGCCGTTGCGCAGATTGTACAGAGAATAATCCTTTACGTCCACGCCGTCCACCAGCACCTGTCCCTCGTCGGGATCGTAGAGACGGGTAATGAGGGAGACCAAGGTGGTCTTGCCGCAACCGGTGGAGCCGATCAGGCCCACGGTACTGCCGCCCCGAATGGACAGATCGATATCGTCCAGCACGGCGTTTTCGCTGTTTTTATAATAACGGAAGGTGACGTTTTTAAACTCAATATCGCCACGGGCCACCGTAAGCTCGGGGCAGGCGGCGTTTCCATCGGAAATGTCCGTTTCCTCGTCCAATACCTCGGCAATACGCTTACTGCTGGCCAGAGCGCGGGAGGCGTTGATAAAGAGCATACTCACCATCATCAGGCTCATCAAAATCTGATTGATGTAGGTGATAAAGGCCACCAGATCGCCGGGGGTCAGGCCACTGCCCTCCACGATCTGATTGCCGCCAAACCATACCACCGCAGCGGTGGTGAGCTGCATAAACAGACTCATAAAGGGATGCATCAGAATCATTACCCCCATCGCGTCCATAGCGCTCTTTTTCAGTTTTTTATTGGCGGTGGAAAACTTTTCCTTTTCATAGCCTTCTCTGACGAAGCTCTTTACCACCCGCACGTTGGTGAGGTTTTCCTGCACGGTGTTGTTGAGCCCGTCGATCTTATCCTGCATTTTGGAAAAACGGGGAAAGCCCTTGCCAATGATCAGGGCTTGGGTGGTGAGCAACAACGGAATGGCCACCGCCAACACCACCGACAGGCGGGCGTTCATACTCACCGCCATAATCAGGGCGCCGATCAGCATTCCCGGCGAACGCAGGGCCATCCGCAACAGCATATTGATGAAGTTTTGCATCTGGGTAATATCGTTGGTCAGACGGGTGACCAGGGAGCCGGTGGAAAACTTGTCAATGCTGGTAAAGGAAAAGGTCTGGATCTTGTTGTACACGTCCTGCCGCAGATCGGCGCCAAAGTTGACGCTGGCCTTGGCGCCAAACCAGGCGCCACCCACGCCGCCCGCCATCATCAACAGGGCGGTGAGCACCATCATACCGGCAATACCCACCACCTTCCAAACGCTGTCGGCGGTGGGGGTCTCGTCCACGATCATAGACAGATATTTGGGCATCAGCACCTCACCGATGACCTCCACGATCATACACAGCGGCCCCAAAATAAAATAAGGCAGATAGGGTCGCACGTATTTCAGCCACCGTTTCATTGCTCGCCCTCCTTTTCGTAACACTCCAGATTGTATTGCATTCTTTTCAATAGTTCGGTAAACAGGGTCAGCTCCTCTTCGCTGATCCCGGCCAGCATCGCCCGATCCACCCCGTCAAAACGGAGGCGGGTGCTCTCCAGCACCGCCCGCCCTTTCTCGGTCAGCCGCACCTTGCGATTGCGGCAATCCTGCGTGTCCTCGGCACGCAGAATGTATCCCTCTTTTTCCAGTCGGCTCAATGCTCCTGCCACCGCCGGCGGGCTGATCTCCAACCGTCGGGCCAGCTCTGCCTGAGAAGGGATCTCCTCACAGCGGGAGAGCATCATCAGCATCCGATGCTGGGAACGGTGCAGACCCATCTCCCCCACCTGCCGCTCAATGGCGTTTCGGTGGAGCCGATCCAGCCGCAAAAAGCCATGGACCGCACCGTGAATTTTTTCCTTGTTCATTGTTTCACCTCAAAACGTTAACTACTTAATGATTAACTACTTAACAGTTTACTGCAAGGTTGCCGTTTTGTCAACAGATTTATGGGAGCGTTTTGGAGTCGGGCGGCAGGTTGCCGCCTCTACTTGCTCTTTTTGCCAAGAGTCGGGCGGCAGGTTGCCGCCCCTACTTGCTCTTTTTTCAAAGGTGTGCTAATATATATAATTAGAGGTGTTTTTCTATGACCGGATGGATCTTGAAATTATTCGTATATAACAAAACCCGCTCCCCCCTGGAACTGCGCGAGCGTTGCGGCACGGTGGGCGGTACGGTGGGCATCGTGATCAACGCCCTGCTGGCGCTGGGAAAGGCGGCGGCAGGGTTGGTGTTCGGCTCCATTGCGCTGGTAGCGGATGCGGTGAACAACCTCACCGATGCCGCCAGTTCTATCATCACCCTCATCGGCTTTAAGCTGGCGGCCAAAAAGCCGGACAGCGATCATCCCTACGGCCACGGCCGCATTGAATATATCAGCGGGCTGATGATGGCCTTTATCGTGCTGATGCTGGGACTGAGTTTAGGTAAGAGCTCGCTGGAGCGGATCTTCGCCCCCGTGGCGCCGGAATTTTCTTGGTTGAGCGTGGGCGTGATGGGTGCGGCCATTGTGGCCAAACTGTGGTTGAGCCTGTTTAACCGACGGTTGCAACAGCTCACCGGCTCCGCCGCCTTCGGCGCCGCCTCGGCAGACAGCCGCAACGATTGCATCACCACTCTGGCGGTATTGCTCTCCACGGTGATCTATGCCCTCACCGACTGGAACATCGACGGCATCACCGGTCTGGCGGTCAGCGTGTTTATTCTCATTTCCGGCGTGGGCCTGATCAAGGAAACGCTGGATCCCCTGCTGGGCCGTCCTCCCGAGCCTGCGCTGGTGGCGGCCATCCATCAAAAGGCGATGAGCTATGAGGGCATCATCGGCATTCACGATCTGGTGGTCCACGACTACGGCCCCGGACGGGTGTTCGTCTCCCTCCACGCCGAGATCCCCGCCGACGGCGATATTATGGAAAGCCACGACCTGATTGACAACATTGAGCGGGACTTTAAAAACCAAATGGGGCTGGAGGCGGTGATCCATCTGGATCCCATTGTCACCGACAATCCCATGGTCAACGCCATGAAGGAGGCGGTGCTGGAAAATCTGGCGAAGATGGACGAGCGCCTGACCATCCACGATTTCCGCGCCGTGCCCGGCAGTACCCACACCAACCTGATCTTTGATCTGGTGTTACCTGCCGACTTTGCAGGCAGTGAAAAACAGCTCAAGGCCGAGCTGGACCAACGGATCGCCGCCGTTTATCCCGACGTTTTCACTGTGATCACCTTTGACAGAGATTTCACCCATCACGCATGAGAAAAGAGCTTGTATCCTAAGGTTCGTACTGCTAAGGACGGTTTTAAGATTGGTTTTCATCGCCCACCGAACTGCCGCCCAGGCTGCTATCAAAGAAAGCAAGTAATTGTTGACTTTATAAAACAAAATTATCCGCCCGAGAAATCGGGCGGATTTTTGTCGTTATTTGTATTTTTAACAATTGTGTGTTATAATAGGAAAAGTACAACATAGGAGTATATATTATGGACAACAAATTTAATGCAGATATTTCTTTTTGGACGGGATTTTATAACGATGAAGATTGCTTTTCTTGGGCTTCAAACAAAGCATATTTAGATATGAACCGCACCATGACTTTTAAAGAAACCCCAAAAAACAATAGTCAAAAAGAAAAGAACAGAATTGATGCATTAAGAAAACCTTGGCGTGATGCAGGAACAAAGACTATTAAAGATGGGTTTAAGTCCGTTCCAACCGATTTTACAGTTTGGCATAAATCGATTTGTAAAAAACTAATTGAAATTTATGGAACTGATAAACTGGTTAAAAAAGAAAATAACAAGCGTACGGAACAACCTGCCAAACTTACATACGGCCAAGCACAAAAATGGTTAAATATGACCTTGAAGTATCTTTGGTTGTTAGACAGACTTGAACTTATCGATGATGTAACCATCTCTTCATTTATTCGCACACATGCAAAATCATTTCATGTGCCCTTAGATAGTTATATACTTAGATATGTTGCTAAGCAAGATAAAAGCAAAAATGATAAGTTCGCTTCATCAAACAATAATGAGTTAGAAGCGGATTTTAATGTCTATTGGGAATTATTTGGTAGCGCTTGGAGTCATATCGATAAAGCAGATGAATATTATAAGTATCAGGAAAAAATAGCAGAGGCTGTTGCCAATACTTCTCCGCTTGAATGGGAACTTATCCATTGGCACAAAGCGTTAAAGTATTATGGATAGTTTCCCTTTTTTGCTAATAGCACCACAGGCTACAATTAGTAGCGAGCAAGGTTAAGGGTTTTAGGTTCTCCTAACAAATGACATTTAGGCACCTAAATGTCCTGCTTGCTACGATATACGACAAAATTAAAAGATGCACGAAAATTTCGTGCATCTTTTTTACTATCCTTAACAGTGCAGCCCTTATGGATGCAAGCTCTTTTTTACGTCGCAAGCGGTGCCACGCCTTTTTACAGTTTTTCCGCCAGGTGGAAGATCAGTTCCTCAGTTTTTTCCCATCCAAGGCAGGGATCGGTGATGGATTTGCCGAAAACGCCGTCGCCGATCTTTTGGGCGCCGTCCTCCAGATAACTCTCGATCATCAGGCCCTTGACCAGCTTTTTGATGTCGCCGTTCTGGCGGCAGGAGTGCACCACGTCGGAGGCGATACGGATCTGCTCCAGATATTTTTTGCCGGAGTTGGCGTGATTACAGTCCACGATCACGCTGGGATTGGCCAATCCCGAGGTCTGATACAGCTCGTTGACCCGCAACAGATCCTCATAGTGATAGTTGGACACGTTGCGACCGGAAAAGTCCACGTATCCACGCAGAATACCGTGGGCCAAGTCGTTTCCGTGGGAATGGACCTCCCAACCACGATAGAGGAAGGTGTGGGCGTGCTGGGCGGCGGTGATGGAATTAAACATCACCGACAGATCGCCGCCGGTGGAATTTTTCATACCCACGGGGGTATCAAAGCCGCTGGCGGTGAGACGGTGTTGCTGATTTTCCACACTTCTGGCGCCCACCGCCACGTAGGCCAGCAGGTCGCTGAGGTAGCGATGATTTTCGGGATAAAGCATCTCGTCGGCGCAGGTAAAGCCATAATCCCGCAGGGCGCACAAATGAAGATCGCGGATGGCGATGATGCCCTGCAGCATATCGGGGCGCTCCTCGGCGTTGGGCTGATGAAGCATTCCCTTATACCCGTCGCCGGTAGTGCGGGGCTTGTTGGTGTAAATACGGGGAATGATATAAATTTTATCCTTCACCTGCTGTTGCACCTTGGCCAGACGGGAGATATACTCCAGCACCGGCTCCTTGGCATCGGCAGAGCAGGGACCGATAATGAGAATAAAGCGGTCATCCTCTCCGGTAAAGATGGAGCGGATCTCCCCGTTTCTCTTTTCAAAAATCTGTTGCATCTCATAGCTCAAGGGGAATTTTTCCTTGATCTCCATTGGGATGGGCAGCTTGCGTTTGAATTCCATATTCATTTTGGATACCTCGTTTCATTTGCTTAAGCAGCGGAGGAGTATCCGAACCCGATTTTGACGGTCCGATTTTCATCTCAGCTGTGTTAAAATACACGCCAATACACAAAGTATTGGCTGCGTTTTATGCCTTGCCGATGCAAAAATCGGCTCCGGCAAAATTCTGCGACCTGAAAG
>JAZQJG010000078.1:0-45271 GCA_045541535.1 Eubacteriales bacterium
TTCGAGGGTCAGTCCTGCAACGCTAAAAAAGAACCTGGCGTTGATTAACGCCAGGCCCAAAAAAGTTTTAGGGTTTCAAAAACCAATTGATTTGTTTGAATCTTCAATCAAAAACTGTTGCACTTAGTTTGACAATTCATCTTAAAAGTCGCTTAGCCATTTCGAGTAATATATTTTCAAATGACGAGGTTAAGTGTTGCCTATTAATGACAGATGTGTTATGCTTTATAAGAGGTGATTTGATGCGAAAATTTATTTTAGGAACCGATTGGTGGACCGATTGCGATGATGCGGTGGCTATGCGTTTGTTAGCCCGAGCGCATAAAGCCGGCGACGTTCAATTGTTGGGGATCGGTATTAATGCGTGTATGGATTGCTCGGTTGCTTCATTGGATGGCTTTTTGAATGCGGAAGGTGTGGAGGATGTCCCGCTTGCAATTGATCTTGATGCGACGGATTTTGGCGGTAAGCCGCCGTATCAGCGACGCTTGTCTGCACTTTGTAAAAGATATCAATCAAATGAAGATGCTGAAAATGCCGTTCATCTATATAGAAGATTGCTTGCTGAAAGTGACGAAAAAATAGAAATTATAGAAATTGGTTTTTTGCAAGTGATTGCAGACGTACTGCGCAGCAAAGGAGATGATGTTTCTCCGTTGGACGGGGTTGCGTTGGTTAAAGAAAAAGTTACAAAAGTTTGGGTGATGGCCGGTAAATGGGATGAGGTCGGCGGAAAAGAAAATAATTTTGCCCGTAACGAAAGAGCCAGAAAAGCGGCTTCTTTTTTCTGTGACCATTGTCCCGTTCCCGTAACCTTTTTGGGGTGGGAAGTTGGCAACACCGTTATTACGGGCGGTAACCTTTCAGAAGGAGATGTTTTGCATCAAGCCCTTTATGATCATGGTTCCTTTCAGGGGAGAAGCTCATGGGATCCGATGCTTGTGCTCTTGGCTTTGATCGGCGATGAATCTTTGGCCGGATACAATGTTGTTTGCGGTCGCGCAAGCGTGGAGAGTGTAGAGGGCAAAAATTATTTTGAAGCGTGTGACACCGGTCTGCATAAATACGTGATCAAAAAAGAAGACGATTTGTTTTATCAGGATATGATTCACAAGCGAATCGCTTCCGTTTGAGCGTGCGTCTTATTTGATTTTTCTGTCTGTGTGTGATACAATAACAATATCTCTTCAATAGAAACGGAGGAAAACGTATGGAAGGATACATTGAACAGGTTGTACAACAACGAATGAATTTTGAAACGCAGGTGAAGCGCTTTTTTCTCACCGTTTTACCAATGCTATTAGCGATTTTGTTGATCACCTCCAACGTTCATCAAATTTATCGTGTTTTTATTTTTTTGGCAGTAATCGGATTGGCGTATCTCTCCTATAAAATGTTTATGAACTTTTACATTGAGTGGGAATACACCTTTGTAACCAATGAGGTTTCTTTTTCAAAGATCCACAATAAGAGTAAGCGAAAAGATCTGTTGACCTGCCAGGTGAAAGATACAATTGTTTTGGCTCGCAGCACGGATAAGGATCATCTGTCTGTGATTCCTAAGGATGCAAAAAAGTATTATTTCCTTTCCAATACCGGAGCGGATTACTACGTATGGGCCCTGCAAGGAAAAAACGGTAAAACGATTTGTGTTTATTTTGAGCCAAACGAAAAGATTCTGGAAAGCATTTATACGTTGGCTCGTGGGAAGGTTTTTAAATAAAGGATCATTTTATGAAAATTGGATTAGTGGAGCAAGTTCGTAGAGCAGATGCTCTTTCTATAAAATACGGAGTTCCCGGAATTCAACTAATGAAGAATGCTGCTGTGGCCGTACAGGAGACTGTATTGGAAGAACGGCGCAAAGAGCACAATTCGGTGTGCATTCTGTGCGGGAAGGGGAATAACGCTGGTGACGGTTTTGCTCTTGCGTCTATGCTGGTGCCGTATTTTTCTTCCGTCAGTGTGCATCTGCTGTGTGGCAATGCCTTTTCTCCTGATGCGAAGTATTATTATGACAGACTGGATCAAAAAGTTAAAATCGTAGACGAGTTCATTGCGGCGGACGTTTATGTTGATGCCGTGTTCGGTACCGGATTTGCAGGTGGTTTGCCTGATACAGTTGCAAATATATTTTCCTTTGTGAACAGTGCCGATGCTTTGCGTATTGCGATTGACGTTCCATCCGGCGTTGCCGGTGACGGCGGTCAAATTTCAAATAATGCTTTTTGCGCAGACGTTACCGTGACCTTTGAGATTTTAAAGAAATGTCATCTTTTATGTCGTGAGCAATGCGGTCGCGTGGTGGTAAAAAATATTGGTTTACATCCAAAAGCTTTCTCCGAAAACGAATTCTTGGCAGAGGTTTTAGAACAGGGAAGCCTGCCAACCAAAAATGATCTGATGCATAAAGGCAGTGCCGGCACTTTGTGCTCCGTAGTGGGCAGTAAAACCTATCAAGGTGCGGCCGCCTTATCTGTAAACGCATCGCTTCGTAGCGGTTGCGGCATTGTTGTGGCGTTGGTGCCGGGCAGTGTGTACTTGCCGTTGTGCTGTAAAACAACAAGTGCTATTGTCGTTTCTTGCACAGAAAATGAGGCCGGGCAGCACAAATCAAAAGTGCTGGATGAACTTTCTGATCAGATGCTTCTTCGCCGTCCCACGGCAATTTTGGTGGGAAGCGGCCTTGGTGTGGGAGAAGATACTTATGCAATCGTAAATGGCGTGTTGGGCAAAGAAGTCCCTGTTGTAGTTGATGGGGATGGCTTGCGTTTTATTTCCAAAGATGCTCTTATCGCCCGTAGCGCGGAAACGGTTTTGACACCCCATATCGGTGAATTTTCTGCTATGTGTGGTCATTCGGTAGAGCGCGTACTTACCGAACGATTTGAACTCAGTCGGGATTATGCCGCTATGCACCGCGTAGTTTTGGTCCTTAAAGATCATTTTACGTTGATCACTTTGCCGGACGGCAAACAATTTGTTTTGAACCAACCCAACGCCGGACTTGCAAAAGGTGGGAGTGGTGACGTTTTGGCAGGGATGATTGCATCGTTTTTGGCGCAAGGATTGAGCGCTGAGGAGGCCGCAAAGGCAGGTCTCTGGTATCATTCTGCGGCTGCAAAGGAAGCTGTAAAGGAAAAGGGCGTGTACGCAATGCTCCCGGAAGACGTTATTTCAAATCTCTATAAAGTTTTATAAAAAAACACAGCTGCGTGCAGCTGTGTTTTTTGTTATTTTTCAAGCAGATCCGGTCGCTTCTCTTTTGTGCGTTTGAGGGACATTTCGGCGCGCCATTCTTCTATCATTTTATGATGCCCTGATAAAAGGACGTCAGGTACTTTGCGGTCCATCCAAACTTCGGGTCGTGAATACTGGGGGTATTCCAGCAAACCGTTGTATAAGCTTTCTCCCTCATATGCTTCGTCGCAACGCAAAACACCGCTTACCATTCTGGCTACGCTGTCTACTAAAACACAGGCCGGCATTTCTCCGCCGGTCAACACGTAATCCCCAATGGAAATCTCCTCGTCCACGATTTCCTCAATTACTCTTTCGTCTACGCCTTCATAGTGACCGCAAAGAATTACCAGATGGTCCAGTTCTGCAAGCTGTCGGACCTTTTCTTGGGTCAAAACCTTGCCTTGGGGGGACATATACACGGTATGAGGTTTGCTTTTGAGTTCGGCTGTTGCCGCTTTATAGCAGTCGTAGATGGGTTGACATTGCATTACCATACCGGTACCGCCGCCGTAGGGGTAGTCGTCTACTTGCTTTTGCTTGTTAGTTGTATAATCTCTGATATTAAATGCCTCAATTTCAATAACGCCTTTTTTCTGCGCCCGTCCGATAATACTTTCATCCAGCACGGAGCGTATCATTTCGGGGAAGAGGGTTAAAATCGTGAATTTCATTCGTCAAACAATCCTTTCAGCGGGCGAATGGTGATAATGCCCGCTTCCAAATCCGTACTGATCACGACGTCGTCAATTTTGGGTACGAGGTATACTCTGTCTCCTTGTACTTCAAAAACATCGTTGGCACCGGTTTGAATTACGTTTTTGAGAATGCCGTATTCCTTGCCGGTGTCATGATCAACAACCTTCATTCCAATGAGATCTTCAATAAAATATCTTCCGTCTTCCAATTCAATATCATCCGAATTGATCTTAATGATTTTGCCGATGAGCGCTTCTGCCTGATCTATATGATCGACGCCTTCCAGCTTCAGCAAGGTGACGTTTTTGTGGACGCGTGAGGAAATGACCGTCATTTCTTGATTGTCAATAAAAAATCGGTCAAATTCCAGCAAAAAATCCGGACCGTCGCACAGAGGGTATACCTTAAGTTCGCCGCGAATCCCGTGGGTATTTACGATTTTGCCGGCGTCAAGGAATTGATTTTTCATAATGTCTCCTTTATAAAAACAGGAAGGTGTGAAACCTTCCTGCAATTTATTTACTTGATTTCGACGATTACTTTTTTGGGCAATTTATATGATGCGGATTTAACAATAGCGCGGATCGCTTTTGCGATTTTGCCGTGCTTACCGATAACGCGGCCCATATCATCAGGATCCACCGTCAGTTCATAAACGATTGCTGACTCGGTTTCGGTCTCGGTGATCTGTACCTGATCGGGATTGTCAACCAGCGATTTCGCCAAGTAAAGAATAAGGTCTTTCATTGTGACTCCTTTTGTAATCCGTAAGTCTGCGGAGAAGGGAAGCCCTTCTCCGCAGATAAGTGTTACAGAATACCCTGATTTTTCAAGATAGCTTTAACAGTATCGGTGGGCTGAGCACCATTCTTGATCCAAGCCTGAGCCTTGTCAGCGTCGATTTCAACGCTTGCAGGATCAGTCAGAGGATTGTAGGTACCGATCTCTTCGATAAATCTGCCATCTCTGGGATATCTGGAGTCAGCAACAACGATGCGATAGGTAGGAGCCTTCTTTGCACCAAGTCTTCTGAGTCTGATTTTTACTGCCATATTTTTCACCTCTTTCAAAGATTTGTTTACTTTTTTATTTTAAGCCGAACCCACGAAACATTCGTTTGCCTTGTTTGGAGTTCATCTGCTTAAACAACTGATTCATTTGTGAGAACTGTTTCAGAAGGCGATTGACAGCTTCAACTTTTGTGCCACTGCCGTTTGCGATTCTGATTTTTCTCTTTGCATTGATAATGGAAGGATTTTCTCTCTCTTCCGGTGTCATAGACAAGATGATCGCTTCGATTTGCGCAATCTGCTTGTCACTTACCTGAGAGTTTTGCAACGCTTTTGCATTAACGCCGGGCATCATTCCCATCAGATTTTCAATGGGGCCCATTTCTTTAATCTGACGCATCTGCATCAAAAAGTCTGCGAGGGTAAAGGCGTTTTTGCGAAGTTTTTCTTCCATAATGCGCGCTTGCTTTTCGTCAAAGGTTTGCTGCGCTTTATCAATCAGCGTTAACACGTCGCCCATCCCAAGAATTCTGGAAGCCATACGGTCGGGATAAAAGGGCTCCAAAGCATCCAGCTTTTCACCGGTGCCGATGAATTTGATGGGTTTGCCGGTAACGTGTTTTACGGAAAGGGCGGCACCGCCACGGGTGTCACCGTCCATTTTGGTGAGCAATACGCCGGTGATGTCCAGCGCATCGTTAAAGCTTTGGGCTACGTTTACCGCATCTTGGCCGGTCATTGCGTCAACTACCAACAGAATTTCAGTAGGGGAGACGGTGCTCTTTATATCTTCCAGCTCTTTCATCAAGACTTCGTCCAAGTGGAGCCGGCCGGCGGTATCGATGATTACAAAATCGTTGCCATGTTTTTTGGCGTGTTCAATACCTTTGGATGCGATTTTAACTGCATTTTTTTCTCCTTCTATGGAGAAAACAGGAACATCAACCGATTCGCCGACGATCTTGAGCTGATCAATGGCGGCAGGACGGTAAACGTCACAAGCGATCAGCAGGGGACGCTTGCCTTGCTTTTTAAAGTATGCACTTAGTTTACCGCTGTGGGTGGTTTTACCGGTACCTTGCAGGCCGACCATCATCACAATGGTAGGGGGTGCGGAAGAAATCTGGATTTTTGAGATCTGCGATCCCATCAAGGCGGTCATTTCTTCATTTACGATTTTAATGACCTGTTGTGCGGGGGTAAGACTTTCCAAAACCTCACTGCCGACGCAGCGGGCAGAAACTGTTTTGATAAATTCCTTTACAACCTTAAAGTTGACATCTGCTTCCAGCAAAGCGAGTTTGATCTCTCTCATTGCGGATTTGACATCTGCTTCGGTAAGCTTGCCCTTATTGCGCAAATTTTTAAAAGCTGCCGAAAGCTTTTCTGTCAAATTCTCAAATGCCATCCGTTTCACCTCTGCTACGATATTCCTTGGTGATCTCAATCATATCGTTACAAAAACCGAGAATGTCGGGGGAGTTGGAACGGGAGGTGTTGATTGCTTTGATGTTTTCGGCAAGATTGGTCAACTGCTCCATAATCTCGTCAAGATCAGAATATTTAGCAAAGAAGCCCAACTTTTCTTCCATTTCAAGCAAAATGTTCTCGCCTCTTTTGATATTATCACGAACACCCTGGCGGCTGATATCTGCAATTTCAGCAATTTCAGCCAAAGAAAGGTCTTCATTATAATATAACTCAAGAGACTCCCGTTGCTTTTCGGTGAGAATGGCGCCGTAAAAGTCTAATAATAATGAAATTTTTAAATTTTTCATTGCCATAACCGAATCCTCCAATGAATGGTGTAAAGCATAATGCTTTACAATTATACATCAAGTCACCGATTTTGTCAATATGCATTTTTTATTTTTCGAAAATTATGCATTTGTTATTGACAATTCACTTTAAAATCTGTATAATGTAGTCTGCAACTATTCTGTAAGGAAGAAATATGAAGACGATTAGATTACACAATGCGCTGATCACTCCCAATTATTTTAAAAGCATCAGCTTTGAAATTGATCTGTCAGCAGAGGAGTTATTGCTGGAGCGAAACATTCATAATGCTAAAGGTACAGTGACGATGGAAATTCGTAACACTGCCGATATTGTGACGGTCCGCTTTTTTGGCTCACTCCCATACAACACCGTTTGTGATCGTTGTCTGTCCGACGTGAATGAAATCTTTTCCTTTGATTATACAAAGGATGTTAAATCCGGACCGAAGGACGAAACCTTTGACGGCATTATGCTGGCAGGGGATGATTCCTTCGATTATGAGCAGGAAGTTGTAACTGAAGTTTTGATTTCCTTTCCCGCAAAGCATTTGTGTTCTGAAGATTGTAAGGGACTTTGTCCCGTATGTGGATGCAATCAGAACGAGCAAACTTGTTCTTGTGTGCAAAAGGAATTAGATCCTCGTTTAGAGGTTCTTAGAAATTTAAAGTGGTAATGTTCGCTTAAATATAAGGAGGTAAGGATAATGGCAGTTCCGAAGAATAAAGTTTCTAAGGCAAGAAGAGATAAAAGAAGAGCTAACTGGAAACTCGAGGTACCCGGCATGGTTGAATGCCCCCAGTGCCACGAAATGAAGTTGTCTCACAGAGTTTGCAAAAACTGTGGCTTTTATGACGGCAAAGAAGTTGTTAAGAACAGCAAAGATGCTGCTCCTGCAACCAAAGAAGTCAAAGCCGACGCTGCTGAGCCTGCTGCAGAATAATCTGCTGACTCCGCATAATTTGTACGATGAGATAGAGAAGGCTCACAGCCTTCTCTATTTTTTTGTTTCTTTTTTCGAAAATATGTGTTATTATATAATAGTTAAGGAGGTTGAGTATTATGGCGCAACCAATTGTGGCGATTGTAGGCCGACCCAACGTCGGAAAATCGGCACTTTTTAATAAATTGACGGGACAACGTCTGTCCATAGTTGAAGACACTCCCGGCGTAACCCGAGATCGTTTGTATGCAACGGTTGAATGGACGGGTAAGAAGGTTACCTTGATTGATACCGGCGGTATTGAACCTAAAACGGATGACTTGATTTTAAAGCAAATGCGTCAACAGGCGCAAATTGCCGTTGATACCGCTGACGTGATCATAATGATGACGGAAATTCACACCGGTGTCACTGCAGCTGATAGGGAAATTGCCACGATGCTACATCGTAGTGGCAAGCCTATTGTACTGTGTGTTAACAAAATGGACTCTATCGGGCAACCGCCGGCTGAATTTTATGAGTTTTATACCTTGGGCTTGGGTGAACCGGTGGCAGTTTCTTCGCTTCACGGTTTGGGCACCGGCGATCTTATGGACGAGGTTTATTCCCATATTGATTTTGATGATTTTGAGAATGAAGACGATGAAATCATCAAAGTTGCTTTGATCGGAAAACCTAACGTTGGTAAATCTTCGCTACTTAATTATATTATTGGTGAAGAACGTTCTATTGTTTCCGATATTCCCGGTACCACCCGTGACGCTGTGGATTCTCCTGTGGAGAATGAGCACGGAAAGTTTTGCATTATTGATACGGCCGGCATCCGCAAGAAGAAAAAAGTCAACGATACAATTGAAAAATACAGTGTGTTGCGTTCCTATATGGCAGTAGATCGTGCTGATGTTTGCGTTATTATGCTGGATGCAAACGAAGGTGTTACCGAGCAGGATACCAAGATTGCCGGCTATGCCAACGATCAGGGTAAGGCACTGGTCGTTGCGGTTAATAAATGGGACGTGGTTGAAAAAGAAACAAACACGATGTCTCAAATGAAAAAGCAGATTCAAAGTGAGTTTCAGTTTATCTCTTTTGCGCCCATTCAGTTCATTTCTGCAAAAACGGGCCAGCGTGTGGATAAACTCTTTGATCTGATTTGCAAATCTTATGAGAGCAACAAGCGTCGTGTTACTACCGGTCAACTGAATGATATGCTTACCGACGCCACTACCCGTGTGCAGCCGCCTTCCGATAAGGGCAAACGTTTGCGGATCTATTATATGACGCAGGCATCCGTTGCGCCGCCTACCTTTGTGTTTTTTGTAAATAAAAAAGATCTTTTCCATTTTTCTTATCAGAGATACCTTGAAAATCAGTTGCGGTCCACCTTCTCGTTTGGGGGCTCACCGGTTCGATTTATTGTACGCGAAAAAGGAGAAAAAGAAGTATGATCGTTTTTGCTGGTCTTTTGATCTTGTCATATTTAATCGGATGCTTTAACACTTCCATCGTTTATTCTTTGGGAAGCCATAAGCAGGATATCCGTACGCAAGGCAGTGGCAATCCCGGTGCCACCAATATGTTGCGTAGCTTTGGTAAGGTAAGCGCCGCCATCACCTTTGGCGGCGACTTGCTGAAGGCAGTTGTGGCGATTGGCATTGCGTGGATCGTCTTTAAAGATGCGCAAAACATCCAGCTCATCAAAGCGTTGATGGGCCTTGCTTGTGTGTTGGGGCACTGTTTTCCCGTCTTTTTTAAATTCCGCGGCGGCAAAGGCATCTCCACCGGCTCCGGCTGTATTTTGATGTTGGATTGGCGTGTTTTTCTGGTGGCCATTGCGTTGTTTGCGCTGTTTGTTGCGGTGACCAGATACGTTTCCTTGGGATCGATTGTGGGTGCAATCACTTATCCCGTCGGGATATTTTTGTGCGGGCTTCCGCTGAATGCAGTAATCGTGGCCGTACTGACTACTGCACTTGTTGTTTTCAGACACAGAAAAAATATCGTTGCTTTATGTAAAGGAACGGAACGTAAGATCGGCTCTGCCAAAGCCTGATCTTCACTTGTAGAAAGAAGGATTGATAATGAATAGAATCAATTTAAAAAGTCTGCGAGTGCTCAAAATTGCGGCTCTATTTTTGGTTTTGATGGCCTTTGTGCCGTTTTTTAACCCGTTTCGGTTTGGCCAGGCAGCAAATAAACCGTTGGTTGCGATGCTTTGGAACACCGGTGAGGTCGGATCGTATTTTGCCGAGCAGAACATTAGCGCGCTCACTCTGACCAGCAATTTGTTCGGTTACGTTTTGGCGATTGTGATATCGTTGCTCTTTGTGCTTATGACAACGATTCTTACCTTAAAGGTCACCGAATCCAGCCGCCCGGCTATTAAAATCGGTATGTTTTTCGGCTTGGTTATGACTGTCTGCTTTTTCTCGCTATTTATCACCTTTACAGATCTGAACACAGTGATCTTGTCCGCTCATTCCGGTGATATCGGCAGAAAAATTCAAATATTCACCCGTATTCCCTTGGGCGTTTATTTGTATGCCGTTGCAAGCGCGGTGTATACGGTTGCGGCATATCTGTCGTATAATTTTGATATTGGAGCGATTTGGTATAATATTCGTTCCAATTTTTCCAATCAGTTCAAAGGCGGTATTCACCCACCTTATCACAAAGCCACTCGTGATAAACCGATTGAAACGGTCCCTGCCGCACAGTTTATGATTTATCCTTTATCTCAGCATATAGGTGCTCCTTGTAAACCGTTGGTGGAAGTGGGTGATTTTGTTTGTATCGGTCAAAAAATTGCCGACGGAGATTCCTTTGTGTGTGCTCCTGTACATGCCACGGTTTCCGGTAAAGTTGCAAAGATTGCTCTTTGCCCCCATCCCACTATGAATGAAATTCCGGCTATTGTGATTGAAAACGACTTTGAAGATAGAATGGATTCCGCCCTAGCGGATATTCAACGGGATTACACTCAACTGGATACCGAAGAAATGCTTGGATACATCCGTGAAGCCGGCATCGTCGGTATGGGCGGCGCAGGCTTTCCGACCCACGTTAAGCTTCAAGGGGCGATCGGTAAGGTGGATTCTTTGATTATTAACGCCGCAGAGTGTGAGCCCTATCTTTCCAGTGACCACCGTGTAATGCTTGAAAATACCGGTGAATTTGTGGAGGGCGTTAAAATCTTACGTCAGCTTTTGGGCGTGCGTAAGGTTTATATTGGAATAGAATCCAACAAATCAAATGCTATTTCCTTGCTGTCCAGGGCGTTTCGTAAAACTAAAATCAAGGTGGTTGTGTTGGCCACAAAATATCCCCAGGGCGGTGAAAAACAGCTGATCAAAGCAATTACGGGCAGGGAAGTGCCCTCTGGTAAATTGCCGGCAGATATCGGTTGCTGTGTATTCAATGTTGACACTTGCATTGCTGTGTATCGCGCCGTTGTTAAGGGCTATCCGTTGATGCGCCGTATCGTTACGATTTCCGGTGATGCGTTATGCAAGATTGGCAATGCAAATGTTCGTATCGGTACTCCCATCAGCTTTTTGTTGAAGCATTATGGCTTGCAAGAGGATCGTTTGCGCAAGCTGATTATGGGCGGACCTATGATGGGAACCGCCATCTGTAACGTGGATGCCCCGGTTGTGAAGGGCACTTCCGGTCTGCTGTGCTTTACCGAGGAACAATTGGTGGAGGATTGCGACGAAAATGCCTGCATTCGCTGTGGCAGATGTATTACAGTTTGCCCAATGAGACTGGCTCCGAATTATTTGCGTTTGTATGCCAAGATGGGTGAAATGGACAAATGCAAGGAACTGGGAGCGATGGATTGTATTGAATGCGGTTGTTGTTCGTATACCTGCCCGGCAAAATTGCCGTTGTTACAGTATATTCGTATTGCAAAGCAGCAGATTAAAGAGCAAGCTGCGCCAAAGGCTTAGGAGGGATATGAAATGAATAAATTAATAGTTTCTTCTTCTCCCCACTCCAAAAGTCAGCGCACTACGCCCTTTTTTATGCAGGACGTTATTCTGGCGCTGATTCCCGTTTTGATTGCCGGCGTGGTATTTTTCTCTTTTCGTGCATTGGCCGTTGTATTGGTTAGTGTGCTTTCCTGCGTCATTTTTGAACTTATTTATACCAAATTGATGAAAAAGCCGACGACCATCAAGGATTGTTCTGCGATCGTAACCGGCTTGATTTTAGGTATGAATTTGCCCGTCAGCGTTCCGTTATACCTTCCGGTGATCGGTTCGGCATTTGCTATTATCGTAGTCAAAATGCTGTATGGCGGATTGGGCAAAAACGTTGTGAATCCTGCGGCGGCTGCCCGTGTTTTTCTGTTTATTTGTTATTCCAAAGCTATGTCCACCTGGATAGCTCCTGTTACTTCGGCAGGAGAGAACGCTTCCACATTACCACTGTTTGCCAACGTTGACGTTGTATCTACCGCAACACCGCTTTCTTATCTTAAAAACGCAGATCAGGCGGCAAGTTTGGCGGCCCATCATTCTCTGATGGATTTGTTTGTAGGCAACACCGGCGGCTGTATCGGTGAGACCTGCGCTATTTTGTTGATTCTTGGCGGTTTATTTTTGCTGGTACGCAAGGTGATCACCTGGCACATTCCCGTCTCTTTTATTGGAACGGTAGCGGTGTTGACCTATCTATTCCCCAAGTATTCAACGATTTCGCGTTTTGATTTTATGCTGTATCATCTGCTCAGTGGCGGCTTGTTGCTCGGTGCGATTTTTATGGCAACTGATTTTGCTACTTCGCCGACCACCCGACGGGGGCGCCTTATTTACGGTTGCGGTTGCGGCATTTTGACGGTGATTATCCGTTATTTCGGCGGTTATCCCGAAGGCGTTTCTTTTTCGATTTTAATTATGAATTTCTTTGCTTGGTATATTGATCAAAAAACTATGCCCAAAAAGTTTGGAGGTGAGAAGCGTGGCCTTGCTTTCTTCAAACAAAAAGCAAAATGAGTTTGTCCGTCTGTCCGTCACGCTTTTTTCTATTACTTTTATCGTGGCATTTCTTCTTGCGGTGGTAAATCATTTCACCTCCGGTAAGATTGCTCAGATCAATCAACAAAGATTGGAACAGGCCATGATGGAAGTTTTGCCGGAGGCAACGGCATTTACAGACGTGACTGAAGTTGTAACCGCATCGTGGACGGGCGAGACTCCCGTGTTGTCTGCCAAATCCGCCACCAACAAAAAGGGTGAATTGATTGGCTATTGTATTCAGGTGTCTCCCAAGGGCTATTCCGATGAAATTGATATGATGGTTGGATTGAATGCAGAAGGAGAGATTACCGATACAAGTATTATTACCATTGCCGACACACCGGGCATTGGTACACAGGTGCAAGAGCCTGAGTTTTTGAGTCAATTTATCGGAAAAAAAGGCGTGCTTACTGCAGTAAAAGGCACTGCTACGGCCAAGAATGAGGTCGCGCTGATATCCGGTGCTACCTATTCTTCCAGCGGTTTTACAAACGGCGTGAATGCCGCTTTGCGTGCGTATGAAATTATAGTAGGGGAGGTGTCGGAATGAAGCAGAATCTGTTAAAAGAATCGCTGAAAGACGGCATTATTGTTAATAACCCCAGCTTCGTGCAGTTGCTTGGAATGTGTCCGACGCTGGCCACCTCTACTTCTATGGCGAATGCAATTGGTATGGGCCTTTCGGCCACACTGGTGCTGATCGGCTCCAACCTCGTTATCTCTTTGCTTCGCAAAATTATCCCCAATAAGATTCGTATTGCTTCTTATATTGTGGTCATCGCGGGCTTTGTCACGATGATTGATATGCTCATTCAGGCTTATGTTCCGGCGTTGTCCAATTCTCTGGGACTGTTCATTCCGCTGATTGTTGTAAACTGCATTATTTTGGGACGTGCGGAGAGCTTTGCGTCTAAAAACAAGCCGTTACCCTCCGCACTGGACGGTCTTTCTATGGGACTTGGATTCACCTTCGCCCTATGTTCTCTTGCAGTGATTCGCGAGATTTTGGGCGCAGGAACGTTGTTTGGAATTCCGCTCTTTGCGGGTGCGGTTCCGGCTTCGGTATTCGCCCTGCCTGCCGGCGGATTTCTCACGTTGGGCTTTGTGATTGCACTGGTCCAGCATTTGAAAAATCGCAGTGAACAGAAAGGAGAAAACGAACAATGAGTATTGCTTCGCTTATGATCCTTGCCATTAACTGCATTTTTATTGAAAATCTGGTTTTGGTACAATTTTTGGGTATTTGTCCGTTTCTTGGCGTATCACAAAAACGAGACACGGCGGTAGGAATGGGTCTGGCCGTAACCTTTATTATGACGGTTTCGTCCCTTGTGACTTGGTTGCTCAACCGTTTTGTTTTGGTACCACTGAACATTGAATATATGCAAACCATTGCATTTATTCTGGTTATTGCCACTTTGGTACAATTGGTGGAAATGATGCTGAAAAAGATGATTCCCGCTCTGTATCAGGCGCTTGGAATTTATCTTCCGCTGATTACCACCAACTGCGCTGTCCTTGGCGTTGCGCTCAGTAACATTCAGGATGGATTTAATTTGATTGAATCCCTGGTGTGCTCCTTCGCCAGCGCCATCGGTTTTACCTTGGCAATCTGGATGTTTGCCTGTGTCAGAGAACGTATTGCATATTGCGACGTTCCCAAACCGTTTCAAGGTTTTCCCATCGCACTGATCACGGCGGCCTTGTTGTCCTTTGCGTTTATGGGCTTCAATGGCCTGAGCTTTTAGGGGGTGGAACGAATGTCTGAATTATTAATGGCTATTTTGTCTGCCGCCGGCGTACTGGGAATTTTGGGATTTGTATTTGGTTTATTGCTTGCCTTTGCGTCTAAGGTCTTCTTTGTAAAGGAAGACGAGCGTAAAGAGAAAATACTTGAATGCTTGCCCGGGGCCAATTGCGGTGGTTGCGGCTTTGCGGGTTGCGGTGCGTTTGCCGATGCTTTGCTGTCCGGCGAGGCTGCGCCGAATCAATGTAATGCCACAGGTCAGGAATCTGTTGATCGCATTGCGAAAATTGTGGGTGTTGACGCTGGTACCGTTGTGAAACGTTATGCAAAGATACGTTGCAATGGAAATTTTGACGTAGCAAACACGAAATATGAGTACGTTGGTATTGCTGATTGCAGAGCTTCCAATCGCCTGCAAGGCGGTCAAATGCAGTGCAAATACGGCTGTGTCGGACTGGGCACCTGTGTTTCTGCTTGTAAATATGATGCGATCAAACTGGAAAACGGCATTGCAAGCGTCGTTCGTGAAAGGTGTACCGGCTGTGGAGAATGTGCAAAAATTTGTCCCAAAAAGATCATTGATATGATCCCGGAACATGCCATTTATGCGGTTGGTTGCTCATCTCAAGAAAAGGGCGCAATTACAAAGAAAGAATGCTCCGCCGGTTGCCTTGGTTGCAAAATATGCGTTAAGGTTTGTGAGGTCGGCGCAATCAGTGTAAACAACAATGTGGCAGTGATTGATTATGACAAGTGCACGGGATGCGGTTTGTGTGCTCAAAAATGCCCCGCAAAGATCATTGAGAGAATATAACGATGAATGATGAACTTTTTTCAATCTCTCGCTTATGCCTTGAAAAATTGGCAGAGTGCCAAAAGCGCATCTCCTTTGCAGAAAGCTGCACAGGTGGTTTGATTGCCAAGGCAATTACCGATCACAGTGGTGCCTCTGATGTATTTGAGTGTGGCATTGTGAGCTATAGCGGAAGAATTAAGAATTTACTGCTTTCTGTGCCAACAGACTTGATTTCCGCTTATGGGGAAGTTAGTCGTGAAGTTGCAGAAGCAATGGCCCGCGGTGTTGCCTGTGTTTCCGGTGCTGATATCGGTGTCGGAGTTACGGGGATCGCCGGACCAACCGGAGCTACGACCAACAAAAAAGTTGGTTTGATTTACGTTGGAATCAGTGTTGATGGCAAGGTAGAAAGCCACAAACTGGAGCTGTATGATGAAGCTTTGTCCCGCACCCAACGCAGGGAACAGACGGCGTGCTTTGTATACCGTCGGATTATTGAAATACTAAAATAAAAATGTACGGCAAAACAATTGTTTTGACGGACATTTTTATTATATAGTTTTTTACTTCTTTTTGAAGTTTTGCCAGGTGACCCACAGGGGACTCGCAAGACAAACACTGGAATAACAACCGGAAAGAATACCGACCATCAGGGGCAGGGAGAAGTTTACAACGGAAGGAATGTCGTTGATCAGCGCAAACACGAATACCAACAGCATCGCGCTGAAGGTGAGCACGGAAGTGATGATACAACGGCGGAAGCATTGATTGATGGACAGATTGACCGTGTCAGCTAAAGAAGCCTTTTCGCCGGCCAATTTTTTGTTTTCACGAATCCGGTCAAAAATAACCAAGGTGTCGTTAACAGAGTAACCGAGGATGGTCAATACTACAGCGATGAAACCGTCGTTGAGCGGAATGCCCATGACCACGAATACGAAGAATACGATAAACACGTCGTGGAACAGAGCGATCAGCGCACAAATAGCGGCGGAAAAACCGGACATGATCTTAAAACGAATGGTGATAAAGATCGTGATTATGATGATGGCTAATACCACTGCCAAAATACCGTTTCTCAGGAATCTTGCACCGATGTAAGGTTCTACGTTGGTGGTGGATGCCTGCTGAGGTTTGTTGGCGGAATAAGCATTCGTCATAGCGTCGTCAATCGCGGCCATTTCTTCGGTAGAAAGGCTTTCCTTACCGGAAAGGCTGATAACCAATGAATTCACGCCGTCCACGGAGCTGGTGGAACTTTGGGTGCTGACAACGCGGTCTTTTACGACAGCTTGTACAGTTTTCTGCGCATCGTCTACGTTGATGTCACCGCTGTAAGAATAAGTGATTTTGGTGCCACCTGTGAACTGAATGTCAAGCTGTACGCCATTGATGAAGATAAAGGCGATGCCGATCACCATCAAAAGCAGAGAGATACAAAAATACCATTTTTTATTTTTGTAGAAATTAATCATTGGTGCGCACCTCCTTATAGCCGTACAACTTGGGATTTTTGAGGAAATTGTAACTGCACAGAGAACGCAGCATCTGCTTGGAAACCACAACGCTGACCAAGAAGTTGAGAATGATACCGATCAGCAGGGTATAACCGAAGGACAGAACGGAACCGGTACCCAGGAAGATCAGCAACAGGGCAACAATGATAGTGGTGATGTTACAGTCTACAATGGCGGTTAAGGCGCGGCCGTAACCGGTATCAATGGCACCCAGCACGGATTTGCCTTTTCTCATTTCCTCACGGATTCTTTCGGCGATAATTACGTTGGAGTCAACGCTCATACCGATGGAAAGGATAACGCCTGCAATACCGGGCAGGGTGATGGTCAAGCCAAAGTTTGCAAAGATCAACAACTGAATGCAGAGCTGCAACAACAGGTTGATGCAAGCAACGAAGCCGGGCAGACGGAATACAACCAGCATCAGAACACAAATCAAGATAGCGGCGGTCAGACCTGCATACAGCATAACAGTCAGAGCTTTGCTACCCATCGTGGCACTGATGGCGTTGTAGTTGGAAGAAGTCATAGCATAGGGAAGAGCACCGGCGTTAATCTTGTTGGCAAGATCCTGTGCATCTTCACTGGTAAAGGAGCCTTCGATTACGGCTTCACCGTTGTCAATGGTGGAGTTGACGGTGGGCCAACTGATGGCAACATCGTCCAGATAAATACCAATGAAGTCGTTGATGTAAGTGGTGGTTGCTTGTTTAAAAGCTTCTGTACCTTCATCGGTGAACTCCAGGGCTACCAGATATTGACCGTCTTGGTAAACGGCGGTACTGGACTTGATGTCCTTACCGGACAGCAATACCTTGTCGGGGGCGGGTGCCTTACCGCTGGTGTTGATGTTGTTGCCGTCCACGTCAACAGGATTTCCTTCACCGTCTTTTTTCAAAGAGCAGAAGGTCAAGTTGGCAGTTTCACCCAGCTCGTCAATGGCGGCCTGAGGATCGTAATCCTTCTCATTGGATTTCCAAGGGAATTCAACGATCACAGCGTGATGCTCGCTGTCTGTGGTGATGGTGTAGTCCAGAATGCCTTCGCTGTCCAGACGGGTCTCAAAAATTGCTCTGGCAGATTCCAGCTGTTCTGCTGTGGGCACAACGCCCTCTTCTGCGGGAACAAAGGTTGCGTTTACGCCGCCGCGAATGTCGATACCGGTACGGATATCCTTCGCAGACTTGACATAGGTGGTGTCACCGACGGTGAGCCCGAACCAAGCCATGGCTGCAACGCAGAGTGTGATAGCAAGAACGATAAAAAATGCCAGATATCTTGCTAAAGATACTTTACGTTTTCTCATGTTGTCCTCCTTGACTTTATTTTAACGCTATATAATTATATATTTATTTTAAATTTATGTCAATCTTAAATATGTAAAATTTATTATAAATTTCCCGGATGTGACATAGGGTATAAGGTGAGGGGATATATATGAATAAATTGAAGGAAACACTTTTTGGATTTGTGATTGGCGTATCAATGCTTATTCCGGGTGTCAGTGGCGGAAGCGTTGCGGTGTTGCTTGGTATTTATGACCGATTGCTGGCTGCAGTAGCCGGCTTGGTCAGCAATTTTAAAATACATTTTGGCTTTGTATTTCGTTTATGTATGGGGGCCGGAGTTGGTTTTTTATCTATGGCCGGTTTCGTGCGCCTTTTGTTAGAACGGCACTATATGCCGACTCTCTATTTCTTTTTGGGGGTGGTTATCGGGGGCGTGGGGCTTTATGCACTGGATACGCTTCATCGATATCGTCGCATTAGTTATACACTGACTTTGATTGGTATAATTTTTGTATTACTGACCGAATGGGTGCCGGCGAATTTGTTTGGCGTACACGGATTGCCGGTGTGGTTGCAGTTTATCTTGTACATTTTGCTTGGCGTCGTTCTTGCGATTGCATTGATTCTACCGGGAATCAGTTTTTCCCTGATGCTGGTAATACTCGGAATGTATGACCGCTTTATTCAAGCGGTGGAACAGATGGACTTTCGTTTTTTGGCGCCTCTTGGATGCTGTATTCTGTTTGGTGTGATTGTTTGCACGAAGGGACTTCACTGGTTTATGAAAAAGAAACCAATGGAATGTTGTAGTCTGATTTTTGGGTTCGTGCTGGCCTCGGTTTATCGTATGTTTCCGGGAATGCCTGAGGACAGTGGGGGATGGATGTGCTATCTATTATGTATCGTTGGCATCGCAATACCGATTGGGGTTTCTGTTTTGCTAAAAAAGAAAGGTTGAAAGTATCAAAATTAATTGTTATAATTCTCTAAAAAGGAGGCATTGCATATGGGAACGTTGAAAATAGCACTGTTACAACTGAATCCTACGTCGGATGAGATGGGAAATCTGGAAAAGGGCGTCGCCTATTGCAGAGCGGCCAAAGAATATGGCGCAGATATCGCTCTGTTTCCCGAAATGTGGAATTGCGGTTATTCTATTCCGGAAGATGCGACGGAGTTGAGAAAGAAGGCTACCGCCGCCAACGGTCCTTTTGTGAGAGCGTTTGCAAACCTTGCTAAAGAGCTTAAGATGGCCATTTGCATAACATATATGGAAAGTTTTTTACCGTCTCCCCGCAACTCCCTGTGTTTATTTGATAAAAATGGAAATTGCGTACTGCAATATGCAAAGGTGCACACCTGTGATTTCGGCGACGAGTGTAGGCTCACCCCGGGAAATGACTTTGCGGTGGCAACGCTGGCAACCGATGTTGGACCTGTTTGCGTCGGTGCAATGATCTGTTATGATCGCGAGTTTCCTGAAAGCGCGCGTATTTTGATGCTTAAAGGCGCGGAATTGATTTTGGTACCAAACGCTTGTCCAATGGAGATCAATCGTTTGTCTCAGCTTCGTGGCCGCGCTTATGAAAATATGTTGGCGATCGCCACCTGTAATTATCCCGCCGGTAAGCCTGATTGTAACGGGCATTCCTCCTGCTTTGACGGAGTTGCTTATCATCCCGACGTGGAAGGCTCCCGTGACACCTGTATACTGGAAGCGGGTGAGGGGGAAGGCATTTACATTGCGGAGTTGAATTTTGATGACCTCCGTGCGTACCGTGCGGAAGAGGTTCACGGAAACGCGTATCGTCGTCCGGATAAATATTCCTTATTATTAGACAAAAAGATCAATGAGCCGTTCATTCGTTCTGACCGAAGAAAATAAAAGAAGACGCCTGCTGGCGTCTTCTTTTATTTTTTGATTTTTGTGTAAATCGTGCAGACGGATGTGAGGGGGCAGCGTTCGCATTTTGGATTTCTGGCAGAACAAATATCCCGGCCGAAAAATACGAAATTATGACATAATTTGGTTTGGTCCTTCGGCGGAATAATTGCTTTGAGCTGTTTCTCAACCATTTCCGGACGGTCGCTTTTGGCAAGACCTAATCGGTTGCTGATACGAATGCAGTGAGTATCGGCAATGATGGCTGGTTTGCCGTAGATGTCACCCATAATCAGGTTGGCGGTTTTACGACCAATGCCGGAAAGTGCGGTTAATTCTTCCATTGTATCGGGAACCTGCCCGTTGTGCTTTTCAATAATCGTTTGGCACATTTCAATGATGCTTTTAGCTTTTCCTCTATAAAAGCCGCAGGAATGAATGATTTGGCAGATGTCCTCAAATTCGGCGTTTGCAAAGCTTTCAATGGTGGGGTATTTAGCAAAAAGCGTCGGCGTGACCATATTGACACGCGCATCGGTGCATTGCGCAGAAAGTCGGGTGGCAATCAACAACTCGTATGGCTTTGTGTAATGCAGACAACATTCTGCTTCGGGATATAGGGTGTTTAATTGTTCAATGATAAAAGAAATTTTTTCTTTTTTGGTCATTTTATTTTCCTTTGATGTTTTTCCAATAAAGCTTGCAGGCGTTCTCGGTTTTGTTGTCACCGAATTCGTAGTATACCTTGTCTTTGAGCTCGTCTGGCAAAAATTGTTGTTCAACGTAATGATTGGGGTAATTGTGAGAATATTTGTAGCCTTCGCCTCTGTTCAGCTTTTTGGCACCACCGTAGTGAGTGTCCTGCAGGCTGGCAGGAATGGAAAAGGCTTTGCCACTGCGAACATCACTTAAGGCTTCGTCAATGGCGCAGATGGCTGAATTTGATTTTGGCGCCGTTGCCAGTAAAATAACGGCTTCGGCCAGCGGAATGCGTGCCTCGGGAAAGCCTAACATCATAGCGGCATCTACACAGGATTTGGTAATGGAGATGGCGGCGGGATAGGCAAGCCCGATATCTTCGGATGCAATAACCAGCAATCGTCTGCAGATGGAGGGCAGATCATTTGCTTCCACCAGTCGTGCCAGATAGTGAAGGGCGGCATTTTCGTCTGAGCCGCGGATAGACTTTTGAAATGCGGAAAGGATATCGTAATGGCTGTCACCGTCCCGATCATAACGCATAGCACTTTTTTGGGTAGCCTGCGCGGCAAGCTCTGCGGTGATGGTGTTATTATCGGCGCTCAGCCCCCTGCATAAAACGTCCAGACTGTTGGCAGCTTTGCGTACGTCGCCGCCGCAAGCTGTGGAAATATGGGTCAATACCTCCGAGTCTATTTTAATTTTAAAGCCCAGTTCCTTTTCCATATGGGCAATGCCGCGCTCAACAAAACGCTTTACGTCCTCTGGGGCGACGGGCTTAAACTCAAACACGGTACAACGGCTGAGAATGGCGTTGTAGATATAAAAGTAAGGATTCTCGGTGGTAGAGGCAATTAAGGTGATAGAACCGTTTTCAATAAACTCCAGTAAAGTCTGCTGCTGTCGTTTGTTGAAATACTGGATTTCATCCAAATATAGTAAGATGCCGTTGGGGCTGGTGAAAGGATTGATATCACGGATCACGTCCTTAATATCGGAAAGGGACGCGGTGGTGGCGTTGAGATGATAGAGCTTTTGATTGCTGTTTTTGGAGATGATTCGTGCTATGGTGGTTTTTCCGCATCCCGAAGGACCGTAAAAGATAAGGTTCGGGATTTTTCCCGAATCAATAATATTGCGCAGTAAAGCGCCCGGAGCTAACAGATGGGGCTGACCCACCACGTCTTCCAGTGAATCCGGTCTTAAAATATCGGAAAGAGGGCGCACGTAATCACTTCCTTAAACTAATCTTGATAAATGGGGTGTTTGCGGCACATTTCAGCAACACAAGCATCAATATAATCTTTCTTTGCAGGGAAATCGTTGATGGCAAGATCAATGAGTTCTGCAATTTTAATCATTTCTTCAGCGCCAAAGCCACGGGTGGTAACGGCAGGCGTGCCGATTCTCAGGCCGCTGGTAACAAAGGGACTCTGGGGATCGTTGGGGATGGTATTTTTGTTGGCAGTAATGTGCACCTCATCCAAACGATGCTCCAGCTCTTTGCCGGTGATATTACTGCCGCGCAGATCCAACAGCATCAGGTGATTGTCTGTTCCTCCGGAAACCAGATCAATGCCACGGGCAGTCAGATTTTCGGCCAAAACGGCGGCGTTCTTGACGATATTGCTTTGATAAGCTTTAAAATCATCGGTCAGCGCCTCGCCGAAAGCGACAGCTTTGGCGGCAATAATATGCATCAGAGGGCCACCTTGTACACCGGGGAAGATTGCCTTGTCGATTTGCTTGGCCAGTTCTTCTTTACAGAGGATCAGACCGCCGCGGGGACCACGCAGCGTTTTGTGGGTCGTGGTGGTGACAACGTCGGCATAGGGGACGGGATTGGGATGAAGTCCTGCGGCAACCAAACCTGCAATATGGGCCATATCCACCATTAAGTAGGCGCCGACTTCCTTTGCAATTGCACTGAATTTTTCAAAATCGATAATTCTGGGATAAGCGCTGGCACCGGCAATAATCATTTTGGGCTTGCATTCCAGGGCGATACGACGTACTTCTTCATAATCGATCATTTCGGTTTCATCGTTAACTCCATAAGGGACGATGTTAAAATATTTGCCGGAAATATTTACGGGAGAGCCGTGGGAAAGATGTCCGCCCTGAGACAAATTCATGCCCATTACCGTGTCCCCGGGGTTGAGCAATGCGAAAAACACAGCAAGGTTGGCACTGGCACCGCTGTGAGGCTGTACGTTGGCGTGGTCGGCCCCAAACAGCTCGCAGGCTCTTTTGCGAGCAATTTCTTCTGCGACGTCAACGCAATAGCAACCGCCATAATAACGTTTGCCGGGATAACCTTCTGCGTATTTGTTGGTCAGGATAGATCCTGCTGCATATAACACTGCGGGGGAAACGATGTTCTCCGATGCGATCAGCTCAATGTTGTTTTGTTGACGCTTAAGCTCGTTGGCGCACGCTTCATAAATTTCGGGATCGTATTGTTTGAGTTCGTCCAAATACTTCATTTTGACTCTCCTTTATTTTTTATTAAATAACATTATAACAAAGAATTTGACAAATAGCAATTGCTTTTTATTGACTTGACAAAACGGTTATTTCTAATTACAATAGGAATATATCATTTTAGGAGGAAACCAATGGATATTGAATTGAAAAATAAACTTAAGCAATATGCCAATACCATCCGCAAGGACATTGTGACCGAAGTCTTCAACGCGCAGTCCGGCCATCCCGGTGGCTCTCTTTCGATTGCTGATGTTATGGCATATTTGTATTTCAAGGAGTTGAACGTTGATCCTGTCAACCCCGCTTGGGCAGACCGTGATCGCTTTGTCCTTTCCAAGGGTCATACTTGTCCTGCTCTTTATTCGGCGCTGGCACACAAGGGATTCTTTGATCCTGCCGAGTTGCCCTCATTCCGCAAGCTCGGTCATTTTCTGCAGGGCCACCCGGACATGAAAAAAGTGCCCGGCGTTGATATGTCCAGCGGCTCTTTGGGTCAGGGCATTTCTGCCGCTGTCGGTATGGCGCTTGCCGGTAAAATCAGCAATAAGTCTTATCGTGTCTATACTCTGCTCGGCGACGGTGAGATTCAAGAGGGTCAGGTATGGGAGGCTGCGATGTTTGCCGCTCATTACAATCTCGGCAACCTCTGCGTTATGGTAGACTCCAACGGTTTGCAGATCGACGGCGCCGTGGATGAAGTTATGTCTCCCAACCCCATTGACGCTAAATTTGAGGCGTTTGGTTTCCGTGTGAAGGTTGTTGACGGGCACGACTTTGATGCGCTTGAGCAGGCCTTTGAGTTTGCAAAAACTCCTGCAGATCAACCCACCGCCATCATTCTGAAAACCATTAAGGGTAAAGGCGTTTCTTTTATGGAAAATCAGGCTGGCTGGCACGGCAAGGCTCCCAATGAAGAGCAGTACAATCAGGCAATGGCAGATCTTGCCGCACTGGACGCATAGGAGGTATAATTATGAGCAACAAAATGGCTACCAGAGACGCTTACGGTAAGGCTCTTGCCGAGTTTGCCGAACAGTATGATTTGTATGTTTTTGACGCAGATCTTGCCGCTGCTACCAAGACCGGTACGCTGAAGGATGCTTATCCCGAGCGTTTCTTTGATTGCGGTATTGCTGAGGGCAATATGATGGGCGTTGCGGCCGGTATGGCAGCAGCCGGCAAAACCGTTTTTGCAAGTTCTTTTGCAATGTTTGCCGCAGGCCGTGCCTTTGAACAGGTCAGAAACTCTATTGGTTATCCTCATTTGAACGTAAAGATCGGTGCTACCCATGCCGGTTTGTCTGTAGGTGAAGACGGTGCAACTCATCAGTGTAATGAAGATATTGCTTTGATGCGTACCATTCCCGGTATGGTGATCCTCAATCCTGCTGATCCCGTAGAGGCCAGACTTGCGGTTAAAGCCGCTATTGAGCACGACGGCCCGGTATATTTGCGTTTTGGCCGTATGGCGGTGGACACGATCTTTGATGAAAATTATAAATTTGAAATCGGTAAGGGCGTTGTTCTTGCTGACGGAACTGACGTTACCATCGTTGCTACCGGCTTGATGGTTGGCGAAGCGTTGAAGGCCAAGGATTTGCTGGCCGCAGATGGTATCTCTGCCGCAGTGATCAATATGCCTACGATCAAGCCCATTGATCAGGCGCTTCTCGTTGAATATGCCAATAAGACCGGCGCCATCGTTACCACCGAAGAGCACAGCGTAATCGGCGGTTTGGGCAGTGCTGTATGTGAGGCCGTTTCCGAGACTGCACCTTGCGCTGTGGTCCGTCACGGCGTACAGGATGAGTTTGGCAAATCCGGCCCTGCGCTGAAGGTGCTGGATGCATATGGTATGAATGCTGAAAACATTGCCGCTTGTGCCAAGAAGGCTATTTCTCTGAAAAAATAACTAAAATGCAGACCGTTTTGCGGTCTGCATTTTTTTTGGATTTATCTCATATCTTATTTTGAGGTGAATCAATTGAAAAAAATCATTTCAGTAATCTGCATTTTCTTACTTCTGCTGCAGATTACCACTATTTATTGTTTTGCGGATGGTCAGGCGGTATTGGATTTGGATTGTCCTTCCGCAATCTTGATAGAAGCCGACAGTGGAGAAGTTCTGTATGCGAAGGATGAACATACGTCAAGGCCTATGGCTTCTGTTACAAAGATTATGACGCTTTTATTGATTTTGGAAGCGCTGGAAGCGGATAAGTTTACCTTGGAGGATGCGGTTACTTGTTCGGAGCAC
Organism: Eubacteriales bacterium; assembly: GCA_045541535.1. Taxonomy (GTDB): domain Bacteria; phylum Bacillota; class Clostridia; order Oscillospirales; family QAKW01; genus Firm-08. Next base: position 25,367 of record JAZQJG010000078.1, read on the forward strand.
GCCGTTTCAATGGGTGGATCACAAATCTATCTTAAAGAAGGCGAGACGCTTTCGGTAAACGATATGCTTAAGGCGATCACTGTATCCTCTGCTAATGATGCCGCGGTTGCGATGGCCGAATTCGTTGCCGGCAGTGATCAGGCTTTTGTGGAGCTTATGAACAAACGTGCCAAAGAGTTGGGCATGAACAATACACATTTTGTGAATTGTACGGGGTTAGATGCAGATGGTCATTATTCCAGTGCTGCCGATATTGCACGTATGTCTCAAGAGCTGTTGCGGTATGAAACCATACGCAATTATACCACCATTTGGATGGACACTTTACGTGACGGAACTTTCGGTCTTTCCAATACAAATAAACTGGTCAGATTTTATGAAGGGTGCACCGGTCTTAAAACGGGCTCCACTTCCGAAGCTTTGTATTGTATGTCTGCTTCTGCGGAACGGGAAGGAATGGAGCTTATTGCCGTGGTGTTGGCATCGCCTACTTCTGCCAAACGATTTGAAGACGCCAAGAAATTACTGAATTACGGTTTTGCGGGGTACGAGATCTATTCTGCAGAATTGAAAGCACCTGAAACTGTACAAATTACAGGAGCTGTAAAAAAGCTTGCTCCGGTCAGTTGTGAAAATAAAGTGCGACTGTTGGTCACCAAAGGCACAGCCAAAAATATAGTGACGGAAACGGTTTTGACTGATAATTTGCAGGCACCTTTGGCCAAAGGTGACAAAGTGGGGGAGATCAGCCTGGTGTGCGGCGAAGAAATTTTGCGTAGTTATCCCATTGTTTTGTCACAAGAGGTCGGAAAAGCAACTTTCTTTGATATTTTTTTACAGATATTCAAAGTTTTTTTAACAGTTTGACTTGAATATATCTGCAAAAAATGTTATGATAGTGAAAACAAGGAGGTTTCCAAATGTCAATTAAAGTAAACGAGCAATTTTTGCAATCTTTTATTGATGCCCACGAACGGGAATATATGCGTCCTTATATTGAAGTAGCGCATGATCTGCTCCACCACAAAAAAGGTGCGGGCAACGATTTCCTTGGTTGGCTTGATTTGCCGCTGAACTATGATCGGGAAGAATATGACCGTATCAAGGCTGCTGCTGACAAGATCGCCAAGCAATCTTCCGTTTTAATCGTGATCGGCATCGGCGGATCATATCTCGGTGCCAGAGCGGCCATTGAGTTTATTGATTCTCCTTTCTATAATTCCAAAAAGAAAAACACCCCGGACATTTATTTTGCCGGAAATAACATTTCTTCCACTTATCTTAAAGAGATTATGGAGATTTGCGAGGACAGAGATTTCAGTGTCAACGTAATCTCCAAGTCCGGTACCACCACCGAGCCTGCTATTGCATTCCGCATTTTCAAAGAAATGCTGGAAAACAAATACGGCAAAGAGGGTGCCAAAGAACGCATCTACGTAACCACTGACAAGGCAAGAGGCACGCTCAAACAGCTTGCTACCGATGAGGGATATGAAACCTTCGTTGTTCCGGATGACGTGGGTGGCAGATTTTCCGTGTTGACTGCAGTTGGTTTGTTACCTATTGCCGCAGCGGGTATTGATCTGGATGCAATAATACAGGGCGCCGCTGCTGCCCGTCTTGATTTTCTGTCCACCGAAAATGAATGTTATAAATACGTAATCGATCGCAATATTCTGTTACGTAAAAATAAACAGATTGAAATGCTGGTTACCTACGAGCCCAGAGCCACCTATTTTATTGAATGGTTTAAACAACTGTTCGGTGAGAGCGAGGGCAAGGATAATAAGGGTATTTTCCCTGCGGGTGCGACCTTCTCTACGGATTTACATTCTTTGGGTCAGTTTATTCAGAGTGGTAGCAGAAACATCTTCGAGACCGTACTGAAGGCAAACTCGGTTGAGAAGGAAATCGTTATCGGTGAAAGCGAAGGTAATCTGGACGGCCTTAACTTCCTGAGTGGAAAAACTATGGAGTACGTCAATGACAGCGCGTATCTCGGTACCGTTTTGGCCCATACCGACGGCGGTGTACCTAATATTGTTCTGGAGTTTGATGCGTATGATGCGTATCACTTTGGATATTTGGTTTATTTCTTTGAAAAGGCTTGCGCCGTTTCCGGTTATCTTTTGGGTGTAAATCCCTTTGACCAGCCGGGTGTTGAGGCCTACAAGAAGAATATGTTCGCATTGCTGGGTAAACCCGGTTACGAGCAGGAAACCATCGCAATTCAAGAAAAAATCAACGATTTGAACAAATAATTTTTAGGAGGAATTTCTAATGGTAAAGGTAATTATCGGAAAAAAAGGAACCGGCAAAACAAAGGCTTTGATTGATATGGTCAATCTGGAGACCAAGCAGTCTGCCGGCAATGTTGTGTGCATCGAGTATGGTGACAAACTGAAGCTGGACATTTCTTCCAAGGCAAGATTGATTGATATTAAGAGTTATAACATTGGTGGCATTGAGGCTCTTGAAGGCTTTATCCTCGGTTTGTTCGCCGGCAACTATGACATTACTTCCGTATACGTTGATTCTATTCTGAAGATCATCGGCGAAGATCTGGAAGCACTGGGCAAATTGCTGGAGGCTCTGGATAAGTTTACCGAGGCTTCTAAGACTTCTGTAACCGTTATGGTTTCTGCTGAGCCTGCCGATGCTCCCGAGAGCGTTGTAAAATACATGTAATTTGATAAGGCGGATGTTTTGGCATCCGCCTTTTTCAAGTGAGGTTAATTATGAGGATTGATAAAATTAATTATTATCTTGATATTGCCGAAACGGTAATTGAGCGCAGCACTTGCTTGCGCCGCTGTTACGGCGCCATTATCGTTAAGAATGATCAAATTATTTCTACCGGATACAACGGCGCGCCTCGCGGCAGAAAGAATTGCAGCGATCTGGGCTTTTGCATGAGGGAAAAGCTGAATATTCCCAGAGGGGAGCGGTACGAACTTTGTCGTTCCATTCATGCGGAACAAAACTGTATTATTGCTGCCTCCCGCAACGACACACTGGGTTCAACGATGTATCTTGTGGGCAAAAACGCTGATGATGGCTCGTACATAATGAATGCAAATTCTTGCTGTATGTGCAAAAAAATGATCATCAATGCCGGTATTGAAAAAATTTACGTTCGGGATACGAAAACGGAATATCGTGAGATTTCCGTTTCGGAATGGATCGAAAACGACGATTCTCTAACAGAGACAATGGGATACTAAAAAATACCACCGCTTTCGCGGTGGTATTTTTTGACATTTCGCTTAATTTTTGATATAATAATTCCAAATGAACGGAAAGGAAATAATATGGAAAGCTTTCGTTTGGATAAGATGGTTTGCGAACTGTTTGGATTGACTCGCAAGCAGGCCAAAAAAGAAATTTCTGCAGGCAATATTCAGGTCAATGGAAAGGTTGCGAAGGATAGCGCTTGCCATTGTGTGCCGGCCGACGTTATTCTTTGGGGAGATATTGTCGGAAAATACCAAAAATACTACTATATTATGATGAATAAGCCTATGGGTGTCATCTCTGCCACGAAGGATAGGAACGTTAAAACGGCAGTGGATTTGTTGCCGGAGGATATGAAACGCAAAGACTTATTTGTGGCCGGCAGACTGGATAAGAATACTACCGGATTTTTGCTACTTACCAATGACGGTGATTTTGCTCATAATATTTTGTCTCCAAAAAACCATATTCCCAAAACATATCTGGCAAAACTTGAAAATGAGGTTTTGGCCAAGGACGTGGCTCTTTTTGCGAGCGGAATTGAGTTGAAGGAGGGCGTATGTAAACCGGCTGTACTTGAGCCCTTGCCAGATCGTTGTGCCCGTATTACCATCGTCGAAGGAAAGTTTCATCAAATCAAGCGTATGTTTCATGCAGTCGGTAACGAGGTTTTGGAATTGCACCGTTGTAAAATGGGCGGTTTGGAACTGGACGAATCGTTACAACCGGGTGAATCACGCTATATAACGGAAGAAGAATTGCAAATTTTGAAAGGTGATCGTATATGACGGAAGAAATCAGATATTTAGCAACTGCGCTGGAACTCTCGGCGAAAAACGTTGAGGCCGCCGTTGCGTTAATGGACGAAGGAAATACTATCCCATTTATTGCTCGCTACCGTAAAGAAAAAACAGGGGCAATGGATGATCAAACTCTACGTTTGCTACACGAAAAATTGAATTACTATCGTTCGCTGAACGAGCGAAAAGACGAGGTACAACGGTTGATTACAGAGCAGGGGAAGTGGACGGATGAGCTGGCTGCCGCCCTTGCAAAAGCTGCGACTTTGACGGAAGTGGACGACATTTATTTACCATACCGACCCAAGAGAAAAACGAAGGCAAGCGTTGCGCGCGAGAACGGGTTGGAGCCGCTGGCCGCTATCATTTTGGCGCAAACGGATCGTCGCGCATTGAACGAGATTGCAACTGAATTTGTGAACGAAAACGTGTCTGACACCACTGCCGCCATCGAAGGGGCAATGTACATTCTGGCTGAGGATTTCGCAGAGAATGCGGAATACAGGAAAGAATTGCGACGCATAACCTTTGAGAATGGCGTGTTGGTCTGTGAAGCCGCAACGGAAGAGGACAGCGTATACCGACAATATTATGAGTTTTCCTGTGTGGTTTCCAAGCTGAAATCTCACCAGATTTTGGCAATCAATCGCGGCGAAAAGGAAAAAATGCTAAAAGTAACGCTGAAACTAGCCGAAAATATGGCGGAGCAATATCTGTTTGCAAACATTGCCATACCCGGTGGCAGTTTTCGCAATGAAATCGTGCTTTGCATTGCCGACAGTTACAAACGATTGCTTGCTCCTGCCATTGAACGCGAAATCAGAGCACAGTTGAGAGAAAATGCCGAAGAACAGGCGTTGGTTGTTTTTCGTCAAAATCTTAAGCAATTACTGCTGCAGCCTCCGTTGAAGGGGAGCTGTGTTATTGGTTTTGACCCCGGTTACCGTACCGGCTGTAAAGTATGCGTAATTGATGAGGCCGGCAAGGTGTTGGACGTGGGTGTAGTATATCCGACAGCACCTAAAAATGATACAAAGGGTGCCGCCGTTTTCCTTCGTAAATGGATTCAAAAGTATAACGTATCTGCGATTGCTGTGGGAAACGGCACGGCTTCAAAAGAGAGCGAAATTTTTATTGCAGATATGATATCAGATTTGGATAACGTGGGTTATATTATGGTTAGTGAAGCAGGGGCTTCAGTGTATTCTGCTTCACCTTTGGCGGCTGCGGAGTTTCCTGAATATGACGTATCGCTGCGCAGCGCCGTTTCCATTGCCAGACGTTTGCAGGATCCCCTTGCTGAACTTGTCAAAATTGATCCCAAGGCCATCGGCGTGGGGCAGTATCAACACGATATGAAACAGAAACGTCTGGGTGAAGTGTTGGACGGTGTTGTGGAAGAATGCGTGAACAGCGTTGGCGCTGACCTTAATACAGCTTCCGTGCCGCTTTTGCAAAGAATTGCGGGTATTTCGGCAACGGTTGCGCAAAATATTGTTAAATACAGGGAAGCTAATGGCTTGTTTACTTCCCGTACCCAACTGAAAAAGGTTCCCAAACTCGGTGACAAGGCTTTTGAGCAATGCGCCGGTTTTTTGCGGATCAAAGAATCCAAAAATCCGTTGGATAATTCCTCTGTTCATCCCGAAAGCTACGGCGCTGCGGAATTGATTTTGAATGAGAGCGGGATGTCTTTGGCAGATATCGGAACTGCCGCCGTCAGCGGACTTCCCGTTATGCTCAAAACAGCGGGGAAGGCATTGGCTGAAAAGCTGGCGATCGGATATATCACGTTACAGGATATTGTTTCGGAACTGGTCAAGCCCGCCCGAGATCCCCGAGACGGCCTTGCAAAGCCTGTGTTGCGTAGCGACGTTTTGGATATTAAGGACTTGAAAGAAGGAATGGTATTTCAGGGGACGGTACGCAACATTACTGATTTCGGTGCCTTCGTTGATATCGGTGTACATCAGGATGGCTTGGTCCACGTTTCGCAAATGAGTGAAAAGTTTATCCGTCACCCGTTGGACGTGGTTCACATCGGCGATTCTGTGAGTGTACGCATTCTGTCGGTGGACGTGGCGAAAAAGCGCATTTCGTTATCAATGCGTAAATAAAAATGAACAAAAATCCGCCCACTTTTTTAATTTACCCTGCATTTCTGTGCAATATTGCCAAAAAAAGCAACGCTTTTTTGTGTAAAAATAAAATTGCTTTTTCCATTTAAGTGTGATATATTATATGTATCATAGTATGCATCTTTAGAGGAGGTACATCACCATATGGCAAGCGTATTACTGAAAAATATCTACAAGAGATACCAAGGCGGCGTAGTAGCCGTATCCAACTTCAATCTGGAAATCGCCGATAAGGAATTTCTGGTATTGGTTGGTCCTTCCGGTTGCGGTAAATCTACCACTTTGAGAATGATCGCCGGTCTGGAAGAAATCACTGAGGGTGAGTTGTACATCGGCGACAAGCTGGTTAACGACGTTGCCCCCAAGGATAGAGACATTGCGATGGTATTCCAGAACTATGCTCTGTATCCCCATATGACCGTGTTTGACAACATGGCATTCGGTCTGAAACTGAGAAAGACTCCTAAGGATGAGATCAAGCGCCGCGTTGAAGAGGCTGCTAAGATTCTTGACCTGTCTCATTTGCTGGACAGAAAGCCCAAGGCTATGTCCGGTGGTCAGCGTCAGCGTGTAGCTCTGGGTCGTGCGATCGTTCGTGAGCCCAAGGTTTTCCTGCTTGACGAGCCTCTGTCCAATCTGGATGCTAAGCTGAGAGCTCAGATGAGAACTGAGTTGTCTAAGATCCATCACAATCTGGCAACCACCTTCATCTACGTTACCCATGACCAGACGGAAGCTATGACTATGGCAACTCGCATCGTTGTTATGAAGGATGGCTTCATTCAGCAGGTTGACACTCCTCAGAATCTGTATCTGTATCCCTGCAACATCTTCGTTGCCGGATTTATCGGTTCTCCCCAGATGAACTTCGTTGATGTTCAGCTGGTAGAAAAGGCCGGTGACCTGTACGTTGAATTTGCTAATAACAGCCTCAAGCTGCCCGAGAGCAAGATCAACGATGCCGTTAAGGCTCAGGTTGGTAAGACCATCGTTCTGGGCATTCGTCCCGAGCACGTACACGATGAGCAGAGATATCTGGAAGAGCTGCCTGATTACGTTATTAACGCTGACGTTGAGGTTGCTGAGTTGATGGGTGCTGAAACCTATCTGTATCTGGATGTTGAGGGCTCCAAGTTTACCGCTCGTGTTGCTCCCACCACCACCGCTAAGGCTGACGATAAGATTGTTGTTACCTTGGATCTGGAGATGGCTCATCTGTTTGATAAGGAAACTGAGGCCACTTTGGTTAACTAATTATCATTACAAACTAAAAGGCACCGCTTTTGCGGTGCCTTTTTTTGTAAAGGAAGGGCGGCGATCTTTTGATCGCCGCCCTTGGTATTACTTCCAGATTTTGAGTTTTCCGTCATCCTGTAAATTTTTGATTATAATCACAGAGATGGGGAGTAAGAACATTCCAAGCACGCCGAAAAGCTGTAGTCCGACGTAAATACAGAATAAGGTTACAATGGGGAGTAACCCGACGTGGTCTCCAATAATCTTCGGTTCAAGGATTTGACGAATTACAGTAATAACGAGATAGATACAAATTACGATCAATGCCTTGACAGGATGGCCGAGGATCAATTCTGCAATGGACCAGGGAATCAATACGGTGCCGATGCCGAGAATGGGAAGAATATCTACAATAGCAATTACGAATGCAAGAGTAATGGCGGGTTTGATATCAAAAATCAAAAATGCAACGGACAATTCCGCAAAGGTAATCATCATTAAAACGAAATAAGATTTGAGATATTTTCCAATAGTATTTACAAAATTGAATTTGATTGATATAATAAGGTCTCTGGTTTTTTCGCCGAACTGTCGCAGAATAAAGGCTTTAATTGTCGGAAGAGAAATGGCCGAAAAATACGTTGCGACAATTGTTACGATCAAAAACACCAGTGCCGAAGGCAGTGAGGTGATAAAGCTTCCTGCATATTTGAGGGCTCCACTGCCAAGAGAGCCGGAAAGTAAGCTACTGTAATCGTAGTTTTTGATAAACGTAACCAGCTCTTCCAATACCGTTGCAAATCTTCCGTTCATCAAGTGACCGTATTTTGCCGGCAGATTTTGGATGAATGCAATTAATTGTGTCAGATAATTACCAAGGTTGCCCAAAATGCTTTTGATTTCATTAAACAGGGTGGTGGACAACAATACGGCAAGCATTGCCAAAACGGCAATAAATACGGTAATTACTATGGTGGAGATCAAACTACGCTTCCATTTGAGTTTTTCGCACAATTTGGTGATGATCGGATTGGCAATGAGTGCAATTGCAAAAGCGATCAAAAAGGGGAGTATCCAGAAAAATACGAACTTAAGAAAGAAGTATGCGATTCCCGCCAGCGCAACAAAAAACAGTATGTTGATTATAAATCTGATTTTCTTTTTATCTAATTCCGTAAACATAATTTCCTCCTTGTTCCTATTTTATCACATAAAAAACGTTATGCAAGTTATTTTCCAAAATTGGTTGCATTTCTATGATAAAAGTGCTATAATCTGTCCATGGTTGAAATACAAATGCCTTTAATGGAGAAACACATGGACGAAAGATACTATATTATTGACAAAAAAGTGTTACCCTCAATCTTTGAAAAAGTTGTGGCTGCAAAAAAACTTTTGCAGAGCGGAAAATGCAAAACCGTAAATGAGGCAACAACGGCCTTGGGTATTTCCCGCGCCGTGTATTATAAGTATAAGGATCATATTTCGGTTTTTGCAGAGAAAAAAGCACAAAATATCATTACCCTTAACATCTTGTTGCTGGATGAGGCGGGCGTGCTTGCTGATATTTTGCAACAGGTTTCGGCGCTTGGTGCCAGCATTTTAACGATTAATCAAAATATTCCGATTGATGATATTGCGCCTGTGTCAATTTCTATCACGACAGAGAAACTGACGGTTGGGGCTGAGGAATTGTTGTATAATTTACAAAATACGAAGGGCGTGCTTCGCGCCGACATTGTAGCAAAGGAGTAAAAAATGAAGATTGCAGTATTGGGATATGGCGTGGTAGGTAGCGGTGTAGTTGAGCTTGTGTTTAAAAATGCGACTTCTATCGCCAATAATGCCAAAGAAAAAATTGAGATTAAGTATATTGTGGATATCCGTGAGTTTCCTGACGATCCTCATACAGATCTGTTTACAAAGGATTTTGAAAAGGTTTTGCATGATAAAGAGATTGAAACGGTTGTAGAGGTGATTGGCGGATTGAATCCGGCTTATTCCTTTGTCAAACGTTCTTTGGAGGCCGGCAAAAACGTTGTTACTTCCAATAAAGAGTTAGTGGCAACCTATGGTGATGAATTGCTGGAGATTGCCAAGGAGCAAGACGTTAGTTTTATGTTTGAGGCTTCTGTGGGCGGCGGTATTCCGATCATCAGACCTTTATATCAATGCTTGACGGCCAATCGCATTAAGCGTATCTATGGTATTTTAAACGGTACTACCAATTATATTTTGTCTAAAATGATTGCTGACGGCGATGAATTTTCTGATGCTCTTGCCAAGGCGCAGAAACACGGATATGCCGAAGCAAATCCGGCGGCGGATATTGACGGTTTGGATGCCTGCCGTAAAATTGCGATCCTTGGATCTTTGGCATACGGTTCACATATCGATCCTAATCTGGTTCAGACCGAGGGTATCCGTAATTTGAATCTTAAAGACGTGAAATATGCTTCTGCTGCCGGCTATGCTATCAAACTGCTGGGACTTGCGGAGCGAAAGTCCGATGAAACAGTGCATATTATTGTTGCGCCCTTCTTATTGGATAAAAGCGCCAATCTGGCGGCTGTGCAAGGCGTATTTAATGAAATCGTCGTGGAAGGCGATGCTGTGGGTGAAACAATGTTTTACGGCAGAGGCGCCGGTAAACTGCCCACTGCCAGCGCCGTCGTTGCCGACGTTATTGATTGTTGCCGTCATAAGGATGCCAAAAAGTATTTGTATTGGGGTGGCCCCAAGGAAGATATGGTGGCAGACTTTAAGAAAGAGGGAGTCTCTTTTTACGTTCGCTTTAAGGGCGCCGATGCAGTTCATGCCGCAAAAGCTTTCCCTGTGGAACAAGTGATTTCCGATGGGGATGAATATGTTGCGATTTTGAAACCCATGCGCGAACATGACTTTTATGAAAGAATTGCGGCTTGCTGTGATCAGTTTGATTGCAAATTGGCGGCAAAATACCGTGTTTTCAAATGATAACGGCTTCATAGGTCAAGCGTTCCGACTCATATATTTTATCACGAGAGTGTTTTACTCTCGTGATATTTTATTTTAGGTGAGTTTTATGTGGGGAATGCTGCAATACTTCTTGGAAAATTTTATGTTTCTGATGCTCTATATTTCCAGCTCAACGTCTTTTCCAAAACCGTTGAGTGAAGAGGAAGAGCGATATTATTTGTGCGAATATAAAAAAGGGGATATGCGTGCCAGAGATATTTTGATAGAGCGCAATTTGAGACTTGTGGTACATATTATGAAAAAATACTATACGGGCGGGGAAGAGCAGGAGGATCTGATTTCCATTGGCACTATAGGTTTAATCAAAGGAGTGGATTCGTACGATGCTTCAAAAAAAGCCAGACTTTCCACCTATTGCGCACGCTGTATTGAAAATGAGGTGCTGATGCATTTTAGAAGTCAAAAGAAATTGGCGGGGGAAATATCATTGAACGATCCGTTGGAAACGGATAAAGAGGGAAATGCGCTGACTTTTCAGGACATTATGTATGAAGATGAAGATTTTTCCGAAAAGATAGACTTACAAGGAAACTGCAAGAAAATATATCAATATCTGGAAGTGCTGGAGCCGCGGGAAAAAATGATTATCATCAAGCGTTACGGCTTGTTTGATACGGAGCCAAAGACGCAAAACGAGGTTGCCCGCGCCCTTTCAATTTCAAGAAGTTACGTTTCCAGAATAGAGAAGAAAGCTTTGCAAAAGCTGAATTCCTGCTTTAAAAATGAATAAAAAAAGAGAAGTCCGTTCGGACTTCTCTTTTTTATTACTTAGTCGTTGGTGTAGGGCAGCAGGGCGATCTGACGAGCTCTCTTGATGGCTTCGGTCAGCTCTCTCTGATGCTTGGCACAAGTACCGGTAACGCGTCTGGGCAGGATCTTGCCACGCTCGGAAATATACTTGCGCAGAGTAGCAATATCTTTGTAGTCAATTGCTTCTACTTTATCAACGCAAAAAGAACAAACTTTTCTTCTGGGCTTTCTGGCTCTAAAGCTTCTCTCTTTTTCCATGAAAGTTTACCTCCATTAAATTTTAGAAGGGGAGGTCATCATCTTCAACCTCTTCAAATTCAACGTCATTTCCGCCGGCAACCGGGGGAGCTTTGAATTCTTGGGGTTCATTGTAGGCTGATGCTTCCCGCTTGGACTCAACAAACTGTGCTTCGTCAGCAACCACTTCAATAGCGGTGCGTTTGTTACCATTCTTGTCCTCATAGTTTCTGGACTGAATGGAGCCGACGATGCCGATGAGTTGGCCCTTAGTAAAGAATTTGCATACGAATTCAGCGGTGTTTCTCCAGGTTACAATGTTGATGAAATCAGTGGGGTAGTTCCCGTCAGGCCCCTTGTAATTTCTTTGCACAGCAATTGAAAAACTGGAAATAGAGACACCGGACTGAGTCTTCTTGAGCTCAGGTTGTGTAGTGAGTCTGCCAATTAAAATCGCTTTATTGATCATTTCATACTACCATCCTTATTTTTCTTCCTTGCTTACGGTCAAGGAACGCATGATCGTGTCAGTGATGTTGTAGACACGCTCGAGCTCTGCGGGGAAGTCAACCGGTGCTTCGAAGTTAATCAAAACATAGTGGCCTTCGTTCAGGAACTCGATGAGATATGCCAGTTTCTTTACGCCCCAATCCTCAACGGACAGGATCTTACCATTCTTCTCGATCAAACCTTTGATCTTCTCAAGCAGAGCGGTAAACTCATCCTCACTCAGGTTGGGCTTGGCGATGAAAACTGTTTCATATTTACGCAGTTCAGCCATAATTACACCTCCTTTTGGACATTAGGTCCCGCCTTGTTACGGGACAAGGATTCTTTATAATAATATCATAAAAAAATATAAAGTCAAGAAAAAATTATATTTTTATTTATTTCTATTGTAATGGTGCAGAATTGACAGGGTAAAAATATTGTTGTAAAATGTAGAAGAACAATTTCTTTTCTTAGGAGGAGCAAATGATCAACTACTATAATGAATTGATGAAGATCAAGGGATCTTCAGATTTGAAGGTGTTGGTAAACCGTTGGAAAATCCTTTCGGAAAACTTGTCCAAAGCACCGACACAGGTGCCGGTGCTGTTGCCTGATATTTTGTTGGTAGCAAATTCCGGCGCCGGGCGGAGCAATTTGGTACGCTTGATATCTGAATTTTTGGCCAAATGTCCCGGGTTGATGGAATTTCAGGGTGACGTGAAATTTTTTGAAATTTCTTTGTCTTATGCATCTCCTGATCACGAATTTAAGGAACTGCAACGATTGACGGATGCTATTGTAAATGCGGCGGGCTTTCGCAGTCAATATAAGGGGATTGTACATATTGATATTGACGATTGGCGTGGTCATTTCAGCGAAAAGCACTTTATCAATTTTCTGGATTATCTTTCAAACAACAGTGACAAGCTTCTTTTGATGCTTTCCGTTTCATCTATGGATAAACAAAAGCTTGGGGAACTGGAGGCAATACTTACTACCTATCTTCGGATTGAAAAAGTAACATTGCCGCTTCCCAAAACGGAAGACTTGTTTGAATATATTGAAAATTTTCTTGCCAGATATGATCTGAAATTGGATGAGAGCGGCAAAGAATTACTGTTTGAAAGCATTGAGGTTTTACGCAAAAATCGCTATTTTGACGGCTTCAAATCTATTAAAATGTTGTGTCAGGACATTGTGTATTCTTTCTTTGCAAATCCGGAAATTCGCAATCGGGTATTAGACCGACAACTGTTGGCCGATTTTTCTGCCGATAGTAACTATATCAAGCGTGCAGTATTGAAGATTGAAAAGATCAACAAGATCGGATTCGGTAATTGAGGTGCATAAATGGGTTACGATATTTATAAATACGGTCAATACGTGGATAGTAGTCAGGAAACACGCTGGGCTACGATTGATGAAATTAAAAATGACGGCATGATGATTGACCTTTCACAGCCTTCCTGTGAGGCTGCGGGTCTTCCTTTACTCTCAAACGGCAAAGAGGTTTGCGTAGATCATAAAGACACGCACAGTCTGATTTTTGGCGCCACCGGTTCAAAAAAGACGCGTTTGTTCTGTATGCCGATGCTTGGAATGTTTGCAAAGGCAGGGGAGTCTTTTGTGGTCACTGATCCTAAGGGTGAGTTATACCACAAAACTTCCGGTCTGGCCAAAGAAATGGGCTATAATACCGTTGCTTTGAATTTCCGTGACGTGGGATTGGGTGATTCTTGGAATCCGCTTTCCTTGCCTTATGAACTTTATAAAAGCGGCAAGCAGGAAGAGGCGGTTGCGCTTTTGAACGACTTTGTTGCAACGATTGCGGAGCCTCAATTTGCTTCCACTAAAGATGTTTTTTGGCCGCAGATGGCGTCATCTTATGCCCTTGCCAATCTGTTGTTATTGATGGAAAGTGCTTCGGAAGAAGAGGTCAATCTCGGTAGTCTGGCCAGGCTTTGCTCTTACGATTGTGCGGAACCGCTGAAGGAAATTTTGAGTCATATGCAGGATAATACGATTGCCGCTATGAACTACGCCGGTGTATTGAGCTCTGCCGATGCAACTAAGCGCAGTATTTTCGCCTCTCTTTACGGTATGGTCGGTATTTTCAATACGCAGGAAAATCTGGTAAAAATGCTTTCTAAAAATACGGTGGATATGCGCCGGATCGGACGGGAGAAAACAGCGGTTTATATCATCGTTCCCGATGAGAAAACAACCTATCATTTCTTGGTTACCACCTTTATTAAGCAAGCATATGAGGTGTTGATTTCAGAGGCACAGAAGGAAGAAAATCGCACCTTGCCGATACGGGTAAATTTTGTGCTGGATGAATTTTGTAATATTCCCAAGGTGCCTGATATGCCTTCCATGATTTCTGCGGCTAGAAGCCGTAACATGCGTTATTTCCTTGTGGCTCAAAGTTTGCACCAGTTGCGGGGTAAATACGGTGAGGATGCGGATACGATTAAGGGTAACTGCGACAATTGGATCTTTTTGACGTCCAAAGAGCTGGATCTTTTGCGGGAAATCAGCGACCTTTGCGGCACAATTTATACTGCTAACGGAAGACAACGTCAGCTCATCTCTGTTTCCGAACTGCAAAGATTGAACAAAGAAAAAGGGGAGGCGCTGATTATGCATGCCCGCCTGTATCCTTTTATCAGCGAACTTGCCGATATTGACGAGTATACCGATTTCAAGGGATTCCAACCGGTTGAGATGCCTTCCAACAGCTTACGAGATATTGAGATTTTCTCTGTGAAAGATTTTTTGAAAAAAGCTCGTTTGGCGGGAAATATCTGGCCTTTTGCCGAAAAGCCAAAAGTAACTGTGGAAAGCGGCTTTGAATCTGATGATCTTGACTTGCAAGCACAGGTGGATCAGGTGCAAAGCGATCTGTTTGACACGGACGATGAATAAAAATAAAGGGCGATTTTAGAAATCGCCCTTTATTTTTATGATGTTTTGTAGTATAATAAATTAAATAGAATGGCATGGCATGGAGGTGAACGAGTTGGGTATTTTTAAATTGGTCGCTCCTTACGAGCCGACGGGTGATCAGCCGGAGGCTATTGAGCAATTGGTACAAGGTTTTCAAAACGGAAAGAAACGGCAAACGTTGTTGGGCGTTACCGGCTCCGGAAAAACCTTTACTATGGCAAACATTATTGCTAAACTGAATAAACCTACACTGATTCTCGCTCATAACAAGACTTTGGCTGCTCAGCTTTGCAGTGAACTCAAGGAATTTTTTCCCGAGAATGCTGTTGAATATTTTGTTTCCTACTACGATTACTACCAGCCGGAGGCCTATATTCCGTCCTCGGACACATATATAGAAAAGGACAGCGCTATTAACGATGAAATTGACAAATTGCGTCACAGCGCCACTTTTTCTTTATTTGAGCGTCCGGATACCATTATCGTCTCCTCCGTTTCCTGTATTTACAGTCTGGGTGATCCGCAGGATTACCGTGAAATGATCGTTTCCCTCCGACCCGGTATGCAGATTGATCGTGATGACGTGATCATGCGTTTGGTTAACATCCATTATGAGCGAAATGATATTGACTTTTCTCGTAATAAATTTCGTGTGAAAGGCGAGGTGTTGGACGTTTTTCCGGCGGCTTCTACCGATAAGGTGATTCGTATTGAGTTCTTTGGGGACGAAATTGACCGTATCACAGAAGTGGATGCGCTGACCGGCAGGGTGTTGGCCACTTTATCTCACGTTGCAATTTACCCGGCATCTCACTATATCACGACGGAAGATAAGTTAGAGAGTGCCATCGCTGAAATTGAAAGAGAGTTGGAAGAGCGGGTCAAATTCTATAACCAAAACAATTTGTTGATTGAAGCCCAACGAATTGAACAACGAACAAAATACGACATTGAAATGTTGCGTGAAATCGGTTTTTGCAACGGAGTAGAAAACTACAGCCGAATTATGAGCGGCAGAGCGCCCGGCAGTACGCCGTATACGTTGTTTGATTTCTTCCCGGATGATTTCTTGTTTATTGTGGATGAGTCTCACGTAACTTTGCCTCAGGTCAGAGGAATGTACGGGGGAGACCGCGCCAGAAAGGAAAGTTTGGTGCGCTACGGCTTTCGTTTGCCCTCAGCACTTGACAATCGCCCACTGAATTTTGATGAGTTTTGGGGTAAACTAAAGGATACGTTGTTTGTCAGCGCTACACCCGGCGGATTGGAACTGCAGGAAAGTAGTAACGTTGCCGAACAGGTGATTCGGCCTACCGGATTGTTGGATCCGGAGATCGTAGTAAAATCCAGCGACGGTCAGATTGACGATCTTTTGTCGGAGATTAATCTGCGCTCTGCCAAAAAAGAGCGTGTTTTGGTAACAACGCTGACCAAACGTATGGCAGAGGACTTGACGAGTTATTTGGAGAGCCATAACGTTAAGGTGCGTTATATGCATCATGACATTGATACAATGGAGCGAATGGAGATCATTCGTGATCTGCGTCTGGGCGAATTTGATGTATTGGTTGGTATCAACTTGTTGCGGGAAGGTCTTGATATTCCGGAAGTTTCTTTGGTCGCGATTTTGGATGCCGACAAAGAAGGCTTTCTGCGGAGTGAGACTTCGCTGATCCAGACTATTGGCCGAGCCGCCAGAAATGCAGGTGGCCAGGTGATTATGTATGCCGATCAGGTAACGCCCAGTATGGAGAGGGCTATTACGGAGACTAACCGTCGGCGAGCAAAGCAACAGGCTTATAATGAGGCGCACGGTATCGTTCCTAAAACCATCGTAAAAGACGTTCGTGAGGTACTGGAAATTTCCAGTAAAAAGGACATTCGTAACATTAATGCTATGAATGTTAAGGCCAAAGAAAAAGATAAACTCATCAAAGATCTTACCAAACAGATGCAACAAGCGGCCGCAATGCTTGAATTTGAATATGCAGCGGTGTTGCGCGATAAGATTCAAGAATTGATGAATGATTGAGGACAAGCATGGAAAAATTTATTACCATAAAAGGGGCAAAAGAAAACAATCTGAAAAACATCGATCTTACTATTCCGAGGGATCAATTGGTAGTATTGACGGGGCTTTCCGGCTCCGGCAAATCTTCTCTTGCTTTTGATACGATATATGCCGAGGGCCAGAGGCGGTACGTGGAGAGTCTGTCTTCCTATGCCCGAATGTTTTTGGGACAGATGGACAAGCCGGAGGTGCAGTCCATTGACGGTCTTTCTCCCGCCATTTCCATTGATCAGAAAACCACCTCCAAAAATCCTCGTTCCACCGTGGGAACGGTAACAGAAATTTATGATTATCTTCGTTTGTTGTATGCCCGTATCGGACGTCCCCATTGCCCCGTATGCGGCAAAGAAATCACACAGCAAACGGTGGATCAAGTTGTGGAACAGGTGCTATCCTTGCCGGAAGGTGAGCGCATTTTTATCCTGGCGCCGGTAATTCGCAATCGTAAAGGCGAGCACAAAAAACTGCTGGAGGAAGCTCAAAAGAGCGGATATGCCCGAGTCCGTGTGGACGGTCTGTTGTATGAACTTAGTGAAAATATTGAGTTGGAGAAAAACAAAAAACACACCATTGAGATTGTGGTGGATCGCCTGATCATTCGTGACGGTATCCGAAGCCGATTGACCGACTCTCTGGAAACTGCGTTACACAATGCCCACGGTCTGGTGATTGTTGCCCGCCAGGATCAGGAAGATCTGGTGTTTTCACAGAATTACGCTTGTCCGGAACACGGTACGAGCATCGAGGAACTTTCTCCCCGTATGTTTTCCTTCAATAATCCCTATGGTGCTTGCCCCGGGTGTGACGGTATCGGGTTTAAAATGACGATTGATCCCCGTGGTCTGATTACGGATGAGAACCTGTCTTTGAATAACGGCGCAATTAAAGCCAACGGTTGGCATTCGGGTTACGGAGATTCCATAGCAAATTTGTTCATACACTCTTTGTCAAAAAAGTATGGTTTTTCTTTGGATGCACCGTATCACACGTTGAGCGACGAAGTGAAAAAAATTTTGCTGTATGGGACGAATGGGGAAGAGATTGCTATCGGCCGTCCCGGCAGTAAACACGTGCGCTATGCACCTTTTGAAGGTATTATCAGCAATCTGGAACGTCGATATCACGAAACCAACAGCGACTTTTTGCGCCATCAAATTGAGAGCATTATGGTGGAAAAGCAATGTGAAGAGTGTAAGGGTGCTCGTTTGAAAAAAGAAGTGCTCACCGTTACCGTTGGTGGTAAAAACATTCGTGAGGTTTGCGATCTTTCGGTGCAAAAATTGCTGACCTTTTTTGAGAGTATAGAGTTTACCGAAAGAGAAGAGATGATCGGCCATGAAGTGATCAAAGAAATCAAAGTCAGATTGAATTTCTTGGTCAACGTCGGTCTTTCCTATCTCACTCTTTCCCGTTCTTCCGGCACTTTGTCCGGTGGCGAAAGCCAGCGGATTCGTTTGGCAACGCAGATTGGATCTTCATTGATGGGGGTACTGTATATTCTTGACGAGCCCAGCATCGGCCTGCATCAGCGAGATAACGATAAATTACTGACAACCCTTAAAAATCTGCGAGACGTCGGCAATACTTTGATTGTGGTAGAGCACGACGAGGATACGATGCGTGCGGCAGATTATATTGTGGATATCGGCCCCGGTGCCGGAATTCACGGCGGCGAAGTTGTTGCACAGGGTACGCCCGCCGAGATTATGGCAAACGAAAATTCACTGACCGGACAGTATTTGAGCGGTCGTAAAAAGATTGCGATTCCTGAGAAACGCAGGGTAGGTAACGGAAATTATCTGCGTGTTGTCGGTGCAAAGGAAAATAATCTTAAAAACGTAGACGTTTCTATACCGCTTGGCACGTTTACCTGTGTTACCGGCGTCAGCGGTTCGGGCAAGTCTTCGTTGGTCAATAACGTCATTTATCAAACTTTGGCCAGAGACCTTAACCGTGCTCACACGCTGCCGGGCGAGTGTAAAGAAATTTTGGGCTTGGAGCATCTGGATAAAGTGATCAATATTGATCAATCTCCCATTGGACGAACGCCCCGCTCCAATCCCGCCACCTATACGTCGGTATTTTCTGATATTCGTGATCTTTTTGCGAAAACGCAAGCGGCGAAAGCCCGCGGCTATGGCCCCGGTCGCTTTTCTTTTAATGTTCGCGGCGGCCGTTGCGAGGCTTGTCAGGGTGACGGTATCATCAAAATTGAAATGCACTTTTTGTCGGACGTATACGTGCCTTGCGAGGTTTGTAAAGGCGCCCGTTACAGCAGCGAAACGCTTGAAGTTAAATACAAAGGAAAATCTATTGCTGACGTGCTGGACATGACGGTAGAGGAGGGAATGCACTTCTTTGAGAGCATCCCCAGAATTTACCGAAAGTTAAAAACTTTGTATGACGTTGGTCTGTCTTATATAAAGATCGGTCAGTCCTCCACCACTTTGTCCGGCGGTGAGGCGCAGAGGGTGAAACTTGCTACCGAGCTATCCAAACGCTCTACCGGTAAAACCATTTATATTCTGGACGAGCCAACCACGGGACTGCATACGGCAGACGTACAAAAGCTGATTGACGTGTTGCAAAAGCTGGTGGATGCCGGCAATACCGTGCTTGTGATTGAGCATAATCTTGATATGATCAAAACGGCTGATCATATCATCGATCTTGGCCCCGAAGGGGGAGATGCCGGCGGTAAGGTTTTGGTGGTCGGCACGCCCGAAAAGGTGGCTGCCTGCAAAAAAAGCTATACCGGTGAATACCTCAAAAAAATCGGAATCAAATAGAAAAATCCGTTTGCAAGTCGGATCGTAGCCATGTCGTTCTGTGGGCCAAGGAGTTGACTGCCTTATTTGTCTTCCTAAGACCGCTTGGCCTCCCGACTTGTCGGCACGCCCGAAAAGGTGGCTGCCTGCAAAAAAAGCTATACCGGTGAATACCTCAAAAAAATCGGAATCAAATAGAAAAATCCGTTTGC